>JALELS010000020.1 GCA_022768065.1 Ruminococcus sp. | reverse complement strand
TGGGATTTAAACAGAAAGCGCGTGACTTTTTAATCCCTCAGTCTGTTCGCTGCGCTCACAGCCAGCTCCTAACCGGAGCCCGTCCCCTTTGTCACTTCGTGACATTTCCCCACACCGTGGGGAATCACCCTTTACAAGGGAGCCTATATAAATTCTCAGTCGCTTTCGCCAAAGCCTCCCTTGAAAAGGGAGGTGGGTTGCCGTAAGGCAACTCGGAGGGATTTCTTGGGAGTTTATGGAATTTGACTAGAAAGCGCATTATCTTTTAATCCCTCAGTCTGTTCGCTATGCTCACAGCTGGCTCCTGACGGGAGAGAGTCCCCTTTGTTACTTCGTGACATTTTCCCACACCGTGGGGAATCACCCTTTACAAGGGAGCCTGAACAATCCCTCAGTCCGCTCGTGAACTCGCGTCCAGCTCCCTTTTCAAGGGAGCCTTTTTTAGCTCATTTGCTTTTTGAGGGAATCTTTTAGGGCTATTTGCTTTTTAGGGAGCCGATAATTCTCAGCCACTTTGCTATGGCTTTTCCTTTAAGGGGGTCTATTAAAAAACCCCCGGGTTGTCTGCGGACATACACCCGGGGGTTTTTGCGATTTTAACTTTTTATCAGCCTATTACGGTAGAGCCTGCGTTGTCGCTTCTGACAAAGCCTATCCAAGATTTACCGGTGTTGAGCTGAAGGTCGCTGCCGTCCTCTGCCTGAAGCTTGAGGGGAGAAGATGCGTCGCCCTTTGTCCACTTAATATTTTCGTATGTTCCGTTTGAAACGTAAACACCGTTGCCGCCTTTGAGATCCCAGTCAACGTGCTTAGAAGCGTCAATGGGGCCTGTAACGCCCGTGTAAAGGATAATTACGTTTGTAACAGCCATTGTGTTGCCGTCGGCATCTTTCATAGGGTCGGAATTCATATTGTTATAATAGAGGCCGTCATCGGCATTGTATTTGAATGTGTGCTTGTAATTGCCCGAAAATACCGCAAGAACCGAATTGCAGGTGCCGCCGGAGAGTGTTCTCTTTGACGAAGCAAAGGTAAACGGTGAACCGTACCCCGATTTAACGTCGGTGCGATACCCCTTTTCCGAGATGGCCTTTGAAAGATTTTCGCCCGTTGTGTAAGCGGTATGCTCTTTTGAGACCTTTCTCGCCTTATCGCGGGCAAAGTAACTGCCGGCTTTCATTCCGTCGATATCATCAACTTTATCAGCGGAGATTTTGTCGTAAGCAAGATTGCTGCCGCCGAAATGAACGTAAATGGCGTCGAAGCCCTCGGCAAGCTCAACATAGTCATGACGCGCGCTTCTTGTGGGGCCTATCTTCGGAGCCGAAGATATGTCGGCATACATCCACATCATTCTTGTGATACCGCCCTCAACTTCGCCCTCAATTACAATATCGGGAGAACAAAGTCCCCATTGCGGACGAGCTTCGGGTGAATTTTCAACCATTACGCATACCGGACGCTTGCCTATGGCGCTTTCGGGAAGACCCGTAAGACCGGTAAGCGGATTTATATCGGCAGAAACCGCCGCGGTGGTTTCGGGAGCCGCCGTGGTGTCCGCTTCAAAATCCTGCTGTTTTTTGCCGCAAGCAAAGAGCAGGCAGGCAGACAGCAGAACGCAAATCGAAGCTGCCGAAAGTTTAAAAACTGTTTTTTTGCTCATTTTCAAATCCCCTTGAACTTTAAGTATTTGTACTATTTTACCATATTTGATGATTTTTTCAATACCAAACGGCAAAAAGAGGGGAACAATCCTTGCCGCAGCTCGGCAAAAACCGTTCCCCGATTGCTGTTTATTCTTCGTTTTCAGCCGCTCGGTCGGCAATTACCTTGTCGGCAACCGGCTGCGGAGCCTGCTCGTAGCGTGCAAAAGTGAGGGTGTAGTGACCTCTGCCTGCCGTAACGGAGCGAAGCACCGTTGTGAAATCGCCCATTTCCGCTATCGGAACTTCGGCGGTAAGCTCCTGCATACCCTTTTCTTCCGACGCGCCCATTCCGAGAACTCTGCCGCGGCGCTTTGTAACGTCGCCCATAATGTCGCCGAGGTTTTCATCGGGCATATAGGCTGTCAAGGTGCCGATGGGTTCGAGTATGGCAACACCGGCTTTCGGCATCGCGTTTTTAAAAGCGAGCGAGGCGGCTGTTTTGAATGCCATTTCCGAGGAGTCAACGGGGTGATACGAACCGTCGTAAAGAGTGGCTTTAAGCCCTACCATCGGGTAGCCTGCCGCGAAACCTTTAGCTACGCAATCGCGAAGTCCTTTTTCGACCGCCGGGAAATAGTTTTTAGGAACAGCCCCGCCGACTACCGCGGTTTCAAATATAAGATCGTCGCTGTCGCACGGTTCAAATTTAATCCAAACATCGCCGAACTGACCGTGACCGCCGGACTGCTTCTTATGCTTGCCCTGTGCCTCTACGGTCTTTCTTATGGTTTCGCGGTACGCAACTTTCGGAAGCTCCAGCGTTACGTCCACGCCGAATTTATTTTTAAGCTTTGAAACAATTACGTCAAGGTGCTGTTCGCCGAGACCCGAAAGAATTTGCTCTCTCGTCTCTTTGTTGAGGGCAAAGGTGATTGTCGGGTCCTCTTCCATAAGTCGTGTAAGACCTGCCGCCACTTTTTCCTCTTCGCCCTTCTTTGCGACTTTTACCGCCATGGAAAGGCACGGCTTCGGGAAATCAACGCCTGCTAAGCGCAATATGTTTTTCGGGTCGCAGAGCGTGTCGCCCGTTTTAACGCCTGCCATTTTTGTGACAACGCCTATATCGCCTGCGATAATTGCGGGGGCGTCCTCCTGCTTCGCACCCTTTACAAAGACTATCTTGCCCATTTTTTCGATTTCGCCCGTGCGGAAGTTGTATGCGGCGGTGTCGGGTGCGAGTTTGCCGGAAACGACTTTAAAAAATGACATCTTGCCTACAAACGGGTCTGCTATCGTCTTAAAGCAGATAGCCGCGAGCGGTCCGTTTTCGTCGCAGGGCAAAAGTCCCTCTTCGCCGTTTTCGTATACGCACTTTTCACCGGCATAGCCGTATGCTCCGGGAGCCGACCACGCGAGACCGTAAAGAAGCTGATCCACTCCTGCGCATGTAAGACCCGATACGGCATATACGGGGTAAATCGAGCCGTCGAAAATGCCTATGCAAAGTCCCTTTAATATTTCTTCCTTGGTGAACTTTTCACCCTCGAAGAATTTTTCCATAAGAGCGTCGTCGGTGGTTGCGACAGCCTCCATAAACGCCGAGGTCATCTCTTCTATAACGCTGTCCTCGGGCACGGGAACTTTGGTCGCTTTGCCGTTTTCGTCGTATGAAAACGCCATGCCCGTCATAAGATTAACGTAGCACTTTGTAATATTGCCCTCCATATACGGGATTATGGTCGGGCAGAGCTTGTTGCCGTAAACCTCTTTTAAGGCGTCAAACGTCTTGTAAAAATTTCTGTGGTCCGAATCGGTTTTGGTGATGGCAAAGAATTTCGCCGCACCCTTTTTATCGGCGGCACGGAACGCTTTTTCCGTACCCACGTCAACGCCCGAACCTGCCGAAGTGACTATAAGCACCGCCTCGGCGGCTCTGACCGCTTCGGCTGCACCGCCCTCAAAGTCAAAAAGACCGGGGGCGTCTATAATATTGAGTTTTGTGTTATCCCATTCAAGCGCCGCCATAGCGGAAGAGACCGATGATTTACGGCGTTTTTCCTCGGAGTCAAAGTCGAGAACGGTGTTGCCGTCGGCAACTTTGCCGAGTCTGTCCGTAGCGCCGGCTATGTAAAGCATAGCTTCGCACAGCGTGGTCTTGCCCTTTCCGCCGTGGCCGAGCACGGCAATGTTACGGATGTTGTTTGAAGTGTATGCTTTCACAGGATTTTCCTCCTAAAATAGATATTACCGCTGTTTATGTATTATTCATAATAGTTTGAGTCGGTATGCTGAAATTATAGCACAATTGCCCAATAATAGCAATTACTATTTTATTAAATTATAAGAAATGTTAATTTTTCCGTTTTCTTGCTTTTTTTATATTAAATTAGTATAATAATATGAATGAATTTTGGAGGTAAAAAATGCCTAACGATAAATTTTCGCTCTTCAGGGAGCAGTACAAGACCTTTACCTATGAAAATTATCATATTTCACGCGACGAAGAATATATAACCGTTTCGTTCGATTTTAAAATAGACGGTCTCTGCGAATTTCATCCGCAAACAAAAATAAAAATCACAGAGGAAAGCTGTCTCAACGACTTTTCGTCTCCCACGGCGCAAAATATCGTTTTTTCGCTCGGTATGGTGGAGCTTGTCAGCTACTGGAAAACCGCCTGCCCGAAAACCGTAATTGTAAAATGCGGCTCTTTGAGCGACAGGCAAAAGGAATTTTGGAAACAGCTCTATTTCGGCGGACTGTCGGAGTTTTTCTATATTAACGGTATTGACGCCGACAAAGAGACGTTTATGACAGTTGTCTGCGACGAAGAGCCGACTGCTGCCGCCGAGCTCTGCTACAATACCGCCGGTATCAACCTTATTCCGGTAGGCGGCGGAAAAGACAGCGCCGTTACAGCCGAGCTTTTAAAGCCGTTCGGCAAAAAGAATAAGTTTTTCACGGTAAACGACCAGCCGGCGCGCACCGAAACGGTTGTTGCCGCAGGCTACGGCGAGGACGATATAATAAGGACTTACCGCACAATAGATAAAAATTTACTGGAGCTTAACGAAAAAGGATTTTTAAACGGTCACACGCCGTTTTCGGCAATCGTAGCTTTTCTCTCACTGTATTGCGCCTATCTTATAGGCGGTGAATACATTGTCCTCTCAAACGAATCGAGTGCAAATTCGGGCAACATTGAGGGCAGAGAAGTAAACCACCAGTATTCAAAGTCATACAGATTTGAAAACGATTTCACCGAATATGTCGGCGAAAATCTGCTTTCGGGCATACGCTATTTCAGCCTTTTGCGGCCGTTTTCGGAGTTGCAGATTGCAAAACAGTTTGCGCTTTTGCCGCAGTATCACAAGGTTTTCCGCAGCTGCAACCGCGGCAGTAAGAAAAACATATGGTGCTGTAAGTGTGCCAAGTGTCTTTTTGTTTATTCGATATTATCGCCGTTTTTGCTTCTTTCGACTCTTTCGGATATTTTCGGCAGCGAGATGTTGTCGGACGAGAGCTTAAAGGACGTTTTCGACGGACTTGTGGGCTTCACACCCGTAAAGCCGTTTGAGTGCGTCGGCACGGTAAGCGAGATAAATTATGCCCTTATGCTCACGGCACAGCGGTTCATAAAGGAAAATAAAAAGATGCCTTATTTGCTCGATTATTTTTACAAAAAAGCGGATAAGAGTATTTTAGATAAAAACTTACTAAACGAATATAATCCCGTAAACAATGTTCCCGACGACTTTTTGTTTGCTGTTAAGGAGATGTATGAAAATGTATCAGAGTGCGGCTCAGATGTTCAAGGATAAAAAAGTGCTTATTCTCGGCTTCGGCAGAGAGGGCGTTTCAACGTATCGGTTTATACGGAGTATGTACCCCGATATGCACTTAACCGTTGCCGATAAAAACGAGATAAAGCTCGACGACAAAAACGTCACGCTCATTTGCGGCGACAGCTATATGGACAGCTTAAACGACTTCGACATAGTTATGAAATCCCCCGGCATAGCCTTTTTGAATGTGGATATAAAAGACGGAACACTGGTTACCTGCCAGACCGATTTGTTCTTGAAGTTTGCGCCGTGCCGCAAGGTGGGCATAACCGGTTCAAAGGGCAAAACCACAACCTCCACGCTGATTTACGATATGCTTAAAGAGGGCGGATTTGACGCTCGCCTCATAGGAAATATCGGCGTACCCGTGCTTGAGGATATTAACACGGTCACGCCCGAGACGATAGCGGTTATCGAGATGTCGTCGCATCAGCTCGAATTTACCTCATCCTCACCGGAGGTTGCGGTTCTCACCAATATTTATGAGGAGCATCTTGACCACTACCGCGACGGTTTTCGCGGTTACGTAAATGCGAAGCTCAATATAGTCCGCTGGCAAAAAGAGGACGACACCTTTATTTATAATGCAACACAGGGGCTTGACGACCTTTGCGACCTCGGCAAAATCAAATCGCACAAGGTCGGCGTAAAAAAGGACGCGCCCATGCCCTTTAACGTGCAAAACGAGCATCTTCTCGGCGAGCATAACAGGCAGGATATACTTTTTGCCTTTGAGGCGGCAAAGCATTTCGGTGTGGACGCGGCTGCCGCCGAAAGAGCAATAGAAAAATTCAACGGCATAGAGCACCGTATGGAAAAGGTCGGCACTTTCCGCGGAATAACCTTTTACAACGATTGCATTGCGACTATACCGCACGCCGTGGAGTGCGCCGCAGAAGCGCTTAAAGATGTGGATACGCTGATTTTCGGCGGTATGGACAGAGGTCTTGATTACGGCGAATTTGAAAATTATTTAAAGAAAAGCAATATTAAAAATCTGATAGGCACGCCCGAAACGGGTCATAAGATCTGCGATAAAATCGAGGGTGCGCCCCAAAAAAACGTGTATAAGGCGCCGGACCTTGAGTCGGCGGTAAAAAAGGCATATGAGGTAACCGAAAAGGGTAAAATCTGCCTGCTTTCGCCTGCCGCTTCAAGCTATAACTGCTATAAAAACTTTGAGGAAAAGGGCAGGCATTACAAAAAGCTTGTCCGCGAATACGGAAAAGAAGATTAAACACCATAAAAGCAAAAGGACTTCGGCAAAGGCGGTATTGTCTCTTGCCGAAGTCTTAAAAATCAGAAATATTGAGCTGTGTTTTTATGTTGACACGTCGAAAATAATATCTGCTCCAAGGCAAGCGGAAGCTTTAGTTAAAAATCAACTACATTATCGCGCCGAGCGTCAGCATCTCTTCAAGTCGGTTATAAAGGAAGTCAAAATCCTCTAACGGTATGTTTTCGCGGTTCCCGAGCGAGACTTCAAAAGCCGGTCTGCGGTGCTTTTCGTTGAACCACTCGCAAAATGTTCCGAGCCGCTCTTTTTCTTCTTTGCGGCAGAGCGGATAGCCGCTTACGGAGGAGAGCACCTTTGCCATCATTGCAGTTTCCGAGAGATTGTCATATCGTTCGCTCCAATAGATTCTTTCGCCGCCTACTGAAAAGCAAAACGCATATCTGAAAAGCTCGTTTTCGCAGAGATTTGATATTGCCTTTGTCTCGGGTTCGCTCTCGGGCGACGGGCCTGCGTAAAACTGCGGCGACGGGCTCGAAAAAGACAGGTCGTCGTATATAATTTCGTTGTGCCGGAAATTAAAATTACGCGAAATATCAACGCCGCGCGCGTTGGCGTTCCACTTTGAGTAATCGCCCTTTGCCGCACGGGCAACAAGTCCCGCATAGACCCCTGCGCCGTCGGCTCTTTTTGACGCTATATCCAAAGCGTCGGGTGAAACGAGCGGAACTATCGTTATTTTGCGGTTTTGGAGAGACTTGCGTATTTTTACGGCGCTTATTTTTTTATCATTTTTATAGGCGTCGCACATTTTTTCAAAGAAGCGGAGCAGCAACAGCGTTGTCATCTGCTCTTTTCCGCGCATACCGCCGAGGAACAGCACGTTTTCGCTGCCATCGCCGATGCTCATCGAAAATACGGCTTTACCTGCCCAGCTTCTTCCGATAACCTCAAATCCGGCAAAGTCGTATTCGTTTCTCAAAAGAGTTATCATATTTTTCGTAGAGTCGTATGTAAGCGGTTCGGGTTTAACAATCATTTTTATCAACTGCTTTCTTTTTTATCTCAGCGCCTGCCCGAAATATTACATCGGGTATAACACTAACAATATATATTCCGAACGGAGTGAAAATATTATGGACATGACCGAAAAAACTTTAAAACAGGATTATAAATTTCGCGGACGTATTGTAAATATGCGCGTTGACGAGGCTTTGATGCCCGACGGCACAACGGCTTTGCGCGAGGTTGTGGAGCATAACGGCGGAGTGTGCGTTGCGCCGCTTACAGAGGACGGCGAGCTTATATTTGTAAGGCAGTTTCGCTACCCTTACTCGGAAGTGCTCTTAGAGCTGCCTGCCGGCAAGCTTGAAAAGGGCGAGGACCCGTTCCTTGCGGGCAAGCGCGAATTAAAAGAAGAGACCGGCGCTACCGCACGCAGCTATATTTCACTCGGGAATTTGTATCCGTCGCCCGGCTACTGCGGCGAAATAATACATATGTATCTCGCAAAAGGGCTTACCTTCGGCGAACAGCACCTTGATAAGGACGAATTTCTCGAGGTTGAGAAAATTCCTCTGCAAAAGGCATTTGAGATGGTTATGAATAACCAAATAACCGACAGCAAAACCCAGGTGGGTATAGTAAAAACCTATTATCTCGAAAACGGAAAGTATTGACAAAACGTACGGTATCAACCGAATCGATAATCATCCCCACTCAAAAAGCAAATGAACCAAAAGGCTCCCTTGTAAAGGGAGCTGTCTGTGAGCGTAGCGAACAGACTGAGGGATTGTTTAGGCTCCCTTGAAAAGGGAGCTGGCTGTGAGCGCAGCGAACAGACTGAGGGCTTTATATAGGCTCCCTTGTAAAGGGAGCTGTCTGCGAACGAAGTGAGTAGACTGAGGGATTAAAAGATAATGCGCTTTCTGTTTAAATTCCATATAACCCAAAGAAATCCCTCCGGCTTGCCTTAACGGTAGCCCATCAAACATTTCAAGGGAGGCAATGGCGAAGGTGACTGAGGGATTAAAAAACATTGCACTTTCCGCAAACAACAATAAAAATCCGAAGGATAAAAAATGAAACTGATACTCGCGTCGGGATCGCCGAGGCGTTCCGAAATACTGAAAAATGCCGGATATGAATTTTCCGTAAAGCCGTCGTCTGCGGACGAGTCGCTCCCCGACGGTATATTGCCGGAGGACGCGGTAAAGCTCTTATCGGAAAGAAAAGCCGACGCCGCGAAAATCGGTCCCGATGAAGTTGTCCTTTCCGCCGATACCGTGGTGTCGCTCGAAAATTCCATACTCGGCAAGCCCCGTGACAGCGCCGAGGCATTCGCGATGCTCAAAAGCCTGTCGGGCAGGACGCACAGCGTATATACGGGCGTTACAATAAAGAGCGCCGACAAAAAATGCGTGTTTGCGGTAAAAACCGACGTTGTGTTTTATCCGCTTTCCGATGACGAAATAAACGCTTACATAGCTACAAAGGAGCCGTTTGATAAGGCAGGCGCATACGGTATACAAGGGCGTGCGGCTGTTTTTGCGGAAAAGATAGACGGTGATTATTACAGCGTGGTGGGACTGCCGCTTTCAAAATGTGCGCGGACTTTGCGCGAATTCGGCATTGTACCGAAATTATAATCGGAGCAGTCGGAATTTTCGCAACCGATTACAGCCCTCTGCCGATTTGCATTTGTCGGGTACCCATATAAACATAAAAACAGTCGTTCCGCGAAAGTGCGGAACGGCTGTTTTTGTTTTGTGATATAAAATTCTTTTGTACGAAGAACGAGCCGAAACCTTTTCGTCACACGGGAGAAAATCAATAATTTCAGTCGGATTCGGAGTTCTTGAACTGCGGCAGAGTGCTGTTTTCCTTTTGGAGAGCCGAAATTGCACTCTCTATTTTTTCGGTCATTTCTTCCGTTGTGAGTCCGTCCGGAGAAATGGGCTTTCCGAATGTTACGCTGAGACGATACTTTTTGTTGTGCTTCCAGTCGTAGAGCTTGGGCATTTTCCCGCTCTTCGGGAAAATGTTGTATGCTCCGTCGATGTATACGGGTATAACCGGCGTGTCGGTCTCGACCGCAAGCGCGCCCGCACCGCTCTTTATCTTTCTGAAAATGCCGTCCTCGCTTCTTGTGCCCTCCGGGTGAATGATAACGCCCCAGTTTTCTTCGAGCCTCTTTTTGAGATTTTCCATGGAGCTTGAGTTCATTCCGCCGCGGTCAACGGGAACCATACCTGCGCTTTTTATAAGCTTGCGTGAGAACGGGTCGTTTCTGAAAAGCTCCTTTTTAGCCATACAGCAAAGCTTCATATAGCGTTCTTTGCTGAGGGCGAGCGAAATAAAAAGAAAGTCTATTTTTGAAACGTGATTTGCACAGATTATAAATCCGCCTTTTTGCGGGATGTGCTCCGTGCCGCTTACATTTATTTTGTAAAAGCTCTTGGCAAGGTTTTTAAAGAAGCTGTAAGCCGCGTAGTCGCCGCCGTTTTTATCCTGCGGATACGAAACGCCGCTCTTGCCTATCGAATTTACCTGCTTGCCGTTGCCCTCGAGAGCCGCCACTATGTCGGCTACGGTCATATCGTCGTGATAATACGGCTCGATATTCACCTTAAATTCGTCCTCAAGCTCCAGCGCGAGCGTTATGGAGCTCAGCGAATCTATCGCAAGGTCCGAAAATACCTTTGTCGAGAGCGAAATATCGTTTTTGTCGGCATTTGCGATTCTTGCAATGACGGAGATAACGCGCGATTCAATATCGGCGCCCTTTTTCTCTATCATTTTTTCGTCCGCGGCGTCGTTGCCCTCAAGCGCCTTTTTCTTCAGGAGATACCTTTTGGGCTTTTGCAGAGACGTGCGCGGAATTTCCTCTACGAAATGCGTTTTGACCACGCGCATATTTTGTATAAGCGACGAACCGCGCTCGGTAATCTCTTTGCGAATGCTGTCGAAACTGTCCGCCGAGAGTATTTCGGGGACTACAAATGCGTGAACTTCGTCGTAATCGGCGTTTTTAACCGGAACACCGCATATTACAAGCTCTTTCACTCCCGGCAGATCGGCATATTTTGCCTCGATGTCATCGGGAGCTATTTTTTTGCCCGTTGCAAGGACGATGTTTTCCTTGAGCCTGCCCGTAACGTGAACGTGACCCTGCTCGTCTATATTTCCGAGGTCGCCCGTCTTAAACCAGCCGTCTTTGTCGAACGCCTCTTTTGTAGCCTCTTCGTCGCGGAAGTAGCCCACCATCATATACGGTGATTTTATGAGCATTTCGCCCTCGTCGCTTATTTTGAGCGATATGGGCGGATACGGAACGCCGCAGGTGTCGGTGGTTATATCCTCGGGTGTGTTGCCTATGGTGGGAATGTTTGTTTCGGACGCGCCGTAGGTTATCATAATGTTAAATCCGGCAGCGTAGTAGAAATCCGCTACCTCTTTTTTTATGGGAGCGCCTGCGGAGCAAAGCACACGCAGACTGCCGCCGAAACCGTCGTGAATACTCTTGAAAATCTTTTTGCCGAGCAGCTTGCCGTTTTTGCGGCGCGATTTTTCGCATATCGGATAGAAGGTCTTAAACATAAGCGCAGTTGCGGGATTGTCGTTTATCTTGCGGAGTATCTGCGTCATAAACAGCTCGTAGACCTTCGGTACTGCCGAGAGAACCGTCGGCTTGTATTCCTTGAACGCCTTTAAAATGGCTTCCGCACCGAGAGTTTCTATATAATGTACGTCGGCGCCTATCATATGCGGGCCGAGCACAAGGCATATAACGCCGTAAATATGGCTGTTCGGAATTATGGCGAGGTAACGGTCGGTTTCGACAAGCTCCTGCACGTTCAAAGTCATCTGAGTTGTCTTTATAAGCGACTCGTGGGTATGCATAATTCCAGCAGCGCGGCGCGTTGTGCCGCTGGAGTAAATTATTGTGGCAATTTCGGGCGAGGGGTCTGATGTCGGCTCCTCCTCTACCGAATTTCGGCATCCGTCAAAAACGGTGCAGTCATATACATTAAATACGGGGAATTTGTAATCGGGAAACTCTGTGAATTTGCCGAATGTTTTGGGTGACAGGAACGCCGCCCTGACATCGGAGCGGTCAATAAAGCTTTTAAGCTCGGCAGAACCGAGTGAAGCGTCAATAAGAGCCGCGGTACATTTTATTTTGCAAACGGCGAGGAATGCAATTGTCCATTCGGGCGAGCCCTCGCACGCTATTGCAACGCGGTCACCCTCTTTGACTCCTGCCGACAGGAGTCTGTCGCCGTATTCGGTGGCTTTTGCGAACACGTCGCCGTAGGTATATGCGCGCGTTGAGCCGTCGTCCATTGTCACGGAAAGGGCAAGCTTTGACGGGTGATTTTTGTTGCACTCATAAATTGTTTTAAATATATTCATTTCTGCCTCCGACACAAATGTGATAAATTTATACTTTAATGCGCTGAAATTATGTAATATTTTAACATTTCGGCGGTGATATGTCAATGAGTCACGATTCGCCGCGCTTCGGTGAAGAGCGATGGCTCTCTTTTCTTACTATTCCGCCCTTGTAAAATTCCTCTTTGAACCATACGTCGCCTGCCTCAAATGTCTTTTTGTCGAGATAAGAGAGTATGCCGGCGTCGGTGGTAAAATCAAAGCTGAGCTTGTAGGAATAGAGAAATTGCTTTTTGTAAGAGCCGTATTTGCGGTTTTGCTCGTTGCTGCCGTATTTGCCGTCACCGAGCAGCGGAGTGCCGTAAAAGGCGAAATGCGCGCGTATTTGATGCGTCCTGCCGGTTAAAAGCTCCACTTCCGTGAGCGAAAGACCGTCTATTGTGTCTATAACGCGATACTTTGTGCGGATTTCCTTAGAGGACGGCACCTGCTTTTTATATATATGCACGGTGTTTTTCTTTTCGTCCTTTACAAGATAGTCCTTTAAAATACCGCTTTGATTTTTCGGTTTTCCTATGAGTATGCACAGGTAAAATTTGTGCAGCTCTCTGTCTTTCATCTTCTGATTGAGTATGCGCAGCGACTCGGCGTTTTTTGCGGCGATTACTATTCCGCCGGTGTTGCGGTCGATACGGTTCACGAGAGAGGGCACAAACGAATTTTCGCTGTCGGGCGAGTATTCACCCTTTTCGTAAAGATAACGCTTTATGCGGCCTATGAGCGTGTCAACGTACTCTTCGTCGTCGGGGTGACAGAGAACACCCGCTTTTTTGTCGAGGAGCATTATATTTTCATCCTCGTAAATTATATCGAGATGTTTTGAGGCTTTTAGAAAATCGTATACCGTCTCTTTCTTTTCAAAGAACTCGTCGTTTATATACATATCCACCCTGTCGCCGAGGCGGAGCCTTGTCGAAATTTCGGCTCTTTTGCCGTTGAGCTTTATGCGCTTTGTTCTTATATACTTATATAAGAGCGATTGCGGCAAAAGCGGCGCCGCTTTATGTATGAATTTGTCCAGTCTCTGCGACTCGTCGTTTTTACCTATTTCAAAGCTTTTCATGGTGTGTTTCTCCGTGATTTTCGTATACTATTATATATAGGCGTTTTTTTGCACTTCGCTTCGGCGAAATTTTTTCGGGATCCACGCTTCGTGTTTTTCCGTTTTGCGCCGTTTTTCAAAACGGCTTTGCGTCATTTTTCTTCGCCGCGGTTTTCGTGCGGAAAATGACGCTCTTTTTTGTCCGCCGAGGCAAAAATATACGCCGTTACAACATTAAAAAACGTTATTTAATAATTATACCACAAGCACGCACAAAATACCATAAAAACACCGCAGCAGAACCGTGAAACATACGGCGAAAAGCGTCTGCACCGTTTGCCCTGTGACCGATTTTAAGCCCCTTTTCAAACCGCCGCTTTTGAGCCCGACAATACGGTGTACCGGAAACTGCCGTAAGTGTACCCAAAATGGGACTTTATCCCACAAAACCGCTCACTTTTGACGTAAAAACAGGCACCAAAGTGGGGAATTTTTATATATTTACGAGCTGTTTTTTATGTAAAAAACGGTATAAAAAGCGGTAAAAAACATAGTTTAGAATTTTTAGAATATTACGGAATATAATAATAGCGGAAAGCCTTGATAAATAAGGTCGCACAGCACCAAAACAAATGTAATTGTTACAACTTTGTAATAAATTGTTACGATTTTTAACATTTTCACAAATATTTTAATCTTTTTGTCAGTAATCATTCTCGATAAGAGATGTAATCGCGGTTATTTGACATAATATGACAATTAGGTTTGTGCAAAATAGATAAAAATTGAGAATGAAAAGATTTGACAATTATGTGACCTGGAAATATAATGGCTTTCGTCACAAGCGAAATAACAGCGACGCCGCCGTATCGAATTACGGCAACAAAACTTTCGCGAACGCAACGCGAAACAAAATTACAGGCGTCCGGCAGCCGCGTTTCCGATTTTTACGGGAACGGCAGGTATGAGTTAAAGGAGCAGAATGATGATAACAGAAATTAAAGGCTATGTAAAAGCGAGCCACAAGGCTTTTACAAAAGTCACGGCACTTATAGTAGCGCTTGCAATTATGTGCGCCGTAACCGCTTTTGCAGCCTCGCCGTCGTTTTATGTTGACATATATGACGGCAACGAAATAACGAGAGTCCTCACGTCAAAGAGCGACCCCAAGACCATAGTGTCGCAGGCGGGCGTTAAGCTTGACGACAGAGACAAACTCGATTCCACCGGATTTACGGCAGGTGAAGACAGCGCCCTGAGGATTTACCGCTCGGCAACAGTCAGCTTCACCGATATAGACGGTAACACGATATACACCGTATTTGCCGGCACCGTACAGGATCTTTTGGAGGAGCTTGACGTAACCCTTTCGGACGGTCAGCTCATCACCTATCCTCTCGACACCATACTCAAGGACGGTATGGACGTCAGAGTGACAAATTCCTATGACGTGTCCGTCACCGCGGACGGCAACACAAGCTCGTTCACCATGGGCGAGGGCACCGTGCGCGACGCTCTCAACAGAGTAGGCGTAACGCTCGGCGATGACGATGAGGTATCGCCCGAGCTCGACAGTGAGGTCTGCGAGGGCACGGCAATAACCGTTTACAGGGTTTCGTATTCTTACAGAACTGTAACCGAAACGGTTGAATTTACAAAGAAAACAGAAAAGAGCGCGGAGCTTTACACCGATCAGCAGGTTATTTCACAAAAGGGTGTAAACGGCTCCAAAAAGGTAACGTACTGCGACAAGACCGTGGACGGCAAATATGCGTCGAGCGAGGCGGTTTCTACCGTGGTTCTTGAGCAGACGGTTCCGCAGATAACCACCGTGGGCACAAAGCAGCGCCCGGTAGTGGTAAGAAATCTCAAAAATAACGGTTCGCCCATATCCGAGCTTTCCGTTCCGTCAAATGTGACTGTCGAGAACGGCGCTCCGACGAACTATTCGAAAATAATCACCGGTAAGGCGTCCGCCTATACCGCGTCACCCACGGCAAAAACCTCTACGGGCAGAACCGTTAAGGCAGGTTACGTTGCCGTAAATCCCAAGCAGATACCCTACGGCAGCGAGCTTTGGATAGTCTCCACCGACGGTATTGTTTACGGATATGCAATAGCTGCCGACACAGGCGGATTTATCCACAAGGGTAAATTCACTGTGGACCTGTTTATGAACACAGAGTCCGAATGTAAGCAGTGGGGCGCAAGAGACGTAATAATCTACGTTTTATAATCCCCGAATACTTGTGACTTACGAGCTGTAAAAACGCGAGTTTTTACAGCTCTGTTTTTGTCTATACGGGCGGCATGAAAATATGCGGCACGGAAAGATTGTCGTCAAGAAATTCCGAGACAAGGCGCTTTGTCTCCGCGAGAAATAAATCGGGGTTTTCGCGCTTTATGTTTTTTACGCTTGCGCCGAGCGTCAGCTTCTGATAGTTCTTTGCAGTCCCCGAGCCGCACCCCAAAAGGAGCGTTCCGTGTAAAGCCCTTGCGGCTCCCAGGCAAAACGAGAGCCCCCTGCCTTTGTTTGTTTCTCGGCAAAAATCATATGCGGAGAAATCCCCGAAGCTCTCCGCGGAAATAAAAAGCATATCGCCCGAAATGCCGCCGCTGACGAGCGTGTGGCTTCGCTTTGAATAGAGGAGCGAGTTCCCGATGATTTCGGTTGCGGCAGCCGAAAAGAGAACGTCGTCCGTCTCGGCCGAGATGTCCGTCGGAAGAGATACCGCAAACGCTTTTTTGCCGTCGCTGCCGAATAAAAACGAGCAGCTTACCGTGAGGGCGTTTATAAATGCGCCTATGTTTATGCGCGTTTGCCTTTTCGGCCTGTCGGGCGAAAGATAAGCTTTTCTCAAAAAATTACGCAGCGAAAAAAGGGCAAAAATATATCTGTCGTCGTTTTTTACAATCGACTCTTCCTGAAGTCTGGCAAAAAGCGTGTGGAATTCCTCGCGCGCGAGAAAAAAGTCGGCATTTCCCGAGAAGCTTTCGTTTATGCGTTTTACTTCGCTGTAAAAATCAGTTTTCATCCTATCCCCCGAAGACAATAAAATACTGCTTTATAAGTATTGCTTTGCCGCGAAAAATTATACCCGTTTTTCGCGTGAACGCGTAATAACGGAATACTTCTTTACTAATGGCAAACTTCTTGCGACACACTTTTTATGCAGTTTGACAAAACATTCACAGAAACCCCGTTTTTTAGAGAAAAATCTTGCATAATTGAGTGTTTCGGTATAGAATAATAGAGCAAAGATGTAAAAACAATTTATTGGAGGTAATACCAATGTCAGTTAAAGTTGCTATTAACGGTTTCGGTCGTATCGGCCGCCTTGCGTTCAGACAGATGTTCGGCGCAGAGGGCTATGAGGTAGTTGCTATCAACGATCTTACCGATCCCAAAATGCTCGCTCACCTTCTCAAGTATGATACCGCACAGGGCGGTTACTGCGGCAAGATCGGTGAAAAAGCTCACACCGTTGAGGCCGGCGAAGACTCCATCACCGTAGACGGCAAAAAGATCACCATCTATGCTATGAAAGACGCTAAAGACCTTCCTTGGGGCGAAATTGGCGTTGACGTAGTTCTTGAGTGCACGGGCTTCTATACTTCTAAGGATAAGGCTCAGGCTCATATTGACGCAGGCGCTAAGAAAGTTGTTATTTCCGCTCCGGCAGGCAACGATCTTAAGACTATCGTTTACAGCGTTAACGAAAAGACTCTTGACAAAGAGGACAAGATCATTTCCGCTGCTTCCTGCACCACAAACTGCCTTGCTCCCATGGCTAAGGCTCTTAACGACTACGCTCCCATTCAGAGCGGTATCATGTCAACAATCCACGCTTACACCGGCGACCAGATGATTCTCGACGGTCCGCATCGTAAAGGCGACCTTCGCCGTGCACGTGCAGGTGCCGCAAACATCGTTCCGAACTCAACAGGCGCTGCAAAGGCTATCGGTCTTGTAATCCCCGAGCTCAACGGTAAACTCATCGGTTCCGCTCAGCGTGTTCCGGTTCCGACCGGTTCTACCACCATCCTTACCGCTGTTGTTAAGGGTGCAGACGTTACCAAAGAGGGCATCAATGCCGCTATGAAGGCTGCTTCTTCCGAGAGCTTCGGCTACAACGAAGATCCTATCGTTTCTTCCGATGTTATCGGTATGAGATACGGTTCACTCTTTGATTCAACTCAGACCATGGTTTCTCACATCGCTGACGACCTCTATGAGGTACAGGTTGTTTCTTGGTATGATAACGAGAACAGCTACACCAGCCAGATGGTAAGAACCATTAAGTATTTCGCTGAGCTGTAATAGTAAATCGCAGTATTTTAAGTACCCGCCGGCCTTGTGCCCGGTGGGTACTTTTTTTAAAAAGGTGTTTACAAAATATATTTTGTATGCTACAATAACTATAATTCTTTACTGGATATTATAGCTATCACTGTCCGGTAATGAAAAATTTTTTCAAAGGGAGAGTTCCTACATGAAGAAAATGGCTAGCCTCTTGGTTGTAGCGGCCCTTCTCATTTGCATGGCAGTTCCGGCTTTTGCCGCAACCGGCATCAACACTTATGAGGAAAAACTCATCACATATGTTAAGACTGCATATGTTGTTGACGGCACTACAATCAGTGTTCCCGATGAGTATATCACTGCTCTTGAGAACATTTTCTCTAACGTTGATCTCACTGAAGATCAGTACAACCAGATCAAGGGCATTCTCGACGAAGCTCTTGAATACTGCAAAGCTAACAACCTCGTAAAGCTTTCGGACATCACCGAGAAGAAAGCTACTAACACCCTTCTCGCTTATGCTAACAAAGCTCTCGGCGTTGTAGGTTACAGCGTAACCGCTTCGGGTTCGCTTACCGATGCTGATCACGGTCTTCTCACCATCCTCGATTCAGAGGGTAAGGTAGTTGCTAAGCTCCATCCGGCTGTTACTTACAGCAAGGGCGGTCAGGGCGGCACTATCGCTAAGACCGGCGCTGACTTCACTTCAGCTGCATTCTGCGGTCTTGCTGCGGTAGCTGTTCTTTCAGCTGCAGGCGTAGCGGTAAAGAAGTTCCGTAAAGATTCAGATGACTGATTCCGGTACTAATCGGAGTAAGAAGAGCTATCGGAAGAGTTTTATAATTCTTCCGATAGTTTTTTTGCTTGTAGGCTATTTGCTGTTCTTCATTTGCCTCACTCCAATACTCAGCCCCCTTGTCTCGATTTACGAGCTTGCATTTTCAAATGCAAACGTCAACACCATTGTCGAACCCGGGGAGAACAGCGCATTTAATGGTGGCAGCGGTGTGGATAACGGCTATCTCACATCGGGCGATATAACATTTCCGTCTTACGGCGACCATTTCGGCCATATAACCGTAGAGGGAACCGATATTGATACGGATGTCATTTTCGGCGACGATACTTCGTTGCTTAAAAAAGGCGCTTGTATGTCGTTTTACAGCCATATCCCGGGCTGCGGCAGAGGCATACTTATAGGCGCCCATAACAATACTTATTTTCACACGCTTCAAAACGTGCAGACGGGTGCGCTCGTAAATTTGAGCACCACCTACGGTAACTTTGTTTACCGCGTCTATCTCACAAATGTAATAAACGTAGACACAGACAGCTCTTACCGCGCCGCGCTCAACGGTGATAAGGAGACGCTGATATTATATACCTGCTACCCCAACAACACTCTGTCGCTCACGCCGTACCGCTTTATGGTGTACTGCGAAAAGGTGTCGGGTCCGCACGTGAATATGTACGAATGAGGAGGCGCGTGAAATGACTAAAAACTCAAAAGCCATGCGGCGCGTGCTCTGCGGAGTGGTTTCGTTTCTGCTCTCGTTCTTTTCGTGCCTGTTTGTGATGTGCCTTGTTTTTAAATTCACGGTGCTGAACTCTTCGTTCCTTGTCGGGGTTGAAAAGCGCTCGGATTATGCCGAGGCTCTGCATTCGGAACTGAAAGAGCAGTTCGTATCATACGGAAGCGCGGGCAATGTTGACGAGAGCTTTTTTGACTCGGTATTTGAAAACGTCATAACCCCCGACCGTATCGACGCGGACACAAAAACCGTAATTACCGATTTTTATAACGGCGAAGTCAAGGACTCGATTGACACCTCCGATATACAAAGCGAGCTTGAAACGAGACTTTTGGAATATGCCGCCGAAAAGGGCTTTACGGTGGACGGCGAGCTTAAAAACAACATAAAGGATATGGCGGCGCAGTTCGGCGACCTCTATAATTCTTACATATCGCTGTTTTCAAATTCATATTTCAAATCAGCCGGCAATATGCTCAAGCGCTATAACCCTTATGCCGACTACGCTGCGATAATCGCGGTTACGTTGGCTCTTATCGCGGCTATGGTGCTTCGTATGTCGTATAAAAAGCGTAAAAATGTTTACAGATATTTCGTCTATGCGTTTTCGGGTACCACGCTTATGCTTCTCGTGGCGCCGCTTGCCGCGATTATCGGCAGGGTCGGTACAAGAGTAAACATAGGTACAAAATCGCTTTACAGCTTTGCGAGCGGCTTTATGACGGATACTCTTTGGGCATTCGTCTTTGCCGCTTTGGCTTCGGCGGCGGTTACCGCGATATTTTATATGCTCAGACGCGTATTTGTAAAAAAGAATATGTAAATGTAAAACAGCCCGAAAAAAGTTTTATTTTAACCGAAAAAAATCCGTGCGCGGCAAAAGCCGCACACGGATTTTCGGCTTTTATGCTCAGCATTTAAGCTTTTTCAGCATATTAACCGATTCTAAAACGGAAAAGGCTATTGTCGCAACAGTCAGTATTGTTTTCATCATACAGAAAAATTTAAGCAGCTTTTGTGCCGTGCACATAAGGCTTATATCGCGTTTAATCATATTCATATCCATATTTGTTTTATTCCTTTCGACTCTCATTTGCTTAAAGGCTTAGATAAAAGGACGGCATGGGCGATTGACGGTATGCTCTCGCCCTGAAGCGAGGAGGTTGGGGACATAAGCGCGCCGGTGGCGACAAAAAGCACGCGCGACAGTTCGCCGCTTTCGAGCCGCCGCATAATATACGAATTTAAAACCGAACCGCTGCAGCCGCAACCGGAGCCGCCCGAGTGAACGTCCTGCCCCTCTATGTCATATAAAAGCAGGCCGCAGTCCGCGTGAACGCTCTCAATGTCGATTCCGTGGTCCTTTTGCAGAAGCTCGCAGAGCAGCTTTGACCCGACTATGCCGAGGTCGCCCGTCAATATCATATCAAAGTCCGACGGTGAGGCGGCGGTATCTTGAAGAAAATCGGCTATTGTATTTGCCGCGGCAGGCGCCATGGCGGCTCCCATATTGTTTGAATCCTTTATGCCGAGGTCGGTTATCCTGCCGAATGTCACTGCGTCAACCGTGGGCTTGTCGTTTCGCCTGCTTTCCACAACGCTTGCCCCTGCCGCCGTGGCAGTGCGCTGTGAGGTCGGCGTGCGCTGTCCGCCGTATTCGAGCGGAAGTCTGAATTGACGTTCCGCCGAGCAGAAGTGGCTTGAGGTTGACGCAACGGCAACCTTTGCCGCGCCGCAGTCAACAAGCACCGAGGCAAGTCCGAGAGACAGCGCCATTGTGGAGCACGCACCGTAAAGTCCTATAAAGGGCATATTGAGCGAACGCAGACCGAAAGAAGTGCCTATACACTGGTCCAAAAGGTCGCCTGCGAGAGAAATATCCGCTTCGTCGGGCGTTTTGCCCGCCTTTGTAAGGGCGCGCGTTACAGCCTCTTTCTGAAGCGCACTCTCCGCTTTTTCAAATGAGGTTTCGCCGAGGGTGTCATCTTCAAAAATGAAGTCAAATTCGTCTTTGAGCGGGCCCTCGCCCTCGGTCTTGCCCACGACTGCGGCACAGCCCGTTATCGAAGGGTGAGAATTGAGCGCCAAAGTGTATTTACCGAGTCTTTCTACCATTGCTTTGCCTCCGACAAGCTTAATACAGCTTAAAAATATAGCAGATTATTCCGTAGATAAACGCCGAAAATGTGCCGTAAGCTATAACCGGCCCTGCGAGCGAAAACAGCTTTGCGCCCGTGCCGAGTATTCTGCCCTCGGCGCTGTATTCCATGGCGGGCGATACTATGGAATTTGCAAAGCCCGTTATCGGCACTATGGTTCCTGCGCCGGCAACCTTCGCTATTTTGTCAAATACGCCGATTCCCGTGAGAATGGCAGTTATAACTATGAGCGTAGCCGAGACGGCGGCTTTTACCCCATCCTCGGAAAAGCCCGCCATCTCGTAAAGCGAGTTAAGAGCCTGCCCCAGAGTGCACACGAGACCGCCCGTCCAGAATGCGTTTAAAATATCTATTGCTTTCGGAGACGGCGGCGACGCTTTTTTCGTCATTTCGTCATATTCTTTACCCGTTGTCATATATTTCAGTCCTTTCGGAGTTATTTTTACCGCCCCACGGATAAAAATTCATAATTTATACATTGATTTATATTTTTTTATGCTTTAAAATTTAAACATCAATTAAAGGCGGTGCTCATATGGCGCTTATAGAAGTCAAAGATCTGTATAAAATATATAATCCCGGCGAAAATGAGGTTCGCGCGCTTGACGGCGTGTCGCTCACAATCGACCGCGGCGAATTTGTGGCGATTATCGGCCATTCGGGCTCGGGTAAATCGACGTTTATGAATATGCTCGGTCTTTTGGATGTTCCCACAAGCGGCGAATATAAGCTTGACGGTCACAATACGTCAAAACTCTCCGACGACGAGATGAGCGAAATACGAAACAAAGAGATAGGCTTTATTTTTCAGGGCTTTAACCTTATATCGAGCCTTACCGCGCAGGAAAACGTAGAGCTTCCGCTTGCGTACCGCGGTATGCCGAAAGCGCAAAGGCACGTTTTGTCGGAGGACGCACTTAAACGCGTCGGGCTTGAAAAGCGAATGAACCATCTTCCGAAGCAGATGTCCGGCGGACAGCAGCAGAGAGTCGCAATAGCGCGCGCCGTAGCCGCGAAGCCGCCCATAATTTTGGCGGACGAACCCACCGGCAACCTTGACAGCCACTCCGGAGCGGAGGTTATGAGAATACTTCACGAACTGCACCGCGAGGGCAGAACGGTTATATTGATAACCCACGACAATGAAATAGCCGCGAACGCGCACCGTGTAATCCGCATACAGGACGGTCAGGTTGTTGAGGACTATATAAACGCGGACAAATAAGCTCGGCGAAATGCCGGACGCCGCAAGGGTCTTTTTGTGGCAAAAACCTTTTTAAACATATGTATTGTATTTTTATGTGCATTAGTGTATAATAATTTTGATTATCAAAGGAGGCGGCAAAAGTGCTTGATCCAAATAAAACCATACAGTTTTCAATAAAAGATGAGCGTGAGGAAGAAATGCGTCAGACGATGCTCACCGTCTATACCGCTCTCAAGGAAAAAGGCTACAACCCGATAAGTCAGATAGTAGGCTACATTTTGTCCGAGGACCCGACTTATATCACTACGCATAACAACGCGCGTAACCTTATCCGCCGCCTTGACAGAGACGAGCTGTTACAGGCGCTTGTCAAAAATTATCTTAAATCGAGCGAAAACAAATGAGGTGACAATATTGGCTGAGAAAAAAGAATTTCTCACATACAAGGGCAAACCCCTTGTCCGTCAGGGCAACACCATTTACTATGGCGATATGGCTGACGATTACGTTATAATGATGCAGATTCTCGCAAACAAAGAGGTCGGCGATAAAGAAAAAGCTGATGTAGCTTCCAAAGTTTCCATTCAGCTTCTCAGCACAGACCCGAATGCGTCAATGAAAGAGCGCATCATTAAAACGAGCGAGAAAAAGGGCTTATATGCGGCAATGGATATTGCCGAAGTTTGGCTGCAAAGAGCACTCGCACACGAATAAGAAAAAACGCCGTACCGAGAAAATCGGTTACGGCGTTTTGTTTTGCCTTTTTATAAGCTGATTAACGGGACTTTAACGCGATATACGCAAAATTTGTTATGCCCCTTTGCTTAAACGAGCTTTGCGATAAGCTCTGTTATGACGCCCGAGAGCGCCGAAATTCCGTAGAGCAGTCCGAGAATTTTAAGGTTCTCGCGTGGCTTTTTGTTCGTTCTGAAAAGCACCACAAGACCTATGCCGGCGCCCGAGCAAAGTCCGGCTATTACCGAGGCAAAGCTCAAAGCTCCGCTGAGATACATCTCGGTTAAAAGCACAGAGGCGGCGCAGTTGGGAATAAGCCCTATCAGCGCGGCAATAAGCGGCTGGAAGAAGGTATTGCCGAGAAGAATTTTTGAGAGCTTTTCGGGACCGAGCAGCTCGATTGCAAAATTCAGTATGAGAGTAAAAATAAGGAGAAATCCGAACACCTTTAACGTGTGCGTGAGCGCCGGTACAAAAATTCCCTTGTGCTCGTCGCAATGGCAGTGCTCGTTTTTGCATATGTCGCCGATGTCGTGCTTTTCCTTTTCGGGATGCTTTTTTATAAACAAATCCGTGATGTAGCCTGCCGTAACGCCGATGACAACCTTAAACAGCAGCAAAAGCAGTATGTCCTTGCCGCGTGACGGCTGCGAAATGAGTATTATAAGCGCTTCGTCCGACGTTGCGAGGAATACCGCAAGCAGCGTGCCGAGGGTTATAACTCCGCCCGAATATAAATTGGCGGCAAAAACCGAAAAACCGCATTGCGGTATGCAGCCGAGCAGTGAGCCCAAAAGCGGCCCTGCCTTTCCTGCGGAGCGAAGAGTGTTGTTTATCTTTTCGCCGGCGTGGTGCTCCAGCGCCTCCAAAAGCAAAAACGCGAGGAACAGAAACGGCAGCATTTTAAAGCTGTCTGTAAGTGTATCTTTAATTACATTCCAAATCATTTGTCAGAGAGACCTTTCTTTTTAAGGCAGTCGCCGCACACTCCGTAGAGAACCGTGCGCGAACCGTCGATTTTAAAACCGTGTTCGTTATATATATGGTCGGAAAGTTCGTTTAAGAAACTGCATTCGGCGTGTATAAGCTTGCCGCATTCGGTGCATTTCAGGTGGTAGTGCTCGCGGCACCCTGTTCCGTCACCGGCGTATTGGTAGCAGGCGCTGTCGCCCTCGCCGCCCGCAAATTTTCGCACTTCGCCCGAAGCGCACAGCTTTTCGAGATGGCGGTAAACCGTGGTTTTGCCAACGCTCTCGCCTTTTCCTTTCAGGATTTCAAAAATTTCGTCCGCCGTGAGATGGCGGTCTTTGTTTTCATACAGTATGTCAAATACCATTTTGCTCTGCTTTGTGTTGTAGCTCAAATTTTCCGCCCCCGAACAATCAGTGTTATGCGTTATATCTTGCGTGTGATGTCTTACACGCTATGTTCTGCACGTTTCGCAAACAAATTGAAACTGAATTTCAATTTCAATTTCGACTTTGTATTTTAAATCGGTTTTCTGCGTTTGTCAAGTGCTTTTTATAAGAAAAGTTTGGAATTACGCCGTCGGTAAAAGCCGCGAATTAAGCGCACACATTCTCTTTATGCAACATTCCGAATTTTCGCAATGTTGCCGGCATTGCCGGCGCGATGTTTTTGATGTGATACGGTCGGCACGGCGTCGGTGTCCGCCCGCCTGTCCTCCCGACCGTCCGACCGTCCGACCGTCCGACCGTCCGCCCGTCTGCCCGTCTGCCCGCCCGTCCGCACAAAATCGGCTGACGCTCACTCGGAACGCGGCGGAGCGGATTTATTCGACAAATACGGCATATATCTTATTGTCAAATTGACGAAAATACAAAAATAAAAAAGTGAATATAAATTCACCGAAAACAGGCTAAAAAGGTTATGCAAGAGCTTAAACGTCAAAAAATCGCGGCGATAATTGACAATATGTACAAATAACCCGTAATATCAAGCTTAATGTTGCACAAAAATATTTTTAAAAAATTGTGCAAAAAGTCTTGACAAAAATTACAAACGGTGGTACTATACAGTCAAGATGAAACGAAAGGAGTTGTTAAGAATGATCGTTAAAGATTATGAATGTGAGATTAAGCTCATCAACGAACTTAAGGACGCTAAGTTGTCGTGGAAAACGATCGGTAAAATGCTTCGCCTCTATGCGATGGAAGTCAGATAAGGCAAACGCCTTATTAAACCGTCTAATCCCCGCATAAGCGGGTTTACATATACCAATTCCAATCCCTTTTTATACAACTTAATGACACTTAGCAAGCAAAAAGGACCGCGTAAAAACGGTCCTTTTTGCTTTTTATTTTTTGCAGTATGGAATTTAACGGTCGCTTTTGCCGAAGCCCTTTTGCTTTTGTAACGCGGCGTACGGTAAAATTTATTGGGACTTCGCTTTTTTAACGCGGCAGTCGGTGAAAAGCCGCGAGAGAAACCGAAGAAGTGAAAAATGCGAATCGGGTAAAAACAAAAAGCGGGAAAATGAGCGGCTGAACGGTCGGTCAAACGGTCAAAGGGTCAAAAAAGGCAAAAAAAGACCCGACGCTCAGCGCCGGGCAACTTTTATGTAATGGGTTTTAGCATTTAATGACCTGCGCGAGTTCGTGAAACATCCACCACAATGTTCTTCTCTCGTTTGGTACAGTCTTATAATAACAAGGGATTATTGCAAACCGCACACAAAAATGTGAACAAATTGTTAACATTTCACCGATTTTTGCATTTTATCCCGTAATTTAAATAAACATCTCGGCTTTGTCTGTCAATATGCGTAAAATCGCTCTTGACAGTTAAATCCCAATAGGCTATAATTACAAAGTATCCCAGAATAAAGGGAGGGAATCAGAATGAGTCAGGTAAAAGTTAAAGAAAATGAGTCTTTGGAGAGCGCTCTTCGCCGCTTTAAAAGACAGACCTCTCGTGACGGCGTAATTCAGGAAGTTCGTAAAAGAGAGCATTACGAAAAGCCTTCTGTTAAAAGAAAAAAGAAGTCAGAAGCAGCTCGTAAAAGAAAGTATAAGTAATTGAGAGGCGGACAAGGTTTTGTCCGCCCTTTCTTTTGAAAAAACAGGGTAATCCCTTTTTAAGGAGCATTATGGAAAACGAACTTATGCCGAAATACCGCTTTCACAGCGTGCTTGACGTAACGCCCGAGGATATACGTAAAATGGGTGCGCGCGCGATAGGCCTTGATATTGACAATACCATAGCTCCCGACGGAACCTTTAAGTTTTTAAAAGGCGTGGAGCAATGGCTCTTAAAAATGAAAAATGCCGGAATACCGGTTATCATAATTTCAAACGGCACGGTTTTCAGAGTCGGGCCGATAGCCAAAAAATTCGGTCTGCCGTATGTTTGTGTCGCGGCAAAGCCGAAGCCCAAGGGGCTTTTAAGAGCCGCCGCAAAGCTCGGTGTGCCGATAGAGCAGCTCGCAATGCTCGGCGACCAGATATTTTCCGACATCAAGGCGGCAAATCGCTGCGGTGCGGTTGCGGTCAGGATAGACCCCATGCCTGCAAAGAGCCTTTATCCGCATTACTACGCATGGAAGGCAAAGCGCGAGGAGCCTATACTGAAAGAATTTGAAAAATTACATGGGTATGGTGTTTACGATGATTAAAGAATTGCAGTTTTTGTTGAAAAATTCAAAAGTTATTGATTCGGCGCTTATCGTTTCGCCCGAAAACAGGCGTTATTTCACCGAATTTCCGTCGTCCGACGGATTTTTGCTTGTAACGCGCGACGACGCCGTTTTTATAACCGACAGCAGATATATAGAGGCCGCCGAAAACAAGGTTACCGAATGTAAAACCGCTCTCCAAAAAAGAGAGATTTCGCAAATACATGACTTCTTTAAATCACACGGTGCCGAAAAGGTCGGCATTGAGGCGTCGCGTATGACGGTGGCGGAGCTTGCGAAATTCGAAAACGCGCTGAAAGAAATAGGCATAGATTTTTCGGGCGAGCTTGACAATATGATTGACGCCCTTCGCATGGTGAAAAACGAGTCCGAAATCGAAAAGATAAAGACGGCTCAAAAAATCGCCGAGGAAGCGTTCGACGATATATGCGGCTTTATAAAGCCCGGCGTCACCGAAAAAGAAATTGCACTCAGACTCGAATACTATATGCTTACGCACGGCGCCGAGGCTCTCTCGTTTGAGACTATCGCGGTAAGCGGTAAAAACACGTCTATGCCGCACGGCGTTCCCACGGAAAAGAAGATTGAAATCGGCGACTTTGTCACTATGGATTACGGCGCGCTCTACGACGGGTATCACAGCGATATGACAAGAACGGTAGCCGTCGGCAAAGTAACCGACGAGCAGAAAAAGGTTTACGGTGTCGTTCTTGATGCGCAAAAAGCGGGGCTCGATTTCATCAGACCAGGCGTTTCGGGCAAAGATGCCGACAAGGTCTCGCGCGATATTATAGAAAAAGCGGGCTACGGCGAATATTTCGGCCACTCGCTCGGCCACGGCGTCGGAGTGGAAATTCACGAAAAGCCGAACCTCTCGCCCTCGAGCGAATTTATCCTTAAAAAGGGCAACGTGGTAACCGTTGAGCCGGGAATTTACATTCCGGGCAAATTCGGCGTGAGAATAGAGGATTTTGCGGTCATAACCGAAAACGGAGCGGAAAATATGACCCATTGCCCCAAAGAGCTTATAATCCTTTAAAAAAGCACTTGAAAAACAACGTGATATATTATAAAATAAATATGATTAAAATTGTGCTTCGGTAAAAGCTTGCCGAAGTTTAAAACGGAGGATTTAAATATGGTATCAGCAGGCGATTTCAGAAACGGCGTTACTTTTGAAATGGACGGCGGCGTTTATCAGATAATCGAATTCCAGCACGTAAAACCCGGCAAGGGTGCTGCTTTTGTCCGCACCAAAATCAGAAATGTAATTACCGGCAGCGTTGTAGAAAAAACCTTCAACCCGACCGATAAGTTCCCGACCGCGTTTATAGAGAGAAAAGATATGGAATACTCTTATAACGACGGCGATCTCTATTACTTTATGGACCCCGAGTCATACGAGCTTGTTCCGATAAGCAAGGATGAGCTCTCAGACAACTTCAAGTTCGTAAAGGAAAACATGGTTTGCAAAATCCTTTCCTATAAGGGCAAGGTATTCGGCGTTGAGCCGCCCACATTCGTAACTCTTGAGGTTACCAAAACAGACCCCGGCTTTAAGGGCAACACGGCTACCAACGCAACAAAACCGGCTACTCTTGAAACAGGCGCCGAGATTAAGGTTCCGCTCTTTATTGACGAGGGCGAAATGATAAACGTAGATACCCGTACAGGCGAGTATATGTCAAGAGCAAACTCATAACGATAAAAACGGGGCAAATGATTCTTGCCCCTTTTTATAACTCTCGGATTTGCCGTCTGTGCGGTCCGATAGGAATACGGCGTCTTATGACAGCTACGGTAAGACGTCCGCGCATACCAAAATATTGTAGCTGTGAAAGGCTATGGTGATTACTATGACAGTTACCGAAAAAGCGGCTTATCTTAAAGGCGTAGTTTCAATGCTTAAGCTCGAGGAGAATTCCGACGAAGCTAAAGTTTTGAACGTACTTGTTGACACAATAGACGAAATGGCTCAGTCCATTGCCGAGCTTGAGGAACAGCTTGACCTCACAAACGAGCAGCTTGACGCTGTTGATGAGGATCTTGACGGTCTTGAAGAGTATGTTTACGGCGATGACGATGACGACTGCTGCTGCTGCGACGACGATGATATGTACGAGGTAGAGTGCCCGTCATGCGGCGAGACAGTATATTTCGACGGCGCTGCCATTGAGGACGGCTCGGCGGAGTGCCCGAACTGCGGCGCGAAGCTCGATTTCGACCTTGACGACTGCGACTGCGACGACTGCGGTCACGATCACGACGAAGAATAATTCGCCGAAAAAGAATAACTGTAACGGGGCAGTAAGAACTTTGTGTTTTTACTGCCCTGTTTTTATGCCGAAATAAAGCGCGCCGCATATGATTGCTTCTCCGCCGTTAATTTAAGATTGTACCGCGGATATGCGAAACAAAGGCTGAAATTACCGCCGCCCGAATATCTTAAATCGGTTTCGGCACAAGTTTGACCCCTTAAATCGAATACAGGTGAATTTTGTAACAAACTGCACAAACGGCTGTAATGAAGTTCGTCGGAAATTTGATTAAAATAGTCAAAACCCCCTTGAAAAATATATTTTGTTTTGATAAAATAAAAAATAATTAAAAGGATAAGTGTCAAAATGCACATTCCTATGTTTCCCGAAGGGAGTTAAAGAGCAGGATGAGTACAAAAACGACTAAAAAAGAGAGCGAAAACGATGTTCCGCTTTATCTTTTTCACGAGGGCAGCAACTCAAATGCATATGAGTACTTCGGTTCTCACAGAAAAAATAAAAATACCGTGGTTTTCAGAGTATGGGCGCCGAATGCCGAGGCGGTCAGCGTAACGGGCGACTTCAACGGCTGGTCCGAAACCGAAAATCCGATGACGCTTTTGCCGAAGAGCGGCGGCGTCTGGGAAGCGGAAATAAAAAACATCAAGCAGTATGATATGTATAAATACTGCATAACCTCTCGCGACGGCAGAACGCTTATGAAATGCGACCCGTACGGCTTCCATATGGAGACGCGTCCGGGCACAGCCACCAAGTATTACGAGATAGACGATTGCTACGAGTGGCATGACGAAAAGTGGGTCGAGGGCAGAAACGGCAAAAATATTTACGCTTCACCCGTGAACATCTACGAGATACACGCAGGCTCTTGGAAGCAGTATGACGACGGCAACTTCTATTCGTACCGCGCGCTTGCCGACGCTCTTGTGCCGTATGTCAAAAAGATGGGCTACACCCATATAGAGTTTATGCCGCTTACCGAATATCCGTTTGACGGTTCGTGGGGCTACCAGGTAACGGGCTACTTTGCCGCAACGTCGCGTTACGGCGAGCCTAAAGACCTTATGTACCTTGTGGATAAATGCCACGAAAACGGCATAGGCGTTATTTTGGACTGGGTGCCGGCGCACTTCCCGAAAGACGCAAACGGGCTTTACGAATTTGACGGCGGTCCGCTCTATGAGTACAGCGACCCCAGAAAGGGCGAGCATTACGGCTGGGGAACAAGGGTGTTTGACTTCGGAAGAAACGAGGTTCGCTCGTTTTTGATGTCCTCCGCGTCGTTCTGGCTCAGAAAATATCACCTTGACGGCATAAGAATAGACGCCGTTGCGTCGATGCTCTATCTCGACTATGACCGTAAGGACGGCGAGTGGGTGCCCAATAAAAACGGCGGCAACGAAAACCTTGAGGCTGTCGAATTTTTGCAGAAGCTCAACGAAAATATTTTCCGCGACTTCCCGTATGCCATGATGATAGCGGAGGAGAGCACCTCGTGGCCCATGGTTACAAAGCCCGTATTCTCGGGCGGTCTCGGATTTAACTTCAAGTGGAATATGGGCTGGATGAACGATATTCTTCGCTATTTTTCGCTTGACGGATTTTTCCGCAAATACAATCACGACTGTATAACCTTTTCGCTTTTCTATGCGTTTTCCGAAAACTTTGTGCTTCCCATTTCTCATGACGAGGTGGTTCACGGCAAAAAGTCGCTCATAGACAAAATGCCCGGAACATATGACGAGAAGTTCGCGGGAGTACGTGCTTTTCTCGGATATATGATGGCGCACCCCGGCAAAAAGCTTATGTTTATGGGTCAGGAATTCGGCCAGTTCATAGAGTGGAACTACGAAAAGGGCTTAGATTGGCTGTTGCTCGATTATCCGAAGCACCGCGCGCTGCAAAACTATTTTAAAAAGATAAACGAGTTTTACAAGGCAAACCCTGCGTTCTGGCAGGTGGATTATTCGTGGGAGGGCTTCTCGTGGATATCCTCCGACGATAAGGATAATTCGGTTATCGCGTTCCGCCGTATGGACGAAAAGGGCAAAGAGATAATCGTTGTCTGCAACTTTACAAACGTTGAGCGACACGACTACCGCATAGGAATACCCAAAAAAGGCGTATATAAAATAGTATTTAATTCCGACGACGTCGAATTCGGCGGCGAGGGAAAAGGCGACAAAGGTAAGTTAAAAACCGAATCGATAAATATGCACGGCTTTGAGCAGAGCATTTCTCTCGATTTGCCGCCGATGTCTGCAATATACATAAAAAAAACAAGGTAGTTTTGCACCCGTCGGGTACAAAACCGAGGCTACGGCCTTTAAAAGGAGGATAATTTTATGGCACGCAAAATGGAATGTATTGCGATGCTGCTGGCAGGAGGTCAGGGTTCGCGACTCGGAATTCTGACGAAAAAAATAGCAAAGCCCGCAGTTCCTTACGGCGGTAAGTACAGAATTATCGACTTTCCGCTTTCAAACTGTGTAAATTCCGGTATTTCGACCGTCGGCGTTCTGACCCAGTATCAGCCGCTTGAGCTTAACGACTATATCGGTAACGGTCAGCCGTGGGACCTTGACAGGGCTCAGGGCGGAGTCCACATTCTCTCGCCCTATCAGCAGATAAAGGGCTCGGAATGGTACAAGGGCACCGCAAACGCCATTTATCAAAACATAAACTTTATAGACAGATATAATCCGGAATATGTGGCAGTGCTCTCAGGCGACCATATCTACAAGATGGATTACTCGAAGATGCTCGATTATCATAAGGAAAAGGGCGCAGCCTGCACCATAGCAATGCTTGAAGTCCCGTGGGAAGAGGCTCCGCGTTTCGGCCTTATGATTACCGACGACGACAACGCCATAACCGAATTTGAAGAAAAGCCGAAAAATCCGCGCAGCAACAAGGCTTCTATGGGCGTTTACATATTCACCTGGTCAAAGCTTCGCAAGTACCTCATAGACGACGAGAATAATCCGAATTCGTCAAACGACTTCGGCCACGATGTAATCCCCGCAATGCACGCCGCAGGCGAAAAGCTCTACGCTTATCTCTTTGACGGCTATTGGAAGGACGTCGGAACAATCGATTCCCTTTGGGAAGCTAACCTTGACCTTTTAAATCCGAAGGTTGACCTTGACCTCTCGGACCCCACATGGAAAATTTATTCAAAAACTCCCGAAGCGCCTCCGCACTATGTTTCACCCGAGGCTACGGTGCAGAATTCAATGGTTGCCGAGGGTTCGCAGGTTTACGGCGAGCTTGATTTCTCGATTTTGTTCTCAAATGTCACCGTTGAGCGCGGTGCCGTGGTAAGAGATTCCATAGTGATGCCCGGAACGGTTATAAAAGAGGGCGCCGTGGTGCAGTACGCAATAGTTGCCGAAAACGCGGTCATTGAAGAAAATGCCGTAGTCGGCGCTCGTCCCGAAGATGTGGAAAACCTTGACGACTGGGGCGTAGCCGTAGTCGGAAGCGGTGTTACCGTAGGTAAAAACGGAGTTGTGGCACCCAAAGCAATGGTTGACGAAGACGTAAAGGGGGCTTAAAAAATGACCGGAAATAACATAGTCGGAATTATTTATTCAAACATTTATGACGAGTGTCTCAGCGAGATGACGGGGCTTCGCACCATGGGCAGCGTGCCGTTTGCCGGCAGATACCGTCTTATCGACTTTCCGCTTTCCAATATGGTAAACAGCGGTATAGAAAAAGTCGGAGTTATCACAAAGAGCAACTATCAGTCGCTTATGGATCACCTCGGAACGGGTAAACCGTGGGACCTCTCTCGTAAGACGGAGGGTATGTTTATTCTCCCGCCGTTTGCCTCCGCAGGCAACAAGGGCTTTTACAGCGGCAGGGTTGAGGCGCTCAAGGCGAATATGGGCTTTATAGCGCGCTCCACCGAAGAGTACATACTTTTTGCCGACTGCAACAACATAATAAATCTCGATATCGACGAGCTTATGGATTATCACACCGAAAAAGCTGCCGATATAACAATTGTTTATAAACACGGCAAATGCCCGAGCTTGCAAAACAATATGGCGTTTTCTCTTGACGACGACAGCAGAGTGAGAATGGTTGCCATGACGCCTGCAAGCGACACCATAGTCGATTATTCGATGAACATAATACTTATGAAGAAATCTCTGCTCGAAAGGCTCGTAAACGACGCCGTAAGTTTGAATCATGAGTCGTTTGAGCGCGATATAATACAGAGCAACGTCGCAAAGCTTCGCATTTTCGGTTTTGAGGCAAAGGGATTTTCTCTTACGGTTGACTCAATGCAGAGCTATTTTGACGCAAATATGCAGCTTCTCGACCCCGACAACTGCAAGCAGCTCTTTAACAGCGAGCGTCCCATCTACACAAAGGTTCGCGACGATATGCCGGCTATTTACGGGCTCGGCTCAAGCGTTAAAAATTCACTCGTCGCAAACGGCTGTATAATAGACGGCGAGGTTGAAAATTCTATACTTTTCCGCGGCGTAAGGATAGAAAAAGGCGCGGTGGTCAAAAATTCGATTCTCTGCCAGGGCAGCTTTGTGGCTTCGGGCTCTTCGCTTAACTACACGGTTACCGACAAGAGCGTTGCCATAACGCCCAATAAAAATCTCTCCGGAGCGGAAGATTATCCCGTGTATGTAGGCAAGGGCATAGTTATTTAACGCGGCGAACAGTGTTTTCCCGTTTACAAATTTTTGATTGAGGCGATTTTAAATGAAAGTATTATATGTAGCGAGCGAGGCTCTCCCCTTTATGGCTTCGGGCGGTCTCGGCGATGTTGCCGGAAGTTTGCCGCAGGCTCTCAGAAAACGTCTTATAGGCTGCCGCGTTGTTATGCCGCTCTATGACGGCATTAAGCAGGAGCTTAAAGATACCATGACGTTCATCACGAGTATATCGGTTCCCGTGGCGTGGCGCAGGCAGTACTGCGGAATTTTTGAGGCGAAGTACAAGGGCGTTATCTATTATCTTATAGATAACCAGTATTATTTTAAGCGCGACGGAATTTACGGATATTATGACGACGCCGAGAGATTTGCGTTCTTCTCGCGCGCGGTGCTTGAGATGATACCCTATATCGACTTCAAGCCCGATATAATTCACTGCAACGATTGGCAGACGGCTCTTACGCCGCTCTATTACAGCTCAATGTATGCAAACAGCCCCGGATACGAAAACATCAAGACGGTGTTTACCATACACAATATCCAGTACCAGGGCACATACGGCAAGGAGCTTATAAACGAGGTGCTCGGCATACCGCAGAGCGCAACGTCGCTTATAGAGTACGACGGCGACGTAAACTTTATGAAGGGCGCCATAGAGACCGCAAACAGGGTAACTACCGTAAGCCCCTCATATGCGAGTGAGATTTTGGACCCGTGGTATTCATACGGTCTTGATACAATCCTCAACGAGCGTTCGTGGAAGCTTTCGGGCATACTCAACGGAATAGACACCGAGCTTTATAATCCCGAAACCGATAAAGACATTTTTGTGAATTATTCGGCTGACGATTTCCGCAAAAAGACGGACAACAAGAGGGCTCTTCAGGAGCTTATGAATTTGCCGCAGAGAGCGGACGTACCGCTTATCGGTATGGTGTCAAGGCTCGTTTCGCACAAAGGTCTTGACCTTGTAAGAGCGGTGCTTGACGAATTTTTGGGCGGCACCGATGTGCAGATGGTCGTTCTCGGCTCGGGCGAATGGCAGTACGAACAGTTCTTTAAGGATATGGCGGCGAAGTATCCCGATAAATTCGCCCTGAAGCTCGGATTTGTTCCGTCGCTTTCAAAAAAGATTTACGCAGGTACCGATATGTTCCTGATGCCGTCAAAGAGCGAGCCGTGCGGACTTTCACAGATGATAGCTCTGCGCTACGGCTCTGTACCGATAGTCCGTGAGACGGGCGGTCTGCGCGACACGATAAAGGACAGCGGCGACGGCGAGGGCAACGGATTTACGTTTGCAAATTACAACGCTCACGATATGCTCTATACAATACGCCGTGCGCTTGAGGGTTATAAAAACCGTGACGGCTGGAATATACTTGTAAAGCGCGCTATGGAGTGCGACAACAGCTGGGGCAAGTCGGCTAACGAATACATAAGACTTTACAAGGATTTGCTCAAGGAGTAATTCACGTAAAATAAAAAACCCGATTCACATTCGGTTCAGCCGAATGCGAGTCGGGTAATTTTTTGCTTTTTATTCGCCCTCCTTGTGCGTAACGCCTATGCCGAGCTCTTTTAATTGCTCGTCGTCAACGGGAGCGGGACATTCCGTCATAGGCTCCGACGCATTCTGGAGTTTGGGATATGCGATAACGTCTCTGAGGCTGTCGCAGCCTATCATCTGCATACAAAGTCTGTCAAGACCTATGCCCATTCCGCCGTGCGGCGGTGCGCCGTAACGGAAAGCGTCGAGCAGATAGCCGAATTTGCTGTATGCCTCCTCTTTGGAAAGACCGAGCAAATCAAAAATCCTGCTCTGAAGCTGCGGGTCGGTTATTCTTATCGAGCCGCTTGAAAGCTCAATTCCGTTGAGCACAAGGTCGTAGCACTTTGCCCTTACCTTGGCTTTGTCGGTTTCGAGGTAATCTATACATTCGTCCATCGGCGCGGTAAAGGGGTGGTGCATGGCGACAAACTGCTTTTGCTCCTCGTCATATTCAAAGAACGGGAACTCGGTAATCCACAGGAAATTGTATTTTCCCTCCGGGATAATATCGAGCTTCTTGGCAACCTTTTGTCTTAATGCGCCGAGTACCGTAAGGACGTGATTTTTGATTTTGTCGGCGACAATCAGTATAACGTCGCCCTTTTTTGCGCCTGTCTTTTTGAGTATGGCGTTCATTTCGTCCTCGGTCATAAATTTGGCAAACGACGATGACATACCGTCGTCGGTCATTCGTATCCAGGCGAGACCCTTGGCGCCTATGCCCTTTACGTAATCGGTGAGCTTGTCTATTTCTTTTCTTGAGAGAGCCGATACCGCATTTTCCGCGTTGATGGCTCTGACGGTGCCGCCCTCGGCTATTGCGCTTTTGAATACGACAAATTCGGACGAAGAAACTTCGTTTGTTATATCGATAAGCTCCATACCGTATCTTGTGTCGGGCTTGTCCGAACCGTAACGGTTCATAGCCTCGTTGTAGGTTATTCTCGGGAGCGGAGTCGGCACGTCAACGCCTATGGCGTCCTTGAATACGCGCTTGATGTATCCCTCTCCCATAGCGAGTACGTCCTCCATATCCACAAAGGACATTTCAACATCTATCTGCGTAAATTCGGGCTGACGGTCGGCGCGCAGGTCTTCGTCGCGGAAACAACGCGCTATCTGCATATATCTGTCAAATCCGGCAACCATGGAAAGCTGCTTGTAAAGCTGCGGCGACTGCGGCAGAGCGTAAAAGCTGCCGTTATGAATTCTTGACGGTACAAGGAAGTCGCGCGCGCCCTCGGGTGTGGAGCGTATAAGCATCGGCGTTTCTATTTCGATAAAGCCGTTTTCATCAAAATAGTCACGGGTTATTTTAGTTATTTTATGTCTAAGCAGTATATTTTTCTGCAAATCGGGTCTGCGCAGGTCAAGATAACGGTACTTAAGCCTTGTTGTCTCGGCGGTTTGGCAGTTCGGAACTATCTCAAACGGCGGAGTTTCGCTCTTGCCGAGAATTCGAAGCTCCGTTACTTCAACCTCGATTTCGCCCGTGGGGATTTCGGTGTTTTTTGCGGAACGTTCTCTGACCGTGCCAACCGCGGCGAGAACATACTCGCTTCTCGCGGAGAAGGCCTTGTCAAATACCGCCTTATCGGTGTTTTCGTCAAATGCGAGCTGAACGATTCCCGTTCTGTCGCGCAAATCTATAAATATAAGTGAGCCGAGGTCGCGCTGACGCTGAACCCAGCCGCAGAGCGTAACGGTTTTTCCGACATCTTTCGCGGTAAGCGTACCGCAGTAGTCGGTGCGTTTAAGTCCCTCAAGAGTTTCCATTATGCGTTTCCCCCTAAAATATCTTTAATATCAATGCCTTCGGTGTCAAAGCCAGCCATTGCCTGGCGAATTACTATCGACTGGAAATTATCGGTGAAGTCCTTGAGCGTGGTCTCCTCCTCTGTGCCGTCAGCCATATTTTTAAGCTTGACATTTCCCGAGGACAGCTCGTTTTCGCCGAGAACCACCGTATAGAGAGCGCCGATTTTATTGGCGTATTTCATCTGTGCCTTAAAGCCCCTGCCGACCGTGTCAAACTGAGCGGAAAGCCCCTCGTTCCGAAGGTCGGTTGCAAGCTCGGCGGCTTTGATGTTTGCTTCGTCGCCCATAGATACTATAAATATGTCGCACTTTTTGCGTTCGGGGAACGGCGTTTTTTGAGCCTCCATCAAAAGGAGCAGTCTCTCTATGCCCATTCCAAAGCCGCACGCCGGAAGCGGATTTCCGCCGACCTCTTCAATCAGCCCGTCGTATCTTCCGCCGCCGCATACGGTGCCCTGCGCGCCTATTTCGTTTGAGACAAACTCAAACACGGTACGCGTGTAGTAGTCAAGTCCGCGGACGATGCGCGGATTTACCGTATAGGCTATATTCATGGCGTCGAGATATTTTTTAACCGAGTCAAAGTGCTCGCGGCAATCGTCGCAGAGATAGTCCGTTATAACGGGTGCGCCCTTTGCGATTTCGGAGCATATGGGACTTTTGCAGTCGAGAATTCTCATCGGATTTTTTTCGAGCCTGCCGCGGCACGTGTCGCAAAGCTCGTCAATATGGCTTTTGAAATATTCCTTTAATGCCTTGTGATATTCCGCACGGCATTTCTTGCAGCCGATGGAATTTATTTCGAGTGAAAGATTGGATACACCGAGGTAATTGAACACCTCGTTTGCGAGCGCTATTATTTCGGCGTCCTGCGAGGGAGCACCTGCGCCGAAGCATTCCACGCCGAATTGGTGAAATTCGCGGAGCCTGCCTGCCTGCGGTTTTTCGTAGCGATAGCACGAGGTGAGGTAGTAGATTTTCTGCGGCATCGGCTCGTTGAAAAGCCCGTTTTCGAGGAATGCTCTTACCGCGCCTGCCGTGCCCTCGGGACGGAGCGTTATCGAACGTCCGCCTTTATCGGAAAAGGTATACATCTCTTTTTGAACTACGTCGGTGGTGTCGCCCACGCCGCGTTCAAAAAGCTCGGTGTGCTCAAAAACGGGTGTGCGCATTTCATAAAAGCCGTAGTTTTCGGCTATCTCGCGTACCGACGATTCAATATACTGTGTTTTATAGCTGTCTTTGGGCAGCAGGTCGAGAGTTCCTTTTATGGAGCTTGTTATAAGTGACATCTTAAAAAATCCTTTCGGTGGGGGATTGTAAGGCGGCGCCCAGCTTTAAGGCTCGGCACCGGCGCAGCGCCCGATTTTATTTTGCCGGGTACTGCACTATAATGCCCCCTCTGTTTGGAGGGGGCGAAAAAATACTGCTTATTTCGGGTTTACAATATCACGCCAGTCAAGGTCGCCTCTTTCAAGGCTGTGTATAAGCGCCTCTGCCGTGGCAATGTTTGTGGCAACCGGAATGTTGTGTACGTCGCAGAGCCTTAAAAGATTGTTCTCTTTGGGCTCGTGCGGTTTCGGGTTAAGCGGATCGCGGAACATCAAAAGAAGGTCTATCTCGTTGCAGGCAATTCGCGCGCCTATCTGCTGGTCGCCGCCCTGAGAGCCGCTTAAAAACTGCTGTATTTTAAGACCGGTAGCTTCGGAAACAAGTTTTCCCGTGGTGCCGGTAGCGCAAAGGTTATGCTTGGATAAAATTCCGCAATATGCAATACAAAACTGAACCATAAGTTCTTTTTTTTCGTCGTGAGCCATCAAAGCTATATTCATAAAAGTTCCTCCTGTCTTTTTATACGTTTATAACTTATATAACCTAAAATATTCTCCGATAGATATAATAACAAATTAAAGTCAACTTTTCAAGATTTTTTTCATTTTGCACAAAAATAGTGCGGATTATATCGGGTGCGGCACCCCAAAATACCCGAAATTAAAAATTCTTCGGCGAAAACGGGACATTTTTGCCGCAAATGCGCTCGGCAATTCGCGAAAATGCGCCTCCTATGTAGCCCGAAAGCCTGCCGCCGCTGCCCAATGACACAGCCGACGTGTCGTACGGAACTGCGCCGAGAAGTCTTACCGAGGAAATATCCACGCAGTCGTTGAGCTTTGTTTGCCTGCCCTCCTCCATTTCGGAGCGTATCACCTTGTTTACTATAAGGCGTGTTTTGTCGGCAAAAAGTCTCATTTTTTCCGCCTTGTCAAAGGCGCTGCGCAGAGATACGGCGTCGGGCGTTGTCACAATTATCGCCTCTTCGCTTATTTTTGCGGCGAAGTCAAATGCCGCACCGCAATTTTCCGCGTCAAATAATATATAATCGTATTTGTCCTCAAAAAAGAGTATCAGCTTGTAAAATTCATCGTAAGTAAGGTCGTCCGCGCTTCGCGGAGCCGGTAAAAGTGAAACGCCCTTGTATGCCGTGCCGTAAACGGCGTCGGTCTTTTTGCAGTTGCCTTTGGCGGCGTCATACCAATTAAAAAGGATATTTTCGCCCGGGCCGAGAAACAGGTCGAGGCTTCTGACGGCAGTATCAGCGTCCGCGCACAAAACTTTTTTGCCCTTTGCGGCGAGCGAAGCGGCTGTTCCGACGGTTACCGTTGATTTGCCGCAGCCGCCTTTGCCCGAGCAGATTATATACTTTTCAGCCATCGGAAATTCCCCTTTCTTCAGCCGAGTAACGAACCGTAGTTCTGTGCGGTGTTGATGCTTCCGCCGTCGGTTTCAAAGTAAGCCTTGTATATGTCGGCGACGAGTGCTGCTGTGGCAGAACCGCTGTTGAGGTTTTCAATTGCCACGCAGACCGCTATCTGAGGGTCGTCGGCAGGCGCGAAAGAAATCATAAAACCGTTAAGACCGGTTACGATTTTGCCGCTTACCTTTGCTTTGCTCTCTGCGGTACCGGTTTTTGCCGCCACCTTTACGGGAAGGCTCTTAAATGCCGGAAGCCTTGCGCCGAGCATTTCCATACTCTCTTTGACTATGCGTATGCTGTTTTGCGAAACACCGGTTTCGTTTAAAACAACGCCGTCGTTTGAGAGTATCGTTTCGGAATAATCGCTTGATTTAACGCTCTTTACGAAGTGAGCGCGGTATCTTGTTCCGCCGTTTGCGATGGTCGAAACATAGCTGCAAAGCTGTATGGGTGTAAACAGGTTGTCCGACTGACCTATTGCCGCCTGAACGGTGTCGCCGGGGTACCATGTGCCGCCGTGAGCCTCTCTGTAAGCTATGCCGGCGAGAACGCCCGAGGATTCGTTTATTTCAACGCCGGTCTTTTGACCGAGCCCGAATCTTGTGCAGTAGTCGTTCATACGGTTTATGCCCAAAAGTCTGCCGGTTTCATAAAAGTAGATGTTGCAGGATTGGTTAAGTGCGTTTTTAACGTCTATCCAGCCGTGCGAACCGAGACATTTGAAGGTCGTGTCGGTAAACTGGCGGTAAATATGACTGCAATAAAATCTTGAAGTTTCGGTTATAACGCCCTCTTCGAGACCGGCTACGGCTATTGCCGGTTTCATAGTGGAACCGGGCTCGTAGGTGCTCATCAGCGCCCTGTTCCAAAGTGGGGAGCTTTTGTCTTTTGAGAGAGCCTCATAATTTTGATAATATGTGTTGAGGTCATAGCTCGGATACGTTGCACAGGCGAGCACCGCCCCGGTATTTACATCCATTACCACAGCCGACCCTACCGCCGGTATGGCCTCTTTGTCGCGGTAGCGCTCAACGAATGAGGCGAGGGAATCCTGAACCTTTTTCTGAAAATCGGCGTCCAGCGTGAGTATTACCGTATCGCCGTCAACGGGCTCGCGGGTAATTTCACTCGTCTTTGTGCCGTCCGACGCCGTGGTTGTCGTCATTATGCCGTTTGTGCCGCGCAGGTAATCCTCCATGGCGCTTTCAAGCCCGAATTTGCCTATCGTATCGTCCATGGAATATGCGCGCAGGCTGAGCGTGGTTTTTTGCTCCGTGGTAAGGTCCTGATTTGCGCTTGCCGCTTTGTAGGCGTCCGTTTTATCCTTGTATTCGCTCTCGTTGAGCTTGCCGGTAATTCCTATTATATGCGGCGCTATTGTGCCGTCGGTATAGTGGCGCGTGGTGGTTACGTTTATGTCAACGCCCTTATAAAAGCCGCTGTTTTCTTTTATTTTTGCCGCGAGCGTCGGTGAGACGGAGTCGGCCAGCGTAAACGGATTTGCCGCCGAAAACGAAATTTTCTTTAAAGAATAGCAGACGGACGCGATTTTGAGCGCGTCTGCCGCAGAATAGCCTCCGAGAGAAAACTTTTCGACAAGACCGTCAAAGCAGTTCTGCGCCGTGGCGTATGAATTGAGATATAAAACGTCCTTGGATTTTAAATATGTTATATCCTTGTCCGAATTTTCTTTAAAAGAGACCGTGCCGTCCGAATTTAATACGAGCGGAAGATTGTCGTTCCAAGCCGCACCCTCGCTCTCAAGCAGATTTATAAGCGACAAAATTATTTCATTGCGCTTGTCCTGCTCTTTGACGGAGGGAAAGTAAGACGCATTAAGCACAACGGAATTGACCTGCTCGTTTGTGACGAGAGGAGTGCCGTTGCAGTCGAGTATTTCGCCGCGTGACGCGGTTATGGTTGATTTTGATTCGGACAGAGCGACACGCTGCGTCGAATAATCCGCCGCATTTACAATTTGAATACGGAACAAATCAACCGCGAAAAGCGAAAAGAAAAACAGAACGGATACGGTAAAAATAAGTATTCTTCGTCTTATTTGCTTTTTGTTATCCAAATTTGCCGCTCCTTTCGTCTCAGTTTTCGAGGGCGTTGATTTTAGTACGCCGCATAACGGCGCGCACTATGATGTACCACAGCGGCGTGAAAACAAATGAATACACCGCCGCAGGTATATAGTAGCGTATAAACAGGTACCCCGTGCTGTCAACTCCGTTTGCGAGCAGGAAAAACACAACATAGAATACCGAGTATATAAGGCACGCAGAACCCGACAGCAGCAGCGCCGTCATAAGGTTGTTTCTCATAAGGTAATCTATAAGAAGACCTGCCGCCGCGCCTGCCAGCATAAGCAAAAATGCGTTGTAGCCGTCGCCCATGGGCGAAACGCTGTCCCATAGTATGCCGGCAAACATTCCCAAAACGGCTCCGGCGATTTCGCGCTCGAACATACCTATACATACTACGAGCGGAATTAAAAGGTTGGCTTTAATTCCGAATATCTCGGGGAAAAGACCCTTCGTATTTTGTAAAAGGTGAACCGCAAGTATCAAAAGCACAAATACGGCTCTTCTGACAAACAGTATTTTTGTTGACCTACGCATCAGCTTTTACCCTCAAATTCGGTTATGACAAAAGCGTCCTGAACATCTCCGGGGTCAACCTCGGGTTTAACCTCGGCGTAATACGAGACGTTGCCCTCTTCCTTGTTGACGGCGGTTACCGTGCCTATGATAAGTCCGCGCGGATAAATGCCGCCGACGCCCGATGTGCACACTATGCCGCCGACTGCCACGGAGGTGTCTTTTGTAAGCCCGGTGAGTTTTAAAAGACCGTTCAGAGCGAGCTTCGATGTGGTTTCGGTGTAGCCCATTTCGCCCGTGCGTATTTCATATGCCGCCGCGTTGACCTTGGGGTCCGTTACGGAGAGAACAACGCACGAGGTCGGCGTTACTTCGTTTACTATGCCTATTAAGTACTCGCCGCTTATAACGGGGTCGTTTACTTTAACCCCGTCGTTTGAGCCGCAGTTTAAAACAAACGAGCCGAAGGTGTCGGCGGAGTCTCTGCCGATAACGGTTCCGGCAACGAATTTAAAATCGGGATTTTTCTCTTTGACCTCAAGGAATTTCTCGTATGCCTCAACCTGCTTTTGCAGCTTTTCATAATCGACGAGCTTGCTCTGATAGTCGGCAACCTCGGATTCGAGCTCGCTGATGCGGTCGCGGTAGGTGCTTGACGAAACAAAGCTGCCCTTAAAGCCGTCGAGCTTGTCTACGAGGTACGACGAAACTTTTTGGAGCGGAGAAAATACAAACGACGTCATCTTTGAAACGGGAGTAGTGCCGTCTGCGGCAGACGCCGCGGCAGCAATAGCCGCAAGCAAAACAAGCGCAATTGCAAGCAGTATTTTAAAAGCCGTACTCTTAAAAAATTTCTTCATATCGTACTCCGGTCATCAGTTAAAATTTGCGGGCGAAAAATATTTCCGCCCGCCTTTTTATCAGTCGTAATTCTTTTTGGCGGTAATGCCCAGAGTGTTGCTCTCAAGGCAGACGCCGCAACCGTCAACAACGCAGTCAAGCGGATTTTCCGCAACGTGGACGGGTATTTTGGTCTCAATGGAAATCAGCTTATCAAGTCCTCTTAATAATGCGCCGCCGCCCGTGAGCATAATGCCGCGGTCTATAATATCCGCCGAAAGCTCGGGGGGAGTTTTCTCAAGGGTTGAGCGAACTGCGTCAAGTATCTGATTTACGGGGTCCGAAAGAGCCTCGCGGACTTCTTCGGAAGTAATTTCGATGTTTTTGGGAAGACCGTCAAGCAGGTTTCTGCCCTTGACGTCCATGGCGCCCTCGCCGTCGTAGGGGTAAGCGGAGCCGATTTTTATTTTTATATCCTCTGCGGTGCGTTCGCCTATGAGGAGGTTGTGCTTCTTTCTGATGTAAGCGATTATCGATTCGTCGAAGTTATCGCCGGCAACCCTTGCGGACTGAGCGGTAACTATATCGCCGAAGGAAATAACGGCAACCTCGCTTGTACCGCCGCCTATGTCGACTACCATATTGCCTATTGCCTCCGAAACGGGAAGACCCGCGCCTATTGCGGCTGCCATGGGCTCTTCTATAAGGCTTACATATTTTGCGCCTGCCGAACGTGCGGCGTCGTGAACTGCCTTTCTCTCAACCTCGGTAACGCCCGACGGAATACAGATGAGCACTCTCGCCTTTGAAAACGGCGACGAGCTTATAGCCATTTTTATGAATTCCTTGAGCATATCCGAAGTTATCTCGAAGTCCGCGATAACGCCGTCTTTAAGAGGTCTTACCGCGGTTATTGAGCCGGGGGTACGGCCTATCATCTGCTTAGCCTTGTTGCCGACTGCGACAACCTTTTGCGGATAAGCGCTGACATCGACCGCAACAACCGAAGGCTCACGGATTACTATTCCCTTACCTTTAACGAAAACGAGGGTATTTGCGGTACCCAAATCGATTCCGATGTCCTGTGAAAATAACATTTTTATCTCCCTTTCGGTTTAATGAAAAAATAACTCTATAATACAATTAAATATTATAACCTCAAACCGGATATTTCTCAACTAAAAAAATTCTAAATCTTTAAAAATTTACAAATAAATTTGTGTGTATTTCGACACACGGCATAATTCGGCGCATTATAGGCGGTAAAAAAGCCTTTTTAGTTATTTGACGGGAGTTCAAAATCGTTTAAATCCTTGCAAAGCGCGGTAAAATACTATATACTTTTTTCAGAAAGTGAAAAGGGAGTGACGTTTTGGATCCTATAAATGTTGATTTTACCGGAAGAGGCAGGGACGACGGCAAAAAAGGAGTCGCCGACGTGCTCATCCCGCCCGAACATTCGGGCAAAAAAATAGTGATAAACATTATTTTGACGCTGGTGCTCGGCGCCGTGCTGTATTATTTTATGATACCGGCGATTAACTTAAAGTCAATAGAGCTTTATCTCTATGTTGTTTTTGTTTGCCTTATATATCTGCTTCTGACGATAATTTCGTCAAAGGCTTTTGTAAAGCCCGAATATCTGCCATATGTCAAAAAACGCTCAAAGGTTCCGGGAATTATAATTCTCGCGCTGGCGGCAGTGGCGCTTGTTGGCTGGCTTACCGGCGTTACGCTGTTCAGAGCGAAGTCCTACAGCAAGCTTATAAGCGTGCAAGACGGGGACTTTGCTGCGGATGTTGCCGAGATAGATTTTTCAAGCGTTCCCGTGCTTGACAGCTCCTCGGCAAACAAAATAGCCGAGAGAACGCTCGGCGATCTTTCCGACAAGGTCTCGCAGTTTGTCGTATCGCCGTATTCCACGCAGATAAACTACAAAAATACCCCCGTCAGAGTTACCGCGCTTGCCTACGGCGACATCTTCAAGTGGATAAAAAACACCAAAGAGGGTCTGCCGGCATATATCATAGTCGATATGACCACGCAGGAGAGTCAGCTTGTTCGCCTGCCCGAGGGTATGAAGTATTCGCCCACCGAGCATTTTAACAAGTATCTTTTAAGATATTTGAGATTTAAATACCCCACCTATCTCTTTGACGAACCGTCGTTTGAAATAGACGAAAGCGGCGCTCCGTACTGGATAGTTCCGATAGTCGACAAGACCATAGGTCTTTTCGGCGGTACCGATATTAAGGGCGCGCTTATAGTAAACGCCGTTACGGGCGAATGCCATATGATTTCCACAAGCAACGACGGCACAACAAAACTGCCGACCTCGAGCTTTGCCTCCGACCCCGAGTGGATGTGGATAGACCGTATTTTTTCTCCGTCAATACTCACTCAGCAGTATAATTACTACGGAAAGCTCAACAACGGATTTATAAACTCCGTAATCGGTCAGGAGGGCGTTAAGGTTATGAGCTCGGGCTACAATTACCTTGCGCTCAACGACGACGTATATATGTATACCGGCGTAACGTCCATAAGCTCAGACCAGTCCATTATAGGCTTTGTTCTCTCCGACCTTCGTACCAAAGAGACAAAGTATTATCAGGTGTCGGGCGCGCTTGAAGCCACCGCTCAAACCTCCGCCGAGGGCGCGGTTCAGCAGTATTCGTATTCGGCTACTTTCCCGCTCTTGCTCAATATCAGCGGCGAGCCGACATACTTTATGGCTCTCAAGGATTCGAGCGAGCTTGTAAAGATGTACGCCATGGTTAACGTAAAACAGTCCACAATAGTCGGCACGGGATATAATCTTACCGAGTGCACCGAAAACTACGCCGCAGAGCTTAAACGCAACGGCGTGAATGTGGATATCGACGTAGACGAAATGGGTGCAAAGGACGACCCGACCGCTACTGCCCCCGAAACCGAGGATATAAGCGGCAAAATAACCGAGATAAGAAGCGTGGTAACGGGCGGCGAAACGTACTTCTATTTGAAGCTGGACGCAGGCAGTACGTTCTATAAGGTACCCGTGGCGCTCGCCGAAAAGGTTGTAATTCTGAATGTCGGCGACAGCGTTACCGTTTCGGTACCCAAAGAGTCCTCCGGCGATATAGTTGAGGTATCCTCGCTTAAATAATGTCAAAAAACCGCCGCGCGAAAATTTCGGCAGCCCCGAAAAACCGCGCGGCTTTAATTTTTTACCGAACGGAGCAAATTTATGTTTGATATGCACGGCGAAACCGTATGTTACAACGAAAAAGACGAAACCGCGGTGATTATAGACCAGACTCTGCTGCCCGGTGAAATCGTCATAAAAGAGCTGAAAGAAAAAGAGGAGATGTTTGACGCAATAAAGCGCCTTGAAGTCCGCGGCGCACCGGCAATAGGAGTTTTCGCGGCAATAGGACTGTCGGTTTTGGCTGCGCGCGACAAAGCGCCCGATGAAGAGACGGTGCTCGGGCACTTCCTCGAAAATCTTGAATATCTTACCTCTTCGCGCCCTACCGCGGTAAATCTTTTCGCGGCGGCGGACGAGATGAAAAAGACGGCTCTTTTACATAAGGGCGAGGGCGCGGACGCCATAAGGGCGGCGCTCAAGGAAAAGGCTTTGGAGTTACATGACAAAGACATTGAGGTGTGCCGTAAAATCGGTGAATACGGAGCTCGGCTTCTCGAAAAATGCGACAGCGTTCTGACCCACTGCAACGCAGGCAGACTTGCGACCGTGAAATACGGAACGGCGCTGGCGCCCGTATATGTGGCGGCGGAAAACGGGCATAAAATACGTGTGTTCTCGGACGAGACAAGACCTCTTTTGCAGGGCGCGCGCCTTACGAGCTTTGAGCTTGCAAACGCAGGCATAGATACTACGCTTATATGCGATAACGCCGCGTCGTACGTTATGAAAAACGGGCTTGTTTCCGCGGTTCTTGTCGGGTGCGACAGGGTGGCGGCAAACGGCGATACCGCCAATAAAATAGGCACCTCCGGCGTTGCCGTTCTCGCAAAATATTACGGTATTCCGTTTTATGTATGCGCCCCGTTTTCAACGATAGATAAAAACTGTCTAAGCGGTAAAGATATAAAAATCGAAATGCGTTCGGGCGACGAAATAACCGATATGTGGTATGAAAAAAGAATGGCGCCGAAGAATATAGGGACGCTGAATCCGGCATTTGACGTTACGGATAACAGCCTTATTACCGCTTTCATAACCGAAAAGGGCGTGCTCACGCCGAGCAAATTTTGATGCGTCGAAGCAGGCATAAAGGCTCTAAACGGGGCTTTTTTTCACGGCGGCGTTGTGTTATAATATCTTGAAACGTGATTTAAGAAAGGCGTGAAAAATTTGGACGTACAGGTAGGCGACAGGCTGATAATGAAGAAAAAGCATCCCTGCGGCTCAAACGAGTTTGCGGTGCTTCGTTCGGGAATGGATTTCCGCCTTAAATGCTGCGGCTGCGGACGTGAAGTTATGGTGCCGCGCGTTAAAATCGAAAAAAATATCAAAAAAGTCATAAGGGACGAAAACGGCGATGTTTGAAAAATTACAGGGCATTGAGGACAAGCTTGAAAAAATAAATTCCTCCTTGTGCGACCCCGAAATCGTGTCAAATCAGGAGGAATACAAAAAGCTGATGCGCGAAGCAAAAACGCTGACGCCGATAGTTGAAAAATTCCGTGAATACAAAAAGGCAAATTCCGATTTAACCGAGGCAAAAGAGATGCTCGCGGACACCTCCCTCGATAAGGAATTCCGCGATATGGCAGGCGAAGAGGCGGCAGAGGCTCAGAAAAAGACCGAAGAATTAAAAGAAGAATTAAAGGTGCTGCTGCTGCCGAAAGACCCGAACGACTATAAAAACGTAATAGTCGAAATTCGCGGCGGCGCAGGCGGCGAGGAGGCGGCTCTTTTTGCCGGCTCGCTTTTCCGTATGTACAGTATGTATGCCGAGCGCAAGGGCTGGAAAACCGAAATAATGAATGAAAATCCGACCGAACTCGGCGGATATAAAGAAATAAGCTTTATGATAGAGGGTGAGGGCGCTTATTCGCGGCTCAAATTCGAGAGCGGCGTTCACCGCGTTCAGCGCGTGCCCGAAACCGAAAGTCAGGGCAGAGTTCACACGTCAACCGTAACCGTAGCGGTACTCCCCGAGGCAGAGGAGGTCGAATTTACGCTTGACCCCGCCGACCTTCAGATAGATGTTTTCCGTTCAAGCGGAGCGGGCGGGCAAAAGGTAAACAAGACTTCGTCGGCTATCCGCGTTACGTATCTGCCGACAGGTATGGTTGTGGAGTGCCAGGACGAGCGCAGTCAGTATAAAAATAAGGATAAGGCGCTCAAGGTTTTGCGTTCAAGGCTCCTCGACGAAAAGAAGGCAAAGCAAAACGCCGAAATCGCCGGCGAGAGGCGCTCGCAGGTGGGCACAGGCGACCGAAGCGAGAGGATACGCACATACAATTTTCCGCAGGGACGCGTGTCCGATCACCGAATAGGGCTGACGCTTTACAAGATAGAGTCGATAATGAACGGCGACCTTGACGAAATCATAGACGCACTTATTACTGCGGACACAGCCGAAAAGCTGAAGGCAGAGGAATAATTCAGGGCGACACAGTAAAAAGAAAGGCAAAAATTTATGTATACCTCATTTGAAGAACTTAAAAAAGACTGTTTAAAGTGTAATAAATGCCCGCTTGCCGCAACGCGAACGAATGTTGTTTTCGGCGTGGGACCCGAGGACGCCGAGGTTCTTTTCATCGGCGAGGGACCCGGCGAAAACGAGGACCTTACGGGTCAGCCGTTTGTGGGCAGAGGCGGAAAGCTGCTCGACCAATATCTGTATGATATAGATTTGGACAGAAATAAAAATATCTACATAGCAAATATCGTAAAATGCCGTCCGCCGAAAAACCGCGATCCGCAGCCGCTGGAGCAGGAATCGTGCGAGGGGTGGCTGAGGGAGCAGGTAAGGCTTATGAGGCCGAAAATCATAGTTTGCCTCGGCAGAATAGCGGCGCAAAAGATAATTTCCCCCGATTTTAAAGTGACAAAGCAGCACGGCGAATTTTTTGAGCGCAAGGGAACTCTTTTGATGGGAACGTTTCACCCGGCGGCGCTTTTACGCAACCCGAACAATAAGCCGGCGGCTCTCTCGGACTTCTTGGCGCTTCGGGACAAGATCAACGAAATTTGCGAAAGAACGTATTGATATATGGATTTTATACCCTTTAACTCGCGAGACGCGTTTTACAAAAGTAAATTCGGAGCGGTAAAAACCGGAGAGAAATTTCGTCTCAGGCTTATTTTGCCGCGCTCTTTTTCTGCCACGGCGGCGTATTTTATGCTTCGGCGCGACGACGGCGACTTTTGCGAGCACTCTATGTGCTGGGCAGGAATGAACGGCGACGACAAAGAGATATGGGATATAGAGCTGTCGGTTCCCGACTGCGGACTTTACTGGTATCATTTTGACTACGATTCGTCTTGGGGCAGAGGCTCCGTGTATAACACCGGCGACGGCAAGGGAGACGTATGGAACGGCAGAAACAGCCGTCTGCAATGGCAGCTTACCGTATACGATAAAAATTACAAAACGCCATCGTGGCTCAAGGGCGGAATTATGTATCAGATATTCCCCGACCGATTTTTTCGTTCGGGCGAAAAGAAAGAAAACGTACCGTCCGACAGAATTTTGCGCGACGATTTCGACGGCGTGCCGAATTGGCGACCCAATGAAAAAGGCGAGGTGCTCAACAACGACTATTTCGGCGGCGACCTGCGCGGAATTACCGAAAAACTCTCTTATCTTTTTGAGCTCGGAGTCACCTGCATATATTTAAATCCGATATTTGAGGCACATTCAAATCATCGCTACAACACAGCCGATTATATGAAAATAGATCCGCTTCTCGGCACGGAGGAGGATTTTAAAAAGCTGTGCGAAAGCGCCGGCAGAGTGGGGATAAAAATAATTCTTGACGGAGTTTTTTCGCATACCGGCGATGACAGCCGCTACTTTAACCGCTATTCGCGATATGATACCGTAGGCGCGTATAATTCAAAGTCGTCGCCGTATTTTAAGTGGTATAAATTTGACCGCTACCCCGACGAATATAAGAGCTGGTGGGGGTTTAAGACGCTCCCGGAGGTTACCGAGGAGTGCCCCGACTACGATGAATTCATCTGCGGCAAAAACGGAGTTATACGGAAATGGCTGCGGCTCGGTGCGTCCGGTTGGCGGCTTGACGTTGCCGACGAGCTGCCCGACTGCTTTATAGACGATTTACGCGTGGCGGTAAAGACGGAAAAACCCGACGCCATACTGCTCGGCGAGGTCTGGGAGGACGCTACCACAAAGTTTTCTTACGGCACAAGGCGCAGATACCTTTTGGGAATCCAGCTTGACAGCGTTATGAATTATCCGTTCGCCGAGGCGGTGACGGACTTCGCGAGAAACGGCGTTGCCGAGAGCTTTATGGCGTCGGTAATGACCGTAACGGAAAATTATCCGAAAGAAGCCCTTGATGTCTTGATGAACCACATAGGCACCCACGATACCGAGAGGGCGATAACAAAGATAGCCGGCGAAAAGAGCGACTACCGCGACAGGCAGTGGCAGTCGGAGCATTTTTTGTCGGACGAAGAATATAAAAGAGGAGTAAAGCTCTTAAAGCTATGCGCGGCAATTCAGTATACACTCCCCGGCGTACCGTGCGTCTACTACGGCGACGAAGCCGGTATGCAGGGGTACAAGGACCCATTTAACCGCGCGTTCTTCCCGTGGGGCAGAGAAAACCGCGAGCTTCAAAATTACTATATAAAGCTCGGCAAGGTAAGAAGAAGCGCCGACTGCTTGAAAGACGGCGAATTTCTGCCTGTTTCCTCTGTACTCTCCTGCGTTTGCTTTGAACGCCGCGGCAAAAAGGACTCGTGCCTGCTCATAGCCAACAGAAACGAGCAGGATATAACATATTATCTTCCGCCGCGCTGGCAAAACACAAGCGAAGTGCTTTTGGGCGAGAGCGTGGGCGACGCTGTGCTTGTGCCGGGACTATCGGCGGTTATACTTAAAAAAGAAACTACTTGATAAAAGCGCATATTGCGGCGCCGGCGCCTGCCGCTGCCGCGATATTTGTTATTTTAAGGATTATTCTGAGCGCCTTTTGCTTTTTGCTTACGGGCACTCTCGGCGGATCTTTTAGGGACGCCTCGGCTTTTTCGCGCAGGGTCTTTTCGGGTAATGTGCTGAATTTCGGGTCAACGAAAAAAAGCGCCTGAGTAAAATATTCGCACCCCGTATCTTTTATCTCAAGCACCTGTCTGTTTACGCCTTTTATCATAATTTTTCCTCCGGTAATTTATGTATTTATTATTGTTTTAAAGAGCAATTTTTATGCGGAAAAGACGGCGGAAAAATAGGCTGATTTTTGTCAATATGGGATTTTATACAAATTTGAAAAGCACAAAATTATACAGAGAGTATTATTTTTTGACGTCTAAAAGTGTTCAAAACTATGTTCAAAATGTTAAAAAGTCACCCTAAAACGGGTAAAAACACACCGATTTTTGAGTTTTGAACATCAATGTGCAAAAGTTCAAGAGCTTTTGTGTAAATACGCTGTGTTATAAAATCTTTACAAATTATACAGTTAGGAAACTCTCTTAGACAGTTTTTAAGAAATGTTTTTGTGCAATTTTGCGCTGTTCAAATTAGATATAATTTACTGTGATATTTTGTGAAAAACAGGAGAACGGAAAATGGTTGACGATAAAAATATAATCCGTCTTAAAAAGCCCGATATGTTTTCTCTTGAGAGAACCCTCGACTGCGGTCAGGCGTTTCGGTGGGAAAAAGACGCGGACGGAGTTTTTTCGGGCGTTGCTTACGGCAAGGTTATGCGCGTAAAGGAGGAGGGCGACAGCCTGCTTTTTTACGGTATGAAAAAAGAGGATGTGCAGGGCGTTTTTTACAGATACCTCGACCTCGGCCGCAACTACCGTGAAATTACCGACCGCTACAAGGGCGACAAATATCTGTCGGCGGCTTGCAGGGATTGCCCCGGCATCAGAATTTTGCGCCAGGAGCCGTGGGAGGCGCTCTGTTCGTTTATAATTTCGCAAAACAACAATATTCCGCGCATAAAGGGAATAATAAAAAGGCTCTGCGAAAACTTCGGTGAAGAGATTGAGAGCGGAATGTATACTTTTCCCTGCCCCGATGTGTTGTCGGGCAAAGCTCCCGAGGATTTGGCGGTACTCCGCGCAGGGTTCAGGGCAAAATACATAATCGACGCCGCGAATAAGGTTTCGTCGGGCGAAATTGACTTTGACTCGATAGCCGCTTCGCCCATAGAATTCGGCAGGCAGGAGCTGCAAAAAATAAAGGGCGTGGGCAAAAAGGTTGCCGAATGTACGCTTCTTTACGGATTCGGAAAATACGAGGCGTTCCCCGTGGACGTGTGGGTAAAGCGTATAATGGCGGAAATGTATCCGGACGGGCTGCCGTCATGCACCGAGGGCAGCGAGGGTATAGCTCAGCAGTATCTGTTCCATTGGAGGCGCACGGTGTACCGCGAAAACTGATAACGGCGGAGGATTTTTTATGACAACAGACAAGCCCGATATTTTCGACAGAATAATGTCGCTTAAAATATTCAGGTGGGCAAACCCGTTTTATACAAAATATAAGGAAGTGCTGATGTATCTGCTCTTCGGCGGACTTACAACTCTCGTCAGCGTGGGCGTATTTGCGCTGTTTGACAGCCGCTTCGGGCTAAACGAGCACATTTCAAACGTCATATCGTGGTTGACTGCGGTGCTGTTTGCGTTTGTGACAAACCGCATATGGGTTTTCCCGACAAAGACAAAAGGCTTTGCTGCTTTTATTTTGCAGATGGCAAAATTCTACGGCGGCAGGCTGTTTACCTTGGGCGTTGAGGAGCTTATGCTCTTTGTATTTGTAACAAAGCTTCAAATCAACGCCGTTTTGATTAAACTGATAGCGCAGGTCGTAGTCGTGATACTGAATTTTATTATAAGTAAGCTGTTTGTTTTCAAAAAGAATAAAAATTCTTAATAAGATTTTTTGCTTAAATAAAAAAATAACCTCCGCATGAGAGAATGCGAAGGTTTTTTTATGGTTATAGGATTTAGTTTAATTCGGGATAAAATGCCTTGTGAACTGCCGCAACGGCTCTGTCTGCGTCCTGTGCGTCGATAAGAACGGAAATTTTGATTTCGCTTGTTGAAATCATATCAATGTTTATGTCGTGCTCATAGAGCGCTTCAAACATCTTTGACGCGGTGCCGGGGTGAGATTCCATGCCGGCGCCGACAACGGAAATCTTTGCTACGTTTGTGGCGCAGGTAATGTTTTTGTCGTCGATATCAAAGGTCTCGTGAACGGCTGCTATGGCGTCGACCGCGTTGTCCTTGGCTACGGTAAAGGTGATATCCTTTGTGCCGTCGCGGCCTACGGACTGAAGAATTATATCGACGTTTATATTTTTCTGGGCAAGCTTTGAGAAAAGCTTAAATGCAATACCGGGGGTATTGTCTATGTTTGTAACCGAAATTCTTGCGACGTCGGTATCCTTTGTGACGCCTCTTACGAGCATTTTTTCCATTTTAGCGACCTCCTTGACTATTGTGCCGGGTACACGTTTAAGGCTTGAGAGTACCTCTATTTCAACATTGTATTTCTTTGCCATTTCCACGGAACGGTTATTGAGAACCTGTGCGCCGAGCGTTGCAAGCTCAAGCATCTCGTCATAGGTGATTTCTTTGAGCTTTCTCGCCTCGGGTATTTTTCTCGGGTCGGCGGTGAATACGCCCTCTACATCGGTGAATATCTGACAGCGGTCCGCGTGCATGGCGGCGGCTATGGCAACGGCGCTCGTATCCGAGCCGCCTCTGCCGAGCGTTGTGAGGTCGTCGTATTTGTTTATGCCCTGGAATCCTGCGACAACAACTATGTTGTGGCGGTCAACCTCGGCACGCAAACGGTCGGTTTTAATAGATTTGATTCTTGCCGAACCGTAAGCCGAGCTCGTTCTGAATCCTGCCTGCCAACCGAGCAGCGAAACTGCGGGGCAGCCGAGCTTTTCAATTGCCATTGAGAGAAGCGCAATCGAAATCTGCTCGCCGGAAGTTAAGAGCATATCCATCTCCCTTTTGGAAGGATGGTCGTTTATCTCGTGAGCCTTGTCGATGAGATCGTCGGTGGTGTCGCCCTGAGCGGAAACCACAACTACTACGTCGTTGCCCTCACGGTACGTATCGGTGACTATTTTTGCCACGTTCATAACTCTTTCGGCATTGGCTACCGATGAGCCGCCGAACTTCTGAACTATGAGTCCCATATTTTTCCTCCGTTAAAAAATCAATAATCTGTAACTCTTATCATTGAGAGAACGTTTAAGCCCTCTGTTTTTGCGAGTTTGTCGGTGAGTACTTTTTCGACGTCCTTGTCGGTAACGAATGCGATTTCGTCATCGGGAGCGCCCTTTCGCGTAAGATATTTAACTTTTCCGAAGCTTTCGCCTATCTTTTTAAGAACGTCGTCCTTGTTTCCGGTGACCTTTGCGCGTATGTAAAGAGCCGTTTCGAGAGTTCTGTAATCAATTACGTAGTTTTCCTCGGGAGCGCCCCAGCCGAACAGCTTTTTGCGCTTTTCATGCTTTGCGCAGTCTATTACGTCCGCAACAACGGCGCTGGCTGTGGGCAATTTGCCCGCGCCTCTGCCGTAAAATACAACGTCGCCTATTGCGTCGCCGCGAACGAGAATTGCGTTGAATACATCGCTTACCGAGGCGAGCTGGCTGTGATTTTTAACTATGCAGGGGCAAACCATGGCGGAAATTTTGCCGCCGTTTTCGCGTCTTGCCTTGCCGAGAAGCTTAATAACTCCGCCGAAATCGTTGACATATGCGACATCTTCCAATGTTATTTTTGAGATGCCCTCCGTGTGAACGCTGTCGGGGTAAACGTGCTTGCCGAAGCAGAGAGATGCGAGAATACATATCTTGCGGCAGGCGTCTATGCCCTCGACGTCGGCTGTGGGGTCCTTTTCGGCGTAGCCGTTGTCCTGAGCGAGCTTCAGAGCTTCTTCAAAGCTCATGTTCTGCTCTATCATCATTGTGAGTATAAAGTTTGTTGTGCCGTTTAAAATGCCGGCTATTTCGTCTATCTCGTTTGCCGCAAGGCACTGCGATATGGGACGAATAATCGGAATACCGCCGCCCACCGACGCCTCAAACAGGAAGTTTACGTTGTTTTCGTCGGCAAGGGTCAAAAGCTCATAGCCCTTTTGTGCGACAAGCTCTTTGTTTGAAGTTACAACGCTCTTGCCTGCCTTTAAAAGCGAAGAGACAAATTCAAACGCCGGATGAAGTCCGCCCATAGTCTCAACAACTATTTTAACGGAGTCGTCGTTTAAAATAATATTGAAATCCTTAATGAACTTATCTTCGTTGGGGTCCCCGGGAAAATCGCGGAGATCGAGGATATATTTAAGCTCAAGGTCTTTTTGGGTGCTTTTGCTTACAATACTGTCATGGTTTTTGTGCAGCACTTCGACAACACCCGAACCGACGGTTCCGTAACCCATAACGGCTATATACATTTTTCTCACATCCTAATAATCTAAATATACATTTAGCATAATACCATAAAATGCCGATGTTATAAAGGAAAAAGCCCAAAATTTTTCGCGTTTGTTTAAATTTCTATAAAAGTTTAAGATTATTGATTGTAAGTTTTTGAAAAATAGTATAATATGTATATAGTTTCGGCAGAGAACCGATGGCTTTATATGTTAAAGGAAGGTAAGAGATGGACAACATTACAAAGCGACGTAATTTTATTGTCAACATAGTTTATATAACGATAATCGTAGGGCTTTTTTATTTGTTTATGAAGTATGCGTTCGGGGTTTTGTCTCCGTTCATAATAGCTATGTTTATAGCCATGCTGCTTCAAAAGCCCGTGAATTTCATCATAAAAAAGACAAAGATACCGCGCGGCATAGTTTCGACCGTGGCGGTTTTGCTTGTCGTGTTTGTTTTCGGAACGATAATAGGACTTATAATTTCCAAAATATTTTCCGAACTCAAATCCTTTTTTAATTATATTATGCTGCGGCTCGACAATGCGCCATTGTTTGCGTCGCAGCTCAAGGATTGGGTCAACGCCCACCTTACATTGTTGCCCGATTCCATAAGGCAGAATATTATTTCGACTGTGGCAAACCTCATAGATAAAATACAGGGCGTTGATACGGGCAGCTCTTCTTCCGCGGCGGCAGCCGTGGCGTCAACCGAAACGACCGCTTCAAAGGGCTTTGACTTTTCGTCGCTCTCATCGCCGCTTAGCGCTCTTTGGGGCACGGCAAAGCAGATACCGCAGATACTTGTAGGCACCATAGTCGGCATAGTCTGCTGCTGCTTTATGACTTCTGATTACCACACTCTGCGGTCGCTTATTATGACTCAGGCGGGCAAACGCGCAGGCGCTTTTATAAGGACAAAGCAGATAATATTTTCCACTCTCGGCAAAATGTTCAGGGCATACGGCCTTATTATGTGCATAACTTTCCTTGAAATGGTATTGGGTCTTACAATATTAAAACTCTTCGGAATTTATGAAAACGGCTACATTTTCGCAATTGCGCTTATAACCGCCGTAATAGATATTGTCCCCGTACTCGGAACCGGCACGGTGCTGATACCGTGGGCAATCTGGATGTTTTTCTCCGGCGACATAGCCATGGGTATAGGGCTTCTTGTAGTCTACGGCGTTATAACCGTTATACGTCAGATAATCGAGCCGAAGCTCGTGGCGTCGCAGCTCGGGCTCCCCGCATTTGTAACTCTTATGGCGATGTATATAGGCTCGCAGCTGTTCGGATTTGTGGGATTGTTCCTGCTCCCGATGACCGTTATGCTCTTAAAGGTACTCAATGACGACGGAGTAATTCACATATTTAAAGTTCCGCCCGAAGAGGCCGCGGAATTTAAGGCTGCCAAAGCCAAGGACGAAGAAAATGACGCCGCAAGAAAAGCCAAAAAGCTGGAAACCGGCAAAAAATTTAAAATAGGAAAGAAGAAATAACAAAGATTCCGATATGAATATGATTGATTTGCACTGCCATATCCTGTATGACATCGACGACGGAGCAAAAACAAAAGAGGATTCCGCCGCGCTTCTTTACACGGCGGCACAAAACGGCATTAAGGCGATAATCGCGACGCCGCATTTTAACGATTATTCGGCGGTGGACGAGTTCGTCGCAAAACGAGACGAGAGAGTAAAATATCTGCGTGAATTTACAGACGAAACCGGGCTTGACATAGGTCTCGGAGCGGGTGCGGAGGTCTTTTTGCAAAACGATGTGTTTTCGGACTGCGACCTGTCGCCGCTCTGCATAAACGGCAGCCGCTATTTGCTGTGCGAATACACGCTGCGCCCTTTTGACCCGCGATACGCCGTTATTTACGCCGAACGCATTTTGTCAATGGGGCTTGTGCCTGTAATAGCGCACCCCGAAAGATACAGAAACTTCCATACGGAAAACTGGGTTACAAAAGAGCTTTGCGATATGGGCGCTCTTTTGCAGGTCAACGCTTCGAGCCTTGCGGGCAGGGGCGGCAGTGAAATAAAGAATTATGCAACGGAGCTTGTGCTGTCGGGGCAGGCGCAGTTTGTCGCCACAGACGCACATTCGGCGGTATCAAGACCCAACGATATTATAAAATGCACGGAACACTTTGACGAAAGAATCAGTCCCGAGGACATAAAAAGACTGGTTTACAAAAATCCGTTAAAGGTTTTAAAAAACGAACTTTTGTAAGAGAGAGCCAAACAAATACGGCTTTGGACGAGGGTAATCATGGAAAAAATCAGACGACGCGGCGAAAACTACACCATACCTCAGATAGATTTAAGCGTTATGCCGAAAAATACCGAGGAGAGGTTTAAATATCTTTACGAGAATGTCACCGTAGAGAAAAAGGGCGGCTATCTCGGGCACCCCGATTCCGTGCTTTTAAAGGACGGGGGTATACTCGTTTTTTTCCCTGAGGGGCACGGCAAGGGCAAAACTCTTTCAAAAATCAGCCGTGACGGCGGTAAAAGCTATACCGAAGAAATAGAAATGCCGCCGAAAAGCTGGGAAAATTCGCGCGAGACTCCAACGGTTTATCGGCTTGAATTTTCCGAGAGCGACACTCCCGACAAACTTATAATGATAAGCGGTAACCCCATATGGGGTCACGAAAAGTCGCGCGGCGGTTTTGACTGCTCGCTCTCCTCTGACGAGGGCAAGACCTGGACGGAATACGAGAGCTTTTTCACCGAAAAGGACGAGGTTACGCACTACCCGATAGTGGCGCTCAGTTCGCTGACAAAGCTCCGCGAAAACGGAAAATTTGTCGATAAATGGATGGGGCTTTTCCACGAGCGCGACTTTGTGAATTATAAAACCGTACTGTCGTTTTCAAAGGACGGCAAAATGATGTGGACAAAACCCGAGCCGTATTTTTCGGCGTACAGGGATATTGAGAAAAAATCGCAGATGTGCGAGGTCGAATGCGTGCGCAGCGATATGGGCAGGGGAGATGAGCTTATGCTCATTACCCGCAGCAACTCAAAAAAGGTGAATTCCCTTTTGAGTTTTTCCCGTGATGAGGGGAAAACCTGGTCGAGGCCCGTGGCGGCTCCCGCGTCGCTGAACGGCGAAAGACACAAGGCGGAGTATCTGCCGGACGGCAGGCTGTTTATAACCTTTCGCTCAATCGAACGCGATTTGCGTAAGAATCTGAAATACAGCGAAAATAAACTGCGCGGATGGTATTCCGAGGGTTGGGTCGCACTCGTGGCGGATTACAACGACCTTAAAAACGGCGGTGAGGGCGACTACCGCATAAAGGTCGCGCATACATATCTTGACTTTCAGTCGGAGCCGTGTGTTGCGGCAAATGCCGACACGGGATATTGCGGAAACGTCATTTTGCCCGACGGCACGGCGGTTATTTGCTCTTACGGCATCTTTTCGGCGGAGAAAAAGAAAGACGGCGCATATTCTACGGATAAGGGCAGAAAAAAGCGCAGAACATATATCGTCTCAAAAAGAATAAACGTGAAAGATGTCGAAAAATTACTCGGTAGATAAAAAATAACTAAGCATTAAACGGGGATATGAAAATCCCGAATTTCGACTCCCGACAGAATTGAAAATACCGTATAAAAAACCGGAAAACGAGAGCTTATGAATACTAAGTTCTCACATTCCGGTTACTTTTTTATGCTTTTGTGATTTTGATTACATACTTTCGGGAACCGTGATTTTAAATTCCGTAAGTATTATGCCCATAACGTCTTTGACCCTGCAGCAGAGATAAAGTCTTGCCGCACGGAGCTTCTCGTCGTCAACGCCTACTCTGCAAGCGTTGTAGAACTTGTGGAAGAGCGTGGCAAGCGTTACGGCATAGCGCGTTATTCTTGCCGGGTCGTAGTCTTTGGCGGCGGTGATTATCTCGTCCGTCAGAGCCGAGAGGTGACGTATAAGCTCGCGCTCCTCGGGTGCCTTTAAGAGCATAAGCTCTTCTTCGGTGCAGTCGCGCGGCTCAATGTTTTCCTCTTTCATCTTGCGGAGTATGCTGCATATTCTCGCATTTGCATATTGGCAGTAATAAACGGGGTTTTGCGAATCCTCTTTTACGGCAAGTCCGAGGTCAAAGTCTATTGTTGAGCCGGGCTCACGCATATTGAAGAAAAATCTTGCAGCGTCAATCGGCACTTCGTCAAGCAAATCGACAAGCGTTACGGCGTTGCCGGTACGTTTTGACATTCTTACGGGTTCGCCGTCTTTCATAAGGTTTACAAGCTGCATTAAAACAACGTCGAGCCTTGACGAATCAATGCCTATGGCTTCAAGCGCTCCCTTGAGTCTTGCCACGTGACCGTGGTGGTCGGCGCCCCAAACGTCTATCGCCTTTTCAAATTCGCGGTCAACAAGTTTGTTGCGGTGATAGGCTATGTCGGCGGCAAAGTATGTGGGATTGCCGTTTTGACGAATGAGCACATCGTCCTTTAATTCAAGGCGGTCTATCTGCTCCTGCGTTTTGCCTGCCTTTTTAAGCAGTTTTGTCTGCATTTCGATGTTTTTATACCAGAGAGCACCGTCTTTTTCGTATGTCATACCGTTGTCGGTGAGAATTTTTATCACGTCGTCGATAGCGCCGTTATGAAGAACGCTCTCGTGGAACCACGTATCGTATTTTATGCGGTATTTGGCGAGGTTGTCTTTCATGTTCTGTATGTTTTTCGGCAAAGCGAAGTCAACTAAAGCCTTTCTTCTCTCCTCTTCGCTCTTTTCGAGATAGCTGTCGCCGTACTGCTTTGCAAATTCCTCGGCGCGCTCTTTTATATCCTCGCCGTGGTAGCTGTCCTCCGGAAGAGAGGGAGCCTTATCGCCCAAAAACAGCTGCTGATAACGAATATCCAAAGAGAGTGCGAACTTGTCTATCTGATTGCCTGCGTCATTGATATAGAATTCACGCGAGACGTCGTAGCCTGCCATTGACAGCACCGAGGCGAGACAGTCGCCGAGAGCGCCGCCGCGCGCGTTGCCCATATGCATGGGACCCGTGGGGTTTGCCGAGACAAATTCAACATTTACTTTTTTGTGCCTGCCGAAGTCACTGCTGCCGTATTTTTTGCCGCACTTTTTGATGTCGAGCAGTATGTCGGCGTAATATCTGTCGCCGAGGGTAAAGTTTATAAATCCGGCACCCGCAACGCTGCAGGAGTCAAAATACGAGTCGCCGAGGTCAATGTAATTTGAAACGGCGTCCGCGATTTTTTTCGGCGCGGTGCGGAATGCTCTCGCGCAGGCAAACGCCGCGTTTACCGAGTAGTCGCCGTTGGCTCTGTCGGCAGGAACTTCAACCTTGAAGTCGGGTATCGGCTCCGCAGGTAAAACTCCGTCGGCAATCGCTTTTCCGAGCGCCTCGGTTACGAGAGAATGAAGTTGGTTTTCGGTATCCTTTACTATTTTAGACATCTTCTACTTTCCCTTCAGAAACAGTTATTTTCATTGAGTTGAGCGCCTTTGAATCGGGTGCGAATTCTATTGTGTACTCGGTTTCAAGCGTGCCGCCGTTTTCCGACATATCCGAGAAAATGCGGTTTGTAAAAAGTCCGAGTGAAAATTCGCCGTAAGGCGTCGAATATACGCTTGTGCGGCGCTCGCCGTTTTTGAGCTTCAGCTCTGTGCTGTAACTGCCCTCGCGCGCTACGCTTACGCTGTCGCCCTCTACCGTAACGAATGTTTTGCAGCCCTTCAGCTCGCCGTCGTATTCGGTGTAAGTGAGCTTGTAGCGCCCGTCGTCGTATTCGAGCGTGCCGTTTACGCTGACGGTGTATTTTTCGTCGCGGCCGCCGAGCGTCTGGGTGTTTTCCACCTCTATCAGAACATCTTTTTTCATATTATCACTTGTCTTCTTTTATCTCCGCGGCAAGCTTAAAGAGCTTATCCAGAAGCTTCGGGTAGGGAACGCCGCTCTGCTCCATAAGCTTTGAATACATACTGATTGAAGTAAAGCCGGGAATAGTGTTTATCTCGTTGAACATCACCTTGCCGTCGGATTTTCTGACGAAGAAATCGACTCTTGAGAGCCCCGTGCAGCCGAGAGTTTTAAACGCCTTTACAGCTGCCGAACGAACTTCGTTTTGCTTTTCCTCCGGAATGTCGGCGGGAATGAGCAGGCGGCTGTCGCTCACGTATTTTGCGGTGTAGTCGTAGAACTCGTTGCAGGAGATTATCTGACCTACGCAGGACGCCATCGGTTTGTAATTTCCGATTACGGCACACTCAACCTCAAAGCCGTCCACAAATTCTTCGAGAACCGCTTTTCTGTCGCACGAGAATGCCTTTTCGAGAGCCTCGCGCAGCTCGTTTTCGTCGTGAGCCTTTGTGATACCGACCGAGGAGCCGGCATTGGCAGGCTTTACAAATATCGGATAGCCGAGCATTTCTTCGGCTCGTTTTATAAATTCGGCGCCGTTTTCGCGGTAATCGTTTATGTCGGTCGCAAGCCATTTTGCCTGTGCTATTCCGGCGTGGTCCGCGAGAGTGTTTGTAACGGCCTTATCCATACATACCGAGGACGCAAGAACGCCGCAGCCGACATACGGTATTCCCGACAGCTCCAAAAGGCCCTGTATTGTGCCGTCCTCGCCGTTTTTGCCGTGCATTACCGGGAAGCAGACGTCAATATGTATTTTTTCGGGACCCGATTCCCTGAAAACCACAATGCCGCGGTCTTTTCTGTCGGGTGAGAGCAAAGCCTTTGTACATTTGCCGCTTTCGAGCCATTTGTCCTCCGGCATAAGAGAGGTGTCGCCCTCAAAAAGGAACCATTCGCCGTCTTTTGTTATACCTATAGAACAAACCTCGTATTTATCGCGCGGAATATTGTTTACAACGTATGAAGCCGACACGCATGAGACATCGTGCTCGCTTGATACTCCGCCGAAAAGAACGAGAACCTTCTTCATAATTTATCACCCCGTGAAAATTTAGAAAGTAAATTATAATTATACATATACTAATAAATAATAACATATGACGGCGGCATAATCAATCATTGTTTGAATTTAATTTCAAAGGCAGTAAAAAATCCTTGACAAAGCGCAAAATAAGTCATATAATACCGTTACAACAAAGTAGAGCAGTTCGTTCTCACCCGTGATTTATAAGATGAAACGGGTCAATACATTGGGTTTATCCCTGATTTGTGTGTTGAGTGCGAGCGGTTTTCTGTTCGCACTTTTGTTATTTTATTTTAAGAACGGAGTGATTACCCATCAGTACCAAAGAAATGCAGATCAATGAAGATATCCGTGACAGGGAAGTACGCGTAGTAACCGACGGCGGAGAGCAGCTCGGCATAATGTCGGCCAGGGAGGCTCTTAAAAAGGCGGAGGAGAGAAACCTCGACCTTGTTAAAATATCGCCCAACGCAAAGCCGCCCGTTTGTAAAATCATGGATTACGGCAAATACCGTTTTGAGCAGTCAAAGCGCGAAAAGGAAAACAGAAAAAACCAGCGCGTTATTGAAATCAAGGAGATTCGTCTTTCGCTCAACATTGATACTCACGACTTTGAGACGAAGGTCAATCACGCTCACAAATTCTTAAAGGCCGGAAATAAGGTCAAGGTTTCCATCCGTTTCAGAGGCCGTGAAATGGCTCATCCGCAAATAGGCGAGGCTTCCATGAAGCGCTTTGCCGAGGCGTGCGAAGAGTTTGCCACAGTCGAAAAACCGGCGAAGCTCGAGGGGCGTCAGATGTTGATGTTCCTTGCGCCCAAGGCGTGACCGTAAAAAATATCAGGAGGAATTTTGCAATGCCTAAGATCAAAACACACAGCGGAGCTAAAAAACGCTTCAAATTATCAAAGAACGGCAAGCCGATAAGAGCACATGCCAATAAGTCTCATATCCTTACCAAAAAGAACACAAAGAGAAAGAGAAATCTTCGCAAGACATCCGTTGCCGATACAACTAATGTTAAGCAGATCAAACGTCTCATCCCTTACAAATAATCGGAGCGGTTTATATACCGCCATACTTAAACATTCGGAGGTAACTAACTAATGGCACGTGTTAAAGGTGCGATGATGACTCGCAAAAGAAGAAATAAAACATTAAAGCTTGCTAAAGGATACTACGGCTCAAAGAGCAGACTTTTCAAGACCGCTAAAGAAGCCGTTATGAAGTCCGGTCAGTACGCTTACATCGGAAGAAAGCAGAAGAAGAGAGATTTCAGACAGCTCTGGATAACAAGAATCTCGGCAGCCTGCAAGATGAACGGTATGAATTATTCAACCTTCATAAACGGCCTTAAAAAAGCGGGTATCGACTTAAACCGCAAGATGCTTTCCGAGATAGCTATATCGGATCCGGCGGCGTTCACCACGCTTACCGAAAAAGCTAAAGAAGCGCTTAAATAAGTTATTGCCACGCCTGAGAGTTTCCCTCAGGCGTGTTTTTCCTTTTAAAAACTCTGTCGGAAATGAAGGCAGAGCGTGCGTGTTTTGCTTTATATTACGGGCATTTCTGCTGTAAAGGCACGTAATATAAGGAAAAACCTGTTTTCGGTATGGGAGAGCTTTATGCGTATTACGAGCAGAAACAATGAAAAAGTCAAAGCCTTCGCAAAGCTGCGCGACAGCGCGAGGGCACGCAATACCGTCGGGCTTTTCACCCTTGAGGGCGCAAGGCTTTGCTTTGACGCCTTTGAGAGCGGCTGCAAGGTGCAGGAGCTTTTTTATACCGAGGCGGCACTTTCGCGTTACGGCGAAAAAGTGGAAACGCTTATCGAAAACAGCCTTGCCGATTTTGAAATTACGGACGAGGTGGCGCAAAAGCTCTCGGATACGGTCAATACGCAGGGTGTGTTTTGCACGGTAAGGATGAAAGAAAAATCGGAAGGAGCTCCGATTCCGCCGAAAAAATACATAGCTCTCGACGGTATCCAGAATCCCGACAATCTCGGAGCGATATCACGTACCGCGGAGGCGCTCGGCGTTGACGCGCTTATAGTCGGCGGAGGCTGCGATATATATAATCCGAAAGCCCTCAGGGCGTCAATGGGCTCTCTTTTGAGACTTCCCGTCATAAGCTCGCCGTCGCTTTTACCGATATTGACCGAGGCGAGAAAAAACGGCCTGAAGATTTTTTCGACGGTACCGAGCAACTCCTCTGAGGATATTACCCGTGTGGATTTTTCACGCGGAGCGGTAACCGTGATAGGCAACGAGGGAAACGGCGTATCAAGCGAAGTAAAGGATTTTTCCGACGAACTTATAACTATACCTATGGGCGGCAAGGCGGAGTCGCTTAACGCCTTCGCGGCCGCTACGATAACAATGTGGGAAATGATGAAATGAACGATGAGAGTATTTACTGGCTCTGGCTCGCAAAGACTCTCGGAGCGGGTGCCAAAACTGCGGATATAATAAATTATTTCGGAAGCGCGCGTATGCTCTATGAAAAGGGCAGCCGCGAGTGGCGGCTTTCGGGAATACTTACGGCGTCGCAGATAAATAAGCTGTCGCTTTTCAGCCCGTCGCAATTCGGCGAGACCTTGCGCGTGTGCACCGAAAACGGCTGGCGTATAATAACGCCCGACAGCGAATTTTATCCCAAAAGGCTGAGAAATATTCAGTCTCCGCCGTCCGTGCTTTTTGTGTGGGGCGACGAGAGAGTTTTAAACGATGAGGTTATGCTTTCGGTGGTCGGCACAAGAAAGGCGTCAAATTACAGTATGCGCGTCACAAGGCTGCTGTCGTCAAAGCTTGCAAGGGCGGGAGCCGTAATAGTTTCGGGCGGTGCGCTCGGCGTGGACAGTGCGGCGCACACGGGCGCTATGGAGAGCGGAAAAACAATAGCCGTTTTAGGCTGCGGTCTCGGCACCGACTATCTGCGTGACAATGCCGCTCTAAGGCGCGAAATATCAAAAAACGGTGCGGTTATTACGGAGTATTTCCCGTTTACCCCGGCGTCGAGAACCACCTTCCCGATGAGGAACCGAATAATTTCGGGTATGAGCCTCGGCACGATAGTGGTTGAGGCAGGCGAGAGGAGCGGCTCGCTCATAACGGCAAGGCTGGCTCTCTCGGAGGGCAGAGACGTGTTTGCCGTTCCCGGCGAAGTCATAACTTCGGCGTTCACGGGAACCAACCGCCTGATACATGACGGGGCAAAACCCGTATTTACGGCACTTGACGTTTTGGAAGAATATTATTATACTTACCCAGATAAGATAGATTTAAGCGGAGCGGATAAACCGCTCGGCGAGGCTTTGAAAAATGCAGCGATGCAAAGAGCCGTCTCCTACGGGAATGAGCATACCGTAAGGCGTCGGAATTTTGCAAAGCCGGAGCAAGAAAAAGAGCAGGCGAAAAAGCCGGATAGGGCGGAAGAGCAAAAGCCGAAAAATCTGCCGGACTCTCTCTCGGAAAACGCAAAAAAGCTGTATTCGGTCTTAAAAAACGAACCGCGGCATATTGATGATTTGAGCGAAGAGGCGGGGCTTTCTTCCTCGGAGGCGCTCGCCTCCCTTACCGAGCTTGAGCTTTATTCGCTTGCGGCTCTCTCGGAGGGCAAGCATTATTACAAGGTCTGAAAAGCCGTTATTATTAAAAAACAGGAGTTTGTTTATGTCAAAGCTTGTTATAGTGGAGTCGCCGCACAAGGCGACAATGATAAAAAAATATCTCGGCAAAAGCTACGATGTAACCGCGTCAGTCGGGCATATCAGGGATTTGCCGGCGGCAAAGCTCTCGGTAGACATCAAAAATGATTTTGCGCCGAAGTACGCCATAGTCAAGGGCAAGGAAAAGCTCGTAAAAGAGCTGAAAGAAAAAGCGGAAAATTCCGATGAAGTTCTGCTTGCGACCGACCCCGACCGTGAGGGAGAAGCGATTTCATGGCATCTTGCCACGGTACTCGGACTGCCGCTTGACCAAAAAAACAGAGTTAAATTCAACGAGATAAACGAAAATGCGGTCAAAAAGGGCATAGCGCATCCCGAAAAAATAGATATGGATCTTGTTGACGCTCAGCAGGCGAGAAGAATCCTCGACAGACTCGTCGGCTATAAGCTCAGCCCGTTTGTATCGCAAAAGATACACCGCGGACTTTCGGCAGGCAGAGTTCAGTCTGTCGCCGTAAGGCTCGTTGTTGACCGCGAAGAGGAAATTCGCAAATTCGTTCCCGAAGAATATTGGTCGCTTGACGCGAAATTTACCGCGCCACCCTCAAAAAAGGCTTTTAAAGCGACGTTTTCGGGCGACGAAACGGGCAAAATAAAGCTCACAAACAAAGAGGACGCCGATAAGATTCTCTCAAGACTCGAAAATGCGGAGTATTCCGCTCTGTCGGTTAAAAAGGGAACCCGTAAGCGTTCGCCGGCACCGCCCTTTACAACGTCCACAATGCAGCAGGACGCCTCCAGAAAACTCGGATTTCAGGCAAAACGCACTATGAAAATAGCGCAGGAGCTTTATGAAGGTATGGAGGTTGAGGGCTTCGGCGCAACCGGTCTTATAACATATATGAGAACAGACTCGCTCCGTATATCGGAGGAGGCAAGGCAAGAGGGCAACGCCTTTATCGAGGCAAATTACGGTAAGCAGTATTTGCCCGAAAAGCCGCGCTATTACAAGACAAAGGCGAGCGCGCAGGACGGCCACGAGGCAATTCGCCCCACCGTTCCGGCAATCACGCCCGAAATTGCCAAAAAGAGCCTTACCCCCGAGCAGTTTAAGCTTTACAGTCTTATTTGGAAGCGCTTTATGGCGAGCCTTATGTCAAACTGCATACAGGATACGGTAAGGATAGAGATAAAAGCCGTAGGCGAGTGCGACAAAAATACCGACAGATACTGCACATTCAATGCGAGCGGCTACACGGTTCGTTTTGACGGATACACCTGCCTTTACGAAGCCGCAACAGACGAGGATGAGGACGAGGGCAAGCTCCCCGAAATCAAAGCGGGCGACGCATTAAAGCTTAAGGAAATGCTCGGAAATCAGCACTTCACACAGCCGCCTGCGCGCTACACCGAGGGTTCGCTGATTAAGATGCTTGAGGAAACGGGCGTCGGAAGACCCAGTACCTATGCCTCGATAGTATCGACCATAACCTCGCGCGAATATGTTGTCCGCGAGCAGAAGCAGCTTAAACCCACGGAGCTGGGCGAAGCGGTAGTCAAGCTTTTAAAAGAACATTTCCCCAATATAGTAAACGTAAAATTTACGGCGTCTATGGAGAGCGACCTCGATAAAGTTGAACATCACGAGATAGACTATATAGCAATGCTCCATACCTTCTACGACGGCTTTGACAAGACGCTTGAAAAAGCAAAAGCCGATATGGAGGGCGTAAAGATTAAGCTCAAAGAGGACGAGACGAATATTCCGTGCGAAAAGTGCGGCAGAATGATGGTTATAAAAACCGGAAGATTCGGCAAATTCCTCGCCTGCCCCGGCTATCCGGAGTGCAAAAACACAAAGCCGTATGTAATAGAGACAACGGCGACCTGCCCCATATGCGGCGGCAAGGTAATTCAGAAAAAGAGCAAAAAGGGTTATACGTTTTTCGGGTGCGAAAACTATCCGAACTGCAACTTTATGACATGGGATAAGCCGACGGACGAAAAATGCCCCAAGTGCGGCAAATCGCTCTTTAAGAAAAAAGGCGGAATCTTAGCTTGCCTTGACGAAAACTGCGGTTTTGAGAAAAAGGCGGAGCGCAAAAAGAGAAACGCAAAAGCTCAAGAGGAAGACTGATGAAAGCAGCGGTAATCGGTGCGGGGCTCGCCGGATGTGAGGCGGCAAAGCAGCTGTCAAGGGCGGGCATACCCACATATCTCTATGAAATGAAGCCGAAGAAATTTTCTCCGGCGCACAAAAGCGAAAATTTCGCCGAGCTTGTATGCTCAAATTCCCTGAAGGCGGAGAGGTTAAACTCCGCGGCAGGTCTTTTAAAAGCCGAAATGGAGAGGCTCTCGTCCGTTTGCGTTGCGGCTGCCAAAAAGACGCGTGTTCCGGCGGGCGGTGCACTTTCGGTTGACAGAGACGAATTTTCGGCACTTATAACGGAAAATATAAAAAGCGATAAGAATATAACGGTCATAAACGAAGAGGTCTCCGTTTTGCCCGATGCCGACGTAACGGTTGTCGCGGCAGGGCCGCTTGCGAGCGACGCGCTGACAGGGACCATACACGCTCTCTGCGGTGACGGATTATCATTCTACGACGCGGCGGCGCCGATAGTTTCGGCGGACAGCGTCGATATGGAGTTTGCCTTTACTCAGTCGAGATATGACCGCGGCGGCAGCGACGATTATATTAACTGCCCCATGAATAAAGAGCAGTACGAGGCGTTTTACGAGGCGATTATAAATGCCGAGAGCGCCGAAATGCACTCTTTTGACAAGCGGCACGATGTGTATGAGGGCTGTATGCCCATCGAGGTGCTCGCGTCACGCGGAAAAGATACCATGCGCTTCGGACCTTTAAAGCCCGTGGGGCTTCGCGATCCGAGAACGGGTCACAGACCGTGGGCAAATCTTCAGCTTCGCCGTGAAAACAGCGACGGCACAATGTATAACCTCGTCGGATTTCAGACAAATCTCAAATTCGGTGAGCAGAAAAGAGTTTTTTCCATGTTTCCGGCGCTTCACAATGCGGAATTTCTCCGCTACGGAGTTATGCACAGAAACACGTTTATAAATTCACCGCGGCTTTTAAACGCCTCATATTCGCTGCGCTCCGACGCAAAAATATTTTTTGCCGGGCAGATAACCGGAGTCGAGGGGTATATGGAATCGGCGTCGTCCGGAATTATGGCGGGCTTAAACGCCGCGAGATTTCTGTCGGGCAAAGAGCCGCTGGTGCTTCCGCGCACCACCGTTATCGGAGCTCTCGCGAGATATATAAGCGATGAAACCGTGACGAATTTTCAGCCCATGGGGGCAAATTTCGGAATTCTTCCGCCGCTCCCCGAAAAGATAAGGGACAAGAGCGAGCGCTACACGGCCATTGCCGAAAGAGGAATGAAGGATCTCGAAGAATATCTTAAAAGTCTCGGACTGTGAGAATGAAAGGACATTGAAATGGATACCGGACTTAACGAATTACAGGAAAATTTACAGTATAAATTCAAGGACGAAGCGCTCTTAAAGAGAGCGGTTACACATTCGTCCTACGCAAATGAAAATCATCTTACGACGGGCGACAATGAACGCCTTGAGTTTTTGGGCGACTCGGTTCTCGGCTTTATAACGGCGGAATATCTTTTTTCGCACCACAGAAATTTCCCCGAGGGCGAGCTTACGCGCCTGCGCTCATACGCCGTATGCGAAAAGTCGCTTTTTGAATATGCCAAGGAGATAGGTCTCGGTGAAAAGCTTTTGCTCGGCAAGGGCGAAGAGATGACGGGCGGCAGAACAAGACCGTCGGTTGTGTCGGACGCGTTTGAGGCGGTAATTGCCGCAATTTATATCGACGGCGGCATAGGCGAGGCAAAAAAATTCGTTTTGCGCTTTGTTGAGCCGTATGTTGAGGCAAAACCGTCATTTAAAGATTATAAGACCATACTTCAGGAGGTCGTTCAAAAAAATCAGGGCGAGAGCTTAAAATACGTTCTCGTCAGCGAGTGCGGCCCCGACCATGATAAGCACTTTAAGGTTGAAGTGCATTTAAACAGCAATGTTATAGGAACCGGCGTAGGCAGCAGCAAGAAAAAGGCGGAGCAGGCGGCGGCAAAAGAAGCGTTGGAGCTGATGGGAATTTGAAACACGTAAACGTGGCTCTTTTTGTGCCGCATGCAGGCTGCCCTCATCAGTGCAGCTTCTGCAATCAAAAAACCATTTCAGGCAGTGTAAAGCCGCTGACACCGGAAGACGTGGCAGCGGCTTGTGATATTGCAAAAAACGGCGGAGTGGCAAAGGAAAATTCGGAAATAGCGTTTTTCGGCGGCTCGTTTACCGCAGTTGACAGAGACTATATGCTGTCTCTTTTAAAGGCGGCAAAGCCGTATATCGACGGCGGATATTTCGGCGGTATAAGAATATCCACACGCCCCGACGCCATTGACGACGAAAGACTTGAGATATTAAAAGAATATCACGTGACTTCAATCGAGCTCGGTGCGCAGAGCATGGACGACGACGTGCTTAAAATAAACCGCCGCGGCCACACGGCAAAGGACGTCGAAAACGCCTCGCGCCTTATAAAAAGCTACGGTTTTTCACTCGGACTTCAGATGATGACGGGGATTATGGGCGACACCGACGAAAAGTGTGTTGCAACCGCCGAAAAGCTGATAGCCCTCTCGCCCGACACGGTCAGAATTTACCCGACGATAGTTCTTGAAAACACGCCTTTGGCGGACTGCCTTCGCGACGGCAGTTACAGAGCCGAAACCTTGGATGAGGCGGTGAACCTTTGCGCAAAGCTGCTTTTGATGTTCCGCGAAAACAACATAAAGGTAATCCGTCTCGGTCTGCACAGCGGCGGAAATGTTGACGAGGGCTACATTGCGGGCGCGTACCATCCGGCATTCCGCGAGCTTTGCGAGGGCAAAATTTATCTTGATAAAATGATTTCCGAGCTGTCAAAGCTGCCTAAAAATATGTCGTATGTCATAGAAGTTCCCCAAAAATCCATCGGGAAGGCAAAAGGGCAGAATAAAAGAAATGAAAAAGCATTGCTAAACGACGGATTTAAGTGTAAAATAAAGGGTAACGAATTTTTATCCGATTACGATATAACGGTAAAAGAAGATATTTAAAGGAATTTAAAGAATGATTTTAAAAGCACTGGAAATGCAGGGGTTTAAATCCTTCCCCGACAAAACGGTACTTGAATTTAATAAGGGCATTACAGCCGTAGTAGGACCCAACGGAAGCGGTAAGAGCAATATCTCCGACGCCGTGCGCTGGGTTCTCGGCGAGCAGTCCACAAAAACACTTCGCGGCTCCAAAATGGAGGACGTTATTTTTTCGGGTACGGACGTCCGCAAGGCAAAGGGCTTTGCGGAGGTAACGCTGCGCCTCGACAACACCGACCGTTCGCTTAATAAAGACAGCGACGAGGTTTCGGTTACGAGACGTTATTACCGTTCGGGCGACAGCGAATATCTCGTAAACGGCGAATCCGCGCGTCTCCGCGATGTAAACGAGCTGTTTATGGATACGGGCCTCGGCAGGGACGGCTACTCCATTGTCGGTCAGGGAAAAATCGCCGATATGGTGTCGCCCAAGGCAAGCGAGCGCCGCGATATGCTTGAGGAAGCGGCGGGAATTTCGCATTTCCGTTACAGACGCGGCGACGCGATTAAAAGACTTGCGCAGGCGGAGGAAAACCTCGTAAGGCTTCGTGACATTCTCTCGGAGCTTGAGAGCAGAGTCGGCCCTTTAAAGGCACAGAGCGAAAAAGCTCAGAAATTCATAGTGCTTGCCGGCGAGCGGAAAAATCTCGAAATAGGCATATGGCTCAACACGATAGATAAAACCGGCGAAAAAATGCGCGATCAGGAGCACAAAATAGAAATTGCCGAGGCGTCGCACAAAGAGGCTCAGGACGAGCTTTCAAAAATCGGCGAGATGATAGACAAGGCGGCGGACGGCACCAGAGACATAAACATTAAATTGGAAGAAATCAGAAATTCGGCTTCGGGCTTTGAAGAAAAGCTTTCGGATATCGACTCGCAGATAAAGGTAGCCGAAAATTCGATTTTACATAACAACGAGACGATCGACCGTATAAACCGCGATAAGGCGTCGGAAAACGAGACGGAGCAAAACATTGACGCCGCCGTTTCCGAGGCTCGGGAGCGCATAAAAACGGCAGAGGAGCAGATAGCCGCTTTAACGGCGCAGATGGACGAGCTCTCAAAGCAGGAGGAGACATATCGTCTCAGCAGTACCGAATTTTCCGACAAAGCGGCGGCTCTTTCGGGTGAAATATCGGCTCTTTCGGTAAAGCTTGCCGATTGCAGAGTTACGGCGGAGACCGCAAATTCGTCCGTCGAAGAGATAAGGTCGAGAATTTCGGCAATCGACGGTTCAATGGGCTCTCGCAAGGATGATTACGAGGCACTCTTAAAACGCAAAAACGATGCGGAAACGGCTCTCAAAGAAACTCGTGACGAGATTGTTTCCGTCAAAAACGCGATAGACGGCTACACCCTGCGGTTTGAAAACCGCGGCAAAAAGGCAGACAGCGTAAAGCTTGCCATAGATGAAAAACAGCGCGAGCTCCACAAGGGGCAGGACAGAGTCCGTATTCTTGAGGATCTCGAAAAAAATATGGAGGGCTATTTCGGCGCGGTAAAAGCGGTTATGAAGGAGTCGGGCCGCGGTGCGCTCAGGGGTATACACGGCCCCGTTTCTCAGCTTATAACGGTTAAAGAAAAATATTCGGCTGCCATTGAGACGGCTCTCGGAGCGGCTGTGCAGCATATTGTTGTAGATAACGAGACCGACGCAAAGCGAGCTATGGGCTTCTTAAAAGAGCGCCGCGCAGGCAGAGCCACATTTTTGCCGATAACCGCAATTAAGGGCAGAGTTCTCTCCGAGCAGGGGCTCGACGACCAATACGGTTTTGTAAGTATTGCTTCCGACCTTGTGTCGTATGACAACAAATATTCCGAGATAATCCGCTGGCTTTTGGGTCGCACGGCAGTTGCCGAGGATATCGACTCCGCCATAGCTATCGCAAAAAAATATTCGTATCGCTTCCGCATAGTCACGCTTGACGGTCAGGTTATAAACGCCGGCGGTTCCATGACGGGCGGCTCGCGCGTTCAAAATGCCGGCATACTCAGCCGAGGCAACGAGATAGAGCGCCTTAAAAGCTCCCTTGCGTCCATGCAAAACGAGCTTAACGGAATGCTATCGGATTATAAGCTTTTGTCGGAGGACGCCTCTGCCGCAAAGGCGGAGCTTGAGGGCGCCGAGGGTGACCTTTTAAGAGCCAAGGAAGAAGAAATCCGCCGCGAGGGCGAATTGAAGCTCGCAAACGACAAGCTCTCGTCCGTTTCCTCGGGTGTTAAAGAGCTTTTGGAGGAAAAGGAGACTCTCGAAAAGAGAATCGAGGCGGTAAATTCGGGCGCCGAGGCGGCTCGTTCGCAAATCGGCGAGCTTAAAGAAACGCTGGAGAGTAAAGAAAAAGAACTTGAAAGCATAACCGGCGACAGCAAAACTCTGCAAAAAGACCGCGAGGAGACAGCCTCCAAGGCGGCTGAAATAAGACTTCGTATTGTGGCGCTCCAAAAAGACGTCGAAGCGAACACGGACGAGATGACAAGACTTAAAAACCGTAAAACCGGCCACCTTGACCGTCTTTCGGAGCTTGACGGCGAAATACGTGAAATCGAAGAAAAAAATAATGAACTGAAAGCTCTTACAGAGCACCTTTCAAATGACGCAAAGGCACTTAAAGCGAGCCACGGCGACGCACAAAATCAGATAAACGAGCTGATTTCACAGCGTGACGAGCTTGAAAAGCAGGCGAATGACTTAAGGCTCCACGAGCGTGCAAAATCCGAGGAGCGCGAACGTCTCAGCGGCGATATAGCGCGCCTTGAAGAGCGCAAAATAGCAATGCGCAACGAATATGACAATCTGACGAGCAAGCTTTACGACGAGTATCAGCTCACCCGTCGCGAGGCTGCGGCTCTCGAAATAGAAATTGACGACTACTCCCTTGCGGCAAAACGTCTTGCCGAGCTTAAATCGCAAATCCGCGCTCTCGGCTCCGTAAACGTCTCCGCAATAGAGGAGTATAAAGAAGTATCCGAGCGTTACGAATTTTTATCGGGGCAGATAAACGATGTTGAAACCTCGCGCGCGGAGCTTAATAAGATGATAGATGATTTGACCGGTAAAATGGCAGAGCAGTTCCGCGACCAATTTAACCGTATAAACACTTGTTTCGGGCAGACCTTTATTGAGCTGTTCGGCGGCGGCAAGGCGGAGCTTCGCCTTGAGGATGAACGCGACGTGCTCGGCAGCGACATTGAAATCAAGGTTCAGCCGCCCGGCAAAAACGTTCAAAACATTAACCTGCTCTCCGGCGGTGAAAAGGGACTTTCCGCCATAGCGCTTCTTTTTGCGATACTGAAGGTAACCCCCGCGCCGTTCTGTATTTTCGACGAGGTTGAGGCGGCTCTTGACGACGTAAATGTTTCGCGTTATGCTCAGTATGTTCGCCGTATGACCAAAAACACCCAGTTCATCTTAATTACCCACCGTCGCGGCACCATGGAAGAAGCCGACGTACTGTACGGTGTTACCATGCAGGAAAAGGGTGTATCCAAATTACTTGAGTTAAAGACAGCCGAAATGGCGAAAAAACTCGGTTTAGCGTAAATCTTCGGCGCCATACGAATTTTCCTCACCCGAACTTGCGTACCGCAGTACGCGTCGGGGCTCGGAAAACCCGTCTTGCACCAAATCTTTACGCTAAACGGGTTTGATATATAATTTAAATAAAATGCAGCGTAAATCTTGCGCACAATGCGGCTTTTGTTCACCCAAACTCGCGTACCGCAGTACGCGTCGGGGCTTACGAAAAACCGTCTTGCACCAAATCTATGCTGAACGACATCGATATATAATTCAAATAAAATATTCTGTAAATCTTTGACGCGGTATGTTTCGGTTTGAGCTTGTTATGCTCTGCGTTTTCGTGAACGGCGAAATAGATAAAAATTAACTACGGGTTATTTTGAACCTTTTTGCGGTAAAATAATCGCGGAGGCAACAGAAAATCCGCTTAATTTATTCGATTTTAAATAAAAATTTCTTATCCGAAAGGAAAATACAGATGGGAATTTTCAGTAAAATAAACTTCGGTCTTACAAAGACGCGAAACAAAATGGCGGGAGCCATAGACGATTTGCTTGACAGCGTCGGCGAGATAAACGACGATCTCTACACCGAGCTTGAAGAGCTGCTCGTTATGCACGATGTCGGAGTGCAGACCTCGGTTGAAATAATCGAGGAGCTTCGCAAACGTGTTCCGGAGAAAAAAATCAAAAATCCGGCTAAAGTCAAGGACGAAATCAAGGAGATAGTTGCCGAAAAGCTTTACGGCGGCGAAGATATGGGGCTTATCACCATACCCTCCATTATATTTGTAATAGGCGTAAACGGCGTCGGCAAGACTACAACCATAGGCAAATTGGCGGCAATGTATAAGGCCGAGGGTAAAAAGGTCATTTTGGGAGCGGCGGACACTTTCCGTGCCGCGGCAATCGACCAGCTTCAGATATGGGCGGACAGAGCCGGTGTGGATATAGTAAAGCACACCGAGGGTGCGGATCCGGCAGCTGTTGTATTTGACACGATAAACGCCGCAAAGGCAAGGGACTGCGACATAGTTATAATAGATACCGCGGGAAGACTTCACAACAAAAAGAATCTTATGGATGAACTTGCCAAAATGTATCGCATTATAGACCGCGAGCTTCCGTATTCGGACCGCGAGGTGCTTTTGGTGCTTGACGCCACAACGGGTCAGAACGCCGTAAATCAGGCACGCGAATTTATGAATGCCGCCGAAATAACCGGCATAGTTTTGACAAAGCTTGACGGAACGGCTCGCGGCGGTGTTGTTCTCACTATAAAAAACGAGCTCGGAATCCCTGTTAAATTCATAGGCGTCGGCGAGCAGATTGACGATTTACAGCCGTTTAACCCCAGGGCTTTTGCCGACGGTCTGTTTGAAAAAATAGATTACAACGAGGAGGACGAAAAAGATGGAATTTCGCAAGACGATGTGGCGCCTGACGGGCAAGACATTCAAGCTGCTGGACCACAACAGGACGGACATACTGATAAGGATGAACAGGGCGGCAAAGACGAAGATAAAAAAGAAGAAGTCGAAGTCAAAGCAGACGCAGCTGCAGAAGATGAAAGCGGAGTTCCTGGATTGGAACAGAGTGAGGAAGATTTAAAGGAAGAGCCTTTGCCCGACGGCGAGGATGAAACCGAAAAGCCCAAAAAGAAAAAGGAGAAAAAGCGCTTTGGATTTTTTAATCGCCACTCATAATATGAAAAAACGCGCCGAGCTTCAGAGAATACTCTCCCCGCTCGGAGTTAACGTACTGACCGCCGATGAGGCGGGTATAGTTCTTACCGATGTTGAAGAGACCGGAACCACGTTTGAAGAAAACGCATTTTTAAAAGCCGATTCGGGCTGCCGAGAGAGCGGTATGCCCTGCATTGCCGACGATTCGGGCCTCTCCGTGGACGCGCTCGGCGGCGAACCGGGCGTATATTCGGCAAGATATGCCGGCGAGCACGGCAACGACGATAAAAACAACCGAAAGCTTCTTGAAAAGCTCAGGGACGTTCCGCCCGAAAAACGCACGGCGTCCTTTGTTTCGGCGGTATGCTGTGTTTTTCCGGACGGCAGGCATTTTACCGTCCGCGGCGAATGTCACGGCGTAATAGGCTATGAAAAGCGCGGCGAGGGCGGCTTTGGATATGACCCTCTGTTTTATGTGGGCGACCGCTCGTTTGCGGAATTTTCTCCCGAAGAAAAGGACTCCGTGAGCCACAGAGGCAACGCTCTGCGCAAGCTCGCAAAGGAGCTCCCCGAATATTTAAAATAACCGAAAGGCATTGTGAAAGAATATGACAAGTAAAGAGAGAGCCGAAAAAAGGGCTCAGGCAAACGGTTTGGAACCGCTGTTTCAGTTCGGCAAGGGCGGTATGTCCGACGCGCTGATAAAACAGGTTGACGATGCGCTGACTGCGAGAGAGCTTATAAAGGTCAAAGTGCTCCGCGATACATCTCCGCTGACTCCGCGCGAGGCAGCCGAGCAGATAGCCGCGGCAACGGGCAGTGAGGTTGTGGCTGTTATAGGCGGAAGTATGATATTTTACCGTTACAGCAAAAAGCTCCACGAAAACAAAAAGAAGAAGTAATGAGAATAGGAATTTTCGGCGGCACGTTCAATCCGCCGCACAAAGGGCATCTGCGTTTAATCGAGACCTTTGCCGACACATTGAAATTCGACAAGGTGCTCGTAATTCCCGACAAGCGCCCCGTGCACAAAATATGTGAGGATTTGGCGCTTGATTCCGACAGGGCAGAGCTTTGCCGACGTACATTTACGGGTAAAAATTATGAGGTCAGCACTATGGAGATAGACCGTGCCTCCGACAGCTATATGATATTCACGGTGAACGAGATTTTGAGCAAATACAAGGATGCGCAGTTGTTTTTGATAATAGGCTCCGATATGTTTTTATCGTTTCACAAGTGGTATAAATACCGTGAAATAATGAAAAAGTGTACTCTGTGCGTTTTGTCGCGCGAGGACGAAGACACCGTAAGGGCGCTCCGCTCGTATGCTTTTTCGGCCCTGCACATATATATGCCGTCAAATGAGGCGAACGGTATAATAATTTCTCCGAACAGCCCACTCGAAATTTCGTCTACCGAAATCAGACAAAAAATATCTAAAGGCGAAGACGTGTCCGACGTCCTGACAAAAGAGGCATATGAATTCATAAAGGAAAGAGGACTATATGGATACAGAAAGAAATAAAGAATTCTTTTATGAAATAAAAAAACATCTTACAAAGGCGCGTTTTTACCACTCGCTGAACGTTGCTTATGAGGCGTATCGTCTTGCCGGAATTTACAAGGCCGACAGGGAAAAGGCGTTCACCGCGGGGCTTTTGCATGATATTATGAAAGACACTCCGAAACAGGAGCAGTTGAAAATAATCACCGAAGATGGTATAATCCTAACGCCTACGGAGAAAAGCAGCACAAAGACGTGGCACCAATTATCCGGCGCGATATACATAAAAAAATATCTCGGTGTAAAAGATGAGGATATAATTTCGGCGGTGCGGTATCATACCACGGGCAGGGAGCATATGACTCTTCTCGAAAAGGTGGTCTATATAGCGGACTATATCTCGGCGGACAGAAAGTATCCGGGCGTTGAGCGTATGCGTGAAAAAGCATATCGAAGTCTTGACGAAGCAATGCTTGAGGGACTTCAGTTCACCGTTATCGAAAATGTAAAAAAAGGCTTCCCCATTCATGAGGACAGCGTTAAAGCATATAATGACATCGCAATTTCTTACGAAAGGAAAAAGTTATGACGACAGAGGAATTACTCAAATTGACGGTCGAAACTCTCGACAGAAAAAAGGGTATGGATATAAAGGCTCTCAAGGTAACCGACCTTACGGTTATAGCCGACTATTTCGTTATAGTTACCGGCACATCGCTGACGCATATAAAGGCTCTCTCGGACGATCTTGAGGACAAGCTCGCCGAAAAGGGCAAGGTTGCAAAGAGCGTTGAGGGTAAGGCGACGGGCTGGATACTTCTCGACTACGGCACGGTTATTGTTCACGTGTTCACAAAGGAAAGCCGCGACAATTTCAATCTCGAAAAGCTGTGGAGCGACGCCGAGGACGTTGACATCTCGGAGTGGATCAGCGAATAAGACCGCCTTTAATGCGGCCGACAGCATTAGTTAAAATTTGACTACACATACAAAGGGTGAGCTAAATGGATTACGATTTCAAACGTATCGAAAAAAAGTGGCAGGATAAATGGGAAGAAGAGGGCGTTTTCCACGCCGTTGACAATTCCGAAAAGCCGAAGTTTTACGGACTTGTGGAATTCCCCTATCCGAGCGGAGCAGGTATGCACGTAGGTCACATCAAGGCGTATTCCGGTCTTGAAGTGGTATCTCGCAAGAGAAGGCTTCAGGGCTACAACGTTCTTTTCCCGATAGGCTTTGACGCATACGGTCTGCCGACGGAAAACTATGCCATTAAAACGGGCATACATCCGCGCAAGGTTACCGATATGAATATAAAGAAGTTTACAAATCAGTTAAAGCGCGTGGGATTTTCGTTTGACTGGACAAGAGTTATAGACACAACCGAAGAGGGCTACTACAAGTGGACACAGTGGATATTCCTCAAGATGTTTGAAAAGGGTCTCGCGTTCCGCGACAAAACTCTCGTAAACTATTGCCCCTCCTGCAAGGTTGTTTTGTCAAACGAGGATTCTCAGGGCGGCAAGTGCGATATCTGCCACAGCGAAGTCGTACAAAAGTCCAAGGACGTTTGGTATCTGCGCATCACCGAGTATGCCGATAAGCTCTTGGAGGGCCTCAAGCACGTCGATTATCTTCCCAACATCAAGGCTCAGCAGGAACATTGGATAGGCAAGAGCCGCGGCGCGTTTGTCAACTTCTCGCTCAAAGATATCCCCGAAAAGCTCAGAATATACACAACCCGTCCCGACACGCTTTTCGGCGTTACGTTTATGGTAATTGCGCCCGAACACCCGATAATCGACAAGTATCAGGACAAAATCCGCAATATGGACGAGATAGCCGATTACCGCACCGAATGCAGCAAAAAGACGGAGTTTGAGCGCACTCAGCTCGTCAAGGATAAAACGGGCGTCAAGATAGACGGCCTCACCGCTATAAACCCCGTAAACGGTAAGGAAATACCGGTTTATATTTCCGACTATGTTATGATGGGTTATGGCACGGGCGCAATAATGGCCGTACCGGCTCACGATGACCGCGACTATGAGTTCGCCAAGAAATTCGGCATAGACATAATCGAAGTCATAAAGGGCGGAGATATAGAAAAAGCGGCTTACACCGGCGACGGCGAAATGGTAAATTCCGGCTTCCTTAACGGAATGGACAATAAAAAGGATTCCATCAAAAAGATGATAGATTACCTCACCGAAAAAGGCATCGGCGAGGGCGGAGTTCAGTATAAGATGAAGGATTGGGCGTTTAACCGTCAGCGCTATTGGGGCGAGCCCATTCCGATTGTCTACTGCCCGAAGTGCGGTATGGTTCCCGTTCCGTATGACGAGCTTCCGCTGAAACTTCCGAATGTCGAAAACTTTGAGCCCGGTCAGGACGGCGAAAGCCCGCTTGCCAAGATAGATTCGTTTGTAAACTGCAAGTGCCCCGTCTGCGGCGGCGACGCAAAGCGCGAGACGGACACCATGCCTCAGTGGGCAGGCTCTTCGTGGTACTTCCTGAGATATGTTGATCCGCACAACGACAAGACCTTTGCCGACTATGACAAGCTTAAATACTGGATGCCGGTAGACTGGTACAACGGCGGTATGGAGCACGTTACACGCCACCTTATATATTCGAGATTCTGGTATAAATTCCTCTATGACCTCGGCGTAGTGCCGTATGAAGAGCCCTATCAGAAGCGCACCGCTCAGGGACTTATCTTAGGACCGGACGGCGTTAAAATGAGTAAATCGCGCGGCAACGTAATAGACCCCAACGAGGTAGTTGACGTATACGGCGCCGATGTACTTCGCACCTATGTTCTGTTTATGGGCGACTATGAGCAGGCGGCTCCGTGGAGCGAATCGAGCGTTAAAGGCTGCAAGAGATTTATTGACAGAATATTTAATCTTCAGGAAATCCTGACGGACGGCGACGAGTATTCCAAAGAGCTTATGAGCGCTATGCACAAGACCGTTAAAAAGGTATCGGAAGATATAGAGCAGATGAAGTACAACACCGCGATAGCCGCTCTTATGACGCTGCTCAACAAAATTTACGAAATCGGTAAAATCAACCGTGCCGAGCTTAAAACTCTGCTTATACTCGTAAATCCCTTTGCGCCGCACGTCACCGAGGAGATGTGGTCAAACTGCGGTTACGGCGAAATGCTCGCAAAGGACGCAAAGTGGCCGAGCTTTGACGAAGCAAAGTGCATTGACAGCACCGTTGAAATAGTAGTTCAGATAAACGGCAAGATAAGAGCGAGACTCTCGGTTCCCACCGATATCGAGAGCGATGAAGCGATAAGTCTTGCAAAGAAAGAAGAAAACATAGCTGCCGAACTTGAGAATAAGAATATTATCAAGGAAATCTATGTCAAAGGCAAGCTTGTTAACATTGTGGCAAAATAATGATGTATTGTTTTTTGGTTCTTGCCGATAAGTTGTCTCAAAAATACAGAAGCTCACCTGTTTCTGACGTTTTTATGTTTATCGGTTCGCTGTTTTCGCCTCCGAATAAATAACGGATAACTTATATGAAAGACGTTTTAAAAAGAATTACAGCCGTTATACTGCTGGCGGCGGCAACTGTGCTTGTCGCTTTGCAGTGCGGCTCAATAGCAAAAAAAGAGGAAGCGGCAGCACTTTTACGTGCCGACGCTTCTTCTGCATACAATCAAAAGCCTCCCGACGGCTTTTTTCGTGACAGCGTGGAGTCGCAGAAGGCGTCTATCAATACAAAAATAAACGCCTCCGAAAATGCCGGCATAGATGTTAAAAGTGAGATTACCGCGCTGTTTACCGACCTTTACGGACTTGTAAAGGATGTTTTGTCGGGTAATGACGTCAATACAAGCGAGCTCGAAGTCAGATTTAAAAATATATTTGACGGACTGTTTAAATTGGATACGGACACCGTAAAAATCGACCCGACAGCCGACGGCGTGCTGAAAAACGACGGCTTTGTGGCGTCCGCCGCCGAAGTGCTGTGGAATTATATGGATTATTACGACACAAACAGGCTTAAAAAACAGACCGAATCCGCCGGTGTTACGGTGAAAAGGGATATACCGTATATTTCGGACGGCAACAAATATCATCTTCTTGATATTTACTATCCCGAAAACGCCTCTGGAAAGCTGCCCGTAATAATCGATATTCACGGCGGCGGACTTATGTATGCCGAAAAAGAGGTCAACCGCGTCTATGCGTCGCGGCTTGCAGAGAGAGGCTATATAGTTGTATGTATAAATTACTCACTGTGCCCCGATGTAACATATCCGTCGCAGGTGAGCGATGTTATGGCGTCATACCGCTGGGTGGCTGAAAACGGCGGGAATTTCGGGTTTGACCTTGATAAGGTCTTTGTTGTAGGGGATTCTGCCGGCGGTCAGCTTGCATTTTACACCGCGGCGGTAAACACGAGCGACGAATTAAAATCGCTTTACGGCGTTTGCGATACCGGGCTTGATATAAAGGCGATAGGGCTGATTTCCGGAATGTTCGATATGAAAAACGGCGTTAACAGCGTGCTTATGTCGTGCTATCTCGGCTACGATTATAAGAACTCGCCGTATTATCCGTATTTGCAGCCCGAGGAGATAATAGATAAATCCGATATTCCGCCGGCATATATTGTGACGAGCGTCAAGGACTTTTTGCACTCCGCTTCGGATGAGCTCGATAAGCTGTTGACCGAAAAGGGAAAAGAGCATATGTACCACGACTGGCAGCTTACCGTAAACCGTTCGTCGGGGCATATAACGAGCGTCGCCTATCCCGATCTTCCCGAGAGCGTTGAAACGACCGATGAAATGCTCGCGTTCTTTGAAGCACATTCGTAAATTAAAAACGGAACCGCAGAGGGACTTTTGCCCGAAAACGGTTCCGTTTTTTTGGTAAACATTCCCTAAATTGACGATTTAACCTAATCCAATCACTTCCTATTGCTTTTTTTTGAATATCATATATAATAGTACTATACCAAATAAGGACAAGACTGCTCTGCACCAAAAGGGCGGAAGTTTCTTTCTGTCGGGACAAAAATACGCAAAGTATCGACCGAAAACGACGCTTTAACGGGTGTTTTCACGCGCTTGGTGTAAATTTGTATTGTCCGAAATTATACAGTAAATTCGGAGGTATCCTTTATGGACAACAGCAAAACCCTGCGCCCGTTCGGTATGCGCGACAAAATCGGCTATGCCTTTGGCGACTTCGGCTGTAATATGAGCTTTGCGTTTATAAACAGCTATCTTATGTTGTTTTATGTAACTTGTATGAAGATAGACCCGAAGCATTTTGCGATTTTGATTTTGCTCGGTAAAATCTTTGACGCGATAAACGACCCCATAATCGGCGGTCTTTGCGATGCGACAAAACCCGGCAAAAACGGCAAGTTCAAGCCGTGGATAAAATGGGCAAGCCCCGTACTGCTTCTTTCAAGCATCGCTTTATTTATCTATGCTCCCAATGCACCGTACGGAGTAAAAATCGCTATGTGTCTCGGTATCTATTGCTTGTGGAGCGTCGCCTACACGAGCGTAAACGTACCATACGGTTCTATGCAGAGCTGTATTACAAACGACCCCGACGGACGTTCCTCGCTGTCAACATGGCGCAGTATCGGCGCTATGTGTGCTCAAATTCCGATTATGATATTACTGCCCCTTTTGGTTTATGATAAAAACGATAACCCCAGAGGCGAGCTGTTTATCCTTTTTGTAGGCGTTATGGGCGCCATAGGGCTTGTTTCGTTCTGGCTGCTCAGACGTATGACAACCGAGCGCGTGGCACCTGCGGTTTCCGCCGAAAAGCAAAAATTCAATTATTTTGCCACTTTAAAGTCGTTCTTTAAAAATAAGCCGATGATGGGTGTCACCATAAGCACCGTCGCTTATTTAGCGCTTATGATGACCGTAACCACGTCAATGCCGTATATATTTATGTGCTATTTTAAAAATACCAAGCTCATCACCATCGCGACAATGCTTGCAGGCTGCCCCGTAGCTTTGGGAATTATACTCGCAAAATCCATGCTTAAAAAATTCAGCAAAAAACAGCTTTGCACATATCCGTTTTTACTGTCGGCTCTTTCGGCAGGTATTGCGGCGTTTGTAAGAATAAAAAATCCCTATGTCTGGATAGTCCTCGTAGCCGTTTCAATGTTCGGCGCGGCATTTTATCTTACACTTACCTGGGCGCTCGTTGCGGACTGCATCGATTATCAGGAACACAAAACAGGACGCAGAGAGGAAAGCTCGATATACGCCACTTACTCGCTGTTCCGCAAGATAGCGCAAGGCGTAGGTGCGGCAGTAGTAAGCTACGCAATAGGCGCAACCGGCTACAATCAGAACCTCGGCGCGCTTGAGCAGGCACCGGGCGTTCCCGAAAAAATTTATTTTGTCACCGCATTCCTTCCGTTTATCGGAGCGATTATAAGCTTCCTCAGCATGCACTTCCTCTATAATCTCGACGATAACGCAAGGGAAAAGGATAAAAAAGCTAAAAATTAAAATAATCGCCACGGAGGCTTTATATTATGCGAGAAATTATAAATATCAACAAGGATTGGCGCTTTTCAAAACAGGCGCAGCAGGTGCCGAGAGCTTTGCCCGAGGATTGGGAAACCGTCAACCTGCCGCACACTTGGAACGGCACCGACGGTCAGGACGGCGGAAACGACTATTACAGGGGCAAATGCTGCTATGTAAAGTCGCTTAAAAAATCGGAGCTCGCCGGCGGCCCGATACATTACCTTCAGTTTGACGGCGTCAACAGCAGCGCCGAGGTTTGGTGGAACGGCGAAAAAATATGTTCGCACGACGGCGGATATTCCACATTCCGTGTGAAGCTCCCCGAAATAGCCGAGGAAAATCTGCTTACGGTTTTTGCCGATAACAGCCCTAATGATACCGTGTATCCGCAGGTTGCCGACTTTACGTTTTACGGCGGTATTTACCGTGATGTAACGGTTATCGGAGTTGACGAAAGTCATTTTGACCTTGATTATTACGGCGCACCGGGCATTAAAGTTATACCTACGGTTAACGGCTCGTCGGCTTTTGTCGCAATAAACGCATATGTTACAAATCCGCTTGATTGTACGGTTCGCTTTACCGTAACGGACGCGGATAAAAAAATCGTGGGTGAAAAGAGCGTCGATGCGTCCGACGGAAAGACGGTTATAGAAATCGATAACGCGCATCTGTGGAACGGCACACAGGATCCGTATCTTTATTCTCTTACCGCGGAGCTTTTGAAAGGCGGAGAAAAAACAGACGAAATTTCGGTAAGATTCGGTTGCCGCAGCTTTTCCATAGACCCGCAAAAGGGCTTTATCCTCAACGGTAAGCCTTACCCTCTGCGCGGAGTTTCGCGTCATCAGGACAGACCCGGTATAGGCAACGCACTCACCGAAAAAGAGCACCGTGAGGATATGGATTTGATATGCGAATTGGGTGCGAATACCATAAGACTTGCACATTATCAGCACAGTAGGGTCTTTTATGACTTATGCGATGAGCGCGGTATGGTAGTTTGGGCGGAGATACCCTATATCTCGCGCCATATGCCCGGCGGCAGAGAAAATACCGTAAGTCAGATGAAGGAGCTTATAAGTCAGAATATAAATCATCCGAGCATAGTTGTGTGGGGTCTGTCAAATGAGATTACAATGAACGGAGCGTCCGACGGGTCGCTTCTCGAAAATCACCGTATGCTCAACGACCTTGTACACAAAACGGACCCGACGCGTCCCACCACAATAGCGGTGCTCAGTATGTGCGACCCGAGCGAAGAGTATGTTAGTATACCCGACGTTTTGTCTTATAACCACTATTTCGGTTGGTACGGCGGCAAGACCGATATGTACGGGCCGTGGTTCGATAAGTTCCATAAAAAATATCCCGACCGTGCCGTCGGTATGAGCGAATACGGCTGCGAGGCTCTTAATTGGCATACCTCCGACCCGCAGCAGGGCGATTACACCGAAGAATATCAGGCAAAATATCATGAGGATGTAATTCGTCAGATTGCCGTTCGCCCGTGGCTTTGGTCAACACACGTCTGGAATATGTTTGACTTTGCCGCAGACGCACGCAGCGAGGGCGGCGAGAACGGAATGAACCACAAGGGTCTTGTTACGTTTGACAGAAAATACAAAAAGGACGCGTTTTACGCTTACAAAGCATGGCTTTCAAAGGAGCCGTTTGTGCACATCTGCGGTAAGCGCTATGTTGACCGCCCCGAGAATGTGACAAAGGTTACCGTTTATACAAACGAGCCGTCGGTAGAGCTTTTTGCAAACGGCAAGAGCCTCGGCGTGCAAAAGCGCGGAGAATTCCCATTCTTTTACTTCTCGGTGCCGAACGAAGGCGAAACCGTGCTGACAGCCAAGGCGGGCGACTGCACCGACGAGAGCCGCATACGCAAGGTCGATAAGGTAAATACCGACTATATATTGCAGGAAGAGGGCGCGGTTATCAACTGGTTTGAAATCGAGACTCCGCCCGGATATATGAGCATAAACGACACCATAGGCGATATTTTGGCTACCGCAAAGGGTAAATTGCTCGCTTTGAAAATCATTAAAATGGTTCGTGCCAATATGAAAAAGAACAAGGGCAAGTCCACAGGCGGTATGGCGGATATGGCAAAGGGCATGAAGCTCAACAAAAATATAATTGAAATGGGCAAGGGCTTCAGCGTCAAGCGCGTATGTATGATGGCAGGCGGACTCTTTACCAAAGAGCAGATTCTCGAAATCAACGCAATGCTCAATAAAATCAAGAAAAAGCAAAAATAAAGAAGATGTCCCGTGCGAAAAAGCTTTGCACGGGACTTTTTCGGCTTGTCAAACGGCCGATAAAATGGACCGCTTTGCGGCAGGGAAATTTAAAATCTTATTTTTAATGTGAGAAATTTCAAAATCCTCTTGCCCTACCGCCGACTGCGTGTTATAATAATTGGGTTCACGGGCCTGTAGCTCAGCTGGGAGAGTGCTACATTCGCATTGTAGAAGTCGAGAGTTCGAATCTCTTCAGGTCCACCAGAATAAAGACTCGCTTTTAGCGGGTCTTTTTTATTTTAAAATTTTTTCAAAAAAACTCTTGACTTGAAGTTAACTTCAAGTTGTAGAGTATATACGATGATAAAAACGGACGGCAGCTCTGTACCGCGGCGGGGCGCCGTTATCGGGAAAATGTGTAACATCAAAGGAGCATGAAAATGATTTTAAATGAAACTTATACGTTGGCAAACGGCGTTAAGATACCTAAATTGGGGCTCGGAACATGGTTTATCGATGATGATAAGGCAGCCGACGCAGTTCGCGCAGCCGTAAAGCTCGGCTACCGCCTTGTGGATACGGCGCAGGCATACGGCAATGAATGCGGAGTAGGCGAGGGAATCCGCACCTGCGGTATTCCGCGCGAAAAGCTGTTTGTTGCCGATAAGGTGGCGGCAGAACTCAAAACCTATGATTCGGCAATGAAATCTATTGACGAGTCGCTGAAGAAAACGGGCCTTGACTATTTCGACCAAATGATAATCCATTCTCCGCAGCCGTGGAGCGAGTTCCGCGTGGAGAAGCGCTATTTTGAAGAAAACAAAGAGGTTTGGCGCGCGCTTGAGGACGCGCAGGCGGCAGGCAAGGTTAAAGTGATAGGCGTGTCTAACTTCCTTAAAGACGACCTTGAAAATCTGCTGTCCGACTGCCGCGTTAAGCCGTCCGTAAATCAGATTTTACTGCATATCACCGGTACCGATATGCCGCTTATTGACTTTTGCAGGGAAAACGGAATTCTCGCGGAGGCATATTCTCCGATTGCTCACGGTGAAGCGCTGAAAAATCCGGAAATAGTGAAAATGGCGCAAAAGTACGGCGTGACCGCCGCGCAGCTTTGTATTCGCTATGTTATCGAGCTCGGAGCGGTGGCTCTGCCCAAAACCGCAAATCCCGCGCATATGGCTGATAACGCCGACGTTGACTTTGTGATTTCAGATGAGGATATGGAAACCCTGAAATATATGGAGCATATTTCCGATTACGGTGAGTACGGCGTATTCCCCGTGTTCAGCGGAAAGCCGCTGAAATAAAAGAAAGTGAGAGTTAAAATGAAAGCTTTGATTTTGTATTATTCCTATCTCGGCAACACAAAGCGCGTCGCCGAAATGATACACAGAGAAATAGGCGGCGATATAGCCCGTATTGACACGGTAGTGCCGTATAACGGCGATTATGATACGGTTGTCGCCGAGGGACAGCGCGAAACAGCCGAGGGCTTTTGCCCGGAAATCAAGCCGTTAACGGTTAACACAGACGACTATGATACAATAATTCTCGGGTCCCCCGTATGGTGGTATACGTTTGCACCGGCTATGCATACTTTTCTTAAGAGCGCCGATTTGAGCGGCAAAACGATTTATCCGTTTGCCACTAACGGCGGATGGATCGGGCACACATTAGAGGATTTTGAAAGCGCCTGCAAGGGTGCGACCGTGAAGACGGGACTGAATGTGAAATTCAACGGTGACGTTCTTCGCACTCCCGAGTCGGAAATCAGCCGCTGGATTAAAAATATTCATTGATGCCGCCGTGGCTCCTTTTGCAATCCCTCGGTTTGCTCGCTATAGCCTCCCTTGTAAAGGGAGGTGGGTTGCCGCAAGGCAAGCCGGAGGGATTTCATTAAGGTTGTGCGGAATTTAAATAGAATAGTGCGTGACCTTTTAACCCCCTCAGTCTGTTCGCTATAGCCTCCCTTGAAAAGGGAGGTGGGTTGCCGTAAGGCAAGCCGGAGGGATTTCGTTAGGGGGCTGTGCGGAATTTAAATAGAATAGTGCGTGACCTTTTAACCCCTCAGTCTGTTCGGTTTGCAATTGGGGCTTTGTCGCTCGTTTGTATTTTATCATGCGAATAGAAGTTGTTGAAAAAATCTGAAAGTGTGATAAAATATAATATCGAATTAAGAGCGTAAACGGCGAAAACTGCAATTTGTGCGCCCGGAGGTTTTTATGAGAGACAAATTCGCAAACCTGATTTTAATGCTGATTTTAAACGTGCTGGTTATAGGTACGCTTGTCTACAAATCACGCGGCGGAAAGGCGATTGATTTTTCAACGTCGGACGGCATAATTACAATGTTGTTCCTTATAGCTATGGCTGCCGTAGACGTTTTGTATGCGGTAAAGCTGATACGCGGCAGCGGAAAATAATAACAAATTCGGCGGTGACGAAAAGTCATCGCCGTTTTTTGTTGCCGATTTTGTTTCTGCCGAAAACGAAAGCGGTCGCGCAAAGAAATTCGGAGAAATTCAGTCTTCCTTGTAAAGTAGATTGCACAAAGCAATTTAAAGGAATTTTGACTCCATTTTCACTTTTACTTTTTTCTCTGAACAGCCTCTTTTGCAAAGCAAATCAGCCTCCCTTGAAAAGGGAGGTGGGTTGCCGCAAGGCAAGCCGGAGGGATTTCATTAAGGTTGTGCGGAATTTGCATAGAATGGTGCGTGACCTTTTAACCCCTCAGTCTGTTCGCTATAGCCTCCCTTGAAAAGGGAGGTGGGTTGCCGTAAGGCAAGCCGGAGGGATTTCATTAAGGTTGTGCGGAATTTCAATAGAATAGTGCGTGACTTTTTAATCCCTCAGTCCGCTCGTGAACTCGCGTCCGGCTCCCTTTACAAGGGAGCCTTGCAATCCCTCAGTCACCTGCGGTGACAGCTCCTGACGGGAGAGAGTCCCATTTGTCACTTCGTGACATTTCCCCACACTGTGGGGAATCACCCTTTACAAGGGAGCCTGAAAATTTCTCTGCTTTTTGCTTTGTTTTAGCCTTACTTTACAAGGTGGATTTTTGGGGGTTGTTTGTGTATTCACAGGACTGCGCGGGGATTTCTTTAATATGCGGATTTACACAGAAAAGTGTTTAACCTAAACAAACGGCTGTAACATATCGTCACAGCCGTTCTTTTATGCTTTATTAAAATTTTTCTTTTCAGTCCGTTTTCTTTTCAGAGTCGGAAGCTTCTGCGGCGTGTGAGGCACAGCCTGCACAGTTGCCGGGACAGCCGAATTCGCGTTTGCCCTCTTCGGTGTCGCGGTAGTACTGGGTGTGAGTCTCGCGGTGCTTTGTGGAATTCCAAATCTTTTCGGCACGCGGTGCCCATTCCTTTGCAAAATCCACGCATTTATCGCAAAGCTCATCGACATCCTCTTTATTTAAAAGATCCGAAGAATGTGCTCCGCTTTCCTTTACTATTTTGCGTAAAAGCTCGGGATTTTCAAGCATGGGGCAGGGCCTTAAATGGTTGTCGTTAAACGGTTGGCCCTTGTAATACGCGGTAAAGAGCGGGCTCTTGAGCGCCTCAAGAAGCGTGTGGGTGCGTATATTTGTATCGGAATAGTGTATAAATACGCACGGCTCGATGTCGCCCGCGGAATTTATGTGGAAATAGTTTCTGCCTGCCGCTATGCAGCCGCCGACATATTCGCCGTCGTCCTGGAAGTCCATAACAAACATCGGCTTGCCTGTTTTGCCGTTACGCATTTTGCGAAGCCAGCGGTACATATATTCTCTCTGGTCGGGAGTAGGGATAAGCTCTTTATCGGCGCCGTGACCCACGGGCATATAGTTGAAATAAAATGCGAATTTGGAGCCGTTTTCTATCATCTTGTCGATGAAATCATCGCTCGTTACATACTCGTCGTTTTTGCGCGTGTAGCAGACCGAAATACCGAAGAGACACTTGTTCTTTTTGAGAAGCTCCATCGCTTTGAGCGTAGCGTTGTAAGCTCCCTCGCCGCGGCGCCAGTCGTTTGACTCCTCGGTGCCCTCAATGCTCATGGCAAGGGCAACATTGCCGACTCTTTTAAGGTCGTCGCAGAATTTTTGGTCTACAAGCGTTGCGTTTGTATAAATTAAGAATGCACAATCCTGATTGTTTGCGGCAAGCTCTATGATGTCGTTTTTGCGGATGAGCGGTTCGCCGCCGGTGAGCATATAGACGTGAGTGCCGAGCGCCTTGCCCTGAGAGACAATACTCTGCATCTCTTCGTTTGTAAGGCTTTGCTTGTGGCCGTATTCAGCCGCCCAGCAGCCCTTACAATGCAGATTGCACGCGCTTGTGGGGTCAAAAAGAATTATAAACGGGACGTTGCAGTGAAGCTTTTCGCGATTTTTACGAACGGTTTTTGTGCCGTAATAACCTGCGTCAAAGCCGAACGCCATAATCATTTCCTTGATTACGTCGCGGTCGATGTCGTTTAAAATACCGAGGGCGTATTTAGTCCATACATTATCTTTATCCTTGACGACCTCTTTCATCTTTTCGAGGTTCGCCGCGGGGAAGATGTTTTTAGTGAGCTTTTCGGCTACCGAGAGCATTTTGCAAATGTTTTCCTGCGGGTTTTTGTCAATGTATTTCATTACCTTGTCAAGGGTGACTTTAACCGCCGCTCTTTGCAGCTTGTGTGAATCTGACATAATGCGTGAGTCCTCCGTGAAATGCGGCATAATACTGCGTTTTTCGCCGCCTTTTTTGTGCCCTAATCATAACATAATTATATTTTTTTGTAAACCGAACTAAGACCATTTTGCCGATTTAATACACATTTTATACGTTTGTTTATTTTTTAACAATGCATTTCCGAACACTTTGCACTTTTCCCGTTCGGTATGATTATTTACTTTTGCGGCGCTGATTTTTAAGGCGTGATATATGCCGTATAGGCGGCAAAAACAAAAATTCCCGCTCCGCATTTAAAGACAAAACCGCGTCTTATAAGACGGGCGGCACAAAGATAAACGCACTAATTGTAAATTTTTATAAAGCTGTGGAATTTTTACGGCATATATGATACAATAATAAATAATTATAGGCTCGCAAAGGTGTGCTTTGCCGGGCGGAAAGTCCGCGGCAGTGCGGCACTTTTAAAATTCATTTTTTCGGAGGCGTTCTCGCAATATGGAAATTACTCCAAAGCTTTCTGTAACGGAAGATAAAATAAGGCTTTTGACCGTAAAAACCGATATGTTTAAAACGGCGTGTCTGACGCTTAATATATTGGTGCCGATGGGCGAATATGCGGCGGAATACACCGTGCTTTCGTCGTTTTTGGCGCACTCGTCAAAAAAATACGATTCGCTTATAAAACTGAATTCCCGTCTTGAGGAGCTCTACGGTGCGCTTTTGTCGGGCAACATTTCAAAGCTCGGCGAAAATTACCGCATACAGCTTTCGATAACGTGCATAGACGACAGCCTCACCTTTGACGGCGAGAGCGTCATAGGCGCGTCGCTCGAACTGCTTTTATCGCTCCTTACAAAGCCGTCGGCGGATGAAAACGGGTTTTCGGCGCAGCAGCTTCCGACAGAGATACGCCTTACCGCAGAAGATATAGAGAGCGAAATCAACGATAAACGCTCGTATGCGCTGACTCGTATGATTGAGACAATGTGCGCCGACGAAATTTACGGTCTCACAAAAAAGGAAATTCTCGAAAATGTGAAAAAGGTCACTCCGCAATCGCTTCTTGCCGCATGGAAATTTATGCTGAAAAACGGCATAATACAGCTTAACGCCATAGGCAATGTCTCCGAGAGCGACTGCAAAAAGAAACTGCACGAAGCTTTTTCGGGTATCGGCGAGAGAACTCCGTATGAGCCCGAAACCGTTTTTGTGGAAGAGGCGGAAGATTTGACGGAGCTTACGGAAGAGCTTGCCATGAATCAGAGTAAGCTCGTCCTCGGCTTCAGAGGCGGTATGACCGATGAAAACGACGACTTTTATTCGCGCCGCATTATGACGGACGTATTCGGCGGCGGCCCTTATTCGAGACTTTTTATGAATGTCCGCGAAAAGCTCAGCCTTTGCTACTATTGCTCGGCAAGGCTCATAAGGGGCAAGGGCATAACCGTTATACAGAGCGGAATCGAAAAAGAAAACAAGCAAAAGGTGCTTGACGAAATAGACAGACAGCTTGACGTTATGAAGAACGGCGAATTTTCGGACGAGGACTTTGAAGCCTCCAAAAAAGCCATATGCGACGCATACCGCAGCTTTAACGATACTCCCGATTCGCTTGATCTCTATTACGGCACACAGCTTACGGGCGATATAGTAACGCCGGACGAGGCGATAGAAAACTTCCTTGCGGTCACAAGGGACGACGTCAAAAAAGCGGCTCGCGCGCTTACGCTCGACACCGTTTATATGCTTGCGGGAACGGATAAGGAGGACGGCGCAGATGAATAACGTCAGAGAAATCAAAAACGAAAAACTCGGTGAGAGCTATTACGAAATAAAACATTCATCGGGGCTTAAAATCCTTGTGTACCCCAAAAAGAACTATGCGTCGTCGTATGCCATGTTCGGCACGCATTACGGCTCCATAGATACGCAGTTTAAGCTTTCGGGCGAAAAAGAATTTACGGAAGTGCCCGAGGGCATAGCGCATTTTCTTGAACACAAGCTGTTTGAGAGCGAAGACCTTGACGCGTTCCAGCGTTACGCCGCCACGGGCGCCAGCGCAAACGCCTATACAAGCTTTGATAAAACCTGCTACCTGTTTTCCTGTTCGGGCGATTTCAAGGGCTCTCTCGAGATACTTCTCGACTTTGTCACACACCCGTATTTTACGCCTGCGACCGTTAAAAAGGAGCAGGGCATAATAGGTCAGGAAATAAAAATGTGTCAGGATGAGCCTTCGTGGGAAGTGCTCTTCGGTATGCTCCGCGGAATGTATAAAAAGCACCCCGTGAGAATAGACATAGCCGGAACCGTAGAGTCTATATCGCACATTACGGCGGAACTGCTCTACAAATGCTACGACACTTTTTACAATCTTTCCAATATGGTGCTCTGTGTCTCGGGCAATGTGGATGTTGACACGGTTCTGTCCGTAGCGGATAAGGTGCTTAAAAAGCAACCCGAAAAAAAGATAGAGAGAAAATTCCACGAGGAGCCGAAAGAGGTATGCGAAAGTTATGTGGAGGAGCATTTACCCGTAGCCACGCCCGTTTTTGCACTCGGCTACAAGGAAGACGTAAAAACTCCCGAGCGCAGCCTCAAAGAAGTTATATGCAGCAATATAATTCTTGAACTTGTCGCCGGCAAGACCTCGAAGCTTTATTCCGATATGCTCTCCGACGGGCTTATAAACACCGCATTCGGCTTTGAATTTTTTGAGGGCTACGGTTATGCCTGCCAGATTTATTCCGGTGAGAGCCGCGACCCCGAAAAGGTAAAAGAATTGATTTCCGGCAAAATAAATGAGCTCAGAAGAAACGGAATAGACGAAAAAGATTTCGAGCGTATACGCCGTAAGCTCTACGGCAGAGCGGTGTTTGATTTTAACGATATAGAGGCTATCGCAAACGAGATGGTTGCGGCGACATTTAACGGCGAGACCGTTTTCTCGGGAATGGAAGTGCTTGAAAATCTCACCAAAGAGGACGTTGAAAAGAGACTTTTAAGCTCCGTTGACACCGAGAACTGCGTGCTCTCGGTTATAAAGAGCTAATAAAGGAGAACCCGAATATGACTTTTCTTACCGACGGAACAGCGGTAAAATTTACCGGAATAGACCACGTGTTTACCGTGTATTCCACCTTTGTGGAATTCAATATCGGTTCCTCCACGTTCAGCATCAAATTTTACGGGCTTATTATAGCGTTCGGATTTTTGCTCGCGGTGCTTTTCGGCGGCAGAATGGCTTACAAGTGGAAAATGGATTTAAACAAAATGCTTGACGTTCTGCTGTACGGAACCATAGGCGGTATTATAGGCGCAAGACTCTATTATGTCGCGTTTGAGTGGGATTATTACAGTCAGCATCTCTCGGAAATTCCGAAAATATGGAACGGCGGTCTTGCGATTTACGGCGGTCTTATAGGCGGCATACTCGCTGCAGCCATAACCTGCAAAGTCGATAAAATGGACTTTTTAAAGCTGCTTGACCTTGCCGGAATGAGCTTTTTGATAGGTCAGGGCATAGGCAGATGGGGAAACTATGCAAACCAGGAGGCATTCGGAACAAACACCACGATGCCTTGGGGTATGTCGAGCGCAAAGGTGACTGATTACATACTGTCAAATCAGGCGCTGTTTGCCGAAAAAGGTATAAGCATGTCGCCGAATATCCCCGTTCACCCGACCTTCCTTTATGAATCCGTATGGTGCCTTTTGGGATTTTTGGTAATATATATCATTTGCCGCAAATGCTATAAATTCAGCGGGCAGCTCATACTTTGCTACGGCGTTATATACGGAGCGGAGAGAGCGGTAGTCGAGGGGCTTCGCACGGACAGCCTTTATATAGGCTCGTCAAATCTTCGTGTTTCGCAGCTTTTGTCTATGATAATCGCCGTCGTTTGCCTTACGATACTTATAGTGAAATTTGTTTCGCTGAAAAAACATCCCAAACCGTTTTCGCCCGTGGAGGTGCGCGAGACAGCCGAAAATTCGGACGAATTAAAGGACGGCAAAAAGGATAAAAAGAAAAATAAAATCAGCGCGGAAAAACGCCGCGAGATAATGAGACAAAAGGAGCGCAAAAACGATGGCGACGATAATTGACGGCAAAGCCGTTTCCGCCTCTTTAAAAGAGGAAATAAAAAAGGAATGTCTTGAGCTTAAAAAAAGGGGCGTTTCGGTTTGCCTTGCGGTTATAATAGTGGGCGACGACCCCGCCTCGAGAACATATGTAAACAACAAAAAGAAAGCCTGCGAGGCTGTGGGGATAGTCTCACGCGAATACGCCCTGCCGGCTGATACGTCTATGGCGGATTTGCTCGCTCTTATAGATAAGCTTAATAATGACAGAGAGGTAAACGGCATACTCTGCCAGCTTCCGCTGCCGAAGGGACTTTCGGACGAGCTTGTGATAAAAGCAATCTCGCCGAAAAAGGACGTTGACGCCTTCAACGCGGAAAACGTCGGGCATATTATGATAGGCGATTACACGTTTTTGCCGTGCACGCCTGCCGGAATTATGGAAATGCTGAAGTATTACAACATCGACGTCTGCGGCAAGGAGTGCGTGGTTATAGGCAGGAGCAATATTGTGGGCAAGCCCATGGCAATGCTGCTGCTGGGGCAGAACGGCACGGTTACCGTGTGCCACTCCAAGACAAGAAATCTTAAAGAGGTTACACGCCGTGCAGACATTCTTGTTGCCGCCGTTGGCAAGCCGTACTTTGTAACTGCCGATATGGTAAAAGACGGCGCGGTGGTTATAGACGTAGGTATGGACCGAAACAGCGAGGGCAAGCTCTGTGGCGACGTGGATTTTGCCGAGGTAAGCAAAAAGGCGTCGTATATAACTCCGGTGCCGGGGGGAGTAGGCCCCATGACCATAGCAACACTTCTTAAAAACACCGTTACCGCCGCAAAACAGCAAAACGGTCTTATATAAATAACATTTGAAAGGGGTTTATATTTTGAGCGAAAAACCTAAATTCTATATAACTACGGCAATTGCGTACACTTCGCGTAAGCCGCATATCGGCAACAGCTATGAAATAGTGCTGACCGATGCAATAGCGAGATACAAAAGACTTCAGGGCTACGATGTGTTTTTCCTTACGGGAACGGACGAGCACGGTCAGAAGATTGAGGAATACGCAAAAGAAGCCGGCGTATCTCCCAAAGAGTATGTCGATAAGGTATCGGGCGAAATCCGCGATATTTGCGACGTACTCAATACCACATACGATAAGTTTATAAGAACCACTGACCCGTACCACGAAAAAATTGTTGCAAAGATTTTTAAAAAGCTCTATGACCAGGGCGATATTTACAAGAGCGAGTATGAGGGAATGTACTGCACCCCGTGCGAGAGCTTTTGGACCGAGAGCCAGCTTGTAGACGGCAAGTGCCCCGACTGCGGCAGAGAGGTCAAAAAGGCAAAAGAGGAAGCGTATTTTCTGCGTCTTTCAAAATATCAGAAACAGCTTGAAGATTACATCGAGAGCCACGACGATTTCATTTATCCCGAAGCTCGCAAAAAAGAGATGCTCAACAACTTTATTAAACCCGGACTTCAGGATTTGTGCGTGTCGAGAACGTCGTTTAAATGGGGTATCCCCGTAACGTTTGACCCGAAGCACGTAATTTATGTGTGGATAGACGCCCTCTCAAACTATATTACGGCGCTCGGCTACGATCCCGACGGCTCAAGCGATATGTATAAAAAATATTGGCCTGCCGATGTTCACATCATAGGCAAGGATATAGTGAGATTCCACACCATTTATTGGCCGATTATGCTTATGGCTCTCGGTGAGCCTCTTCCCAAGCAGGTATACGGTCACCCGTGGCTGCTTTTCGGAGAAGATAAAATGTCAAAGTCCCGCGGAAACGTCATTTATGCCAACGACCTTGTAAAGGATTTCGGCGTTGACGCGGTGCGTTACTATCTTCTTTCGGAAATGCCTCACGCGCAGGACGGCTCCATAACATACGAATCGCTTATCGAGAGATACAATTCGGATCTTGCCAACACCATAGGCAACCTCGTCAACAGAACCGTTGCCATGCAGAATAAATATTTTGACGGCGTAATTGCCGCTCCGACCGACAAAGAGCCGCTTGACGACGAAATATCGTCGCTTGCTTTAAAGACCGTGGCTGAGGTTGACAGGTGCTTTAACGAATACAAGATAAGCGACGCCACAGAGAGTATTCTCACTCTTGCGCGCCGCCTTAATAAGTATATCGACGAGACTACGCCCTGGGCGCTCGCAAAGGACGAGGGCAAAAAGGGCAGACTCGGCACGGTGCTTTACAATTTGCTTGAGGGTATACGTTTTCTTGCAGTGCTCTTAACTCCGTTTATGCCCGATACAGCCGAAAAAATATTTGAGCAGATAGGCACAACCGAACGCTCGTACGAGAGCCTTAAATCTTTCGGCGCGTTAAAGTCGGGTGAAAAAGTGGGCACTCCCACGCCGCTGTTTAACCGTATAGACGGCGAAAAGCTCATAGAGGAGCTGACTGCCAAACAGAAAGAACAGCAGGAGACCGAAAAGAAAATGATAAATTCGCTTGAGGGCGTTGCCGAGATAGGCATTGACGATTTCGCAAAGGTTGAGCTTCGCGTGGCTGAGGTCAAGGCGTGCGAAAAAATACCGAGAGCGAAAAAGCTGTTAAAGCTTACGCTCGATGACGGCACGGGCAAAGACAGAACCGTGGCGAGCGGTATCGCAAAATGGTATGCGCCGGAGGACCTTGTAGGCAAAAAGGTGGTTGTTGTCGCAAACTTAAAGCCGGCGGTGCTGTGCGGAGTGGAATCAAACGGTATGATACTTGCCGCGGACTGCTCCGAGGACGACGTAAAGGTTGTGTTTGTTGACAAGAGTATGCCGAACGGCTCAAAAATAAGATAATGTATAAAAATATATTTGATACGCACGCGCACTATGAGGACGAGCAGTTTGACTGCGACCGCGATGAGCTGCTGTCTTCATTTCCCGAAAACGGTATATCGGGCGTCGTCACCTGTGGTACGGACATAATAACGAGCGAGAAGTCGATAGCTCTTGCGGAAAAATATCCGTTTATTTATGCCGCTGTCGGTTTTCACGCGCTGAATCTCGACTCGCTGACCGCTGACTGGTGCGGCGATATAAAAAAACTTGCCGCGCAAAAAAAGGTGGTGGCAATCGGTGAAATCGGGCTCGATTATCACTACGAAAGAGACAGCCGCGAAAAACAGCTCGAGGTATTTGAAAAGCAGCTTATGCTTGCTAATGAGTTGTCGCTGCCAGTTATAGTTCACGACCGCGAAGCGCATGAGGACACGCTGAATTTGCTTAAAAAGCACCGTCCGCGCGGAGTTGTGCACTGCTTTTCGGGGAGCGTGGAGACGGCAAAGGAGATTTTAAAGCTCGGTATGTATATAGGTCTCGGCGGAGCGGTCACATTTAAAAATGCGGTAAAGCCGGTAGAGGTTGCGGCTTTTGTGCCGAAAGACAGGCTTTTGCTTGAAACCGACGCGCCGTATATGTCGCCCGTACCTTACAGGGGTAAACGCTGCACATCGCTCTTGATTCCTTATACCGCGGAAAAAATAGCCGCGGTGAGGGGCGAGGCGGTAGAAGAGCTGCTTTTTGAGACCGATAAAAACGCGCGCACTCTCTTTCGCATAGGTTCGTTGGTTTAACCAACGGCAAGATATGCCGTGCGCAAATTCAACAAAAAAGTTATTGACAACTAATATTTTATATGATACATTACAGGCAGATGGCACACCTTTATGCGGAAGAGTGTGTCGGGGCAAATGCGGTCTGTGCGGTGTAATGTAAACAATGATTTTGAGCTGTGGACCCTTTGTCCGCAGCTCTTTTTGTGTTTTTTCGGGAGGTGATAGGAAAACAATTTATATGCGGATGTTCAAAACATAAAAAATGGAGGAAAAGGAAATTATGAAATTTAAAACGGCAATATCATTACTTTTATCTATGGTACTTTTAGGATTTACTGTGTTTACGGTTCCTGCTTTTGCAGAAGATACTTTTGACATCAATGATTATTCAATTGAAGATTTACAGTATATGACACCGGAAGAAAAAATAAAGCTTATAAGTGATTATGTTAATACATACAATCCAATGGGAATAAAAGATGTTTACAATAGCGCGGAAGTAGAATATTCCAACATGTTGAATTCGGAAGTTAGCCCCCTTTGGAAATCCAGTAATGATAGCGATGATGAATTTGCTACACATCAGTTGATAACATTACAAGCTTTTTTGTGCTCTATAAATGACTGTGGTTTTTATGAAACCGACGGCACAACAGCACTAGCCATATCTTTAACTTTAGCGGCGGCCTCAGGCTTACCGGATAAGGAGTTCGCTCAAAAGGCAAGTGGATTTGTCGGACATTTTTATAATCCGGATACACAGAAAAACTGGGCAGGTAGCAAGAGCAATACCGCAAAGACAAATTGTCAAAAGCACTTTACCAATGCCATTACAAGATTACAGCAAAACACACATCCAGATCTAAATGGTGAGGATTTTCAGTATGTATTAATTGAATTGGGAAAAGCTCTCCATTATGTTCAAGATGCCAGTGAACCGCATCATTCTAACAATAAATTAGCCGGGTCTTCGTCACATACTCAATTCGAGACATTTGCAAATGAAAATATCAGTAAGTATATTGATGATTTATCTCATTGCACTGCATATTATTATAATGTAGCAGGTTATAATGATGCAGACGGTGTTACACACGAGGCGGCGGTAATTTCAAAACCATATTATAAATATGTTTCAAGCTTAACGGACAGAAGTACTTGGGACTATGGTGCTTTGCATACAACACAAAATGCTGTAGGATTTTCTGCGGGGCTTATATACAGGCTGTTCAGTATCAGAACATAATAAAAGGAGCTGATATTTATGATAAAAACAAGAGATAAAATTTTAATTTCTCTGACCGCGGTTATTCAGGCGGTGTACGGCGCGGTTTTTATTTACCGTATGCTTGCGTGGAAAACTCTTGTCAGGGGTGACGAAAGCGAATTGCTTAAGCTTGAAATAAGCCTTGCGGCGCTGTTTGCCGTGACCGTCATTTTCTCTGTTGTAATGCGTGATTTGCCGGCTAAAATATACAGCCTGCCGGCTCTTTGCTGTCCCTTGTTGTTTCAATTGGCGGCGATGTGCGGTATCGCGGGTTTTGCATACGATTCCGATTGGAACGAGCGTTTGACTGCGGCAGGCGTAATTGCGATTATCGCATTTGCGGTCATTGCCGTATGCACGATAGTAATTGAGCTTCGTCCCGTGTTTAAGGCAAGCGACAAATAATTATTTGAGCCTTTCGGCGTTACAATATATGGATAGGAGATAATACCGATGTTAAAGACAAGAGATAAGGTGCTTATTTCTCTGACTGCGCTTTTTCAGGCGGCGTTAGGCATTTTCGGCTTTTTACGTATGCTTGTGAGAAAAGAGATATTTTATAATGAAAATGATTTTCCTGCGGCGGTGTGGACGCTCGTTGCGCTGTTTGTCGTTACATTCGCATTTGCGGTCATAATGCGTGACCTGCCGTCCAAGACATATGTTATACCCGCCTTTTCGATGCCGATGATTTTTTTGATTGCCGGGTTCCTCGGCATAGGCGCCGATTTTGACGCGGCAGGGGTCGCGCACATAACAGCTGCCGGCATAGCCTCCGTGATTATTTTTGCGGTGGGTACGGCAGGTATTGTAATATACGAGCTTTGCACGGCGTTTAAAAAGAGAGATAAATAAAATTTAATTTAAATTATACCGAATGAAAATTCGGGCAGAAAAAAGGAGCCGCAGCTCAAGGCTGAGCGTTCATAAGGAAGTTCGGTTTCTCGCATAAAAATTCCTTATGCTTTTGTCAAAAAGCCTCGCAAGGCGACAGCCTTGCTTCGTTTCCTGACTTCGGCATAAAAAATTTTTACGGCTACGAAACTGCGGAGCACTTCAAAATGATGTATTGATGTATTTTTGATACAAAAAAACAGCTAACCCCTCAGATGAGCCCCGGCTCATCTGAGGGGTTAAATTGTTATTGTGCAAAAGATGTTATTTTGAAGCAAAACTGCCTCATAAACACTCAGCCAAAACTGCGGCTCCCGTTGTTTTTTGCGTATAAATTATACTATGCCCTGTGCCATCATCGCGTCGGCTACCTTTAAGAATCCGGCAATGTTTGCGCCCGCAACAAAATCGTCGGGGTCACTGTACTCTTTTGCGGCATTTGACATATGACCGTAAATGCTTTCCATAATGTCCTTGAGCTTTTCGTCAACCTCGTCAAAGGTCCAAATCATACGTGCGCTGTTCTGGCTCATTTCAAGCGCAGAGGTTGCAACGCCGCCGGCGTTTGCGGCTTTTGCCGGAGCAAAGAGGACTTTGTTCTGCAAAAATGCGTTTGTCGCGTCGATGGTGGACGGCATATTGGCGCCCTCTCCGACAGCGATACAGCCGTTTTTAATAAGCTCTTTTGCGTCGTCGAGCGACAGCTCGTTCTGAGTGGCGCACGGCAGAGCTATGTCGCAGGGAACCTCCCATACTCTTTTGCCGGGTACGAATTTCGCGGTGGGCTTTAATTCGGTGTACCTTACTATTCTCGCTCTTTCCTGCTCCTTGACCTGCTTTAAGAGCGCGACGTCTATGCCGTCTTTGTCGTAAACATATCCGCTTGAGTCGCTTGCAGTTACCACGTTTGCGCCGAGCAGCTGCGCCTTTTCTATGGCGTATATCGCAACATTACCCGACCCCGAAACGGCAACCGTTTTGCCCTCGATGGAATTTCCGTGATGCTTTAACATCTCTTCAACAAGATAGATAAGGCCGTAACCCGTAGCCTCCGTTCTCGCGAGCGAGCCGCCGTAGGAGAGACCCTTGCCGGTGAGCACGCCCTCATGGCGACCGGTAATTTTTTTGTACTGACCGAAGAGATAGCCTATCTCTCTGCCGCCTACGCCTATGTCGCCTGCGGGCACGTCGGAGTTGGGGCCTATAACCTTGTAAAGCTCCGTCATAAAGCACTGGCAAAATCTCATTACTTCGTAGTCGCTCTTGCCCTTGGGGTCAAAGTCGGAGCCGCCCTTACCGCCGCCTATGGGCAGGCCGGTAAGCGAATTTTTGAATATCTGCTCAAATCCGAGGAATTTGATTATACTCATATTGACCGACGGGTGGAAACGAAGACCGCCCTTGTACGGCCCTATTGCGCTGTTAAACTGCACGCGGTAGCCGCGGTTTACGTGGACCGTGCCGTTGTCGTCAACCCACGGAACTCTGAATACCGTTGCCTTTTCCGGTGCCACAAGTCTTTCGAGAAGCGCCGCTTTTTGATACTGCGGATTTCTCTCGACGGCAGGCTCTATGGATTTAAGAACCTCGGTGACCGCCTGGCAAAATTCGGGTTGATAGTCGTACCTCGTCGTTGTGCGGTTAAGCACTTCGTCAATATAGCTCATTTTAAGACTCCTTTTAGATGCGGAACATATATTTTTCCGTACCGTTTTTTACGTTATATATTTTATATTATGCGTTCGGTATTTGCAAGAAATGCGGCGTAAAATTTCATTTTGCCTCGGACGATACTTTTGTATATTATAACGATAAAGTGAATTGCCGTTCGCCAAACAGCGTGAAATATGAACAAAAATCAGCAAAAGCACATTGCGAAAAATATTTTCTGTAACAAAAAAGATGAATAACCGCCATTTAAAACTTTCAAATGATTTCGGTGTGCGGATAGTAGTGTTCGAGAATTTCTTTGTAAGTGCTGCCCTGCCTTGCCATATAGTCCGCTCCGTACTGCGACATACCGACGCTGTGGCCGTAGCCGTATGTCTTAAAGAAAAACACTCCGTCCTTTTGCTCAAGCGTAAACGCCGGACTCCTCAGCGAAAAAAGCGCCCTGAAAGAGTTGCCGGTAAAGCTCTTGCCGCCGACCTTCAGGCTTTTTACCACGCCCGAACCGCTGTCCGTGTAAACTATATCGGTTATCCAGCCGCTTTGGTCGTCCCCCAAAACTATTTCGGGGTCGCTTTCGGTGTATTTTCTGACCTCGTCCGCCGTAAGCGAAATCTCTTTTATGCAGTCGGGCGAGAGCTTGTCGCCGGGGCTTGTAACCGAGACAAGGTAATCTATTTTTCCGCCCCATATATTTTCGGCGCTCTCGGTTCTGCCGGGAGATATGGCGCAGTATGCCGCCACAATCGGTTCGCCGTCAAATACTATGGTTTTTCCGAGAACATCGTTTACGGCATCCTCTATTTTGCCCCTGTATTCGTCGTATTTATCGCCCCACTTTTCTTTTTGCGTTTCGGTATCGTAATACCCCTGGTGCCGTCCGGGGTCGTCCGAAATGTCGGCGCCCGAAAGCGAGGAATCGGGATTTTTCTTGAGCCTTGTAAGGTTTGTGTAGGCGCATACCGCCTGTGCTTTTAAAGCCTCCGTGCTGTATGTCGCAGGCATTTCGGCGGCGACGCAGCCTATAATATATTCTTTTGCCGAGGTGGTTGCCACATTGCCGCTTGCGGCGGATTTGACCTTTACGCTGTCTAATTTTTCGTCGAGCAGCTTTTCCCCAAGGTTACCGTCGTCGTTTTCTTTTTGAAAAGTGCCTTTGACGTTGGAAAACGAAAAAGACGAGTAGTCGAGCGACAAAAGCGGTGTAAGTATCATAAAAAGCGCCAAAACAAAGCATAAAATACCATATGTTTTCATAATTGACCTCCCTAAATTTATTGACTTATTGCGATTTTTAATATAAAATATTATATCTATAATTATATGTTTAAAATGAGTTAATATGTCCGCATAAATGTAAGTCAGGAGGTTTTAAATTTGTCTTACAACCATTCTCCTAAACTCGACGATACGCTCTCATCTCTGAAAGCGGAGCTTATACGCAATAATCAGATAAAGGCCGAAGATTATCAGCGCTTCGACGTAAAACGCGGATTGCGTAATTCCGACGGTACCGGCGTTATGGCAGGGCTTTCGAGAATATGTTCGGTTGAGGGCTATTACATAGACGACGGTGAAAGAGTGCCGAAAGAGGGCAAGCTTATTTACCGCGGTATAAATATGACCGATATAGTGAGAAACTGCCAAAAGGAAAACCGATTCGGTTACGAAGAGGTGGTTTGGCTGCTTCTTCTCGGCGACCTTCCGACTCAGGAGCAGCTTGATAAATTCAGAGCGGTTCTTGCCGAGGCAAGAGAGCTTCCCGACGAATTTATAGAGGATATGATAATGAAGGCTCCGTCGCCCAATATTATGAATAAGGTTGCAAGAAGCGTTCTCGCGCTTTATTCATACGACAACAACCCGGACGATCTTTCAATAGAAAACGTCCTGCGCCAGTCAATTAAGCTCATAGCGCAGATACCCACCATTATGTCATATGCGTATCAGGTAAAGCGCAGAGCATACGACCACAAGAGTATGTATATCCATCAGAACGATAAATCGCTCTCCACGGCGGAGTCCATACTCCATACCATAAGAAGCGACCGTAAGTTTACCGACGAAGAGGCGAAAATTCTCGACCTTTGCATGATTATTCACGCGGATCACGGCGGCGGTAACAACTCTACATTTACAACACGCTGCATAACCTCAACGGGAACTGACACCTATTCCGCAATTGCCGCAGGTATAGGCTCGCTTAAAGGTCCCCGTCACGGCGGTGCGAATATTCAGGTTCACAATATGATAGCCGACCTTAAAAAAAGCGTCAGCGACCCGACGAACGAGGGTCAGGTTGCGGATTATCTCACCAAGGTCATACATAAAGAGGCAGGCGACAGAACCGGTCTTATTTACGGTATGGGTCACGCGGTATACACTCTTTCCGACCCGCGAGCCGTGCTCTTAAAGGAATTTGCCTCGCAAAAGGCGGAGAAATACGGCTTTGCCGATGACTACAAGATAATTTCTCTCGTTGAAGAGCTCACCCCCGAGCTTTTCTATAAATATAAGGGTGAAAAGAAAAAGATGTGCGCAAACGTAGACCTCTATTCGGGTCTTATATACGATATGCTCAGAATTCCGCCGGAGCTTTTCACACCTATGTTTATGGCGGCAAGAATTTCCGGCTGGTGCGCTCACCGTCTTGAGGAACTGTGCTCAAACAGCCGCATAATGCGACCCGCATACAAGAGCGTCGCTCTTCCGAGAGCGTTCGTCCCGATTGCGGAGCGCAACAGCGACCACATAGTGCCGGATTATGTTCCGTCCGAGGAAAGATAAAAACGGAAGGACTCTTATAAATGAAAAAAACGGGCTTAAAAAAGAGCTTTAATTTTAAACAGATTCTCATAACGCTTGCCGCAGGTGCGGCCGTGCTTTTACCTGTGCGTGTATATCAGCTGTTTGCGATAATAGACACGGGAAGCACGGGCTTTTATAAAAAAATCGATTTCAGCGTTTACTTTATGTATGCCGCGGTTATTGCTTTTGCGGTATTGCTTATCGTGTTTTCAAGGCTTTCGGGCGAAGCAAAGGCTTCAAGACCGGCTCTCGGCAAAAATCCTTTACTCGGAGCGGAGGCTGTCGTTATGGCTGTCGGCACGGCGTATGATTCGGCGGATTCGATATTTTCATTCGCTTCGTCGTGCACCGATTTTTCAAGCGACCTTGATGTATCGTTTATGAAATATTTTTTCTCAAACGGACTTTTTGCGTCGCTGTTTGAGAGCGTATTCGGAATTATAGCCTGCGTTTACTTTATAGTTTTTGCGCTTTCTTATTTTAACAACAAGACCGATTTTACATCGTATAAGGTTATCGCCCTGGCGCCGCTTTTCTGGTCAATGTGCAGAATGATTACAAGCTTTATGACAAAGATTAGCTTTACAAACGTTTCGGAACTTATGCTTCAAATGCTCATGCTTGCGTTTATGATGCTGTTCTTTATGTCGTTTGCGAAAATTTCTTCCGACATAGCCGAAAAGGGCGAAATCAAAAAACTTGTTTCCTACGGTATGCCGGCGGCATTGCTGGCGGCGGTTATAGGCGTTTCGCGTCTTATAATTACGCTGTTCGGCAAGAGGGACCGCCTGCCGTCCGATCTCGGATTTTCCATAGCGGATCCGGCGTTTGCGTTTTTTGCAATCACATATATGTGTTATCAGATGAAGCACGGCAGACCGGAATCCGAGGACAATTTGCAAAGCGGGAATGAAACGGAAAATCCTGCCGAAAATAATGACGGCGAAACCCATTAAAGCATATCGGCGGTGTAAATAATTATGTTTCTTTCCGACGTGGCAACAGCCGCGAAACAGGTGTTTATACTATATGTTCTTGTCCTTCTCGGATTTATATGCGACAGGACAAAAATCTACACGGAAAAGGCGGCGAAGCTTACAAACGACCTGCTTTTTTATATAGTTACGCCTGCCGTAATAATTCAGTCGTTCTCGTCCGTCGAAATGACAGGCGAGAATGTCCGCGGTATGCTGATGTCATTTTTGGGCGGAACAATTTTGCACGTCGTTGCAATAGCGATTTGTATTCCGTTTTGGCGTAAGACCGATAAAAATTTATCGTGTATATATAAGTATGCGGCGATATACGGCAACGTCGGATATATGACATTGCCGCTTGCCGAGGCGGAACTCGGCGCCGAGGGCGTGTTCTTTTGCTCGGGCGTGCTGATACCGTTTAATATATTTGCTTTTACGCACGGCATATATCTTATGTCGGGGGAAAAGGCTCAAAAAACCGGTTTTAACCCCAAGTGGCTGATACTCAATCCCGGAGTTGTGTCGGTGCTTTTGGGACTGCCGCTGTTTTTCTTTAAAATCAAGCTTCCGTCTCTTATTTCCGTTCTGGTAAATTACGTTGCCGGTCTTAATACGCCGCTTGCCATGATAATGTTCGGAACCTATCTTTCAAAAACAGATTTGAAAACGATGTTTTTAAGGAAAGATACGTATCTTGTGGCGCTTTTAAAGCTCATAGTTTTACCGGCGATAATTTTGGCGGTGCTTAAGTTTCTGGGCATAAAGGGAGCGCTTTTGACGGCGCTTATAATTTCCGCATCGTCGCCGAGCGCAAACAATACCGTTATGTTTGCGGCAAAGTACGGCAAAGACAGTGCCGCGGCCTCGCAGACCGTTGCCGTGGTGAGCTTTTTGTCGATAATAACAATGCCGCTGTTTATAGCACTTTCACAGATATAAATTCATATGTCGTTTTAATTGAAAGGAGGACATTATGAAACTCTTAATAGCAATTGTCAACACCGAGGACGCGTCTTTGGTCATCTCGGAGCTTAACAAGGCGGGCTTTATGGTAACAAAGCTTGCAACCTCCGGCGGATTTCTCCGCGCGGGCAACGTCACCATGCTCACGGGTGTTGAGGATGAAAAGGTGAGTGACGCGCTTGCCGTAATCGAGGAATTTTCAAGCCAGCGCAAGCAGACTGCTCCCGTAAATTCAACATACATAGGCGATTCCATGCTTACCGTTCCCGTAGAGGTTTCGGTCGGCGGAGCCACGGTTTTTGTGGTGGACGTTGAGCAGTTCTACAAGATATGACGGCAGACGTTTCTTCGTTCGGCGAGAGCTTTAAAAGGGAGCTTTTGCCGTATATAAAAACCTCGTCATTCCCGAATACAATGCTCATAGAAGGCGGCTGTGCAGAGCAGCGGCTTTCGGCGGCGCGTTTTATAGCGCAGAGTCTGCTCTGCACGGGCGGCGGCGTGCGCCCTTGCAGCGTTTGCTCCTCATGCGTAAAATGCGAGGCTTTGTCGCACCCCGATGTGCGCGAATACGGAGACATAAATTCCGACGCGGCGTTTAAGGTGGAAACCTGCCGTGCCGTGCGCTCGGACTGCTTTGTTCTCCCGAATGACGGTGACAAAAAGGTATACATTTTAAAAGAAGTTCAAAATATGAACGACAGCGGAGAGAACGCACTTCTCAAAATATTTGAAGAACCGCCCTCTTACGTGTATTTCATTATGACTTGCCCGAGCCGCTCGGCTATGCTCGGCACGGTGCTGTCGCGTGCGACGGTGTTTTCGCTCGGTGCCGAAAATGACTCGGCGCTTTTTGACGAAGAGACCGCGGCTTTGGCGCAAAAAATAGCAATGGCGCTGTTAAGCCCTGCGGAAACGGCTCTTTTGGCCGCGGTGAGTCCGCTTGAAAAGGACAGGACGGGATTTAAAAATACGGTCCTTTGCCTTAAAAGCATTTTTCTCGACGCCGTTAAAATCAAGCTTCACGCGGCGGCGACTCCGGAATTTTCGGAAACGGCAAAGGCGCTGTCCTCGGCGCTTACAGCCGATAAACTGTACCGCTGCTGCGGCGTGCTCGGCGAGATGTTTGACGGCGCGGCAATGAATCAGAATCAAAATCTGCTGCTTACTTCGCTGTGTTACAAGCTGCGAGAGGCTGTGGGTAAATAATATAAAATAGCTCCGAAAGGAAGACATACAAATGGCAGAAGTTGTCGGAATACGATTTAAAGAGGTGGGCAAGGTATACTACTTCGACCCTGACGGCAAAAAGTTTGAAAAGGGCGACAGGGCGATAGTCGAAACCGCGCGCGGCGTGGAGTGCGGCGAAGTTGCAATGGAAAACTCCGTTGTGGATGACAGCGAAATCATAAAGCCGCTCAAATCAGTAATAAGAGCCGCCACAAAAGCGGATCTCGAAAGAGTTAAGGAAAACGCCGAAAAAGAGAAAAAGGCATTTTCCGTTTGCGAAGAAAAAATACTTAAACACAAGCTTGATATGAAGCTTGTAAATGTTGAATACACCTTTGACGGCGGCAAGATACTTTTCTATTTCACCGCCGACGGCAGAGTGGACTTCAGAGAGCTTGTAAAGGACCTTGCGTCCGTATTCAGAACAAGAATAGAATTAAGGCAGATAGGCGTGAGAGACGAAGCGAAAATGCTCGGCGGATTCGGTATCTGCGGCAGACCGTTCTGCTGCAAAACATTCCTCGGCGATTTTCAGCCTGTCTCTATAAAAATGGCAAAGGAGCAGGGCTTGTCGCTGAATCCCGTAAAAATAAGCGGCACCTGCGGCAGGCTGATGTGCTGTCTTAAATACGAGCAGGACGCTTACGAGCATCTTTTAAGACATACCCCCAAGGTCGGAGCGCTTGTGGAAACGCGCGAGGGCAGGGGCACCGTTATAGAAAACAACCTCATAACGGGTATGCTCAAAATCAGGCTCGACCGCCGTCCCGACGCTGCTCCGCTTGTGGTTGACCGCCACGAAGTAAAGCTTTTAAAAGACGCTAAAATCCAGGTGGACAAGTCCGAAATCGAAGCCCTCAAGGGCATAGAATAATTAAGTTACAGCCAAGGAAATGAGGAATTGAAATATGGCATTTATCGAGGTCAGAGACGTAACAAAGACCTACAAGATGGGCGAAATCGAAATAAAAGCAGTCGATGAGATAGGCTTCGGCATAGACAAGGGCGAATTTGTCGTCATAGTCGGTCCGAGCGGCGCCGGTAAAACGACTATTCTTAACATTCTCGGCGGAATGGATACCGCTACGTCCGGCACGATTTACGTTGACAACGTAGACATAACCAAGTTTAACGAAAAAGAGCTTACCAAATACCGCCGCGACGACGTGGGATTTGTATTTCAGTTCTATAACCTTGTCGGCAACCTCACCGCATTGGAAAACGTTGAGCTTGCGCTTCAGATTTCAAAAAATCCGCTCAGCGCAAAAGACGTTTTGAAAGATGTGGGGCTCGGCAACAGGTTTGACAATTTCCCGGCTCAGCTCTCCGGCGGCGAACAGCAGAGAGTTTCAATAGCGAGAGCGCTTGCCAAAAATCCCAAACTGCTTTTGTGCGACGAGCCTACGGGCGCGCTCGACTATATAACAGGTAAATCCATACTGAAGCTTTTGCAGGATACCTGCCGCGAAAAGGGTATGACCGTTGTTGTCATCACCCATAACTCCGCGCTTGCCCCCATGGCGGACAAGGTAATTAAGGTAAAAAACGGCAGAGTTGACAAGCTTCTTCTCAACGAGCACCCGACTCCCGTCGAGTATATCGAGTGGTAAAATACCGAATATTATATTTGACAGAGAGAGGTACACGTTAAATGACAAAAGGAATGAGAAAAGATTTTCAGCGGGAAATAAAGCTGAATTTCAGCAGATTCCTGTCTATAACCCTTATCGTTGTTTTGGGCGTAGCGTTCTTTTCGGGACTGCGCGCGGCAAAACCTGCCATGCAGGCTTCGGCGGATAAGCAATACGACAGTGAAAATCTTATGGACATAAGGGTCGCGGGAACTCTCGGTATGACCGATAAGGATGTTGACGCGCTGAAAAAGGTTGACGGCGTGCAGGATGCAGAGGGCACATACGAGCAGGATTTTCTGTGCGATACCGGCAGTACCGAGGCTGTTACAAAGGTAATGTCCTTAAACGACAACATAAGTCTTGTAAGGGTCAGCGAGGGTCGCTTTCCGCAGGGCTATAATGAGTGCATAGCCGACCGCAAATTCCTCGACGCCACAGGATACAAAATAGGCGACACGGTAAAGCTCACCACGGGCACCGACGAAAAAGTCAGCAAGTATCTTGCCACAGACGAATTCACGATTGTCGGCGTCGGCACAACATCAATGTATATGGACAGCGACCGAGGCTCCGCGGCTATAGGCGCAGGCAGAATAAACGGATTTTTGATAGTTCCGAAGCAGGCCTTTTCGCTGTCGTATTATACAAGCGTTCAGATAACCGTTAAGGACGCTATGGCGCTCGGCTGCTATTCAAACGATTACACCGAGCTTGTTTCAAAGGTTAAAGACAGAATAAACGACATAGCAGACAGGCGCTGCGACATAAGATACAGCGAATATAAAAACGAAACGTCGACATATATTAACGACGCAAAGTTGCAGTTTGAAGAGGAAAAAGACGCCGCAATGGGTCAGCTCGGCGACGCTTATCAGCAGCTTTTGGACGCTCAGGCGGCAATAGAAAACAGCAAGGCGGAGCTTGCAAACAAAAAGCTTGAAATACAAAATGCGCAGGACCTTATAAATTCAAATGCCAACACGCTCGTTGTAAGTCAAAGTCAGATAGACAGCGCAAAGGCTTCGCTTAACGAGGCGGAAAAGAAATATAAGGACCTCGAAAAGCAGGTTTCCGATTCTGCGGCGGAGATTGAGAGAATGCAAAAGGAGCTTGACGACAGCAAGGGTTCTTTGTCCTCCGACGAGTATCTCCAAAAGAGCTATAACATCATTGCCGCAAGAGCAACGCTTCAGTTCTATAAAACTCAGCTTACAAATACAAGAAGCACCATAGATAACGCAAAAGAGCAGGTTGCTGCCGCTCAAACTGCCGTAAATAACGGCGGCACGGCGCTTCAGGACGCACAGAAAAAGGTCAACGAGGCTCCGGCGGCTCTTGAGGAAGCCGAAAAGCAGATACAGGACGCCCAAATCGAGCTTGATCGCAAAAACGAGGAATACGAGCAGGCAAAGCAGGACCTTGCAGACGAGCTTGAGGCGGCGCAACAAAAGCTTGAGGACTCCGAAGACAAGATATTAAACGTGGAAAAGCCCACCTGGTATGTGCTTGACCGCGAGACAATACCCTCATACGTTTCATACAAGAGCGATACGGACGGCATGGGCTCAATAGGCACCGTGTTCCCCGTAATATTCTTCCTTGTTGCCGCGCTGGTATCTCTTACCACAATGACGCGAATGGTTGAGGAGCAGAGAACACAGATAGGCACATTAAAAGCGCTCGGTTACACAAAGGGAGCGATAGCAGCAAAATATGTACTTTATGCTCTGCTTGCAACCTTTATAGGAAGTGTGCTCGGCGTGCTTCTCGGCGAGAGTACCATACCTCTGCTGACCGTGGACACGTATAAGCTTGTTTACATAGGGCTTCATAATACCGTGGTAAATCCCGATATATTTGACGCTCTGCTCGCTTCACTGCTTGCGATTATTTGCACAACCGGTGCAACGGTGGCGGCATGCTACCGCGTACTCAGCTCTTCTCCGGCGCTGCTTATGCGCCCCGAAGCGCCGAAAGCGGGCAAACGCATACTTCTCGAAAAAGTGGGATTTATTTGGAAGCATCTCAACTTTGCACAGAAAGCCGCTTGCAGAAACCTGTTCAGATATAAAAAGCGTCTGTTTATGACAATAGCAGGCGTTGCCGGATGTATGGCATTGCTGCTTGTCGGATTCGGACTCAACGATTCCATAAAGTCAATGACGGGCAACCAGTTTGAAAAGGTATGGCATTTTGCAGGCACCGCAGGTATAGATTCCGAGGCTACAAGAGCCGAAAAACGTCAGACTCTTGCCGAAGTAAACACTATGGACGGCGTAACCGAGTATTTGCAGACATACCGCTCAATGCTCTATACCGACGCCAACGGCGAAGAAAAAACCGCGTATGTAATAGTTCCGCAGGATACGTCAAGAATGGCGGATTACGTCAGTCTTACCTCGCGCGGCGGCAAAAATACCTATGTTATGGATGATTCCGGCGTTATTATAACAGAAAAGCTAGCCAAAACTCTCGGTGTTTCCGTGGGCGACACCGTGACATTCAAAACGAGCGAGACCGGAACCGCCACGGAGCCCGTAAAGGTTGCCGGAATAGTCGAAAACTATATGTACCACTACATTTACATGACGCCGAATGTGTATAAACAACTCTTTAACGAGACGGCTTCGCTCAATACCATCTTTATAAAAACGGACGGTACCGTGGACGACGAGGTCCTTTCAAAGCAGCTTATGGATTTGAGCGCGATAAATTCGGTTTCAATGAACAGCACTACCGAGGAGCAGGTAAGCTCGGTTATGAAGAGTTTGCTGTTTATAGTTGTTATACTTATAGTGGCGGCGGGACTTTTGGCGTTTGTGGTTCTCTACAATCTCAACAACATAAACATTACCGAGCGTAGGCGCGAGCTTGCAACGCTCAAGGTTCTCGGCTTCTACAATAAAGAACTTGCATTTTATGTATACCGTGAAAATATTGTGCTGACGGTATTCGGTATGATATTCGGCATAGTTTTGGGTATACTTCTTCACTCATACGTTATGGGCACCATTGAGACCGACTATATTATGTTCGGTAAAGAGATGACGGTTTTCAGTTATCTCGCAAGTATTTTGCTCACGGTGCTGTTTACGGCGATAGTCAACTTCGTTATGTATTTCAGACTCAAAAAGATAGATATGGTTGAATCGCTCAAGAGTGCAGAGTAATTGGAAAATTTTATATATTGACATATATATTGTGCAATGTTATAATAGCACCACAATATATAGGCGCCGTGCAACTGACGGAAAGCCCTCTCGGGCAGGCAGGCAAAACTGCCGGGGAACACGGCGAATAAAATGCCGACCGTCTGGGCAGCCTCTTTTCGGGGCTGCCCTTTTATATTGTAATTTTATATATTTGTGCCGTTAAGGCAACTGTGAAAGGAAGATGACAATGGAGTTTTCAAGAGCCTGGGAAGGATTTAATTCGGGCGAATGGAACGAGAAAATAAATGTAAGTGATTTCATTAAAAGAAATTACACGGAATATACGGGCGACAGCTCTTTTTTATGCGGGGCTACCGAGCGAACAAAAGAGCTTATGGGCGAATTTTCAAAGCTGCTCGATGAGGAACGCGAAAACGGCGGAGTGCTCTCTGTGGATACCGAAACCGTTTCGTCGCTCATCACATATGCCCCCGGTTATCTCGACAAAGAAAAGGAGCTTATAGTAGGGCTTCAGACCGACAGCCCCCTGCGCCGCGGCGTAAATCCGTTCGGCGGAATGCGTATGGCGCGCGAGGCGGCAAAGGCATACGGTTATGAGCTGTCCGACAAAATAGAAGATGAGTTCAGATATAAAACCACCCATAACGACGGCGTATTCAGAGCGTACACAAGCGAAATGCGCAAGGCACGCCATATAGCGCTGCTCACAGGTCTGCCCGACGCCTACGGAAGAGGTAGAATCATAGGCGACTACCGCAGGGTTGCCCTCTACGGTATGGATACGCTCATAGAGTTTAAAAAAGCGGACAAAAAAGCGCTTGAGGACGAAAATATGACCGACGACGTCATAAGACTTCGCGAGGAGCTCCAAAAACAGCTTAATTTTATGGAGATGTTAAAGCAGATGGCTCAGCTGTACGGCTATGACATCTCCTCTCCGGCGAAAAATGCGCGCGAGGCTGTACAGTGGCTTTATTTTGCATACCTTGCCGCAATCAAAGAGCAGAACGGAGCGGCTATGTCGCTCGGCAGAACGAGTACATTCCTTGATATTTATATTGAACGCGATATTAAAAACGGCATTTTGAGCGAAAAAGGCGCACAGGAGCTGATGGACGATTTCGTTATGAAGCTCCGTATGGCACGCCACCTTCGCACTCCCGAATACAATGAGCTGTTCGGCGGAGACCCGATGTGGATAACCGAGAGCATCGGCGGTATGACAAACGAGGGAAAAACTCTTGTCACGAAAAATTCTTACAGAATACTCAATACGCTTTATACCCTCGGTTCTGCTCCGGAGCCCAATATGACGGTTCTCTGGTCGCAGGATCTGCCAGAAAACTTCAAAAAATTCTGCGCCGAGGTTTCGGAGGACACCGACTCTATTCAGTATGAAAACGACGACGTTATGCGCCCGATTTACGGCGATGACTACGCCATAGCCTGCTGTGTTTCCGCTATGCAGGTGGGTAAGCAGATGCAGTTTTTCGGTGCGCGCTGCAATCTTGCAAAGCTTTTACTGCTTGCCTTAAACGGCGGCTACGATAACGTATACTGCGAAAAGATAGGCCCTCAGGACGAGCCTCTCAAGGGGGATAAGCTCGACTACGACGAGGTTGTCGCAAGATACAAGACTTACCTTAAATGGCTTTGCAGGCTGTATGTAAACACCATGAACGTAATCCACTATATGCACGATAAGTATGCGTACGAAAAAATCCAGATGGCTCTGCACGACACGGATGTGCATCGCTTTATGGCGTTCGGCGTAGCGGGACTTTCTGTGGCAGCCGATTCGCTCTCGGCAATTAAATATGCAAATGTAAAACCCATACGTGACGAAAACGGCTATATAGTTGACTTTGAAACCACGGGTGATTTCCCGAAATACGGAAACGACGACGACCGCGTTGACAGCATAGCCAAAGCCCTGCTTGAGGACACCATAACCGAGCTTCGCAAAACTCCGGCTTACAGAAACGCCGAGCACACTCTTTCGGCGCTTACCATAACTTCAAATGTGGTCTACGGCAAAAAGACCGGCTCAACGCCCGACGGCAGAAAAAAAGGCGAGCCGTTTGCCCCCGGTGCCAACCCCATGCACAACCGTGAAAAAAACGGTGCGCTCGCGTCGCTTAATTCCGTTGCAAAAATGCCCTATTCGCAGTGCCGCGACGGCATATCAAATACATTTTCGATTGTGCCTGCGGCGCTCGGAAAAACGCGAGAGGAGAGAACCGCCAATCTTGTTTCTATTCTCGACGGATACTTTAAAAACGGCGCGCATCACCTCAATGTCAACGTGATGAACCGCGAAATGCTTATAGAGGCTTACAATGACCCGACAAAGTACCCGAACCTCACAATCCGCGTATCGGGTTATGCGGTGAACTTCCACAAGCTTTCAAGAGAGCAGCAGAGCGAGGTCATAAAGAGAACCTTCCACGAAACCATGTAACAACCGAAAAAACCGTAAAATGAACGACCTTTGATTGCCGGACCGGAATCCGACGACCAAAGGTCGGTTTTTAATTGCATATAATATTTTTGCGCCGCATTTTTGCAGACGGGTTACTTTTCTTTTCGGACGTATTTTATAATTTCCGTGCCTGCCGCCGCGCCGTCGCCAACGGCTTTTGATACCTGCAAAAGACCGCCCGTGCAGTCGCCTGCCGCAAAAATGCCTTTTACATTTGTCATCATGCTATCGTCGATTTTTATTTTGCTGCCGTTTGTAATTGCTCCGATTTTTTTGGCGAGAGCCGCCGAGGACGCCACACCGTAGGCTATAAACAGTCCGTCGATTTTAATTTCTGAGCCGTCCTTTAACACGGCTTTTTCTATTTTCGCGTCTCCGCCGAATTCCGAGACGGGAGTTCTTACAATCTTGAATTCCGACGGAAATTCGGCTTGCGGTTCGTCTCCGTTTGTAAATACGGTAACGCTTTTTGAAGTTCTCGCGAGAACCTTGGCTTCGTGCAGAGCGTATTCGCCCGAGCCGAGAACCCCCACGTCCTTGTTTCTGTAAAAGAACGCGTCGCATACAGCGCAGTAACTGACCCCTTTGCCCTCAAATTCCGTTATTCCGCGAATCGGCGGAGCAAGCCGTCTGCTGCCCGTTGCAAAAAGCACCGCTTTGCCCTTGTATTTTTTATCGTCGGACGTGACTGCGGAAAAACCGTCGTCCTCATATTCAACCGACACAGTCTGCTTGTGTACGAATTTCACGCCGAGTCTTTCGGCGCCGTCAATTCCGCGCGACAGAAGCTCTTTTCCGCTTATCGGCTCGGGAAAACCGTAGTAGTTTTCGATTTTTTCGGCTTTCTCGAGCGCACTCTCACCCGATGTTATCACCGTGGTTTCAAGACCGCCGCGTATTGTGTACAGAGCCGCGGAAACACCCGCCGGTCCTGCGCCTATAATAATTACGTCTGCCATGGTAAAGTCCTCTCATTCGGATAAATTCGGTGCCTCACGCTTTGCGCGGCACCGAGGCAATCGCCCAAAATAAAATACAACAATTTTTTCAATTCTATTTTACCTATATAATAGCCGTTTTATGATGATTTTTCAAGAAAAACGGCTTTTTTTCGGCTCCGGGCGAAATTTGTGAGGTATTGTGAATTTTTTTATGTTTTTTTAACAATACAGATATAAAAGTTTATTGAAAAGCCTCTCGTTTTGTGTTATCATAACAATGTTGTATAAAAATATGGGAGGAAATTCAATGAAGTTAAAGGAACAGCTTAAAACTTTGACTGATAATGTGAAGACCTACTGGCGCAGACCGCCCGAGGGCAGATATATGCCCTTTAAAGAGGTAACTGCGTATTCGGTCGGCGGCATCGGTGCTTATTTCATCATAACGCTCGGTACCGCATGCCTTTTGGCAACGGGTAACACTCTTATTTCGAGTACACTCGGCGTAAATCCGACGGATATGTATGTTCTTTATGTTATTGCAGTCCTTGCCAATATCCCGCTTACGGGAATCAGGGCAAATATTATTGATAACACAAGAAATAAAGCGGGTAAGTACAGACCCTACATAGTGTCAATGGGTATTCCGACCACAATAATCTGTGTGCTGATGGTGTGGTTCCCGTACGACAAGTTCGGTGCTTTGTTCGGTGAGGGAATGCTTTTCGGCGTAACAAGGGCATATTTTGTAAAGTGCACTTTGATACTTATTTTCAACCTGCTCTTGCATTTCTTCTATTATTTCTTCTATGACAGCTATGAGAATCTTATACACGTTCTCTCGCCGAATTCACAGGAGAGAGCCGATGTTGCGGCTATAAAGAGCGTCGTTTATTCACTCGCTCCGACCATAGTAAACCTTATTACACCGATTATAGCTCAGAATGTTTTCCACACGAATTCGACCGACATCCGTGTTTACAGACTTCTTTATCCGATAATCGGTATCGGCGGCATACTTCTTTGCATACTCGTTTATAAGAACACTCAGGAAAAGATAGTTCAGGCGAGAACGCACGTAATTCAAATTAAGTTCTCCGACGCTCTCAGAGAGGTTGCCGGCAATAAGTACTTCTGGATAATCTCCTTTGCCGGCTGGATAGGCTTCCTTGAGGCATCGTATGCAAATGTTCTCTATTGGCTTTATAACTACGGCGGAGTTTGCTCCGGTAACGTATACGGACTTGTTGTTACCATTTACGGCAACGCTTCGCTTTGGGGTATGATCTTAGCTCCCATGTGCATCAGAAAATGGGGCAAAAAATTCGTGCTTGTTGTTACGAATATTATGAATATCATATTCATTCTTATGATGCTTCCGTTTACCTCTCAGATGAACGGCTCCACCATTTGGGCTATTATGGGCTGCCTTTACCTCAATGCGTTTATGGGTTCGTTTGCGCTTATTTTAAACCCCGCAATTCAGGCAGACATTCGTGATTATCAGCAGTATAAGAGCGGTGAGAGAATTGACGGTATGTTCTCGGCAGTTGCTACAATCGGTACCGTTATCGCACTTCTTACGAGTGCCGTTCTTCCCGTAGTATACAAGAGAGGCGGTATCACAACCGATAACGCTCTCGCCGTCACATCAAATCCCGACATTCTCGGCAGAATGCTCGGCGACGGCAAAACCGTAGGTGAAATACTCTCCGAACAGATGGCAAACGGCCAGAACAATTACAGCAACGCATATTCCGCACTTTACGACCCGAATATTCTCGAAAACTTATTGAAGGTGCTCATACTCTTCTCGGCTCTCGGTGCTCTTCTCAACGTTGTACCTTATTTCTGGTATGACTTTAACGAGAGAAAACAGAAGTCCGTGGTTAAGGTGCTCAAGGTACGCGCTATGTTTGAGGACTACAACAACGGCGCCATTGAGGATAAAGAGCTTGTAGAGGCTGTCGATATAATCAGAGAGTCAAGAGCTCTCGCCGCCGAAAAGCCCGTTGATGTCAGCAAAAAGTGGTACAAGGGCATTAGCGACAAGGCCGAAAAGAAGGCTCAGAAAAAGGCTTACAAGGCAGCTGTTCAGAAGAATGAGGACATTGAGATTGCCAAATTCGTATGCGAGGAGCTTGATAAGTTCTCGTCTAATCTTGTTAAGTATCAGCTCAAGACATATAAAAAGGTTTACGACGGCGGACTTGAAGGCCTTCGCAAAATCACTCTTGACGATATAAACAAGGAGCTTGCCGAGGCTAAGGCTCTTCCCAATACCGACAGCGAAGAAAAGCAGATACGCAAGTTTGCGATTTCGGTTGCCAAGAAGAAAAAGTCAGCTTATAAGGCCATACAGAAGTATTACGGCGACCCGTCCGTTAAGTTCGAGCGCCTTGACTTCTCCGTGCTTGAGAAGTACTTTGACCAAGAGGACGATTGCGACGACAGACTCAAGACGCTTTATACCGAGCTTAGCGACGCCAAAAAGGCAGGCAACAGCGAAAAGGTTCAGATGCTTCGTGCAGATATCAAAAAGACTGCAAGCGAGCGCAAGCAGGCGCGCGATATGTCTAAGAAGGAAATGGACAAGCACGCATACTTTAACCGTGCCGCAAAGCCGTATCTTGACGCCGAACGCCTTATAAATCAGGAGAAGTACTATCAGCATTTCGGTGAGATAGAGGCTCTCTATGACGAGGCAAAAGAGCGTGAGGCAGAGGCTAAAAAGGCAAGAGACGCCGAGGTTGAAAGACTTAAGGCTGAGGACGCCGCATACAAGGCACAGAAAAAAGCCGAAAAGCTCGCTAAAAAAGGCAAGAAATAATAATCGGCAAACAAAATAAAACCGAATAAGCATAAAGCTGCCCTCCTTATCGCACGAAGCGACCGGGGAGGGCAGCTTGTTTTATTGATTTTTTGGTTTTACAAAGCCGAGATATATGCATTTCCGGTTTGACTTTAAGCAGGGTAAAGAAGAGACAAAGGTTACGCGCTCGTTTTTATTTAAATGATAATCGGCTGTGCATCGATGGAGGACAAAGCAAATCGCAAAAAAGCTCCCGAGCGAAATCGGGAGCTTAAAATATAAATGCGGTATATACGGTGCGTCAAGCTTTTTTCCATGCGCCCCTTGAAATAAGAGCCAAAATCGGGAATATCTCAAGTCTGCCGGCGAGCATATCAAATATCAGCACAAGCTTTGAAAACGCGCTGTAAGAGCTGAAGTTTCCGGTGGGTCCGACTATCTCAAGACCGGGGCCGATGTTGTTGAAGCAAGAGAGCACAGCGGACAAATTTGTTACAAGCGGCTTGTTGTCAACCGATATAAGCAGTATACTCAGAACAACCAAAATAAAATATGCGGCGAGATAAACGCTTGTGCCGTTGATTATTTTTTCGTCAACGGGTGTGCCGTCTACGTGTACGACCTGAACTCTTCTCGGGTGAAGTATCTTGTGAATGTTTCTGCGTAAATTTTTGAAAAGCAACAGAACTCTTGCACACTTGAGACCGCCGCCGGTAGAGCCGGCGCACGCGCCTATGACCATAAGTGTAAGCAAAATGGTTTTTGAGAAGCTCGGCCATGTGTCAAAATCCGTAGTCGCAAAGCCCGTAGTCGTCATGATACTTGCTACCTGGAAGCAGGCGTGGCGAAGCGTTTCGTGAATTGTCGGGTATATTTTACGGATGTCAATGGCTATCAGCGCAGCACTCATAATTGAAATTCTGAAGTAACAGCGAACCTCCTCATTTTTAAAGAGTGCCTTGAATTGGCGCATAATGAGCAAGTAATAGCAGTTGAAGTTTACGCCGAAGAGCATCATAAACACGGTGCAAACCCACTGTATATAAATGCTGTAACCAGCTATGCTGTCATTTTTGATTCCGAAGCCGCCGGTTCCTGCGGTGCCGAATGCTGTGCACAGCGCGTCAAAAAGAGGCATTTTTCCGGCGAGCAAAAACAATATATTCAAAAGAGTAAGTGCTATATACAGTACATACAGTATCATGGCGGTATCGCGCATTTTGGGTACGAGCTTACCGACATCGGGTCCCGGGCTTTCCGCCTTTAAAAGGTGCAGCCGCGAGCCGCCCGATTTTGAATTTGACGGGACAATGGCAAGCAAAAATACAAGCACACCCATTCCGCCGAGCCAATGGCTGAAGCTTCGCCAATATAAAATTCCGCGTGATAAGTCCTCAACAACGGGCACTATTGACGCACCGGTCGTTGTAAAACCCGAAACCATCTCAAAAAACGCGTCGATGTAAAACGGTATTTCGCCCGATATAAAAAAGGGCAATGCACCGAAAAGACTTAAAAAAATCCAACCGAGGCCAACGCAAACTATGCCCTCCTGAGCGTAAAAGCCGCGCTTTGCTTTGCGGCAGATAAGCCACAAAAATGCGGATACCGCTATCAGTATGCCTATTGTATATAAAAAGGCCTTTGCCGCAACATCGACTCCGTCATAAATGCTTATAAACAGCGGCGGAAGCATAAAAAACGCTTCGAGCGCCAATATTTCCGCAAAAATACGACCCATCATTTTATAGTTCATAAAGCACTTTTACCCCATTAAATAAATATGTCGTTAAGCTGTCGCACCACGTCTCCGCTGCTTGTGACAATAATGATGCCGTCACCTTTTTTAAACGAAGAATTACCGTTGGGTATTTCGATTTTACCGTTATGCGTTATGCAGACAATAAGGACATTTTTGCGAATTTTTATATCCTTAAGAGCCTCTCCGCAATGCTTTGTCTGCTCGTCAACTCGAAATTCTATGGCCTGCGCCTGACCGTCTGCGATAAAGTGAACGGCGATTGCCGCACCGCTTTGATTTTGTATGGCTCTGACATAGCGTACTATTGAGTTGCAGCACAGCTCCTTGGGACAAATGATGCTACCGAGCGGAATGTTTGAAGGAATACTGCCGCTGTCTATTCGGCTGAGCTTTGTTATTGTCTGCGGAACACCCATATTGTTGGCATAGAGCGAAATTATCATATTCATTTCGTCAAGCCCGGTGGCGGTAACAACCGCCTCGCAGTCGGCCAGCCCCTCACTGTTGAGAAGATTTTGATCGCTCGCGTCGCCGTGGATTATGTTCGTTGTCGGCAGAAGCGAGGCAAGCTCAACACAGCGTTTTTCGTCTTTCTCTACAAGAGTTACCGAAACGCTGCTTTTTTCAAGACGCTTTGCAAGATAATAGCTGATTTTTCCGCCGCCGCAGATAAGTATGTTTTTGGTTTTTTTCGGCGTCATACCGAGACTCTTCAAAAGCATTGAGAGGTTGTCCACAGACGCCGTGACAAATATTCTGTCGCCGTCTTGCAAGACGAAATCGCCGTTGGGTGCGAGTGCTTCACCGTTTCTGATTACCGCACAAACAAGTACGTTACACTTTGTCTGCGCGGGCAGGGAGCTCAGAGGAATGTTGCAGAGCTTGCTGTCGCTTTTGACGCGCAACTCAACTATATCGACACGCCCCTTAGCAAAGGTGTCATGCTTTAAAAATCCCGGGTATCTGAGAAGCTTTTCTATGGCACTTGACGCCTGCTTTTCGGGGTTTACGGTCATGGACAGCGCATACATATCGCGCATATCATAGATTTGATTGCTGTATTCGGGATTGCGGATTCGCGCTATTGTGTGCAGGTTCTTGTTAAGTCCGTGAGCGGTAATGCAGCACAAAAGATTTACCTCGTCCGCGCTTGTGGCGGCTATTATGAGGTCGGTGTCTGTAATTCCCGCCTTCAGCAGCGTGTCTTTGGTGGCACAGTTGCCGTGTACGGTCATTATGTCGAATTGCTCCATGCTTGAGTTCAAAACATCCTTGTTTGAGTCGATAAGAGTAATGTCATATCCCTCTGCGGTCAGCTGACGTGTAAGCGTGGCACCGACCTTACCGTCACCTGCAACAATAATCTTCAATTACAATTCCCCCAAAAAATCATATATAACCACATATAATATAGCATAAAAAAAGTAAAAGTCAATGAATAAAAAGGCACAGTAAGAGGGGCATAAACGCCGACGGAAGCAGGTTTGCAACCTTTATTTTTGTGACCTTCATTGTGTTGAGAGCTATGGCTATTATAAGCACGGAGCCGACGCACGACATCTCGTTTATCATACTGCCTGAGAGAAATGACGAGAGAAAGCCGGCGCCGAGCGTCAAAATCGCTTCGTAGACAAAAACTATAATTCCGGAGAAGAAACAGCCTATTCCGAATGTGGTAGTCATTATCATCACAAAAAAGCAGTCGAGCAGAGCTTTTGCATAGTATGTTGAAAAGCTGCCCTGCATGCCGGCTTCAATCGCGCCGACTATTGCCATAGCTCCGACGCAGGTAAAGAGCGTGGCATTTACAAAGCCCTCGCCGAACGATGAATTTTCGGTATTGCGGCTCAGCTTCTTTTGCAAAAAGTCGCCGAATTTGTTTAAATGCCTGTCAATGTCAATGAGCTCGCCTATTATTGTTCCTATCGCGAGCGACAGGGCGGCAATCAATGTATTTTCTCCTTTAAGCGAACCCTTGATTCCTATGTAGAGTACGCACAGCGACAGCGCATAGTTAAGACTTTTTTGCACGCGTTCCGGAATACCCTTTTTAAACAGCAGCCCTAAAAGAGAGCCTAAAAAAACAGCTCCGCAGTTTACTGCCGCGCCTATGAGTTTCATTTTTTCACCTTATTTGTTACCGTGCCGCGCCGAAACCGACGAAATGCCGTAGTGACGGGCACTCTTTACCTTAATTTTAATTACGGCGACTATAATAACACAAAAACCGCTGTGTATCAATAATAAGGTAGAGCGTTCATAAGGAAGTATCGGTTTCGCATAAAAAATGTACGGCTGTGAAGCTGCGAAGCAAAACTGCCTTATAAACGCTCAGCTAAAGCGTGTGGATTTTTAGTTTTTTTACGCTGTGTTTCGTAATTTGAAAATCGGCAGGGAAATTACGGCGACAACGCCGCAACTGTTCCGTCCGCCGCCGCAGTCGTAAGCTGACGAAATGCCTTTGTGCGGCAGTCGCCTGCGGCGTAAATTCCGTCCGTGCTTGTTTTACAGCTCTCGTCCGCCTTGATGTATCCGTTTTCATCAAGCTCTGTGACCTCGGCAAATATTTCGTTTTGCGGCTCCTTGCCTATTGCGACAAAGAGCCCGTCAAGCGGAAGAACCGTTTTTTCACCGCTTAGATTATTTTTAACTAAAACGCTTTCGAGCCTCGTCTTGCCGTTTATCTTTTTTATTTCGCTGTTTAACAAAAACTCGATGTTATGAAAGGACTTTAACTCTTCACAGAGCCTTTGTTCGCCGCGAAATTCGTTTCGTCTGTGAATCACATATACCTTTTTGCAAAGCTTTGCCAGCAGTTTTGCGCTTTGCAGAGCTGAGCTGCCGCCGCCGACCGCGGCAACCGTTTTACCTTTGAAAAATGCGCCGTCGCAAACCGCGCAGTATGAAATGCCTCTGCCTAAAAGCTCTTGTTCGTTTTCAAGACCAAGCAGACGCGGCTTTGTACCGACCGCAATTATAATTTTATCGCATTGCGTTTTTTCGCCGTCACCAGAGAGAACATATTTGTCTTTGCCCTCAATCTTAATTGCGGTTACTCTTTTTTTGATAAGCTCTGCGCCGAGATTTAACGCCTGCTTTAACAGCCTATCCGAAAATTCGCCGCCGCTGATTTCGCAAAAGCCGGGGTAGTTTTCGACTCTCGGCGAATCGACTATTTGACCGCCGAATATTCCGCTTTCAAAAACCGCGGCGCTCTTGTTTTGGCGTGCGGTGTAAATTGCCGCGGTAAGACCCGCCGTTCCGCCGCCGATTATAATCGTATTGTATTTTTCGGGCATAAAAATTCCTCCCGTTTTCGTTTGTCATAATGAGTTTGCCGCGAAATTACGGTTTTATCCGAAACCGGGAGGGAAAGTGTTATTTAATTATACCGTATATGAGTTTTTTATTTTCGGGCGGATTTTTTGATATTTTAAGCGCGTTTAAAAACAACTTTTCGGCGCTGCCCGCTCTTTCTTCGGAAGAAGTGAAAAGCCTTGCCGTGAGTTCGCCCTTATTCACCTTGTCGCCGACTTTTTTATAAAGGATAATTCCTGCGGACGGGTCTATTATATCTTCCTTTTTCTCTCTGCCTGCGCCGAGTATAACGGCGGCTTCGCCTATCATACCGGTGTCAGCCGAAAAGACGTATCCGTCGTCGGGCGATACTATGTCGTGAATGCATTTGTCTTTTTTGAAACGGCGAGTATCGTTTATATAATCAACATCGCCGCCCTGAGCCTCAACGAGCTCGCGGAATTTATCAAATGCTCTGCCGCTGTCGAGTGCATTTGTCGCTTCTTTCATACACTCGTCTGTGTCTCTTCCGAATGATAGCGACAGCATATTTGCGGCGAGCGTAACCGACAGTTCGCGCAGGTCTTTGTCGCCGCCGCCGCGTAAAACGTCAACAGCCTCGATAACCTCAAGTGCATTTCCGATATTCCTGCCGAGCGGCTCATCCATATTTGTTATAACCGCCATGATGTTTCTGCCGCAGCGCTTTCCTATATTCACCATGGTTTCGGCAAGCTTCTTTGCGTCCTCGTATGTCTTCATAAATGCGCCGCTTCCGCATTTTACATCGAGAACTATATTTTTGTCGCCTGCCGCAAGCTTTTTACTCATAATGCTCGCCGAGATAAGCGCTCGGTCGTCCACTGTGGCGGTAACATCCCGAAGCGCGTAGAGCTTTTTGTCGGCAGGTGCGAGATTGCACGTTTGACCTATGAGGGCTATGCCTATTTTATTGACCTGTTCAAAAAATTTATCGTTTGACACAGCCGTGTTGTAACCGGGAATCGACTCAAGCTTATCAACCGTGCCGCCCGTGTGACCGAGCCCTCTGCCGCTCATTTTTGCGACCTTCAGACCGCAGCTTGCGGCTATCGGCGCGGTTATAAGCGACGTTTTGTCTCCCACGCCGCCCGTTGAGTGCTTATCGCATGAAACACCGTCGATTTTACTCATATCGTTCATATCGCCCGACTGCGCCATACACAATGTGAGATCGGAAATTTCTCTGTCACTCATTCCTTTAAGGCAAACAGCCATAAGCAGCGCCGACGCCTGATAATCCGGTACCGAGCCGCCGGTGAATCCGTCGACAAAGAACTTGATTTCATCGGACGACAGTTCTTTTCCGTGCTTTTTATTGTCGATGATGTCATACATTCTCATTTCGTCACGACCTTTTCTTATTATTCGGTTATGTTATTTGCCTTGCCGCAATGCAAAAGCGTGGGAAAACAAAAACTGCCGAAAAAGATAAACCGGATTTCGACAGTTTTCTGTATTGGTTATTAGAATCCGCGTGAGCTTCCTCCGCCGGAGAAGCCGCCGCCTCCGCCCGAAAATCCTCCCGAGGACGAGCCTCCCGAAAAACCTCCGGATGAGGGTCCGCCGAAGCCGCCGCCGTAAAAACCGCCTCCGTGATAATCTCCGCCGTTATAATTTCCCTTGCGAATTATGCGGCGAGGTAAAAACAAGATAATCAGTACAAGAACCGTTATTATAATCATAACGGCAAGGTCGGTTTTTTCGTCCCCAAAGCCGGATGAGGAGTAATCGCCGATGTCAGAGTCGTCAATGCTCGTATAGCCCTCTACTCCGTATTCCGAATAGACCTCTTCGACGAGCTTTTGGTAGCACTCGCGAAGCCCTGCCGAAAAATCATTGTTTTTAAGGTGCGGTATCGCATAGGAGTCGAGAATTCTTCCCGCTTTACCGTCGGTGAGAGTACCCTCAAGACCCTTTCCCACTTCAATTCGCACCTGTCTGTCGCCCGTGGACAACAGCAGTAATACGCCGGAATTATCGTCTTTGTCGCCGATGCCCCATTTTCTCGCAAGTCCTATCGAATAGCTCTCAATATCCCTGCCGCCGAGGCTTTCTACCGTGACAACTACTACTTGTGCCTTTGTCTGTTCATAGAGCGCTTCACCGAGAGACTGTATGGTTCTTTTGTCGTCATCGGTAAGGCACGAGGCAAAATCATTGACAAAAAAGTCGCTTGTAGGTGACGGGTAATCGCTTTGAGCTTGTGTGGTCATTTTGCTGTTATCGGTAAGGCGCGAAGAAAAACCATTGACCGCAAAGTCGCTTGCAGGCGACGGGTAATCGCTTTTTGCCGCCGCCGGCAGAACCGACAGCAAAACAATTAAAAGTGAAACAAGCAGTGCGCTTGCACCTATCGTCTTTTTCATGGCTTATTTACCGAAATCCACAGTCGGAACAGTTGTCGCTTCAGCCGACGCGGTGAAATAGTCCGCCTTTTCAAAATGGAAGAGCGCCGCGATTATAGAGGTGGGGAACGACTGAATTTTTGTGTTGTATTCTTTTGCGGCGTCATTATAGTCCTGACGCGCCACCGAAATGCGGTTTTCGGTGCCTGCAAGTTCGTCCTGAAGATTTATGAAGTTCTGATCCGCCTTGAGGTCGGGGTAGCTTTCGGCTATTGCCAAAAGACGTGATACGGCGCTGTCGAGCTGAGTTTGAGCGTTATTCAGCTCGTCAACCGTCTTGGCGCCCGAAAGTGCCGCGCGTGCGTCCGCAACCGCCGTGAAAACGCCCTCTTCGTGAGAAGTGTAACCTTTTACGGTATTTACAAGGTTCGGAATAAGGTCGGCACGGCGCTGAAGCTGTGTTTCAACCGCCGACTGTGCGCTCGAAACGTTTTCGCGCATCTTTACAAGGTTGTTGTAGCCGCCGACTGTACTGCCGATAATCACAACGACTATAACGGCAATAATAATTCCTATGGTGAGACCTTTTTTGTTTTTCATGGTGTTACCTCCTTTTTTGGGGGATAATTTTTCAGTCGTCAAATCCGTTCGGATTGTTTTTCTGCCAGCGCCATGAGTCCTCGCACATCTCTTCGAGATCGCGCGCGGCCTCCCAGCCGAGCTCTCTCTTTGCCTTTGACGGGTCGGAGTAGCAGGTGGCAATGTCACCCTCGCGGCGCGGAGCTATTTTGTATTTGATTTTAACGCCCGTGGCTTTTTCAAATGCCTTTACTATGTCAAGAACGCTGTAGCCCTTGCCTGTGCCGAGGTTATAAATTCTAACTCCGCCGTTTGTGGATTTCAGCTGTTCTACGGCTTTTACGTGACCGAGGGCCAGGTCTACCACGTGAATGTAATCACGGACGCCCGTGCCGTCGTGAGTGGGATAATCGTTGCCGTAAATCGAGAGGCAGTCAAGCTTGCCTATCGCAACCTGAGTTATATACGGCATAAGATTGTTCGGGATTCCGTTGGGATTTTCGCCTATGAGGCCGCTCTTGTGCGCGCCTATCGGGTTAAAGTAGCGAAGCAGCGTTACATCCCAGCTGTTGTCCGCCTTGTAGAGGTCCTCAAGGATTATCTCTATCATATATTTTGTGGTGCCGTACGGATTGGTTGTTCCGCCGGTTTTCATATCTTCCGTAAGCGGTGAAACATTGTTCATACCGTAGACGGTAGCGGAGGACGAAAATACGATTTTTTTGCAGCCGTTGTCTCGCATAACCTCGCAGAGCGCAAGAGTTCCGCCGATGTTGTTATCGTAATATTCGAGCGGCTTGTGGCAGGATTCGCCGACCGCCTTGAGACCTGCAAAGTGTATGACGGCATCTATTTTGTTCTCTTTAAAGACTGTATCGAGCTTTTTCTTGTCGCGAACGTCACATTCGTAAAATTTAACCTTTTTGCCGATGATTTCTTCGACGCGCTCAAGTGCTTTGGGGCTTGCGTTATAGTAGTTGTCGACCACAACCACATCGTAACCTGCGTTAACCAGCTCAATGCAGGTGTGAGTGCCTATAAATCCGGCACCGCCCGTAACTAAAATTGCCATTTTGAATGTCCTCCTTGATAAATACGTGTGAAATTTATTTGCTTAAAAATTTGTTATGAAAGAGTTGTTCCGGGATAGTACTTTGCGAGTATCTGCGCGTAGGTTGAGCCGTCGGCAGCCATTTTGTTTGCGCCTGCAAGGCTCATACCGACGCCGTATCCGCTGCCGTATGAGGTTATTTTAAATGTATCGCCGGAAGAAGCGTAAGAAACGGCAAAGCAGTATGACGGAATCTTGTTTTCGAGAAGCTCAGAGGCGAATTTATATCCGCTTATCTCCTTACCGCCGACGTTTACGGTTTCAACATATCCTACTCCCGTGCTGATTGCGCCGTCGTGTTTTGTAACCTTTACCCAGTCTTTGGCAGATCCGGAAAGATTTATTGAGCTGTCAAATTTATTTACAAGCTCTTTTAATTCTCCCGATGTCAGAGTGATTTCGGTCTTGTAACCGTCCGCGTTTTTATCGGACGCGCTGTCAACCGTTTTAAGGTAGGGGAATGATTTTCCGAAAACAACGTCCGCCGATGTTGTTTTGCCTGCCGACAGCTTAAACGTGGGAGTGAATGTCGGTTGACCGTCGTATACAACATATTCGCCGAATACCTCGGAAACCGCGTTCAGTATATTGTCGCTCACGTTTTCTGCGGCGTTGAGCCCGCTCACATTAAAGTTTGTGTTGCGGTATTTCAAATATGTATAAACGGCCACGGCGTCTGCCTTAATGGCTTCAGAGTTGTAGTTGTCGTCAATATCCGCAGCTACAATTTTTGCGATTGCCTTTTTGGCGTCCGTTTTTACACCGTTGAGCACGATGTATTCGGGCAGTGTGTTGGCGTTTGTCGTATTGTCGCTTTGAGACTCTGCGTTCGCGGCGTCCTCGGCCGCTCTCGCGAGATCGTCCTTGTCAATTCCGTTTACGGTTTCGTTATACATAAAAACAGATAGCGGAACAGTGTCCTTTGACATCTCCGGAGGAGCGGTGGTCGCTTCGGTAGTTGTTTCGGGTGCGGTGTTTGCGAGCGCCTCTGCGGCTTTTTTGTCTCTTTGATATTTCACAAGGAAAAATGCGCCTGCCGCAACGGCAAGAGCGAGGATTATTATAAGGATTGAAACAAGAACCTTTTTACCCTTGCCGCTCGGCTTTTCGTCTTCGGGCTCTGCGGCGGATTCACCGGAAATTTCTATGCCGACCGAGTTTTCACCCGAAGCCTTTTCACCGATAAGCTCTATAAGCTCTTCCGCGGCGTCCTTTATAAAGCTCTCGTCCTTTTCGTCGGGCTCCTGGTAGAGCTTTCTGACTATCGCGGAGCTTTCGCCTGCAACGGCTATACATATGTAAGAACAGCCGTCGGTATTGCAAATATCCGAAATGCACGCGCCGAAATCCGCCGAGGCGAGCTCTTTTGCGGATTTTGCCATCTGTGCCGTGTAATCGGTAACATTGAAGTCGCCTTTATCCTCAACGTGCGGAGTAAAGGTGAAAAATTCAAAAAAGTCGGGCGAAACGGAGCCGAAGGATTTTACGTATTCGGAATTCTGATTGCCGTTTACCGCAACTCTGCTTCCGCTCTCACGGAGAATGTTTACGGTTTTGGCGGTAATTTCCCCGACGTTTTCGGGAAGTACGGGCGGAATTTCCGCAGCTTTTTCGGGCGCCGGCGTTTCGGGCTTTTTGACCGGAATCTGCGGCTTTGCGGGCGCGCTTTTCGGAGCGGGAGCCTCCTCGCGGACAGCCATGGTTTCGCCGCTCGTAAGATAGGGGATAACACCGTTGCGAAGCACCGTGTCAATGCGCGCGTCGTCAAGCGGCAGATACATTATCTGCTGGTGTCCCTTTGAGATAACAAAGCCGGAATTTACACCGTCGCGAGTTAAAAACGGAACGGCGCCTTTCGGCATCTGCGCCTGAAGCAGCTTTTGCGACTCGGGAATTTCCGCGGCGCGGCCGAGTGCCTTTTTGACCGTCGGATTTTCCTCGATTTCAAGAGAGAGTGCCTTTGTAAGCAACGCTTTTGTCCTTACGTATACCTTCGGGTCAACGGCAATAACTATAAGCTCGGAGTCCGTGAGCGCTTTGCCGAGTGACGGGAACATCTCTTTGAGAGACGAAAAACTCTTGAAAGATACATCGTCGTCGGTAAAGGCGTTAAGACTGCCGGAAATTTTGATTTGAAGCTTAGTAGCCGGAATGTCATCACCTGAGATAAGTGAAAACAATTTCAAATTCATATCCTTGTCCATCCTTGTTTATAAATGTGTATTAAAAACCGATTATTCGGCGGCGTACCATTTTTCCGCCGAAGCAAAGGGGTTCTTTTGACCTTTTTTATCATACCATATCTGCGGATAGTGCGGATTTTCGTTTACCGTGACGAGCGAGGTGTCTACGTTTTCGCTCTCGCCGTCGCGCAGAAGTCTGCCGACAACTACAAGTCTTGCATTTGAAAATTCGTAACTGCAGGTGGATAATGTAATGAGCTTATCCGAATAGTCTACGCTGACGCCTGTGGAATAAAGTTTTCTCTCATCTATTGCCGCTATAAATCCGTCGAAGTTTTCTTTTGTCGGGAATTTGGGCGTGTTGTAGTAAAAGAGATAGCCGTTATCCTGCTCGGGCGTGCTGTTTGATATAAATACGGCATAGACCTTGAATTTATATGTCTTAAACAGAGTGTCGTATTCAATAATCGGCGACTCCTTAAAGCCCTCGGGCTTTTTGTACTTGTCAAGCTCGGCAAATACGAGACCGTCGCTCATATGATGGCCGTAAATTACCGTGTTCTGGCTGAGATATTTGGGGTCGCAGCGGAAATCGAGAAACGGGCAGCCGTAACGGCTGTAATTGCCGTAGAAATCCTTTTTGAGGTACTCGTCGTTATCCTCGGACTGTACCACCTGAACGTCAATTGCCGAATTGGGAACGCGAATCCAGCCGACAAGGTCGTTGTTTATGGCGTAGAGGTAAGCGTATTTCGGCATCATACCCTGTGGCAGCGTGACGTTGGGGTATTTGGCAAAAAATTCCGCCCATGCCTCTTCGTCGGTAAGATTTGAATCGGCGTCGATAACCTGACCTTTAATGTTGGCATTTTGCTTGTTGGTGCTGTTTTTCTGCCCCATCAGCACGCCGAACCAAATGGCACAGCCGATAAGCGTGAAAACAGAGACGTCCATTATTACTTTTCGGATTATCTCCGAAACTTTATCGTGCTTGTTCGGGAAGAATGACGCAAGACCGCTCTTAAACATCTCGCCGAAAGTCTTGACGGGCTTTTCCTCTTCTTCCGGTTTTTCTTCTTTTTTCTCCTCCTCGGGTTTTTCCTGAGCCTTTTCTTCCGGCTTTTTGTCCTTAGAGGGGCGAACTATTGCGACGTTTTCGGCGGGAGCTTTTTCTTCCTCGCGCGGCTTCTGATATTGATTTGTAATATCAATGAAGTGGTTTTCGTCACCGGAATATTTGTTTCTTCTTGAAGTCTGCTCGTTTTCGTTTTGCGAATTGTCGTTTATGGCAGACAAAATATCGTTGTAGATTCTGTCGGTGTTTTTATCGACGACTTCGTTTTCTTTCTTTTCGCTTTCTTCCGTCGGTTTGTCCTCAAGGTCTTGACGCTCCGTCTTTTCGGTATGCAACGGCTCGTCTTTAACCGACTGTTCGTTTTTCTGCTCGGACTGCGCTTTGTCCTTCGGCTCGTCGCCGAGGGCAGAGAGCAAATCGTTTATCTCGCTGTCTGGCTTTTCACCCTTTGCGGTTTCCTTGTTCACCTTATTTTTAAGCTCTTCAAATGATAAAAGCTCTTGATCGTTGTTTTTTTCATTCCTGCTTTTGCTCATTTAAGCTCTCACTCCTTTCGGGTACCATCTTTCGGCGTTTTTATAGGGGTTTGTCTTTTTATATTTGTCATACCATATCTGCGGGTAACGCGGATTTTCGTTTACCGTAGCAAGCGAAGTGTCAACCTCTTCGCTTTCACCGTCTCTTACGAGCCTTGCAACCAGTACGCAGCGGGCATTCGTCTCGCCGCGGCGCGTTGAAATATCCATATCGCGCGTGCAGGTCGAGAGGGTGAGTATTTTGTCGTCGGTGTTTACGTCTATTCCCGTCGAATAGAGCGAACGCGACGCAATCTCGTTAAAATACTCGGCGTAATTATCGCCGCTCATAAACGGATATATGTAATTGAAAACATAGCCGTTGTCGTCTTTTTCATCCGCATTTGTCAAAAAGACCGCTATGACTTTCCATTTGTAATCGTGATAGATAGTGTCAAACTCAATTACGGGGTTTGCTTTCCAAAATTCGATGTCCTTGTATTTTTCAACGTCCGAGAACATCGTGGAATCGAGGTAATTATGACCGTAAATAATGGTGTTTGTGTCAAATTCGCCGTCGGTTATCGTATTGCGGTAATCGACAAACGGGGTTCCGCGGCGCTCGTAGTTGCCGTAGAAGTTGCGCCTTAAATAGTAGTTGTTGTCGGAGCCGTGCACAACGGGATGATTTATGGTTGTACCGGGAACTTTTATCCAGCCGACAAGGTCGGGGTTTACGGAATACGCTTTTTTGTATTTTTCCTGAATACCGTCCGGAAAAACCGTGTCTCCGTAATCATATTCGGGCACGTCGAATTGCGGATCCGCAAGACTTGCTATTTCCGCCGCCTCTTTTTTACTCTTTATTATGTCAACGCCGTATTTTACACAGAAGGTTCCGGAGACTATTAAAACAATTATTGATATAAAGAGTATAAATTTACTGCCCTTGCCCATGGGCTTCCTTTGCTTCTTTTTGCCGCCCTTTTTCGGCGGAACGGTGTTTTCGGTGATGACATTATCGTCGTTCATCGTATTGCCTCCATTATCATTTCAAGAGCGGTATCTGCGCTGAGGTTGCGGTTTTGCGTTCTGACGTCGCCGGTAAAATTGTTTAGAAGCTTTTTAACTATTGTGCTTTTGCCGTCCGAAACCGCTATAAAAACCAGACCCACGGGCTTATTTGTATCGTCCGAGGACGGTCCCGCTATGCCGGTAACGGCAACGGCTATATCCGCCTTTGTAAGAGACAAAACCCCTCTTACCATTTCGCGCGCGGTTTCTTGGCTTACGGCGCCGTATTTTTTAAGCGTCTCGCGGGAAACTCCGAGCACGTTTTCTTTAAAGCGGTTTGAATAACAGACAACGCCGCCCTCAAACACTTCGGAAGAGCCCGATACGTCGGTAATGCGTTTCGCAATAAGTCCGCCCGTACAGCTCTCTGCCGTGGCAAGCTTCATTTTTTTGCTTTTGAGAAGTTCTACTGTCTGCTTTTCAATACTCATAACGGTTATCCTTTAAAATGTGATAAGCTCCTGTTTTACGCCCTCAACCGCGCGGCTTATGAGCGCGTCGCTGTCAAGAGATAACTCGGCTTTTTCGATTTCGTCGGCCTTCGGGTGAAGACGCGGATGCTTCGGTGTAAATACCGTACAGCAATCCTCAAACGGTCTTATCGAAATATCAAATGTATCTATCTTTCTCGAAAGAACGACTATTTCGTTTTTATCCATACCGACAAGCGGACGAAGCACCGGTAAGCGCGAAACGCTGTCGGTAGACATCATCGCCGTAAGGGTTTGGCTTGCCACCTGACCTACGCTCTCTCCCGTGACAATAGCCTCGCACCCCTCTTTTTCGGCAAGGATATTTGATATACGCATCATATAGCGCCGCATAATGAGGGTGAAAAGCTCCTCGGGGCATTTATCGCGTATGTTTTCCTGTATCTCGGTAAACGGTACCGTCATAAGCTTGATTGTACCGCTGTATTTGGCTACCTTTGCGAGAAGGTCGTGAACCTTCATTTCGGACATGGGCGAAGTGAACGGGGGAGAGGCAAAATGCACGGCATTTAAAACAACACCGCGTTTTGCCATCATCCAGCCTGCAACGGGGCTGTCGATTCCGCCCGAGATAAGCAGCGCCGCTTTGCCGCCCGTGCCGACGGGCATACCGCCTGCGCCCTTTTTCTGGTCGCCGTGAATGTAAGCCGCATTTTCGCGGATTTCTATTACTATGGTCAAATCGGGATTTTTAACATCGACTCTGATGTGCGGAAAAGCGTTTAAAACCGCCTCGCCGACATCACAGCATATTTCGGGTGATTTTAAGGGGAAGGTTTTGTCGGCGCGTTTTGCCTCCACCTTAAAGGTCGAAGCGTTTTTAAGAGCCTCGCTTAAATACACGGGAGTCGTTTTGAGGATTACTTCCATATCCTTTTCTACTGCGGCGGCGCGCTCATAGCCCGCAATGCCGAATATGCGTGAAATGCGGTCCTCCGCCTCTTCCATATCAAAGCTCTCGTCAAAAGGCTCTACGGTTATTGTTGACTGCGAACGGATTACCTTGAATTTTCCGAGCGACTGAAGACGCCTTTTGATGTTTTTTGCGAGCGTTGACTCAAATGACGAGCGGTTAAGACCTTTCAGCGCAAGCTCCCCGTTTTTTATAAGTATTATCTCTTTCATAGCTTTATCCTTTGTGTTTTCTGAGTTTTTCCGCGGCGCTTTTGATTACCTCGGCGCAACAGTCGATTTCTTCTTTTTTCGTGTCGTTTGAGAGACTTATTCTTATCGCGGAATCTATCCTGTCGGGCGAAAGACCCATATTTTGCAGTACGTCGCTTCTGTGGCCCTTAGAGCAAGCCGAGCCTGCCGAAATGTAAACGCCGTTCATCGAAAAGAAGTTTACCGATACCTGAGACGGTATTTCGTCTATGGAAATATTGATGATGTACGGCAGAGCGTTTTCGGGGGAATTTATATGTACTCCCGGAATTTCTTTTATCCGCTCTCTCAGACGGAGATTGAGCTCCGCCGTATACTTCAGATTTTTTTCGACGCTTCCTCCGCTTTCGACAGCGGCGGCAAAGCCTGCTATCGCCGGCATACCCTGAGTTCCCGAGCACATATTGCTTTCCTGACCGCCGCCGAGAATATACGGGTTTATGCGTACGTTTTTATTTATATAAAGCGCTCCCACGCCCTTAGGACCGTGAACCTTGTGTGCGCTGACGCTCATAAGGTCTATTCCGCAGTTTTTTGGGTAGAGCGGGATTTTCATATATCCCTGCACATCGTCAACGTGCAGAAGCGCGGGGGAATTTTTGCTCTTTATGATTTTCTTGAGATTTTCTACGGGCATCACAGAGCCGACTTCGTTGTTGACAGCCATTACCGATACCAAAATCGTGTTTTCGTCAATCGCGTTTTCAAAATCGGACAAACTTGTGTTGCCGTCGCTTTGAGGCTGTATTCTCACGACTTCAAAACCGTTTTCCTCAAGGCGTTCCATACATTTTTCAACGCTCGGATGCTCCAGTGCCGTAGTGACTATTTTTTTGCCGAGTCGTTTTTTTGCGCCGACGGCGCCGAATATCGCCGTGTTGTTTGAAACCGTGCCGCAGGGAGTGAAATATATTTCGCCCGCGTCGGCTTTTAAACTTGCGGCAATCGTACTGCGGCTTTTTTCGAGAAGCATATATGCGTCAACGCCTTTTTGGTGAAGCGACGACGGATTTCCGTAAAGCTCGGTCAGCGCGGAAATTTCTGCGTCAACAGCGGCTTTGCAGGGTTTTGTGGTTGCGCTGTTGTCAAGATAACATTCCATTTTGACCGCTCCTTTAATTCAAACTTAATCAGTATATTATTATACACTATAAGGTGCGGTTTGGCAAATAAATAAGCGGCTTTTTTCAAGTATATTTATGTTTTTTTTGCGAAAAATATCGCAGAGGTGAAAATTATGGAAAAGAAGATGAAAAGACGCTCCTATGTGCGCGTTGTATCCTTTGCCGCAGCACTTGCGGCGGTGCTTGTCGCAGCGTCGATATGCGGCAATGTGCGCGCGTCAAAATACAAAAGACAGATTACTTTGTCGCAGCAGCGAGCTCTTACAGAGCTTGACGGAAGGCTGCGTGAAATAGGTACAAGCCTCAAAAAAGGGGTGTATTCAAGCACTCCGCCGATGCTGAGCGGTATGGCGTCGGAGCTGTCAAGAGAGACTCTTGCGGCAAAAAGCTCGCTTTCCGTGCTTCCGCTTGAAAATACAAATCTCGAAAACACATATAAATTTTTATCGCAGGTCGGCGATTTCACCGAGACCTTAAACCGCAAGGTTGCCTCAGGCGAAAGCATCTCCGACGAGGAACGTGAAAATCTCCGCTCCCTTATCACGTTTTGCGATGCGCTGTCGGGAGAGGTTTCAAATATACGCGCGGATATGTTCGACGGAAGCTTCAGCTTTTCACAAAAAAGCGGCGGGCTTGCCTTAACGGGTGAAAAGACGGAATATCTTGCAGGCGATATGGAGGACGCACAGCAGTCCCTGAGCGATTATCCCACGCTTATTTATGACGGCCCGTTTTCCGACCATATTATGTCGGCTCAGCCGAAAATGACGAGCGGAGCAAAAGAAATATCAAAGGAAAACGCCCTTGATGCGGCAGCTGCCTTTCTCGGCTGCGACAAAAATGAAATATCGTTTTTAAGCGAAGAGTCGGGAAATGTGCCTGCGTATTGTTTTTCTCATAATAATAAGACGGTTGCCGTAACCAAAAGCGGCGGATATGTTATATATATGCTCGACTCGTCCTTTGCAGGCGAAGCGAAGCTGAAAACAGCCGATGCACTGAAAAAGGCTTCCGAATTTTTATCGTCTCACGGCTATGCCGATATGAAGGAGAGCTATTACAGCACATCGGACGGGGTCTGCACCGTAAATTATGCCTACAAAAAGGACGGTGTTATTTATTATCCCGATCTCATAAAGGTAGGCGTAAATCTCGAAACTGGTGATATTGCGTCATTTGACGCCAAGGGCTATATTATGAATCATACCGAGCGCAATTTAAGCTCCGATATTTTGTCACAGGCGGACGCTCAAAAATCCGTCAGCGGACTTTTAACGGTGCTCGATTCAAAAAGAGCCGTAATTCCGACAAAGAGCAAGGGCGAAAAGGATTGCTGGGAATTTCATTGCGCCGATAAGGACGGTAATGAGGTGCTCGTCTATATTGATACAAAAACGGGCTATGAGGACGATATACTTCTGCTTTTGTATTCCGACGGCGGAATCCTGACAAAATAATAAAAAGAAAAAATACGGAAATAATAATTTTGTCCGAAATGAGACAAAAGAAAGATTGTGGTGATAGATATGAAAAAGGCTGTTGCAGCTGTTTTGCTCGCCGTGCTTCTTGTTTGCGCCGTGTTCTCATCCTGCGGTAAAAAGGAGGACGGAGCCGTTACCGGAAACGGAAATACTACTCGCTCCGCCGCGCAAAATGCGGTTACAAACGCAGGCGACGCCGTAGGTGACGCAGTCACCGGTGCCGGAGATGTTGTCGGTGATGTTGTTACCGGAGCCGCCGATATAGCAGGCGACGTTATCACGGGTGCGGGCGACATAGTAAACGACGCGGCGACAGGTGCGGGCGAAGCCGCAAGCGAGGCTGTGTCGGACGCGGCAAGATAAAATTGACGAAGCCACGGTTAGCGCTAACCGTGGCTTCACTTTTTTATTTAAACCGGAGCGCTTGTGCTGCGGCAGCTTATCAGTTGCCGTAACCGTATGCGCTGAACGGATTGTACGAGTTGCTGCGTGTTGTGGACTCCGTCTTTACGGAAGAGGAATCGCCCTTATCCTCAACGAGGGTTGCCTTTACTTCAAATTCATTGATGTTGTAATTGCTGTCTATTCTGCAAATCGTAAGCGTAAGCGTATCGCCCACGGCAGATTTATCGATAAGGTCCGGAAGATCGTCTGCGCTGTCAAGGTCCTTGCCGTTGACCTTGGTAATTAAGTCGCCCTGCTTTACGTCCTGAGACGCAAGGCTTGAATCGGACTGAACACTCTGAACTATCAAGGAACCTGCCGGGAGATCCTTAAGGCTTACTATCATACTGTACATCTGACTTGAAGACGCCGGCGAATAGGTTATTCCGAGCTTAGGTCTGTTAGTAACATAGCCGTTTGCAACTATTTCGTCGTAAACTTCCTTTGCGGTAACGCTCGGAACGGAGAATGCCATACCCTCGTAATCCGTGCTTGCAATCTTAGATGAGTTTATGCCTATGACCTGACCGTATTCATTGACGAGAGCGCCGCCGGAGTTGCCGGGGTTTATCGCCGCCGTATGCTGAATACAAATCATCTCATAGCCTATCTGGCTGTTTACGGGGCGCGAAATCGCGGATACGATACCGTTTGTGAACGAACCTGCAAATGCCGTTCCGCCGGGGTTGCCTATCGCGTAAACCGTTTCGCCTACGGAGAGCTTGTCGCTGTCGCCGAATTCCGCGGCTTTAAGACCGGTAGCCTTGATTTTTAAAACGCCGATGTCGGTTTTTGAATCATATCCCACTACGGTAGCGTCGTACTGCGTTTCGTCGGAGAGCTGAACTCTGACGGAGCCGCCGCCCGAAATTACGTGAGCGCAGGTCATAATATATGTGTACTGCTTGCTGCTGTCTTCGCCGACTATAACGCCCGAGCCCTGACCGGACGCCGAGGAAGAACGGCTGTCGGAGTATACGAGTATGCCGACGGAGCTGTCCTTTATCTTGTCGTAAACGCCTGCCGCTGTAAGACTGCCGCTCTTGTCGGTAGAGGACGCCGTGGGGGTGTCGTTTATCGTAACGGTTGAGCTGTCTGCGGAAGTTTTTTCGCTTGTCTGCTTTTTAGCGCTGTTTTTATTGCCGAGAGAAACCGCAATGCCCGTAACTCCGAGTGCCACACAAACCACAACAGCGATTATAAGTGCTGTAACGCCGCCTTTTTTATGCTTGGACGGCTTGTTGTTAACGGGCTTTTTCGGCGGTTGATTTGAATTTCCGTAATAAACATAGCTGTTGTTTCCGCTGTATGTCGAATTCGGACGGTACGCGCCGTTATTGCCGTAATATCCGTTGCCGGAATTATAGTTGCCGCCGGAACCGTAACCGTTGCCGGAATTTCCGCCGTTGCCGCTCGAGTAGGGGTAACCGTTGTTCGGCTGATAGCCGCCGTTATAGGGGCTGCCGCTGTTTGCTCTCTGAGCGTCGTTGCCGCTCGGATTTGTACCTTGAGAATTGCCCGAGCTTTCCGGGGTGTTTTGCTGCTCGTTTTCCGGAGCCGAGTTGTTATTGAAATCGTCCATAAAAAGATCTCCTTGATTTATCAGATGAAGATAAGAGCTTTTTTCTTATCGTTGTCATAATCATAACCGACGGTTATTACAAAATTATTAACTCGTTTTTAATATTCTGAATACTTTTACTGCTGCTTCGGCGGCAGATATTTCGGTATTGTAAACCAAAATTCGGTGTATTTGCCCTCTTCGCTGTTGCAGCCTATGGAGCCGCCGTGCATTTCGACTATGGTTTTGCATATATAAAGTCCGAGTCCCGCGCCCTTAACGTCATAACTGCGCGATTTATCCACCTTGTAGAAACGCTCGAATATTTTTTCGCGCTCTTCCGATGAAATGCCTGCGCCCGTGTTTACGACTTTTATGAGCGTGTTGCTGTCATCGGTCGTGACAAAAACGCTTATGGTGCCGTTCTCGGTAAATTTAACCGCGTTGTCCACAAGATTATATATGACCTGATGTATCATATCTTCGTCGGCGGTAACCATTACGGGCTGAAGCTTGTCAAGCCCCGATATTTCAATGTGCTTGCGGTCTATTATCTGCTCAAACGACAACAGCACGTTGAATATTTCCGCACTTATGTCAAACGACTTCGGGTTCAGCTTTAATTCGCCCGCCTCGATTTTTGACATATTCAGCATTGCCGTAACAAGCCTTGAAAGTCGCTTGGTCTCATCCGAGACAATGCTCAAATAGTGTTTTTGCTGGCTTTCGGGAATGGTGCCGTCAAGAATTCCGTCTATAAAGCCGCCTATGGTTGTCATAGGAGTTTTAAGCTCGTGCGAGACGTTTGCCACAAAGCTTCGCCGCGAGCTTTCAAGAAGCGACAGGTCGGACGCCATTTTGTTAAATGCGCGTACAAGCTCGGCGAGCTCGTCGTCGCCCTTTACCTTTACTCTCGGACCGAAATCGCCCTCCGCGTAAGCCTTTGTCGCCTCCGACATATCGTGGAGCGGTTTTATAAGAGAAGCGGTGAGAAAATATACCGCGATAAAGCCGACCGAGAACGCCATAAGGCAGGCAAAAATGAACATTTTAAGGATATTTACCGCATAATTTGCAAAACCTGCCGTCATGGGCGCCACCGCAAAAACAATGGCTGCGGTTTCATCACCGACTTTAACCGGTTCCGCCGCGACGAGCTGTTTTTTCATGTAAACGCCGTTTAAGGTGCTTCTTGCAAAATAGTCGCCGTTTTCAGCCTCGTCTATAACGTCCTGCGGTATCGTGTAGCCGCCGTGCAGACTGCATCTGCCGTTGTTTGAGACGCTGTAATTCTGCGTTATAACGTCCTTGCACAATATTATGTTGCCCGAGGTATCGGTTATGTAGATGTCGGCGGAGATAGCGTCCGAAATCATCGAGAGGTTACTGCAAATCATCGCGATTGAACCGGAGGTGTCGGTCTGTATTCTTGATGAGAGTACGGAAGAGGTGGTGTCCGCTATGTTTTTTGCATTGGAAGAAAGAAGCTGCTCTTTCTGGCTCGACCAGTAATTTGAGAGGAACACGCCGAGCGTTACTCCCAAAAGCAAAAAGCATATGAGTACCATTGCCACAAATACCGACAGGAATTTAGTGAACAGCGACTGATGACTGAATTTGCGGTAGGTGCGGTGCAATGCCGTTTTGAAACGTGCCTTTACGCTCTGCTGCATTCTTATCAGTCCTTAGTCTCAAATTTGTAGCCTACGCTCCAAACGGTTTTCAATTCCCATTTGTCGGAAACGCCCTCAAGCTTTTCGCGCAGACGCTTAATGTGAACGTCTACCGTTCTTGAGTCGCCGTAGTAGTCAAATCCCCAAACCTCGTCAAGAAGCTGATCGCGCGTAAATACACGGTTGGGATTTGAGGCGAGATGATATATAAGCTCGAGCTCTTTCGGGGGAGTGTCTACGGGAACTCCGTTGACCTTCATCTCGTAATTTGTAAGGTTTATGGAAAGCTTGTCGTAATTGACCTCTTTGACGTCGTTTGCGCCCGAAGCCGAAGTTGTGCGGCGAAGTACCGCTTTTATTCTTGCCACAACCTCTTTTGTGTCGAACGGCTTTGTAACATAGTCGTCCGCGCCGAGTTCAAGACCCAAAACCTTGTCAAAGGTCTCGCCCTTGGCGGTGAGCATTATTATGGGCTTGTCCGAAAACTTCCTTATTTCACGGCATACCTGCCAGCCGTCGAGCTTCGGTATCATTATGTCGAGCAGCGTAAGGTCGGGATTTTCCTGCTTGAATGCGTTTATTGCCGACACACCGTCGTTAACTATTTTTACGACGTAGCCCTCTTTTTCGAGATAAAGCCTTAAAAGCTCGCAGATGTTGGTGTCGTCATCGACGACGAGTATTTTTTCGTTTGGCATAAAATACCACCCTTTCAAACCTCTGTTATGCTGAAATTATAAATTATATTTAAAAATAATATGTGAACAAATTTGTAAAATTTTTAAAATTAAACATAAAGAGGGATGTAAAGAAACACAGCTTTTACATCCCCCTTTTTCGGATTATTTAAGCGACGACAACAGCCCGCCCTTTTTGATTATGTTTTGTATGAACGGCGGAAACGGCTCTGCTTTGTAGCTTTTGCCGGTTGTATTGTCGGTTATTATACCGCTGTCGAAATCTACCGAAACATCGTCGCCCTGCTCGATTTCGTCGCCTGCTTCGGGGCATTCGAGAATCGGCAAACCTATATTAAGCGCGTTTCTGTAAAAAATTCTTGCGAAGTTTTTTGCGATTACGCAGGAAACGCCTGCCGCCTTAATTGCAAGCGGAGCGTGCTCTCGCGAAGAACCGCAGCCGAAGTTTACGCCTGCAACTATTATGTCGCCCTCTTTTACGTTGCTTACAAAGTTCTTATCTATATCCTCCATGCAATGAGCCGCAAGATCCTTCGGGTCGGAGGAATTGAGGTATCTTGCCGGAATTATGACGTCCGTATCCACATGGTCGCCGTATTTATGAACTTTACCCTGTATTTTCATATAAATCGTTCCTTCCTTACATGAGCTCCCGAGGTGAGCATATGTAGCCCGTAACGGCGCTTGCCGCCGCTACAAAGGGGCTCGCGAGATATACTTCGCTCTCAGGGTGTCCCATTCTGCCCACAAAGTTGCGGTTTGTGGTGGAAACGGCTCTTTCGCCCTTTGCGAGTATGCCCATATGCCCGCCGAGACACGGTCCGCAGGTCGGGGTCGATACAACCGCGCCCGCTTCTACGAATATTTCGGTAAGGCCCTCTTTAATGCATTGCAGGTAAACCTTTTGCGTAGCCGGAATTACTATAACGCGAACGCCGTCTTTTACCTTTCTGCCCTTTAAGACCGAAGCCGCCGCACGCATATCCTCTATTCTTCCGTTTGTGCACGAACCTATAACTACCTGGTCAATGTCGATTTTTTCAATCTCGTCAACGGTGTGAGTGTTTTCGGGAAGATGCGGAAATGCAACCGTGGGCTTCAGCTTATTTAAGTCTATCTCTATTGTCTCGTCATACTCGGCGTCTTCGTCCGCCTCAAATATACGGGGCTGTCTGTCGGTTCTGCCGTTTATGTATTCGAGAGTTTTGGCGTCTACCGGGAATATGCCGTTTTTGGCGCCGCATTCTATTGCCATATTCGCTATGCAGAAGCGGTCGTCCATAGAGAGAGCGCCGACGCCGTCTCCCGTGAATTCGAGCGAACGGTATCTTGCGCCGTCAACGCCTATTTTGCCTATAAGGTGAAGTATTACATCCTTGCCGCTGACAAATTCGGGCAAAGTGCCTCTGAGCACAACCTTAATTGCCGACGGAACTTTAAACCAAGCCTTGCCCGAAATCATACCTGCCGCCATGTCGGTGGAGCCCACGCCCGTAGAGAAAGCGCCGAGTGCACCGTATGTGCAGGTGTGTGAGTCGGCGCCTATAACCGCGTCGCCGGAAATAACGAGACCGCTCTCGGGAAGAAGCGCGTGCTCTATACCCATTTTGCCCACATCAAAGAAATTTTTAATTCCTTTTTCTTTTGCAAAAATGCGAACCTGCTTAACGTTTTCGGCTGATTTAATATCCTTGTTGGGCGTGAAATGGTCCATAACAAGGGCTATTTTGTCTGTCGAAAATACATCTTTAAAGCCCTTTTTTGCCATCTCGTTTATGGCGACGGGCGAAGTTACGTCGTTGCCGAGCACGAGGTCGAGTTTGGCCTCTATGAGCTGACCTGCCGAAACCGACGGAAGGCCGGCGTGCGACGCAAGTATTTTTTGGGTCATTGTCATTGACATCCTGTTATTCCTCGATTCCTTTTATGTTTGTATCGCCGCTCTCAAGTGCGGTAAGACCCGAGCGTGAAAGCTCTATTATGCCGTGCTTTGCCATTTTGCCTATGAATTTGTCGATAAGCGACGGCAGACCGGTAAGCTCGGCGGTTATTGTGGTGTGACCTATATCCTTTACCTTGGCGCCGAAGCCGTTGATTGTTTTAAGCACGGCTGTGCGCTGGCTGTTTGTGGCGTGAACCTTTATAAGCAAGAGCTCGGAGGATACAAGGCGCGATTCATTGAGCCTTACTACCTTTATTACGTCCTCAAGCTTTGAGAGTTGACGCTCCACCTGTAAAAATTTGTGGGGTTCAACGTCGGAAACTATTGTTATTCTCGAATAGACGGGATTTTCCGTTTCGGCTACGGTAAGGCTTATTACGTTGTAGCCGCGTCTCGCAAAAAGACTTGCCACGCGCAAAAGTACGCCTGTGCGGTTATATACGAGAGCCGAGAGAAATATTCTCTCAAGGCCGGTTGTGTTTTCTTCTGCCATTTTTGTTTTCCTTTCTTTTGCGGCTTATTCCGCCGAAAAACGATATACCGTGTCCGATACGAACGGATGGTTTTCGTCAAACAGATTTTGTATAAAATCGGGGTTGTTTAAAGCGTTCGGATAGTACTGCGTTTCAAGGCAGAAACCGGAGCGGTGCGTGAGGGGCAGCTTACCTTTGCCGATTTGCGAGCCGTCCATATAGTTGCCTATGTAAAACTGAACTCCGGGAAGATCGGTATAGCACGTCATCTTTCTGCCGCTTTCGGGGTCGTAAACCATGGCGAATTCACGCAGAGCGCCCGTGTAGTTTTCGAGGCAGAAGTTGTGGTCGTAGCCCCTGCCTATTATAAGCTGTTCGTAAGGAGCGGAAACGTCTCTGCCGATTTTCTTCGGTATTCTGAAGTCAAACGGCGTGTTCTCAACGCTTCTGATTTCGCCTGTCGGTATGCTGTCCTCATCCATCGGCGTAAAGTATTTTGCAAAAATCTGCATTTCGTGAGAGAGTATGTCGCCCGAAGCGTATCCGCCGAGGTTAAAGTATGAGTGATTTGTGACGTTTATCGGCGTTTTGCCGTCCGGTCTGCAGTCATAGTGTATTTTGACCTCGTTTTTATCGGTGAACGTAAAGGTGACTTCGTTTTGCAGATTTGACGGGAAGCCCTCGTTTCCGTCGGCGCTGAAATATGAGAATTTAACGCTGTCGTCGCCGAGTATTTCATAGTCCCAAACGGCGTTTTCGTATTCGTGATTGCCGTGGAGGGTAAATTTACCGTCGATGTTTTTTGTTATCTGATAATTTTTGCCGTCTATGGTGATGCCGTTACCGGAAATGCGGTTTGCGACTCTGCCGACGGTGCGCCCCTGCGAATCCGTACAGCTCAGCTGACCCTCCATAGTGTCAAAGCCGACGAGTACGTCCGCAAAAGCTCCGTTTCTGTCTGGTACCGATATTTTATTGAGCGTAGCGCCGTAACTCAGCAGTTCGATTTCGGCTCCGCTTTCGTTTTTTATTGTAAATGAAAAGACTTCTTTGCCGTCGGCGGTTTTGCCGTAGAGAGATTTGGTCATTTTCAAAGCTTCCACCCCATTTTTAGCATTTTAATAAGTATAATATCCGCACGCGCCGTTGTCAAGAAAGACGGAAGAAACTTGTAAGTCCGAAAATGATACTCGCGGGCAAACAAAAAGTATTTTTATTGACTTTTCGGCATTTTAAATGTATTCTTAAAGTGTATTATACAGTTTTGAAAGGAGTGTGCCGGTTGGAGCAGTTTTTAACTCAGTTTGAATTCCTGTCGCGATATGTTTTGGCGTTTCTTGCGCTTATAATACTTCTCCGGTGCATTTTTTCCCTTTTCAGGCTCAGACCGCGCCGCGAGATTATGGCTACGCTGATAAATCTTGCCGACGACAGCGAGATTGAGATACGAAATTGGGAAACCTCGATAGGCCGTTCGCGCTCGTGCGATATATCGCTCAGAAAGTACGGCACGGTATCGCGTTTCCACGCCGTTCTGGCTCTCAGAAAAGACGGCTGGTATGTTTTTGATACGGAGTCGAAAACCGGAGTTTACGTAAACGGCGAGCAGATAAAAAAATCCGCCAAGATAATTGACGGTGATACGGTCTCATTCGGAAATGCGGTTATGAAGTTCACCTCAAACGGCTACGGCGTTGAGAGCGAAGAATCGGAGGACGGCAAAAAGGTCGACTTCACAAACGCCACAAGGCTTGTAAATCTTGCCGACAACAGCGCGTTCTATTTAAACGGTACCTGCCTTATAGGGCGCGACAGAACCTGCAATATATGCCTGCCGATGCAAAACGTCTCCGGCGAGCACGCCGAGGTTTATCCCGCAAAGGACGGCTGGTATGTTGCGGACCTCAACTCCAAAAACGGTACGCTTTTAAACGGCGAAGAGGTGTTCGGCGCATTCCCGCTGTATGACGGCGATATAATTTCGATAGGCGATTACAGCTTCCTCTTCCGCGAATAAAACGAAAGAGAAAACCTAATTCAAAGAAACGGAGGACGCGCTTTTGGCTCAGGAAAACACTCGTAAGAAGCAAAAAAAGAAGAGAACCAAAAAATACAGAAAGCCCGTAAATTGGCTTATTCTGCTTATAATAATGACTGTTTTTCAGCTCGTTTGCGCCGTTCAGATAAATATGAACAGCCCCGATATACCGCTGACTACCTTATATATAGTATTCGGCGCTTATATAGCTATCGAGTGGGCTTATTTTATATTTTTCGGCGCGGTTTTGCACCGCAAGAGCTTTGAAATAGAGCTTATAGCATTTTTCCTTACCGGCATAGGCCTTACCCTGACTACGAGCGTGTATCCCGACAAGGCGTTTGTTCAGCTTGCCGCCGTTATTATGGGTATTGCGGTGTTTATAGTTATGCTTTGGGTGCTGAGCGATATAGACCGAGTAGTAAAACTGCGTGTGCCCGTGGCGGTGGTTTCGGTTTTGACACTTGTTGCCACAAGACTTTTGGCGCACAATATAAACGGCGCGTATAACTGGATAAGAATAGGCGGCGTTTCGATACAGCCGTCCGAAATAGTAAAAATAGGCTTTGTCTTTGTAGGCGCGGCAACGCTTGAATACCTGCAATCCACGAGAAGCCTTACAAAATATCTTATATTTGCGCTTTCGTGCATAGGCTGTCTGTTCCTTATGAAGGATTTCGGTACGGCGCTTATATTCTTCTTTACATTCTTAATAATGGCGTTCCTGCGCTCGGGAGATATAAAGACGATATTCCTTGTATGCGCGGCGGCACTCGGCGGCGGCGGACTTGTGCTTACGTTTAAGCCCTATGTCGCAAAACGATTCGAAACATACCGCCATGTCTGGGAGTACGCAAACGACCGCGGCTACCAGCAGGCGAGACTTCTCATATATTCCGTCAGCGGCGGACTTTTCGGCCTCGGAATAGGCAACGGCAAACTGAGATATGTATATGCCGCCACGGAGGATTTGGCTTTCGGTATGGTCTGCGAGGAATTCGGCATTATTATAGCGTTTGCCGTACTTCTGACCTTCGTTGCCCTCGTGGTTTACAGCATACGCTATGCCGTGGCAGCCCGTTCGTCTTTCTACTCAATAGCCGCGTGCGCCGCGTCGGGGCTTCTTCTTTTCCAGGCGGCTCTGCACGTGTTCGGCGTTACCGATCTTCTCCCGTGGACGGGTGTTACGCTGCCGTTCATCAGCCGAGGCGGTTCGAGTATGATGTGCTGCTGGGGACTTGTGGCGTTTATAAAGGCTATTGATGTCAAGACGTACAAACGGTACGATAAGGTAGCAGCGGAAAGCATTAAATAAAATCTGCCGAAAGGAAGTGTGAAACAATGAAAACCATGTCAAAAAGAGCCTGGGTGCTATATGTGTTTATAGCGGCATTTTTAGCAGGGCTCGTCGTGTTGTTTTACACATTTTACACGAACGCCGATTCGTGGGCTATGAAAAAGGCAAACAGGCATCTGTATTCGTCGGGCACGCTGTCGGTAGCGGGAAGCATTAAGGACGAAACCGGAGCGGTGCTTGCGGAAACAAAGGACGGCAAACGTGTATATAACAGCGACAAAACCGTAAGAACCGCGACAATGCACACGGTAGGCGACTCCGAGGGCTATGTTGCAACGGGCGTTCAGACGTCGTATAAGGACGTCATAACCGGCTACAATTTTGTGGACGGCATATATAATCTGAAAAAATACGGCAAGGGCAATGACGTAAATCTCACAATAAACGCGCAGCTCTGTGCGGCGGCATACAGCGCCCTCGGCAATAACAAGGGCACTGTCGGCGTTTATAATTACAAAACGGGTCAGCTTTTATGCGTTGTATCAAGCCCGTCTTACGATATTGCAAACAAGCCCGTTTCAAGCATAAATAACGATAAAACGGGCGCTTATGACGGCGTTTATTTAAACAGATTTTTCTCGGGTGTTTATACTCCCGGTTCGACCTTCAAAATAATAACTTCGATTTGCGCCATTGAAAATATCCCCGACATCAATTCGCAAACATTCAAATGTACCGGCGAATACAAGGTCGGCGGCAGCTCCGTAAAATGTCTCGGAGTTCACGGCACAATAGGTTTTGAAAAGGCTCTCAATGAGTCCTGCAACAGTGCGTTTGCACAGATTGCGATAGAGCTCGGACCCGACAAGCTTATGGCTACGGCAAAGGAGCTGGGGCTCGGTAATCAGATGTATGTCGGAAATATAAGGCTCGCAAAGAGTTCGTTCAACGTGACGGGTGCGTCGGACCTCGATGTAGGCTGGTCAGGCGTAGGCCAGTATACCACACGCATAAATCCGTGCCAGATGCTGTCTATTGTCGGCGCGGTGGCTAACGGCGGTTCTTCGGTATCGCCGTATCTTGTCGGCAAAATAACGTCGCAGACGGGCAAGACGATTTACGAAGCGAAACCCGGCTCGGCAACACAGCTTATTTCTTCAGATACCGCATCAAAAATGAACGATATGCTTCGCTCGAATGTCAAAAACGCATACGGCGACAATAAATTCCCCAACCTTAAAATGTGCGGTAAAACCGGTACCGCGGAGGTCAGCTCCGAAGAGGGCGGAGCAAGACCCCACGCATGGTTTGTGGGTTATTCGCAGCGCGAGGATCTTCCGCTTGCGATAGTCGTAGTCGTTGAAAACGGCGGCGGCGGCGCGTCGGTGGCTATCCCCGTGGCAAGCAAGACCATGCAAAAGGCTCTTTCGATTTACGTTAAATAACATTTTCCGCGTGCGAGCATTATCGTGCGCGGACTTTTATGTAGGTGATAAAATGAAATTTTACTTTCCCGAAAATTACGGCGCCCTCGGCGACGGAGCAACCGACGATTCAAAGGCTTTACAGTCCGCAATCGACGAAGCCGAAAAAAACGGCGGCGGAACCGTAGTTCTTGAGAGCGGAAAAACATATTATTCGAGCTCGGTTATATTAAAGAAAAATGTGGAACTCCATCTGCAAAAGGGCTCGGTTTTAAAAGCGACCTCAGATATAAACGGCTATTTCAGACCATGTGACTTCATAAATGACGAGACCAACACTCTTATAGGCAACCCCGTTACCGGCAAGCCGTCGTTTGCTTTTATATATGCGTACAAAGCGGATAACGCCGCAATAACGGGCGGCGGAAAAATCGACGCAAACGGCCACAGCTTTGTAAAGAGAAAAGATAAATACTATGTTACCGGCGATTTTTATCCGCGTCCCACGGTTATGTATTTTGAAGATTGCGACCACATTGTGTTTGAGGATTTCACCGTTGTTGACGCACCGTTTTGGACCCTCCATCCGGCGGGCTGCGACGACGTGCTCATATCCGAAATTCATATATTAAACGACCTTGACGTTGCAAATTCGGACGGCATAGACCCCGATCACTGCAGCAACGTGCGCATTTGCGGCTGCCACGTAGAGTGCGCCGACGACTGCATCTGCCTTAAAACTTCAAAGGGAAATTCCGAATACGGCCCGTGTGAAAATATACTGATAACCGGCTGTACGCTGATTTCAACCTCGGCGGCGATAAAAATAGGCACCGAGGGCGTCGGTGATTTCAGAAACATAATAGTTTCAAACTGCGTCATTTCACGCAGCAACCGCGGACTTTCAATTCAGATACGCGACGGCGGCAATGTCGAAAATGTCAAATATTCCGACATTATAATAGGTACGCGCCGCTTTTGCGCCGATTGGTGGGGAACTGCCGAGCCGATAGTGATAACCGCGTTTGACCGTGACGAAAACACAAGGGCAGGCCATATCAAAAATATATCTTACCGCAATATAACCTGCGTCGGCGAAAACGGAGTTATGATATGCGGCACCGCGGAAAACAAAGTTGAAAACGTGACCTTTTCCGACGTTGACGTAACTCTTTCCAAAACGTCAAAGTGGGACTGCGGTCTTTACGATATGCGTCCCGGGCTTAATAAAGAGGTTGAAAAGCATAAAAACGCCGGGTTTTATCTTCGCTTTGCCGACAATGTTACACTTCGCAACACGAGCGTGAAGTGGGGAAATGTCTGCCCCGAATATTCGGTTGCCCTTGAAGAGGAAAACTGTGTCGGCACCGTACTTGAAAATTTCACGGGTGATAACGTCTGAAGCATTTATAAAACCGACGCGGTTCGCGCCGTTATTTCGGTTCCTTTCGACAAGACTTTTGTGCCGCAATTTGCTCAAAAATATTTGACAACGTGTATATAAAATGGTATAATTCAACAATGGAGTTGAGTTCAAGAATCGAAAGGGAGTATACTGTAATGAAAAAGGTGTTAAATAAAAAAGTAATTTCCGTACTGATTGCGGCTGTTATTTTGCTTGTTGCCGCATTTCCCGTATTTGCGGCGGATCCGTTTAAGCTCACTTCTTCGGCTGAAGCAAAGGATTCGGTTGTCACCGTAAAAATTTATCTTCCGCAAAATACGGAGCTCGGTACGCTTTCGTTTACACTTACATACGATGCAAAATTGCTCACATATGTTTCCGCCGAGTATTCGAGCGGCGACGTCAGCGCCACAAATTCAAACACGGCAGGCGAGGTTAAAATAAATGCCGTTTGGAAAGACACCGCACCGCTCGGCGGCGAGGTTGCCACGATAACATTTAAGGTAAACGATGGAGCGACCGGCAAAACCACCTTCCCGATAAATGTCGATTTCTCAACCGATGCCAATAATCAAAACATCGATTTATCTGCAATAAGTCCTACCGTTGATTTAACCGGAGCTGCCGCAGTACCGGCAGGAACGGACGAGACCGCCCCCTCGGAGGGTAAAACGGTAAAAGCCGGCAGCATTCCGAAAACTTCCGGTAAGTATGCGGCAATAGGTTCTGCGACTGTTGTTTTGTGCGCTGCCGCGGCGGCTGTTGCAGTTACGGTAAAACGTAAAAGAAAATAAAAAACAATGCTGAAGCGGAGCTGTAACATATTGTTTACGGCTCCTTTTTTGTGTGCTTTGATATGCACCCGAAAATCCATTTTAAATTCCGCTTTTCGTTGACATAACGCGCCGTGTAATATATAATATCTAATGTATGTTTAATAAGTTGTCCGTTTTGCCTTTCGGCATTCGGGCACGTAATTTTTAAGGAGGAAACTCTAATGGTAAAAGCAATTGTCGGCGCCAACTGGGGCGACGAGGGCAAAGGAAAAATTACGGATATGTTTGCGAGCGAAGCAGACATAGTTGTTCGTTTTCAGGGCGGTGCAAATGCAGGGCACACAATTATAAACGAACACGGCAGATTTGCATTGCATCTTATGCCCAGCGGTGTTTGCTACGACAATGTTACCTGTGTCATCGGAAACGGCGTTGCCCTTGATATAAACAAGTTCTGCTCGGAACTTGAAGACGTTAAAAAAGCAGGCGTCAATCCGAAGCTTCTTGTATCCGACCGCGCTCAGATACTTATGCCGTATCATATTCTTCTTGATACATATGAAGAGGAGAGACTCGGCAAAAACGCATTCGGCTCAACAAAGAGCGGTATCGCACCGTTCTTCAGCGACAAATACGCAAAGATAGGTATTCAGTGCAACGAACTGTTTGACGATGAAGTGTTAAAGGCAAAGCTTCACAACATAGTAACGCTTAAAAACCTTATTCTTGAGCACGTTTATCATAAACCTCTTCTTGACGAGGATGAGCTTTACAATACCTGCATGGAATACAAGAAAAAGATAGCTCCTTATATCTGCGATACTCACGCATTTATTCAGGACGCTTTAAAGCAGGGCAAGAACATTCTTCTTGAAGGTCAGCTCGGAACACTTAAAGATCCGGACTTCGGTATATACCCCATGGTTACGTCTTCCTCGACTTTGGCAGGTTACGGCGCTGTCGGTGCCGGAATTCCTCCGTATCTCATAAGCGAAGTTGTAGCCGTTACCAAGGCTTATTCTTCGGCGGTCGGCGCAGGCGAGTTTGTTTCGGAAATACTTGACGAAAATGAAGCTCAGGAGCTCAGAATTCACGGCGGCGACAAGGGCGAGTTCGGCGCTACCACAGGCAGACCGAGAAGAGTCGGCTGGTTTGACTGCGTTGCAACCCGTTACGGCGTTGAGTGCCAGGGCGCTACAAAGATTGCCATGACCGCTCTTGACTGCCTCTCGTATCTTGACGAAATCAAGGTTTGCACGGCTTACAAAATAGGCGATGACATCACAAAGGATTTCCCGAACACTTCGCTTCTTAAAAAAGCAAAGCCGGTATTTACCACATTAAAGGGCTGGCATTGCAATATAAAGGGTATCCGCAATTTCTCGGAGCTTCCGCGTGAGGCGCAGGAATATGTCGAATTCATCGAAAAGGAACTCGGTCACAAGATAAATATGGTATCTAACGGACCCGAGAGAGAAGCTATAATTTACAGATAATTAAGAGGATATTTATGGAGAAAATACTTGTACTCGATTTCGGCGGTCAGTATAATCAGCTGATTGCGCGGCGTGTACGCGACAACAATGTCTATGCGGAAATACTGCCGTATACCGTACCGCTCAGCGAAATCAAAGAGGGCAATTACAAAGGTATTATTTTTACCGGCGGACCTAATTCCGTATTTGATATGAGTTCGCCGCACTACACAAAAGAGATTTTGGAGCTCGGCATACCCGTGCTCGGCATATGCTACGGCTGCCAGCTTATTTCGTGGATGGTAGGCGGCAATGTTGAGACTGCGGAACAGTCCGAATACGGCAAAATCGACCTTACGGTTACAAAAAAGCAGTCCGAAATTTTTGCCGACGTTGACGAGTCGAGCGTAGTTTGGATGAGCCATACCGACAGGGTCAAGACTATGCCTGCGGGTTTTGAAATCACAGCAAAGACCGAAGCCTGCCCGATAGCGGCTTATGAAAACGAAGAAAAGAAAATATACGGCGTGCAGTTCCACCCGGAGGTAACTCACACGCAGTTCGGTTTTAAAATTCTTCGCAATTTCCTGTATAATGTTTGCGGCTGTCACGGCGACTGGAAGATGGACAGCTTTATCGACGATACCGTAAAGAGTCTTCGTGAAAAAATCGGCGACAAAAAGGTTATCCTCGGTCTTTCGGGCGGCGTAGATTCCTCGGTTGCGGCGGGACTTCTCTCTCGCGCCGTCGGCAAACAGCTCACCTGCGTTTTTGTTGACCAGGGACTTATGCGTAAGGACGAAGGCGATTTCGTCGAAAAGACATTCACATCGCTGTTCGATATGAATTTCGTGCGAGTAAATTGTCAGGACCATTTCATAAATGCTCTTAAAGGCGTTTCAGACCCCGAGCAGAAGAGAAAAATCATAGGCACGGAATTTTACAAGGTATTCTGGGATGAAATAAGAAAACAGGCGGATAAGGGCTTCTTTGCACAGGGTACCATATACCCCGACTGCATAGAGTCCGGCAAGGGCGACGCCGATAAGATTAAGACCCACCACAACAAGGTCAAAATGCCCGACGATGTTGAGTTTATCGACATTATCGAGCCTCTTTCAAGCCTGTTTAAGGACGAGGTCAGAGCGGTCGGCGAAAAACTCGGAATTCCGCATGAGCTTGTTTGGCGTCAACCGTTCCCGGGCCCCGGCCTCGGTGTCAGAATTATCGGTGAGATAACGAAGGAAAAGATTGAAATTCTCCAAAATGCCGATTGGGTTCTCCGAGATGAAATGGCGAAGAACGGTTACGAAAAAAATCTCGCACAGTTCTTCTGTGTGCTTCCCGGAGTCAATACGGTAGGCGTTATGGGCGATCACCGCACATACGATAACCTTGTGGCAATACGCGCCGTAACAACCGATGACTTTATGACAGCCGATTGGGCGAAGATACCGTATGATATTCTCGCCAAGGTTTCAAACCGCATCACAAATGAGGTAAAACACGTAAACCGCGTAGTTTACGATATAACCTCCAAACCCCCCGGCACCGTCGAATGGGAATAATATCAAGAGTTGCGTGAACCCGCATAAACACTGGATTTCGGGCTCTTAAATTCCCGATTTGACAGCAAAATGATAGCAAACTGTAAAACGGCTTTATTCTAAGCGTTCTATCGGTTTGCAGGTGCAATTATCTTAATACTATAAAAGGCATTACTGACTTTTGCAGTCGGTAATGCCTTTTTGCGCTTTATATATTATTTGGATTCCATTTTACTTACAAGAATTAAAAACTACGCTTGGGGTAGTTATATAACGAGTTATTGCATTCCTTTACAATATTACAGTCAATTTTCCGATAAATAATGGCAGGAAATAGGCTTAAAATTACGGTTCATACCGTTCGTGTAATATTTATGGAGTTTGTCACATGGCTCGCAGTAATTCGTACGATTTGCGTCGGCGTCAATCGTCCGCTTATTTTATTTGCTGCCTAAATTTTATCGGCTAGGGTTTTGTATTTTACTCGGAGTAAGTTGTTTTTCAGTCAGCTTTTAAATGTTTCTGCCGGAGCAACAATGAGATTTTGCGGCATAAAGGTGCGTTTTTGTTATATATGTGGATAAGCGCCAAACCGCCGCTATGCAATAAATTCTTGATATTTGAATTTACAAATGTTATAATAGTATTTACAAATACTAATTAGAGGTGAACTATGAACAAAGACACGCGCAAGTTATGGGAGGTTTGGGGGCAAACGAATGCATTGTATACACAGTGGTGCGCGGCACAGAATATGAATTACTACCGTCAGTTGGTTTTGTATGCGCTGGAAGCCCATGCACCGACCACACAAAAGAGAATTGCGGACGATACAGGGCTGTCAAAGCAGACCGTTGCAACAGTTATGCGAACATTGAAAGCAGAAGGACTGGTAGATTTGTCGGAGGGCAGCAGTGATCGTCGCGAAAAAACCGTACGTCTTACAGAAGCGGGTGCCGAATGTGCAAGAAGCGCACTTGGCTCTCTTCACGCACTGGAAGATCGGGTGTTGGAAATTTTGGGTGAGAAACGAATAAAGCAGATGTTGGATTCCGTATCGCTCTTTAATACGGTTTTTGAAAAAGAAATGGAGGCAGTTCGCGATGCAGAGCAGAAATAAGGAATTTTTTTCCTATGTTATCCCGTCGGTTTTGGCATTTGCTCTTTCCGGAGTTTATACAATCGTGGACGGCTTTTTTATCGGTCAAAGCCTTGGAGACATGGGACTTGCTGCCATAACGCTGGGGTATCCCGTCTCGGCGTTGGTTGGAGCCTTCGGTACCGGAATAGGCCTGTCGGGCGCTATTCGCTATACGATTTTGAAAGCTCGCGGCAAAACAAAACAGATGCAGGAGTGCTTTACCGGCACCGCATTGTTAATGCTGTTGTCGGGTGTTTTGCTGACTGTACTGTTGTACGGATTTGCAGGACCGATACTGCATCTGCTGGGCGCTAAAGGAGATGTGCTTCGGCTTTCTGCGGAATATGTCAGAATTATCGCCTTGGGAGCTGTTTTTCAGCTCCTTGCAACCGGTTTTGTGCCGTTTATCAGAAATATGGGCGGAGCTTCATTTGCAGTGATTGCAATGATCCTCGGATTTGTTACCAACATTATTTTGGATTATACACTGGTGTGGGTTCTGACCCTCGGAATGTCCGGTGCGGCATTGGCAACCATTATCGGTCAGGCGGTCACGATGATTGCATCCGTTGTATTTTTTCTGACAAAAAAATGCCGTCTTTCTATCCTGAGTCGGAAGGCGTTGACGGAGCTGTGAAAGGAAGTTTTAAAGGTAGCCGTCTCTCCGTTTGGCTTGACATTTTCTCCGACTGTCACAATGTTGCTGATGAATCGTTTGCTTTTGCTCTATGGCGATGAACGCTCCGTGGCGGTATATGGCTGTATCGGTTATATTACCTCTATTATTTATCTTCTGCTGCAAGGCGTAGGTGATGGCAGCCAGCCGCTTGTAAGCCGATTCTACGGCGAAAATGATGTTGACGGCGTAAAGCACACCAGAAATTCAGCCTATAAAACCGCCGCCGTAATTACGGTTGTCTGTATGGTTGGAATATTCCTTGCGCGCAAGCAAATCGGCGTGCTGTTCGGGGCCTCCGCCGAGACAAATGTTGGCGTCGCCCGGTATCTGCCGTATTTTTTGGCGACGTTGTTATTCTTAGCTTTTGTGCGCATAATGACATCCTATTTTTACGCTACGGAGGAAACGGTAATGTCATACATTTTGGTTTACGCAGAGCCGGTTTGTACCTTCCTTCTGCTGCTGATTTTGCCGCCTGTTTTGAAATTGACCAGTGTATGGCTTGCTGTACCGTTGGCGCAGATGATGACATTCTTCATAGGGCTTGTCGAGAGCAGGGTCGCCGCAAAGCGAGAAAGAAAGTTGCACGCCGCCTCATAATCCCGATGTTGATATTTCCCGTAGGGCGGAGTATAATATTTGAAACCGCCCGATTGCAGGGCGCGACGGATAGTGGGAATAGCAGGCGCCCGTAAGACGGGCAATGTATATTTAATATTTTGAGGAATATGGGGAGTATTATGTTTGATAAATTTATAGCGAATCAAGCGGCTAAGATAGAAAAAGTCCGCACTCGTCAATCAAACACAAAAATGAATTTAATAAAAACATATTCCATAATAGCCGTTGTTGCAGGGCATTGCAGAGGCGGCGGAATCGGGTTCCCTATGGAGAATTGGGTTCTTCCGTATTTCTACGATATGGCTGTTTTTGTGTTTGTATCGGGTTATTTTTATAAAAAAGAATCGGACGACGCAAATTTTTTCTCTTTTATTAAAACAAAGGCGCTGCGGCTTGTTGTCCCGTATTTTATTTGGAATGTTGTCTACGGACTTCTGAACACGTTTTTCAGGGGTATAGGCGTTATAGATTACGGCGACCCAATCAGCCTTTATTCGCTCTTTGTAAGGCCGTGGGTGGACGGGCACCAGTTCCACTTTAACATACCCGCATGGTTTTTGCTGTCGCTGTTCATTGTGTCCGTTATAACTTATATTATGCGAAGACTTATGAAGCTTCTTCATATATTGAATGAAGAAGTTTTGCTGGCAATAACATTTGTAATTTCGGTAATTTCCATATATCTTGCGCAAAAGGGCTATAACAGCGGAGTGTATCTGTGTTTGGTAAGAGCGGGATTTTTGCTGCCGTACTTTCAAATGGGCTTTGTGTATAAAAAATATGAGAGTCTTTTGGGCAAGCATAAGGCGGTACTTATCGGAGTTATAACCGGCTGCGTTTATGCGCTGCTGGTGTTGAGCAAAGGCAACCTTGATATTACCGCGGTTTTTGCGGAATTTATCGGCAATCCGCTCGTTTTGACGGCGCTTACAATTCTTGAAATACTATTGACGGCGACAATATGCGAAATTCTTGCGCCTGCCTTCTGCAAAAGCACGATTGTGAAAAAAATCGGGGATAACACATTTTCCATAATGATGCATCATGGTATAATTTTGTTTTCCGTAAATCTTGTGATTTATATAATGTCAAAATTTGTCGATATATCGGGGTTCGACGTCGCCGCATTTAAGAGCACATTGTGGTACGCATACCAGTGGAGAGATTCCAGAATTTATCTTTTCTATGTGATTTTAGCGGTAGCGGTTCCGATTGTAATCAAGGATATTTCAAATAAAGTGATTTTGCGTGCAAACAGTCGCAAAAATATGTCCGCCGAGGAAAAATGAACGTAAAATCACACGGCTTTGATTTTTCGCTTGATATGAACACACTTGCTCAAGGGCTTCGTAAAACGGAGCCCTTATTGTTTATTTTGCGATACCGCATTTTGCGGACGCCGATAAATTTTTAAATAATGTGGACAGTTTCCTCTTCAATTTCGTCTTAATAAGTGAAACGCGCTTCAATAGCTTTTAAGGGAAATTTAAACTATGGATAAAATTGTTTTAATTCGACTCATTGATGGCGCCGTGCGAATACTCGCTTTGCTTTGTATGACTTTTGCATATATAATCGGCGGTAAAAATAATTTAAAATAATACGGACAGTTTTCATTTTAAATTCGTCTTAATAGATGAAGTGTGTTTCAAAACTTTTTAAGGAGAATACTTATGTTAAGAAAAACCATAAAAAATATTGCAGTCCTCGATTTGCAAAATTTTACTGCCGAGGCATTGAGGGGAATAAAGAAAATTGACGGTTGCGCAATAGTTCTTATCTCAAAAAATGCGAGCGAAGAATGGAAAAATGCGTATGCAAATATTAAAATTCAAAATGTAGCTCAAATAATCGAGACCGACGCTCACAAGCACAGCGTTTTAAACGGTGTTATAACTTTAAACGACAGTAATGTTACGGACGATTGCATTTATGTTATCAATGGTATAGCTGTTCTTGAAACGGTTGAAAGGGTCCCCGATTTATGTGTAAACGGTATTATTGTCAAAAGAGAAAAGTCGCGGTATAATATGTCGCTGCTGAACGGCAGAAGTGTTGAGTTAGGTGATGAAGTCACGGTCAAAGCTTATACGAATGTTGTTGAAATCGACAGCGATACCGTAAGAAATTTTGATAATAATACTTTGGTAGTCGCAGGCAATATTATTAATATTAAAAATGATGTGACCGAGCAAATGCTCACAGATAAAAAGATAACATTTGCGGCGGGAAATAAAGTGAAATGCAGTAAGAATATTTCGGGTTATGTTAAAGCCAACTCAATCGTAGGCAATAAAATCACGGAAAAAGATGAATAATATTGAGCTGTTCAATCAAATTTATGAAAAGTATTATAAAAGCATAGTTTCGTATTTTTCCAAACGATTTGACAGCGACGAGGCAGAGGATTTAGCTCAAATTACCTTTATGAAGCTGTGGGGTTATTTGCCGGCGCTCGGTTATATCAAAAAAGAAAAGTCTTTGATTTTTAAAATTGCCAAAAACGTGCTTGCGGACAGACTTCGGAAAAACAATTTTGCCGATTCGCTTGAGGAACTCGAAAATATAAAATGCCTCGAAGTGTCAGATGATATTACTTCGGTTGAAATTCAGCAGATACTTTTAAAAATGAGCGAGTCCGACCGAGAAATAGTGACGCTTAAAAGCTACGGATGGTCGAGCAGAGAAATCGGTAAGATAAAAAATATGCCGTCGTCAACGGTTAGAAACAGGCTTGCCGTACTGAAAAAACAAATTGAAATCGAACTCGGAAGACCCTGCGGGCGGCGATAACATAATAATGTATACAAAGATTAAGAGCTGTCGGGCTATGTGTCCGACGGCTCTTTAAAAAACATATTATTACAGCCGATAGATAGTTAAAAATTATCTATCGGCTGTTTTTGCCTTTTGCGGCGTTATTAGTATAAAGATTAAGATTTTATTTGTCTCCGATGGGAAATTACCGAATTTGCCGCGGAGCTTTAAAATAAAGCCGAATTTTCCTTTTAAGCCTTATTCGACGCGGCGTTTTTAAATCTGCGCGACGGGTGATAGGCGAGCAGAGCTATAAATATCAGTACCGCCGTGAGCGACAGGCTTATCGGGTACGCATACATAATGGTTTTGAATGAGGGCGACGACGGAAAAACGGCGTATATCCAAAATATTCTCGTGCCGCAAACGCCTATCGTGGTGAGCAGAGCCGGCACCGTAGTTTTGACCCACAAAGGTTGTGCACGCCTGACTGAACGAGTTAAATACATCGTATGCAATTACCTCTATATTAAACGCCGCGCTCGACGCCGCTATAACTATTGTTCCGAGGCTGTTGATAGCCGCCTGAATTATTATGTTTGAAACGGCAAAAACGGCACTCTGGATTCCTGCCGGCAGACCGATTTTCAAAATCTGACCGAGCACCTTTTTGTTTATACGCAGTTCTTTGACCGACAGCTTTATGTACTTGTCGGACTTCATTAAAACAATAAACAGCACAATCGAGCTGATTGCGTTGGATATAACGGTGGCAATAGCAACTCCGTTTACGGTCATTTTAAGAACTATTACAAAGAATAAATTCAAAAGCACGTTGAGGCATCCGGAGAGTGCAAGCACTATAAGCGGCGTTTTTGTATCGCCCACGCTTCTGAAAACAGCCGACTCGAAGTTATACAATAATATTACGGGCATACCGAGAAGATATATGCGCAGATACAGCGCGGCATACGGCAATACATCTTCGGGAACGCTCATTGCCGACAAAATCTGCGCGGCAAAAATTTCGCCCGGTATCATTACGAGAAAACCGCCGATTATTGAGGTGAGCACCGAGGTGTGAACCGCACGCTGTACGGTTTCTCTGTCGTATCTGCCTATTGCGTTTGCGATTATTACATTTGTACCGAGGGCTATACCTATAAACAGGTTGAGTATCAGCCCGATTACCGGGCTGTTCGCTCCGACGGCGGCAACCGAGGCCGTTTTGGCTGCGCCCGTGAAGTTTCCGACTACGGCTATATCCGAGGCGTTGAAAAGCTGCTCAAGTATTGCTGTTGCGGCCACGGGCAGCGCAAATCGCGGAAGCTTGTTCCATATAGGGCCGTTTATCATATCCATTTTGTTACTGTTTTTTAACTTCGTCTTTTTCGGCATAATTATCCTTTTTGCATTTACGTATTTTTTATTTCGGTATTGTTTTTTTTAGCTGTGTCGCCTTGTAGGACGCAACACAATTATATCACCAAAAAAATTAACATCAATATACAGATATGATAAATTTGAGCACCGCATCGCGCAAAGTAGTGTAAAAATCGCAAAGCACCGCTGCATTATGCGTTGAAGTAACCGAACTTACTCTTGGTCGGTTAAACCAATAAAATAATCGGCGGAAACATTATAAAATTGACAGAGCTTGATTAAATCCTCGATTTTCAATTCCGCTCTTCCGGTTTCGATATGGTTGTAGCCCTGTTGGGATTTGTTGATGATTTTGCCTACTTGCTTTTGCGTTAAATCTCTGTCTTCCCTGATGTTTCTCATCCTTGTTCTGTAATCCATTTCCACAAAACCTCCATATGTAATTTGTGAAAATGTTAGCATACTCAAAAGCTGAGTATTGACATATACTCAATAATTGAGTACTATATTAAATGAAGCATTTTATTATTGAGAAGGAGTTGTAAATAAATGGAAAAACAGAAAACATCATCAAAACGTAAAGCGGCAATCAAAGTGATTGTGGCGGTGTTGCTGGTATGTGCAATGACCGGCATATCGTTCGCAGTCGCAAATTTTGTGCACAACAGAAAAAGCGTGCAGGCATCAAGCGTTAAAAACGGCTTGTCCGCATACGAACTTGCGGTGCAGCAGGGATATGCGGGAAGTCTTGATGATTGGCTTGTTTCTCTCCAGGGTAAATCGGCATATCAGATTGCCGTCGATAACGGATATTCGGGCAGCGAAAAGGATTGGAGCAAAACCCTTACCGCAATGTCGAAAAAAGACAAATCCGATATCAGCTCCGCAGCATTTTCGGAAAAAGGCGACCTTGTAATTACGCTTTCCGACGGAACAAAAATCAATGTCGGTAAGGCGGTCGGTGCAAGCGGCAAAGACGGAAAAGACGGTAAGGACGGCATAGGAATAAAATCGGCAAAAATCAATGATAAGGGCGAGCTTGTCATTTCCTATTCAGACGGCAACAGCGTAAATCTTGACAAGGTTGTCGGTGAAACAGTAAACAACGGAGTCGGTATTGCTTCTTCAATTATAAATGAAAAAGGCGAACTGGTATTGACTTATACAAACGGTGAAACTGCCAACCTCGGCGGAGTAGTGGGCGCTAGCGGCCGTGACGGAAAAGACGGCAGAGACGGTACCGACGGCACGAACGGAACGGACGGTATAAGCATTTCCGCAGCGGTTATAAATGAGTCGGGTGAGCTTATTATTACATATTCGGACGGGACGACGGCAAACCTCGGTAAAATAGTAGGCTCGGACGGTATAAACGGTGTGAACGGCACAAACGGTACCAACGGTAAAGACGGCATAAGCGTTTCTTCCGCCGAAATCAATTCGGAGGGTGAGCTTGTGCTTTCGTTCTCTAACGGTCAGCGCGCCAATGTCGGAGCGGTTGTAGGCGCAAAAGGCGACAAGGGCGAAAAAGGCGACCAAGGTGCACAGGGTGAAAAAGGCGAAAACGGCCTTAACGGTTCGGACGGTATAGGAGTTAAAAAGTCCGAAATCAACAGTGCCGGTGAACTTGTAATCACATATACAAACGAGCTTACCGAAAACCTCGGCCCCGTTGTCGGCGCAAAAGGTGACAAGGGAGACAAGGGCGAAAAAGGCGACCAAGGCGTGCAGGGTGAAAAAGGCGAAAAAGGTGACAAAGGCGTTCAAGGTGAAAAGGGTGACGCGGGTCTCAACGGAACCGACGGAAAAGACGGCACAGGTATAAATAATATTGAAATTTCAAACGACGGAAATCTTTTAATTACTCTTACGAACGGAACGTCACTTAATCTCGGAAACATAAAAGGCGAAAAAGGTGACAAGGGTGACCAAGGCATTCAGGGCGAAAAAGGCGAAAAGGGCGAAAAAGGAGACAAGGGTGACCAAGGCGTCCAAGGTGAAAAAGGCGATGCAGGTATCAACGGTGCGGACGGTAAAGACGGCACGAACGGCACCGACGGTGTAGGCATTACAAGCAGCGAAATAAATTCTCTCGGTGAGCTTGTTATAAAATACAGCAACGGAAACACGGTAAATCTCGGCAAGGTAGTCGGCAACGACGGCGCACAGGGAGTTCAAGGCGAAAAAGGCGAAAAAGGTGACAAGGGTGACCAAGGCGTACAAGGTGAAAAAGGCGATGCAGGTATCAACGGTACAAACGGAGCTGACGGTGTAGGCGTTGCAAGCAGCGCAATAAACACTCTCGGTGAGCTTGTTATAAAATACAGCAACGGAACAACGGTAAATCTCGGCAAGGTAGTCGGCAACGACGGAGCACAGGGAGCTCAAGGCGAAAAAGGCGAAAAAGGCGACAAGGGCGACCAAGGCATTCAAGGCGAAAAAGGTGATAAAGGAGACAAGGGTGACCAAGGCGTTCAAGGTGAAAAAGGCGAAAAGGGTGACCAAGGCGTTCAAGGTGAAAAAGGCGAAAAGGGCGACCAAGGCATTCAAGGTGAAAAAGGCGACAAGGGTGACCAAGGCGAAAAAGGCGACAAGGGAGATAAGGGCGACGCAGGTATCAACGGTACTGACGGTATCAACGGTACAAACGGCACCGACGGTGTAGGCATTACAGATGTTACAATAAATGCCGATAACGAGCTTGTGCTTTCGTTCTCAAACGGCAACGTTATAAACCTCGGCAATATCAAAGGCTCAAAGGGCGACAAGGGCGATAAAGGCGACAGCGGACTTAACGGAAAAGACGGCGTCGGTATACAAAATGTTGATGTGACGGCTGACGGCGCATTGACCGTAACGCTTACAAACGGCACGGTTCTTAACCTCGGTAACATCAAGGGTGCCGACGGCTTAGGCATAACCAAGGCGGAAATCAATACCTCCGGCGAGCTTGTTTTGACCTATTCAAACGGCGACGTCAAAAATCTCGGCAAGGTTAGCGGTGAGAACGGTAAGGACGGTGCGAACGGCGCCGACGGACTCGGAATTAAGTCGCTCACACTTTCCCCGGACGGCGAACTTGTGGTTACAATGTCCGATAATTCCATATCCAACCTCGGCAATATCAAGGGCGAAAAAGGCGAGCAAGGCTTGCAGGGCGATAAGGGCGCTGACGGACGAGGAATAGCAAAAATGAGCTTTAATTCTAATGGGGAATTGATAGTTGAGTACACAGATAATACTCGGGATAATTTAGGAAAAATCTCCGATAGTACATCTGAGAATATCGATGTTAACTTCGTATATCACTATGAAGATTCTGGCTATGAGGTAATGGCATCAGATGTTGGAAAAGGTCAAAAAGTGTTAGCAATTCCCAGAACATATAAGGGATATCCGATTACAGGTTTAGGTTCTACAAGCTCTCCTGGATTCGGCAAATGCTATGATTTGATACAGATAACAATACCATCAAATATAGTAATGTTAAAAATTGCCTCGGGCGGAATGTTTGGATACTGCTCAAAACTTAGAGAGGAAGGAATTATCTTTGAAGGAGAATTTACTACTTGGAAAGATGTTAATACTTATAATACTAATAATAATAATGATACTAAGTTATACTATAAAAATACTGATGGAACATACACATTTGCTAATTATACTTCTATTGAATTTGGTAAAGGAGTAGAATATGCACTATATTTTGATGATGAAAACGAATTGAAAAAAGCATTATTAGGCAAAGCATACTATGTGGTTGCAGTTCCTGTTAAGAAAACATATGACCCCAATGCTGAAAATTTATATGTTTGCCGTGAAAAGAATGGATCATCATATACATATATAAAAGAAACTAAGAAAGGATAGATAAAACTATGAGCAAAAACGAAAAAACAGCCAACGATTCATATTTGATTGTTAAAGGCGAGGAGAAAGAGATGAAAAAAATCTCATATCGTGGCAATCTTATAGAAGAATTTAAGGACGATGATGCTGTATATTCTAAAATACAGCACATTAAGACGGATGCAAAAGGACTAAGGCAAATAGCGGAAATTGTAGAAGAATACGGCTATAGCATTTATCATCTTACACAGTTGTAATTTGTAAATGTATTTTATACATAACAACCCCGCTGCGCAGCATCTACGGAGCGGAGTTGTTTTTTATCTGTATGGTGTGGGATTTTTTGCCGTGAAATTCGGCTTTTGCACATTAAACCGTTAAATTTATCGGCGATTTTATGTATTAAATCGTTGAAATATTTTAATTTGTGTGATAAAATAGCTTTTATCGGAATCGCACACGGCGATACGGGAATGAGAGCTGCCGAAGCATCTCGGCGGCTCGTTTTATTTTTGCTTTTAAGAGGAGTGCTGAAATGACGTCATCAACTGTATGCATTTTGGCGACGATATTTGTTTATCTCGTCGGAATGCTCGTAATCGGATTTCACTATGCCAAAAAGAACGAGTCCTCAACCGACTTTTATCTCGGTGGCAGAAAACTCGGCCCTCTCGTCACGGCAATGAGCGCCGAGGCGAGCGATATGTCAAGCTATTTGCTTATGGGTTTGCCGGGTCTTGCGTATCTGTCGGGTGTTGCCGACGTCGGCTGGACCGCCATAGGACTTGCAGTAGGTACATATCTCAACTGGCTTTTAACTGCCGGCAGACTTCGCAGATATACCCATAAAACCGACTCTTTCACCCTGCCGCAGTTCTTTTCGCACCGTTTCCGCGATAAGAAAAACATATTATCGTGTATGGCGGCTTTGATTATAATAATATTTTTCATTCCCTATACGGCGTCGGGCTTTGCCGCCTGCGGAAAGCTGTTTTCGTCGCTGTTTGGTATGAATTATATGACCGCAATGCTGCTTTCGGCAATAGTAATAGTTGGCTACACGGCTGCGGGCGGATTTTTTGCTGCCTCTACCACCGACTTTGTTCAGAGCATTATTATGACCGTGGCTATTGTGTTTGTACTGATATATGCCACCGTGTCGGCAGGCGGCGTCTCGGCTGTTGCGGAAAACGCAAAACAGCTTCCCGGTTATCTTTCGTTCGTTTCGTCATATTCCGAAACTACGGGCGAGAGCGAGCCGTACAACCTTTTGCACATAATCACAACTCTTTCGTGGGGACTCGGTTATTTCGGTATGCCGCATATTCTTCTTCGCTTTATGGCGATTGAGGACGATAAAAAGCTTAAACTCTCAAGAAGAGTTGCGTCTGTTTGGGTCGTTATAGCAATGGCTATGGCTGTGCTTATAGGTTTAGTCGGCAGAGGCCTTTCAAGTACGGGACTTATCGACAGCCTCCACGGAAATGATACGGAAACGGTTATAGTTCGCGTAGCCGGACTTCTTTCAACCCACGGTGTTTTCCCGGCACTTATGGCAGGTCTTATTTTGGCGGGAATTCTTGCAAGCACAATGTCCACGGCGGACTCACAGCTTTTGGCTGCCGCATCGAGCGTATCCGAGAACATATTGCGCGAGACCTTGGGACTTAAAATTTCGGAGAAGAAGAGTATGCTTGCCGCAAGAATTACGGTAGTTATAATAGCGATACTCGGCGTTGTTATAGCCAGAAATCCCGACAGTTCGGTATTCGGCATAGTTTCGTTCGCTTGGGCAGGCTTCGGCGCGGCGTTCGGACCGCTCGTTATATGCGCGCTCTTCTGGAAGCGCACAAATCTCCCGGGCGCAATCTCGGGCATGGCTGTCGGCGGAATAATGGTATTTGTTTGGAAATATCTTATAAAGCCGCTCGGCGGAGTTTTCGGAATATATGAGCTTTTGCCGGCGTTCCTTATGGGACTTATCACAATAATTGTTGTGAGCCTTTGCACCAAAGCTCCGAGCAAGGAAATAACCGATGAATTTGACGAGGTCAAAGCTATGGGTAAGGCGAAATAAGCGGTAGCTTTGTCGGGTTTTAATTTTGACTTTTCGGGGTGTCGGATTTTGTTCGGCACCCTGTTTTTATGATGCTGTTAATAATTTGTTTGCAATTTCAACAAGAAATAACATTCAAAATATACCGTTGTTTATTCTGTTCTACAAAAATAAATTTTGTCCTGTAAGATTATTGACAAATTATTTTAAAAAGACTATTGTATTAGCAATGTATCAGTCAAATGCAATGAGCAGGACATGACTATTCGTATCACCGCTTTCAGAAAGCCGTCGGCAGTGCGAGACGGCAGCAAGGCACGTTTGGCTCTCACCTGTTAGCAGCTTCGGTGAAAGATTTTCTAGTAGTCGAAGCCGGAAACCCACCGTTAAAGGGGCGCGCCATCCATTATGGGCGGCGGTCGAGAGGCCGACAGTAAAATATCGGCAAGCAAAGTGGTATCGCGGAAGTAAATTTGCAACGGCGCAAAAATATACGTTTTGTAAGTTTAGCCTTCGTCTTTGCACGGGCTACCCGAAAGCGGGTATGCTGTGTGAGGACGAGGGCTTTTTGTTTTGCAAAAACGCATTCGGCTGAGAATCTTTTTTTAGAGAAGGGTTAGAAAAATGAACACACTTGTAATTGTGCTTATCGCGGCGGTTGTCCTTGTGGCAGCGTATCTGCTTTACGGACGCTGGCTTGCGAAAAAATGGGGAATAGATCCCAAGGCGCAGACTCCTGCCGTAAAATACAATGACGGCAAAGATTATGTACCGACAAACGGCTGGACCGTTTTCAGCCATCAGTTCTCTTCAATAGCCGGTGCAGGCCCCGTAACCGGCGCTATACAGGCGGCGGCTTTCGGCTGGCTTCCCGTACTCCTTTGGGTATTGCTCGGCGGCGTATTTTTCGGAGCGGTCACGGACTTCGGCGCTCTTTACGCCTCGGTTAAAAACGACGGCAAATCCATGGGCGTGCTTATTGAAAAATACATAGGCAAAACAGGCCGTAAGCTTTTCCTTTTGTTCTGCTGGCTGTTTACCTTGCTTGTAATAGCGGCATTTGCCGATATGGTTGCAGGCACGTTTAACGCGTATACCGTAAAGGACGGCGTTTCGGTTCTTGCCGACGCCGCAAATACAAACGGCTGTGCAGGTACCATTTCGATAATGTTTATGGTATTCGCCGTAATATTCGGACTTATCCAAAAGAAGTTTAATCTCTCCGGCTGGAAAGAAGCCGTTGTAGGTCTTCTCTGCGTAGTAGCTTCTTTTGCAATCGGTATGCATTTCCCGCTCATTCTCTCAAAGGACGCATGGAGCTATATTACATTTGTTTATATCTTCTTTGCGGCGGTACTTCCTATGTGGCTTTTAAAACAGCCGCGTGACTATATGACCACGTTTATGTTCATCGGTATGATAGCCGGTGCGGTCATAGGACTGCTTGTTGCGCATCCCACAATGAATCTTCCCGTATTTACGGGCTTTACAAACGATAAACTCGGCACACTGTTCCCGATACTTTTCGTAACGGTTGCGTGCGGCGCTGTTTCGGGATTCCACAGCTTGGTATCTTCGGGAACATCGTCAAAGACCATTGAAAATGAAAAAGATATGCCGAAGGTAGGCTACGGCGCAATGGTTCTTGAGAGTATGCTCGCGGTACTTGCGCTTTGCGTAGCGGGCGCGGCGGCTTCTCAGGACGGCACACCGGCTTCGGGCACTCCTTTCCAGATATTCAGCCGCGGCGTTGCCGGCTTCTTTGAAATGTTCGGTATTCCGGTACACTTTGCTACGGTATTTATGACAATGTGCGTTTCGGCGCTTGCACTTACAAGCCTTGACGCCGTTGCACGTATAGGCAGAATGAGCTTCCAGGAATTGTTTGCGGTTGACGATATGAAAAACGCAAAGCCCTGGTGCAAGGTTCTCTGCAATCCGTATTTCTCAACAATTATCACGCTTCTTTGCGGTTTTGTACTTACAAAAATCGGATATGCAAACATCTGGCCGCTGTTCGGTTCGGCAAACCAGCTTTTGAGCGCTCTCGTACTTATAACCCTCTGCGTATTTATGAAGGTTACGGGCAGAAGCAACAAGATGCTCTTCCCGCCGATGATAATTATGCTTTGCGTTACATTTACGGCACTCGTTCAGCGCCTTATAGCTATGGTAAAGGCTATAAGCACAGCCGCAGCGGTTACGATTCCCGCAGGCGAGACCACTTGGGGCAAGGTATTCTTAAACAACGGACTTCAGCTTATCATAGCGGTTTTGCTTATAGTTCTCGGTCTTACAATAGTTATCAACTCTATGAAGAGCTATGTTAAGAGCAAAAAGAACAGCGAGAAAAAAGAAGAAAAAGTAAACGGCTAATCAATACCGTTAAAACGGACAGGGGACTGTAAAACTAAGTTTTACAGCCCCTTGTTTTTTGCTTTTTATTATTTGATTTTAACGAGAGCTTTTATGCTCCTATAACACCCGAAGAGGGACAGCCGAAAATACCGACCGTTTTGTCGTTAAGCTTATATGAAGAGGTTGCGAGATTTTCTTTTGACCACAGCTTTTCATACAGCTCATAGAGCTCCTGCGGCGAAAGATTTTCGAGCGACGGTATTTTTTGTCCGCTTTCGGCGAGTATTTTGTTCTTTGCTTCTTCCGAAGAAGCCATGGCGGCTATGTCATTTATCGCAAGAGATTTGTTGTAAAGTCCCCAATCGGAGTCTTTGTAAGAGGTAGTTTTGTAATTCCACAGCGTGTAGCTTATAAGAGCGCTGTCCATAAGCGAAACGGCGTCGCCGCAGAATACGGTCGGGTTGAATTCACCCATATAGACCGCAACTTTGTATTGATGTCTTGCCTTTTTCATAGAACGAATAAGCTGTTTTGTCGTCTTTTTCTCCTTGTCGTAGGAGTGCAGCTGATACATCATATTTGTCCAGCCCATCTCGGAGGGGTCGGGGAGCTTATCCATTCGCCAAAGTGCCTCTACGGTTATTATGTGGTCACGGTCTGCGGAGCGTATGGCTTTTATCATTCTGTCGTATACCGCTTTTCTGAGCGTCACGTCCTGCCACGGGTCGGCAGCGTTTTCGGGCAGAACTCCGTGCTCGGTGTCCGCGTTGTTGAGCGGCTCGTTCATAACGTCGTATGCGGCAACGCAGGTACGGTCTTTATACCGTGCCGCTATTTTCATCCAGAGATTTTCCATTATATCCTGATAATTTTTGTCGTTGTACAAAAGATTTCTTCCGGCTTTTCCGCACGAGTGGTCGCCGTTTTGGCCGCCGGGGCAGCCGTGCATGTCAAATATCAGATACAGGTTGTATTTTTCCGCCATTTCACAGGCAAAATCGAGCTTTATAAATCCGGGATTTTCGTTGTCGTCCTCGGTTATGTATGTGCCGGTTTCGTCCGACATAAAGTTTCTGTACCAGAAGGGTATTCTGATGCAGTTAAATCCGAGGGCTTTAACATTTTTAAAATCCTCTTCGGTGATGTAATTGTCACGGTAGCTTTTAAAAAGCTCCGAGGTTTTTTCTTCGCCGAAAAGAGATGTGAATTTATCCAAGGTGTCCATTTCCGCCCAACCGTCGTCAGTCCCGCCCTTTACGGTAAGGCTCCTGTCGAGGCTCATAACGGGGCACATCCAGGTCTCCTGTAAGAGCCAGCCGCCGAAGTTTACGCCGCGAAGCTGTATTCCGTTGTCGCTGCCGTCGGTGAGGTAGCCGTCCTCGCTGACGCGCAAAAGCTTAGTATTGTCTATTTCACGCCGTATTTTCGGTTTTTGACCGCAAGACGAAAGACAAAACAGCAAAGCCGCAGACAGTATAACGCAAATTAACTTTTTCATAATACCTCTCCTATTTTTTAATTATTCGATTGACGAATAATCTATTTTTCTGTTTTTGAAGTAGTATTCTTTATCCCGTTCGCCGACCTCGCGAATTACACGGCAGGGGTTTCCAACGGCAACCACGGAGGACGGAATGTCCTTTGTGACAACGCTGCCCGCACCTATAACGGTATTGTCGCCTATCGTAACGCCGGGCAGTATAAGCGCGCCTGCGCCTATCCAACAGTTTTTGCCTATATGAACAGCCATATTGTATTGGTATTCCTTTGAGCGAAGAACGGGGTCTATCGGGTGCCCTGCGGTTGCGACGGTGACATTGGGGCCGAACATGGTGTTGTCGCCGACATAAATATGAGTGTCATCTACAAGCGTAAGCCCGAAATTCGCGTAGATGTGATTTCCGAAATGCACGTGTTTTCCGCCGAAGTTCGCGTGAAACGGCGGCTCTATGTAACAGCCGTCGCCTATTTCGGCAAACATTTCCCTGAGCATTTCTTCACGCTTTTTGAGCTCGGTCGGACGCGTCATATTGAAGTCGTAAAGTCTGTCAAGACATTTTAATTGACTTTTCATTATTTCTTCGTCACCGGGCAAATACAATTTGCCCGTGTGCATTTTGTCTTTCATTGCTCCCATTGCATTTCCTCTTTTCCTCGTTTATTGACATAAATCACAATTGATATTATCATAAGTATATCATTTTTGTACACAACTTTCCACAATAAAAATAAAAACGGAGGAATTACAATGGATTACAGAAAATTCGGCGACACCGTGGTAGCGAGATTTGACCGCGGAGAGGAATTTGTAAGCTCGCTGCAAAAGCTCTGCGAAAAGGAAAATATAAAGTCGGCGTCCGTTTCGGCGATAGGCGCGTTAAATGCGTTCAGCGCAGGCGTATATAAAATCGATGAGAAAAAATATGTCAAAAACGAATTTAAAGGCTGTTTCGAGATAGTTTCGCTCACGGGCACCGTAAACACCAAAGACGGTGAATATTACAGCCATTTGCATATAAGTGCCGGCGACGAGAGCGGACGTGTTTTCGGCGGACACCTTAACGAAGCGCACATAGGCGCAACCGCTGAGGTCGTAATAAGGATAATAAACGGCGAGTTTGACAGATTTTATGACGATGTGACGGGGCTTAACCTGTTTAAATTCTGAGCCGAAACAAATTATAAATGTGCGTCGGGCGTTATTTTGAGCGTTCGGCGCTTTTATTTTTCTGTTGACAAAAGGGCAATATATGATATACTAAAATAGTTCTATTTAGAACTATCGGAGGTAATTTAATGAACGGAATCGAGTTTTTGTCGGACTCTGCAAAGCTGTACCAAAATACCGTAATGCCCGTCTGCAAAAAATACGGGCTTACATATATGGAGTTCAGCGTGCTGATGTTCCTTTACAACAATCCGCAGTACAATACCGCGGCGCAGGTCGTCGCAATGCGGCATATCGCAAAGTCGCACGTCTCGGTATCGGTAAATTCCCTTATGGAAAAGGGCTTGCTGAGCGGTGAAAAGTGCCCCGACAAGCGCATTACAAGGCTGTCGGTCACCGAAAACGGCGCGAGCGTTGCAAAAAACGGCAGAGCGGCACAGGAAGAATTTGCCGAAATTCTTTGCGGCGGTTTTTCCGCACGGGAGCGCGAAACCTTTTTGACTCTTCTCAATAAAATGGGGTCTAACGTTGCGGATTATTTTAATGTGAAACGGAGCGGTTACAGTGGATAATAACAAAGAATTTCTCGGAACGGAAAAAATAGGGAAGCTGCTTTTCCGCCTTGCCGTGCCTACCGTAATAGCGCAGATTGTAAATATGCTCTACAATATTGTTGACCGTATATATATAGGTCATATCCCGGGCGAGGGCAGCGCGGCTCTCACGGGAGTCGGTGTATGTATGCCGATAATCATGATAATTTCGGCGTTTGCCGCACTTGTAAGCTCGGGCGGTGCTCCGCGCGCTTCGATAAGCATCGGCAAGGGCGATAAGGACGGCGCCGAAAAAATACTCGGAAACTGTTTTTTACTTCAGTTAATATTATCGGCAGTGCTGACCGCTGTTTTGCTGATATGGGACAGAAACCTTCTGTTGATGTTCGGCGCGAGTGAAAATACAATAGATTACGCTACGGCTTATATGGATATTTATGCCGTAGGAACGGTTTTTGTCCAGCTTACGCTCGGCCTTAACGCCTTTATAACCGCACAGGGCTTCGCAAAAACGGGTATGCTCACCGTTATAATAGGCGCGGCGGCAAATATAGCGCTTGACCCGCTGTTTATATTTGCTTTCGGTATGGGCGTACGCGGAGCGGCTGTTGCCACGGTAATTTCTCAGGGCGTGTCGTGCGTTTGGGCGGTGTGCTTTTTGCTGTCGAAAAAGACCGGACTTAAAATTCGGTTTAAAAATATGCGTTTGTCCCCGAAGGTCATTTTGCCATGCATTGCTTTGGGACTTGCGACATTTATCATGCAGGCGAGCGAGAGCGTAATTTCCGTGTGCTTCAATTCGTCGCTTTTAAAATACGGCGGCGATATAGCTGTCGGCGCCATGACAATACTTACAAGCGTAATGCAGTTCGCCATGCTTCCTTTGCAGGGTATAGGGCAGGGCGCCCAGCCTATAATGAGCTACAATTACGGCGCGCGAAATCCCGACCGCGTAAAAAAGACTTATCGCCTTTTGCTTATTGTCAATATGATATACGCCGTGATTTTGTGGGCGGCGGTCATCATATTCCCCAAAGCGTTTGCAGGCATCTTCAGTTCCGATGCCGAGCTTGTCGGGTTTGCCGCAAAGGCTCTCAGAATTTACTTCGGCGGAATGTTCCTTATGGGCGCGCAGATAGCCTGCCAGATGGCGTTTGTATCAATAGGCAATGCGCCGTGTTCCATAATAGTTGCCGTTGTGCGTAAGTTCGTTTTGCTGATACCGCTTATCTATATAATGCCGCATGTAATCTCCGATAAGACCATGGGCGTTTATACCGCGGAGCCGATAGCCGATATTTTGGCCGTTACTTTCACGCTTATCCTGTTTGCGTTCAGATTCAGGAGCGCAATGAAAAAACTTGAAAAGCCCGAAACAACCGAAAAATAACATTGCAAAAAGCAAAAAAGGCACGATGAAAATCGTGTCTTTTTTTTTACCGTATTTGTTTTGCACAGGAGCTGAGTCGGTTTGTGCCGAGTGAAAACGACGTCGGTTAAATTCCAAATGTCATTCACGGGTTAATAGCATTCTGTCGTTGTCAAGCTCTTTTCCGGATTTTTGACGGTAGAGGCTCAAAAGGTCCTGAACGCTCATATTGCTTCTCTCGTCGCCCTTTAGGTCGAGCACCGTTTTGCCGCCCTCAAGCATAATTGTGCGTGTGCCGAGCGAAAGAGCCGATTTGATGTTGTGCGTTATCATCATGGTGGTAATATTGTTTTCCGCCACTATTTTTTCGGTTATGTCGAGCACCTTTTCGGCTGTAATCGGGTCGAGCGCCGCGGTATGCTCGTCAAGCAAGAGAAGCTTCGGCGTTACAAGCGTGCTCATCATAAGCGTGACTGCCTGTCTCTGACCGCCCGAAAGCTGCCCCATTTTCGTCTTTAACCTGTCCTCAAGGCCCATATTGAGTCTTAGGAGCTTTTCTCTGAAAAATTCAACGTCCCTTTTTTTGAGCGCAGGTGAAAAGAGATGTCTTGTCGCCTTTGAATAGACAAGCGCGAGATTTTCTTCAATCGTAAGGTCGGGCGCCGTGCCGCGCATTGGGTCCTGAAAAAGCCTGCCTATGTCTTTGGCTCTCACGTGCTCTTTTTGGTAAGTTATGTTTTTTCCGTCGAGGACTATTTTACCGCCGTCACATAAAAATTCGCCCGCAATCGCGTTAAACAGCGTGGATTTGCCTGCACCGTTAGAACCTATTACGGTGACGAATTCGCCCTTGTCAAGCGATAATGAAATCCCGTCAAGAGCTTTGTGCTCGTTTGGAGTTCCCTTTAAAAATGTTTTGGAGAGGTTTTTAATTTCAAGCATTTTTCATTCCCTCCCTTTTCATTTTTCTGTCGGAAATTGCGTTTTTAACGGCAGGTACCGACAGCGTTACGGCGACTATAATCGCCGACAACAGCTTTAGGGCGTTTGCCGAAAATACATTTGTCTCAAGTGCAAATGCGACTATCATTCTGTAAATTACGGAGCCTACCACCGCCGAGACAAGACCGACCGAAAGCGAGCGCCTGCCGAATATGACTTCGCCTATTATTACCGAGGCAAGACCTATAACTATCATACCGCTGCCCGAGTTTACGTCGGCAAAGCCCTGCGTCTGAGCTATCACGGCGCCCGAGAGCGCAACAAGTGCGTTTGATATTGCAAGTGCGGTTACGGTGGTCGTATCGGTATTTATCGAGGAGGCTCTTACCATATCCTTGTTGCCTCCTGTGGCTCTTATACATAAGCCGAGAACGGTTTTAAAGAACATAATCAGCAGTACTACGCATACCGCGCAGATTATCGCCGCCAAAATCATTTTCGGCAGATCTCCGGAGCTGTTTTCACCGAAGAGCGACGCGAATCTGTCATAAAATCTCTTTTTGCCTATAAGAGAGACGTTTGGAGCGCCCATAATAGTTATATTGACCGTGTAAAGACCGCTCATTGTGAGTATTCCGGCGAGTATCGGGTGGATTTTTGCCTTTGTCTGTAAAAATCCCGTAACCGCGCCTGCGGCAAATCCTGCGAATACGGCTGCCAAAAGACCCAAAAACGGATGCCCCGAGGCGCAGAGCACCGCGGAGACGGCAATGCCGAAGGTGAAGCTTCCGTCAACCGTAAGGTCGGGAATATTAAGTATGCGAAATGAAATATAGACGCCGAGTGCCAAAAGAGCGTATTGAAAGCCGAGCAGTACCGCGCCCGAAATAACAGAAAGCATAAGCTTTCCCCCTAAGAAAAATTTAAAGGGGCTGTAAAATATTCGGAAGGCAACAATCAAGGCGACGTGTTAAATCTTTGCCGCCGAGATGTTTTCCGAACATTTTTCTAACCCCTGAAAGACTCAAATTATGCGCCGATGAACTGATAGTTGTCGCCGGTAGGTGTTTTAATGCCGAGTGTGCTTGCGGTCTTGCTGTTTATGACATACTGATAATCCGTGAGCGCAACTGCGGGAACCTCCGATACGGGAGTGCCTTTTAAGATTTTATCAGCCATATCGGCAGCTTTTTCGCCGAGCTGTGTGTTGCTTACGCTGACGCTTGCAAGCGCGCCTTTCTGAACCATTACGGGGTCGCTGCCGTATACGGGAATCTTTTTGGCTGTTGCCGCCTCTACTACCTGCTCCATAGCGGCCTGTACGGTGGAATCTATGGGAATGTAAAGAGCGTCACACTTTGCGGCGAGCGATGTCGCGGCCGACTGTACCTCGGAAGAATTTGTAACCGTTACTTCTTCGTAGGTGTAGCCGTTCTGCGAGAGGTAATCCTTCGCTTTGGCGGCGGTTTTTACGGCGTTATCTTCGCCCGAGCAGTAGAGTATGCCTATATTTTTGACGTTGGGAGTAAGCTCTTTTGCAAGGCCGAATATCTGGTCTACGGGAACTACATTAGAAGTACCCGTGGCGTTTTTATCGGGCTTCTCCATGCTTGTCATAATTCCCGAGCCTACGGGATTTGTAACGGAAATAAATACGACGGGAGTTTTAAGCCCCTGATTTACAACCGACATTGTTGCGGGCGTAACTATCGGAACAATAAGGTCGTAGTCGCCGTTTTTAAGTCCCTGGCTTATGGTGTTGAGCGCGGACTGATCACCCTGTGCGTTTTTGATGTCAAATGTCATCTGCGCCTCGTCGTAGCCGAGCGTTCTCATTTCCTGAATAAACGACTCGCGCATCTCCGTGAAAGCGCCGTTGTCGGCAAGCTGAACTATTGCGACCTTGTACTTCTTGCCGGTGTTGTTTGTGCCGGGGTCGGAGTTTGTGGTGCTGTTTGTCTTACCCGTACTCTGACATGATGCAAATGTGAGCACTGTGAGCATAAGCGACAGCATAACTGCAAAAAACTTTTTCATTTTAAATTCCTCCTGAAACTTTCTGTATAATAAAAAAACTGCCCTTGTAAAAATACAAGGACAGGAAATTACCTGCGGTACCACCTTGATTAGCGATAAAAACGCTCACTCTGACGGAATACTGACATATTCCTCTTTCTGTAACGGTAAAGCTCCGTCGCAACTTTTCATTGCGCCCTCAGCGGACCATTTATCTGCACCGTAACAACCGGACTCACACCGCCTCCGGCTCGCTTGGTGTTCGTTTTGCAGTTTTACTTCCGTTTCATCGGTTTAAGCCATTAAAACACACTTTAAAATTTTTGTCAAGGGTTTATTTTTGATTTTTTTGTGCTACAATAACATCGGTACCCATGTTTTACGGGATACCGATATTTTCCCAAGGGGCGTGTTACATAATGGTAAGGCATATTATTTTTTGGACTTTTTCCGACAAGGTCAACGATTCAAACCGCAAAGAGGTATTGAAAATGATGTCGGATTCCGTTAAAAACCTCGTCGGCAAAATCCCGGGGCTCATAAAAGCGGAAATAGGCGAAAACTTCGCCGACAGCGACTGCGATTTCGTATTTTATGCGGAATTCGAGCGCATGGAAAACATTCCCTCATTTCAGGTGCATCCGCTGCATATTGCCCATAAGGAACGTTCGGCGCCGTATGTAAAAACACGCTTTGTCGCCGATTATGTTTCGGAATAATCAAAGCATTATTTAATATCGTTAAGCGTCTCGTAAGCTAAGTCCGGCAGGTCGGTAAAGACCGCGTCCGCACCGTTCTTTTCGAGGCGCTTCATTATTTTCGGGTCGTTTATGGTCCAGTATTGAACGGCTATACCGTAGCTGTGGGCGTAATTTATCAGCCTTGTTGTGCCGAGATTGAAAAAGTAATCCTTATACGGAATGTGAAGATATTTGAATTTGAAATGCCCCTGCTTATAGGGAATGTGAAAGAAACTCTGGAAATAGAATTTAACCACTTCGTGTATTGTTGCCGAACGTGTTATGTCCGGGTATTTTTCGTCAAGATAAATGATATTGCTCTTGTGGAAAGAGGCGACCGCGGTGCGCGAGAGCATATTGTATTTTACCAAAAGGCGGTGGAGCTCATCTGCGGCACGATATCCGATGTCGCCGTCGTTCTTTATATCAACGGTAAAGGTGTAATCCCCGTACGGCGCAAGAAAATCAAACACGTCGCTGAGCCTTATTATGCGGAGCGAATCGGGAATTTTGTCGCCGCGCAGACCCTTATACGGCATAGAGCCGTCGGGCAGAGTGAATTTTTCGCCCATATTGAGGTTGCGCAGCTCTTCCATTGTGAGGTCGCACGGCATTACGCCGGGCTTGCCGAAATATTCCTCCGAATCGCTTGTGCGGTCAAGCGTGTCGTCATGCAGGACTATTATTTGGCCGTCCTTTGTGAGGTGCAGGTCAAATTCAAAGCCTTCAAGTTCGAATTTATCCCTGTTCTTAATCATATTCTGAAAGGCGAGCAGAGTATTTTCCGGAGCGAGCCCTGCCCCTGAGCGATGAGCCAAAACTCCCGTCTTGCCATATGGCAGTATAGCAGGATTGTCGCTCTTAATGTTCTTCTTGGGCTTGTCGGGCGTTTCCCCTCTGAATATGATGCATACTAAAAATACAACCGCTGCCGTAATAAACAGCACCGTAAAAAATGTTTTCATTTTGCCCTCCCGCTTACCGCGCATATAATGTGCATAATTAACAATATATATTGTATTATAAGGCGATTTATATAATAAGTCAATAAACAAAGACAAAAAGAAAGACGGACATAAAACACAAGCTTTATATCCGTCTTTTAAATTTATTTATGAGTCACCGTTATATCAGTCGTCCTTGCCGCAGCAGTATTTGTACTTTTTACCGCTTCCGCATGGGCACGGGTCGTTTCTGCCGGGCTTTTTGGCTTTTCTGACCGGCTGCTTCTTTTCACTGCCGTCGGTAGCTCCGCTTGTGGAGGTAATCTTGCCCTGCTGCTCACGCTTTGTGTCCGCTTCGGTGCGGATTACAACCGTAAGAATGCCGGTGACCGTACCCTCGCGAATGGCATCGGTCATTTCCTCAAACATATCGTAGCTCTCCATACGGAATGCTACTATCGGGTTCTGCTGACCGTAGGAACGAAGGTAAATACCGCGCTTTAATTCCTCCATTGCGTCGAGGTGATCCATCCAGTGGCGGTCTACGTTCTGAAGAAGTATTTTTCTCTCGAGCAGGCTCATAATCTCCGCTCCGTACTTCTGCTTGCGGTCGTTGTAAAGCTTTTCGGCTTTTGAGAGGAAGTATTTAAGATAATCGTCGGGGGTCTTGAGCTCGTCGAGCGAATCGGAACCTATAATCCAGCCGAGCTTTGTCTTCATACCGGCGAGGTTCCACTCGTTTTCGGGAAGTGACGACGGGCAGTAGAACTGAACCATACTGTCAAAGTAGTCGTTTATCATCTTCTGAATCGTTTCGTGAAGATCAGCTCCGTCGAGCACCTGATTGCGTTCGCTGTAAATCTTTTTACGCTGCTCGTTCATAACGTCGTCGAATTCGAGGACGTTGCGGCGCGTTGCAAAGTTGTTGGCCTCTACCTTTTTCTGAGCGCTCTCAATGGACTTTGAAAGAATGCCTGCCTCTATCGGCATATCGCCGACTGCCTTGAAGTTGTTGAGGATGTTGTAGAATCTGTCGCCTGCAAAGAGCCTTAAAAGGTCATCCTCGGCAGAGAGGAAGAACTGGCTGTGACCGGGGTCGCCCTGACGTCCGGCACGGCCGCGCAACTGATTGTCTATTCGCCGTGACTCGTGACGCTCCGTACCTATGATGTAAAGACCGCCCGCTTCGCGAACCTTTGCGGCTTCGTCCTTGAGCTCTTCCTTGTGTTTGTTTTCAAGCTCACGGAATGTTTTTCTCGCTTCGAGGATTTCTTCATCGTTTGTTTCGGCGTAGCCTGTTGCCTCGGCTATGAGTTCATCCGAATAGCCCTTTTTGCGCATTTCGGCTTTTGCCATATATTCGGGGTTACCTCCGAGGATAATATCGGTACCGCGGCCTGCCATATTGGTGGCGATTGTTACGGCTCCGAACTTACCTGCCTGAGCTATAATTTCGGCTTCTTTTTCGTGGTACTTGGCGTTGAGAACTTCGTGCTTTATGCCGCGTTTTCTGAGCGCCTTTGAAAGAGCCTCGCTCTTTTCAATGCTTATTGTACCTACGAGTACGGGCTGACCTTTTTCGTGACATTCGATTATGCGGTCGATTATCGCGTTGAATTTTGCCTGCTCCGTTTTATAGAGAACGTCCGGGTCGTCGATTCTTATCATCGGCTTATTGGTCGGTATTGAAATAACGTCGAGGGAATAGATTTCCTGGAACTCGGTGCTCTCTGTCATAGCGGTACCGGTCATACCCGAAAGTTTGTCGTAAAGTCTGAAGTAGTTCTGGAAGGTGATGGTGGCGAGCGTTTTTGATTCTCTCTCTACCTTAACGCCCTCTTTTGCCTCGATTGCCTGGTGCAGACCCTCGCTGTAACGACGGCCGAGCATTATACGTCCGGTGAATTCGTCAACTATGAGAACTTCTCCGTCCTTTACGACGTAGTCAACGTCGCGTTTCATAACGCCTATGGCCTTTATTGCCTGCTCTATGTGGTGGAGAACGGTTATGTTCTCGCTGTCCATAAGGTTTTCGAGGTTAAAATATGCCTCTGCCTTTGCAATACCGGATTTTGTGAGCGTTGCGGTTTTTGCCTTTTCGTCAACTACGAAGTCGCCGTCCTCGGAAAGCTCCTCCTCGGCGTTCTGCTTTGAGTCGAGCTCCTTTACGGTAACCTTTTTAAGGGTTTTTGCGAAGCTGTCGGCAATCTTATAAAGGTCTGTCGACTTGTCGCCGACGCCTGATATGATAAGGGGTGTTCTCGCTTCATCGATAAGGATCGAGTCAACCTCGTCCACGATGGCAAACGAGTGACCGCGCTGAACTCTCTGCTCAGCATAGGCTATCATATTGTCTCGAAGATAGTCAAAGCCCATCTCATTGTTTGTGCCGTAGGTTATGTCGGCAGAGTATGCCGCCCTTCTCTCGTCGTTGTTGAGCTCGTGGACTATAAGTCCTACGGAAAGACCGAGGAAGCGGTAGAGCTTGCCCATCCACTCCGAGTCGCGGCGGGCGAGATAATCGTTGACGGTTACTATGTGAACGCCTTTTCCGGAAAGAGCGTTGAGGTAAGCGGGCAATGTTGCGACGAGGGTTTTGCCTTCGCCCGTTTTCATCTCGGCAATACGACCCTGGTGAAGTATGATACCGCCGATTATCTGAACCGGGAAGTGCTTCATATTGAGAACTCTTGATGAAGCCTCGCGGCATACCGCAAATGCTTCGGGGAGAATGTCGTCGAGCGTTTCGCCGTTTTTAAGTCTTTCTTTGAACTCCGGAGTCTTTGCTTTCAGCTCTTCGTCCGAAAGACGCGAATATTCGTCCTCGTAACTTAATACCTTTTTTTGGATAGGCATTACGCGTTTTACTTCTTTCGACGAATAATCTCCGAAAATTTTGGTTAACAGTGACATTTATCGTGTTTCCTTTCGTAAAAAGAATGGAGTTTGCCGTATACGTTTTACATTATACCATACATATTAAAAAAAATCATTAAGTTTTTTTACAAATTACGAATACTTTTTGAATAAAATTTATTGGGAAAGTGCGGCGTTTTCATTGACTTTGGATAAAGATTTTGTTATTATTAAATGCATAGTTATATGCTATTTCGGTTTATTTATCAAAAGAAGCGAAGGAGGAATTAAATTGACCGACACAAAAACACTTGCATACAGCAATATGTATGCCGTCCTCGGAACTCTCGAAAATCTCTGTGAGCTTGATAACAAGGCGAAAGAGATACTCTCCGGGCTTAAAAAACCGGTATCCGTTTGTTTCGATGTTAAGCACGGACCGTCTGCGACAATTAAATTTACAAAGAGCGGTTGCCGTATGGAAGACGGAGTGAAGGACTGCGATATTTACATACCGCTTTCTTCCTGCGAAAAATTCAACGGCGTAATCGACGGAACCGTTACTCCTGTACCGCTTAAAGGCCTTACCAAGATAGGTTTTCTTCTCAAGACCTTTACGGCACTCACCGACCGACTTTCCGAAGTAATGCAGCCGAGCGAAGAGGCTCTTAAAGACAGAGCGTTTTTCGAGCTTTCGACCAAGCTTACTTTCTACACAATTTCCGTTGCGCTGTCTCAGATAGGCAATCAGGATAAAATCGGTCAGGCAAGCGCTTCTTATATGCTTGACGGCGATATAGCGTTCTGTATAAAAGACGGCCCCGCCGCCACAATCCGCGTTAAGGATCATCACCTTGTCACAATCAAGGAATATCCGAAAAAGCCGAGAGCGATTATGCAGTTTGACTCTCTTGACCTTGCTTACGATCTCTTCAACGGCAAAGTCAATTCGCTTGAATGTATAGGCAAGGGCACCGTTGAGATTCGCGGCATGCTTTCCATGGTAGACAATATGAACAGAATACTCGACAGAGTAGCTCTGTATTTGGCATAAGGAGGGCGATAAATATGAGTAAATTCCCGGAATACAAACATACAAAAAGCCATGAATATTTTGACAGAGCCATTAAGGTAATACCCTCCGGTATTTACGGCCACTTAGGACCTGCCGAAGGTCTTTGGGTTCCCGTTTCAAAATGGCCTTTCTATTCCGAAAAAGCAAAGGGTACATATTTTTGGGATGTTGACGGCAACAAGTACATCGACTATATGTGTGCTTACGGTCCCAACGTACTCGGTTATAACGACCCGGACGTTGACGCTGCCGCTATGAAGCAGATGAAGCTCGGCAACTGCACAACCTCTCCCTCCAAGGTTATGGTTGAGTGCGCCGAGAATCTTGTCAATACCGTAGCTTCCGCAGACTGGGCATTCTTTGCAAAGAACGGCTCGGACGTTACCACCCTCGCGGTTATGACTGCTCGCGCACACACCCACAAGAAAAAAATGTTCTTCTTAAAGGGCTATTATCACGGCGACTTCCAGTGGGGTCAGAAGATAGACTACCCCGGCATACTTCCCGAAGAAGTTGCAAACAATGTGGTTGTTCCGTGGTTTGACCTTCAGGCTCTTGAAGACGCATACAATGCCTGCGACGGCGATGTTGCCGGCCTTATAGCTCAGCCTTACGATCACGGTAATTTCTATGATAACCGCTGTGCCTCCAAGGAGTATTGGCAGGCTGTACGTAAATTCTGCGACGATCACGGTATGGTTCTTATCTTTGACGACGTCAGAACGGGCTTCCGTCTCGATATAGCCGGCTCCGACCATTACTACGGAATCAAGGCAGACCTTATCTGCTTCTGCAAGGCTCTTGCAAACGGATACAATATGTCGGCGCTCTGCGGCGGCGAGCATATGAAAGCCACCGTTTCGGGCGTTACATACACAGGCTCTTACTGGATGAGCGCAATTCCCTTTGCCGCTTCCATAGCCTGCATCGACAAGATGAAAAAACTCGACACACCCAAGATGTTCCGCGAAAAGGGCACAAAGCTTACCGAGGGCTTTAAGGCTGCCGCCAAAGAACACGGCTTTGACCTTGTTGTTTCCGGCGAACCGGCTCTCTTCTATCTTCGTATCGCAAACGATGACAGCCTTATGCTTCATCAGGAGTGGATATCCGAGTGCGTAAGCCGCGGTTTGTTCCTCGCGTCTCACCACAACCACTTTATGAACGCTGCCGTTACCGATGAGGACATCAAAAAGTCCATAGAGATAGCCGAAGACGCGTTCTCGGTAGTTGAGAAAAATCATCCCGAGCTCAAGGGCTGATTTTAAAACACGGATTTAAGGCGGCTGTGCGTGGAGCGCGGCCGCCCGTAATACAAAACTTTACAATCAGGGAGGAAAATTATGGAAAGAGCACCTTTGACCAAGGAGGAATGGCTCGCGCTTGAGAAAAAAGCCAACGATTTAAGGCATCTCTGTCTTCAGACCACAGTCTGGGCGGGAAGCGGCCATATCGGCGGCGGTATGAGCGTTATGGACATTCTTACCGTTATGTATCACAGATACCTCAACATCAAAAAAGACGACCCGAAGTGGGAAGATCGCGATCGCTTCATTCTCAGTAAGGGCCATGCCGGCATAGCTTATGCACCCGTGCTTTGCGATTTCGGCTACAATGACCCCGAGCAGTTAAAGACCTTTAACCTTACAAACTCAAAAATGGGTATCCATCTTGACTCAAATAAGGTTGCCGGCGTTGACGCATCCACAGGTTCGCTCGGTCACGGCATTCCGATAGCGGCAGGTACGGCTATTGCCGCAAGAGTTCTCGGCAAGGATTACTACACCTACGTTGTAACAGGCGACGGTGAGCTTGATGAGGGTTCAAACTGGGAAGGTCTTATGACCATCCGTCATTACAATCTTACAAACTGCATCACGATTGTTGACCGCAACCATTGCATGATAGACGGCAACACCGAGGATGTTATGAAGCTCGAACCGCTTGCGGATAAATTCGTGGCATTCGGCTTCCATACAATCGTTTGCGAGGGCAACAACATCGTTTCTCTCTGCAAGGCTATTGATGAGGCACACAAGACCAAGGATAAGCCTACCGTTATAGTTGCCGATACCATTAAGGGCGTCGGAATTAAGCTTACAAGCGGTAACTACAAGTGGCATTACGGCGCCATTGATGAAGAGATGGCAAAGGTTGCCGCAAAAGACCTTGATGAATACAGTGCTGAGCGTATAGCTCGCTGCGGAAAGGAGTTTGAATAATGGCAGGCGGATTTGTATATAACGTAATTGAGACTCCCGAGCTTTCCACCTCGGAGATTTACGGAAAAACCTTGGCGGACCTTGCCAAGGAGCATAAAGAAATAGTTGCGGTCACAGCTGACCTTGCAACCTCCACAAAGCTTCAGGACTTCACAAATGCGTGCCCCGACAGAGTTTTCAATGTCGGTATCGCAGAGCAGAATATGATCGGCGTAGCGGCAGGTATGGCAAGAGCGGGGCTCGTTCCCTTTGCTTCCACCTTCTCGGTATTTGCATCACTTCGTGCGGCAGATCAGTTGCACACCGATATCTGCTATCAGAATGTCAACGCTAAAATTATAGCTACGCATTCCGGCACCTCTTTCGGTCAGGCGGGTTCTACTCACCACGCTATTGTTGACCTTGCGGTTACAAGAGCTATGCCCAATCTCACCGTTATCTGCCCGGCAGACGGTTATGAGACGGCAAATGCGGTTCGCGCCGCTTATGAAAACTTCGGCCCGTATTACATCAGAATTAACCGCGGCTTTGACCGTGTTCTTTATGATAATGAGGATTACGGCTTTGAAGTAGGTAAGGCTGTTGAGGTTCATCCCGGCACCGACATTACCGTAATAGCCTGCGGCTCCTGTGTATTCCAGGCTCGTGAGGCTGCCAAATTCCTTGAGAGTGCAGACGGACTTAAGGTTCGCGTGCTCAATATGCACACCATTAAGCCCATCGATAAAGAGGCTATCTTAAAGGCTGTTCAGGATACTCGTCGTATAATCACGGTTGAGGACCACAACATAATCGGCGGTCTCGGCTCTGCCGTTGCCGAGGTTGTTGTTGAATCCGGTAAGGGCTGCGCCTTCAAGAAGCTCGGTCACCCCGACAAGTTCGCTCCCATCGGTCTCCACGAGGACATTATGTCCATGGTCGGCATCGACGCCAACGGCATAATCGAGGCGGTTCGTGAGCTTATGCATAAGGACTTTGAGTTAGACGACAACTGGGACGATGAGGTCTGATTTTGTCCGATAATCTTTGATAAAACGAATTAATTTTTCCCTTACGTACCACAGTACGCGGCGGTCAAACTTTAATCCGTTTTCTCTAAAGTCTATCAAACAAAATAAATTTTGCAAGGTATTCTTTGATAAAACGAATTAACTGATCTCTGTCGTACCACAGTACGCGGCGGCGGAACTTAAATCCGTTTTCTCTAAAGCCTATCAAACAAAATAATTTTTGCAAGGTATTCTTTGATAAAACGAATTAACCGATCTCTGTCGTGCCACAGTACGTGGCAGCGGAGCTTTAATCCGTTTTCTCCAAAGTCTGTTAAACGATCGGAGATTGTTTAATACATCGCTTAAATTATTAACGGTATGCCGGTGCTTTTTCGGTTTCGGCGTACCGCTTCGGCGGAAAATTCGTTGTGATTTTTCGCGCTTTCGAGCAAATAAAATCCTCAAAAAAGGAGAGTGAAAAATTTGCATACAAAAGAAGAATTATATTCAAATAAAATATTCTTTAATGCAGCCTTACCGCTTGTTAAGGTAATTGCGAACGATGTACCCTCGCTTAAAAAGCAGTTCGCGCACGTTCATGCCATTATCCAGGTAAGTGCCAAAGACCCGGACGCTCCCGGCGGCAAAGTCGGTATGCACTTTGTTGTAAACAGCGATGAATGGCTTGTCCATTTAAACAGGGTTGACCCCAATCCTCACGTTGAGCTTGAATTTAAGAGCGTTGAGGCTATGAACGCATTCTTTAAGGGTAAGATGTCACCTGCGACTCTGCCTAAGATGAAAGGCGTCGTAACACACTTCGGTGCGTTCAAGGCATTCTTAATGACGCTACTTAAAATGTCGTCGCTTCTCGGCGCAACCGAGGCTCCGAAGGACGAGGCAACAAAAGAGCTTATGGTTAAGTGCTTCTTCTATCTTTTGTCAAGCGGTATAAGCCAGCTCAACAAGATGGGTCACGAGGATATTCACGACTGGACCAGCAAGAGCCCCGACCGTGTTTATGCATGGGCGGTTGACGGTTATCCGTCGGTTTCCGCGTATCTACGCATTAAAGCCGGTAAGTCAAGAGCAGGCAGAGGCGATTATAAGCGTGCTATGCCGTTCTTCACCTTGCGCTTTGACAACCTTGACAGTGCGCTCGGAATACTCCTCGGCACAGATGATATGCTTGAGGCGGTAAAGACGGGTCATCTTATCATGGACGGTGCTCCCGAATTCGGCGGCCAGATAGGTACATATATGCTTGAGGTTGCTGCTCTCGCAAAATAAAAAAAGACTTTATATGCCCTCCGTGCTTCTCTCGGGGGGTATTATTTTTGAACGGAGATGATATTTATGGCTGATTCATTGAAGTTTTACCTTATTACCGACCTTCATCACTATGCTCCGTCGCTCGGAACAAGTGGCAAGGCATATGAAAAGTGGAACAACAAGGAACAAAAATGCCTTGCCGAGACAGGGGCGATTATTGATGCTGCATTTTCAAAGCTCATTGCAGACAAGGACATTGACATAGTTTTGATAGCCGGTGATCTTACAAGCACGGGTGCTATGGAAAGTCATCTCGATTTGCTGCCCAAGCTGCAAAGGCTCCGTGACGCCGGGAAACAGGTGTATCTTATAACGGCCACACATGACTTTATAAGTTCGGAAATGGAACCCCTGCGGTGTGAGGGTGACGAGCTTTTACCCGCAACGCCTACGCCGCGTCCGAAGCTTCGCGAACTGTATGCGGATTTCGGTTGGGACAGAGCCGTTTCCGAGCATAAGGAATCATTTTCTTACTGCGTAAAGCTCAAAAAAGGATACAGACTTCTGTGTATGAACGACGACGGCACCCCCGAACGCCACGGCTATTCGGAAAGCCAAATCGAATGGATGTTTTCGCAGATTGAAGAGGCAAAAAAAGCGGGCGACTATATATTTATGATGACGCATCACCCGTGCCTGCCGCCAACCCCCATTTATCCCGTATTTTCAAAAAAGGATATGCTCGCAGACTCCGACGAAATAACAACGCGCCTTGCCGACGCAGGCGTAAATCTTGTGTTTACGGGTCACACCCATATGCAAAATATCGCCATGAAACGCACCGAAAAGGGCAATGTGTTTTACGATGTCAACACGTCGTCGCTTGTAGGCTATCCCACGGCGATAAGAAAGGTCACAATCGACAGCGAAAAGATTGACGTCAGAACGGAGCAGATAGATGATTTTGACTTCGACAGACACAATCTCTCGGTAAATGAGTATCTTAAAAAACACTTTACGTTTTTCCTTAATGATATTATCTCATCTACCGCGTATGATATAGACCATCTTGCGTTTTTGGCGCCCGGCTTCAGTATGACCGCCGAGACCGTTTACAAGCTGAAAATTCCGATAAAAATTATCGGTACGCTCCTAAATAACCGCACGGTCGGAGCGGCGGCAAAATATCTCGGCGTATCGCATAGGATTGACCCGCGCGTCCGCGGCACGGTACTCAAGGATCTCGTTTTGCAGATAATGATAAATATTTATCACGGCGACGAGCCGTTTTATCCCGGTACGCCGGAGTACGGTGCAATGGATTTGTTTATAGGCAGACTAAAGAAGCTTGTAGGGCCGTTTGACAAGGACAATAAAATTAAAAACATTCTCGATGCGGTTCTGTCGTCTATGTACGACGCTCCGCCGGAGGACTGGAATGCGGTGCTTCCGCAAAAATAAGGTGATTAAATGAATTTAAGGCATTCTTTTGGATTTGCCGCCGCGCTCTCCGCTTTCGGAGCGGCTGTCTTGGGGGCGGAATATCAAAAGCTTAAAAATCAAAAATTTTCTTTGCCGAAGGACTTTACCGTTACCGCTCACACGGGCTGCGAGGGCAGCCCCGACAATTCAATCGAATCTATACAAAGGGCGATTTCCTTGGGCGTTCCCGTGATAGAAAACGATTTGACTCTCAGGGACGATGGGACGCCGGTCTTTATGCACGCCGAATCCGCAGGGGACGGCGGACTGTCTTTTGCCGAGGCGCAGTATTATATAGCGGCAAATTCAAGCACGGCTTTGCAAAATCTCGATTTGAAGGTATTTGAAAATCTCGGCGAAATACAAAGCATTGTAAAAAAAGCAGGGCTTATAGGCAGATGCTTCTTCACGGGAGTTGAGAAAGACAACGCGGCAAATGTCAAAAAATACGCACCGGAAATACCGTACTATCTCAATATGAAGCTGAATATTCTAAAGCTTCGCGACAAAAAATACATTGAGCGTGCGGCAGCCGAAATAAAGCGCGCCGGAGCCGTGGGAATAAACTGCAAATATACATATTTGTCAAAGACCTTGGTTGAGGTTATGCACGAACAGGGGCTTTCGGTATCGGTTTGGACTGTGGATAAAAAGCCGCTTATGCTGTATATTTTGAGCCTTGCTCCCGATAATATCACCACGCGAAATCCGCGCCTTTTAATGTCGCTTATCAAGTAATTTTTCATCGCTCCGTTTTTCGGGGCGATGTTTTTTGTATGGTATTTTATCGTATTCGGAGTATCGGCGGCAACGGCGCCCCGCCGCACATAAAAAAACGACCTGCGGCATATACTTGTACAAAGCAAAGGAGGTCGTGTTTATGAACGGCAGTAAAGCTATGCTCGGAGCCGCCGAGAGCATAAAAGCTCCGCATAATGTCATTATGGAGGACAGACACACGCTTACGGTTTCGGGAATTTCCGATGTGGACAGTTTTGACGAACAGACCGTAATCGTCTTTACCGAAATGGGCGAGCTTACGGTAAAGGGTGAGGGGCTTCATATAAACCGCCTGAGCCTTGAGGTCGGTGAAATTATGATAGAGGGAAATATCAGTTCGCTCGCGTATTCCGACAGCAAACCGGCGCAGGAGGGCGGCTTTTGGAGCAGGGTATTCCGCTGATGGATTACATAGTCGGTATGCCGCGGCAGACGACAAATTTTTTGCTGTCGCTCGGCTTTGGATTCTGCATAGGCGTATTGTATGACGTTGTCAGAACGATACGCCTTATTTTCGGCGGCGGAAAACGCACGGTGCTGATATTTGATATACTGTATTCGGCTTTTGCGGGGCTTGTGACATTTATTTTTTCACTCGTTATAACGAACGGTATGGTGATGGCGTATGTGGTTTTCGGGGAGGCGACGGGTTTTTTTATATATTACATTACGTTCGGAGTGTTTGCGGTGCGTTTTTCAGAACGAGTCGCGCTCGCCGTTAAAAAATTTTTTATTAAAATTTTTAAGGCTTTGACAGCCCCTTTTTTAAAGCTTTTTGCGCTTCTGAAACGCATTTTTGGAAAAATATCACAAAAAAGTCGAAAAAAAGCGACAAAAGCGGCAAAAAAATCAAAAATTCACTTGAAACTATGCGGCTCTTTGTTGTATAATCAATTCAATAATAAGTGCAATTATCCGAAAATGCGGAAGGAAGTGAAGCAAAATGGCAACCGAAAAAAGAGCGGTAAAAACAAAAAAGAAAAAAGGTAAAGCCAAACACAGCTTCATACTTACCTTGCTTTTGGTGCTTGCTGTCGGCTATTTTACAATAAGCCTTATCGACACGCAGCTCAAAATTAAGGAGAGGGAAAAAACGGCGGAGCAGGTTTCTGCCCAGTACGAGCAGCAGCTCGCCGAAAACGAACGCTTGCAAAAGGTAGCTGACGGCGGCAGTCAGGAAGAATATATCGAACGTGTTGCACGCGAAAAACTCGGATACGTTATGCCTGACGAAAAGGTATACTATGATATTACACCGGGCAACTGAGAGGTTAGCTCACGGGGAGGATAAAATTCTTTTATGGTCGAAGTAGGGGAAATACTTGAAGGCAAGGTTACCGGACTCACAAATTTCGGAGCTTTTATAAGTCTGCCGGGAAATCTTACGGGCATGGTTCACATCTCGGAGGTTTCACAGTCTTATGTAAGTGATATTCACGAGCATCTGAAAGAAAATCAAACAGTCAAGGTAAAGGTAATTGATATTACGCCGGAGGGCAAAATAAGCCTCTCCATCAAAAAGGCTTTACCGCCGCAGCCGCAGCAGCAGGGCGAACGTCCTTTCCGCCAGAACAAGGGCTTCAGAAACGGCGCCCCCAATGTCTGGAAGGGTCAGCCGTCGGAAAAGAAAGACGGTCCTATGTCTTTTGAAGATATGATGGACAGATTCAAAAAGGTCAGCGACGAAAAAATGACCGACCTTAAACGTGCTACGGACGGAAAACGCGGTTCGTACTCAAGAAGAAAATAAATGTTACGGCAGGCAAGTTTTTGTCTGCCTGTTTTTATGGAGCTTAATATGAGAGAAATAGATGTCGGCGAAATAATTGACGCCGTAGAGGAACTTTGCATAAAGGCAAATAAAATTTTGCCGGACGATTTGTGCGGATGTATATCCTGCGCCGAAAAAGCCGAAACCGGGGAGTTGCCCAAAAAAATAATGGGCACATTGCTTGAAAATATTGACGCGGCAAAAGAACTCGATTTGCCTATTTGTCAGGATACCGGTATGGCGGTAATTTTTTGCGATGTGGGTCAGGACGTGCATATTGTCGGCGGCGATTTTGAAAAAGCGATAAATGAGGGTGTTTCGCGCGGATACACAAACGGGCTTCTGCGTAAATCAATAGTGCGCGATCCGCTTTGCAGAGAAAATACAAACGACAACACGCCTGCCGTTATCCACACAAGAATAGTTTCGGGAGACAAAATAAAGCTTACCGTTGCTCCGAAGGGCTTCGGCAGCGAGAATATGAGCAGACTTAAAATGTTTACGCCTGCCGCCTCAAAAGAGGACCTTATGGACTTTGTGCTTGAAACGGTAAAACTTGCCGGAGGAAATCCGTGTCCGCCTATGGTGATAGGCGTAGGCTTCGGCGGTGACTTTGAATACTGCGCGTATCTTGCCAAAAAGGCGCTTTGCCGCCCCGTGAGCGAGAGAAACGAAAACCCGATTTACCGCGAGATGGAGCAGGAGCTTTTGCGCCGCATAAACGAGACGAATATAGGCCCCCAGGGCTTCGGCGGCAAAACAACGGCGTTTGCCGTAAATATTGAGACTGCGCCGACGCACATAGCAGGGCTTCCGGCGGCGGTGAATATCGGCTGCCACGTAACTCGCCACGCCGAAAAGACAATTTGAATTGAATATGACGAGCGGCACCCGTTTTTTTACGGGCGCCGCATTTTTTATAAATATTGATTATTTAATTTTAACAAAAAATTCAAAAACAGTCTTTATTTTACTGTAAATATATGCTATAATAAAATCACACTAAAGAAGATTTAGTGTATTGTCGCAACAAGGGCTTCGGCCTTTGAATATATAAATAAGGGGATGTCTTAATGAACATTACCATTATCGGCAGAAAATGCACACCGAGAGAGTCTTTCAAAGAAAGGGCGGAATTAAAACTTAAAAAGGTCGAAAAATTCTTCGGCCCCGACGCTAATGCCAAAGTTACCGCTACGGTTGAAAAGAACATTAAAATTGTTGAGATAACGCTTTCTAAGGGCGGTTTTATATTCAGAAGTCAGGAACGTTCGCAGGATCTTGAAGACGCGCTTGATAAGTGCGTGGATTCGCTGATTCGTCAGATAAGGAAAAATAAAACGAAGCTTGCCAAGCGTATACGCGATGTTTCCTTTGACGAGGCGTTTAATTCGGCGGACGACGCCGCGGAAGAGGAGTACGATATAGTCAGAACCAAGGCTGTGATTTTAAAGCCGCAGTCGCCTGAGGAAGCCATACTTCAGATGAATATGCTCGGCCACGAATTCTATATGTTCCGCAATGCCGATACCGACAGCGTAAACGTGGTTTATAAGCGCGCGGACGGCGGTTACGGCATACTTGAGCCCGAAGAAGAATAACTTTTGGCGAATAATTATTTTCGGCAAATTTTTAAAGGTATAAAAACGGCACCGTGAAACTTAATGTTTCACGGTGCCGTTTTTGTTTTATACGTTTTAAGCTTTTTGCATAATTTTATAGGCGCTTTATTTTATGAAGAGCTTTATTAATGCAGAAGCCGCAGCGGAAAGCAGTTTTGACGTCTCTTCAAAGCTGTAATCGTAGCCGTAATCTCCGAAATTATCCGAGTACGGAACGGCAGCCCAGGTTGCAAACCAGAGAATGAGCGTAAAAATTATCGTAAAAAATATCTGAACGGCAAAGCTTACGCCGGCACAGATGATGTATGATTTTGCGGCGCGCGGAGTATCATCTCTCTGAATCAAAAAGAGTATAAGACCGACAATCGGGAAAAGTACGGAGACAATGCACAGCCCCACGCTTGCCTTTTCGTTGGGATTGCGGTATGTCTGAGGATTAAACGCACCGCCGTTTTGATTATAGTTTTGATTGTAACTGTTATACTGCCCCTGCCCGTTTCGGCGGTAAGGCTCGTTCCCTACGGGAGCGTTATATTGATTATTTACCGGATTGTACGGCTGAGAACCGTAGTATCCGTCGGCTCCGTGCTGCGGTGGCAAAGTCTCATTACAGCTCTCGGGTCTGTAATGAGCGTTTTGCTCTTTAAAATTAACGGGAGAAGCCCCGTTTGTGTAGTGCAAAGGCTCGCTTTGCCCGTTGTGATTTGCGTCCGACTTCGGAACTTCGGTTTGCGCGACGCTCGGCTGACTGACGGGTCTGCTGCAATTCGGGCATATTTCCGCGTCTTTCGGCAAAGCCGCACCGCAATATTTACAAAACATATTATTCACCCTATCCTTATAAATTTATTTGTGATATTTTCCGCCGGAGGATATTTCAAAAGCTCTGTATATCTGCTCAAGAAGCATACACCGCGCGAGCTGATGCGGAAACGTCATTTCGGACATTGAAAATTTAAAATCCGACATTTTTTTGATTTCATCGCCGAGACCGAACGAACTGCCTATGATAAAAACAATATTGCTTTTACCCGACAGCGCTATATCCGCTATTCTTTCGGAAAATGCGACGCTTGACATTTGCTTGCCCTCAATACACATCGAAAATATATATGCGCCGGACGGTATTTTGGATTTTATCGTACCGGCTTCGCTTTTGAGAGCGTTTTTTATATCGTTCTCGCTCGGGTTTTGCGGCAATCTTACGGGAGAAAGCTCAATTATTTTAATTTTGCAAAATGCCTTGAGCCGCTTTTCGTATTCTGCGCAAAATTCGCGCATATAGCTTTCTTTGAGCTTGCCGAGCGCTATAACGGTAACATTTATCATAATATCATCGCTTTCTCGTCGCAGACGGGCTTTGCAACCTTGAGTATGTAGTCGCTGTTCTCCTTTGCTCCTGCCATGGTAAGAGCCGAGCACGTGGTCTGATACGCGAGAGCCGGTATGTTGTTTTCGCGGCTCAGGTGACCGAGGTAAATTCTCGTGGTACCGCTGTTTACGAGCCTTTCCGCCGTGCTCGCGCATGCGTCGTTAGAAAGGTGACCTTTTTTTCCGAGTATTCTCTTTTTCAGAACGTATGGGTACGGACCGTTTTCAAGCATCATAACGTCGTGATTCGACTCGAGCATAACAAGGTCGGAACCGCTTACTGCGGAAAACACTTCCTCGGTCATCTCGCCGAGGTCGGTGGCGATGGATATTTTTCTGCCGTCGCTGCAGTCGATTTTGTAGCCGCAGCTCTCCCTTGCGTCGTGCGAGGTGTGAAACGGAGTTACCAAAAGAGGACCTGCCTCGTTTCCCGAAAACGAGACCTCCTCCGTTTCAAATTTGCCGTTTAATATGCCCATATCGTCAAGCGCCGAAAGCGTGCCCTTTGTCGCGTATACCTTTATGTGATATTTAGATGCGAAAACGCGCAGACCCTTAATGTGGTCGGAGTGTTCGTGTGTGATAAAAACGGCGTTTAAGCTCTCGGGAGCTACGCCTATGTTAAAAAGTGCCTCGCAAATTTTTTTTGCGCTCATACCGACATCCACGAGTATTCCGCCGTCGTTGTTGCCTATGTACATTGAGTTGCCGGAACTTCCGGAAAAAAGCGGACAAAATCTTGCCATAAAGTCTCCTTGGGGTCTTATTCCGGAAGAATGGAATTTGTTGTGATGTATTCTACGCCTGCGTCTATCATTGAGGCGAGCATTTCGCGGTTGTCAACCGTCCAGCAGGCGGTTTTAAGACCGCTGTCATGAACCTTGCGTATCCATTCGGGACGGCAGGCGTTGAATTCCGCCGAAAAGTCCATACCGCTGCAGCCTGCGTCTTTTGCGTCCTTAATGTTTCGGTTGTCGAGATAGTTTACGAGATACCACATATTAAGGGTCGGGTCTATATCGTGGAGCTCTTTAAGGTCGTCGAGTATAAATGAAATTATAACGGCATCTTTAAGCAAATCGTTTTTAAGAAGCACGTTGTAGAAATCCTGCATTTTATCTTTGCGCGGGTCCTTGATTTCGATTATCGGGTGGCAATTATACTTTTTGCAGATGTCGATGTATTCCTGAAGCGTGCAGGCTTTAAGCCCCGGGAACTTGTCGGCGTTGGAGCCTCTTACGACGTGCATTCTCTCGATTTCGTCAAACGAGAGCTCTTTAACGTCGCCCGTGCCGCTGTATATGGTCGAAACATCCGGGTCGTGCATGATTACCCAAACACCGTCTCTTGTCATATGAGTGTCGCACTCAAGGCCGAAATATCCGCCGTGCTTGCCTGCCGCCTCAAACGACGGAGCGGTGTTTTCGGGATACGCCCCGGAAAGTCCGCGGTGCGCCACAAGCTGAACCTTGTCTTTATCGAGCGGCGCCAAATCGGAAAGCCTTTTGAGTTCGCGCGGAACTATCGGCTTTTTACGCATATTTTTATATACCATTTTGCCGAATACCGGCTGGAATTTATTTCCCATAAACGCTGTGAATCTGTTAAGCTTGCTCATAAAAATCACCTTAACCTTTCTTACTGCTGTTTAAAACATATTATAGTTTAAAATCATTAAAAAGTAAACAGTATAAAGCTCTGTTGCTTCGGGATAATAATAAAAAATCCGTTTTTACGGCAAAAAAGGAAGGAAGATACACTTGAAGGAAAAAAGCAGAACCGAAGAATTTTTAAATAAGGTATACGAAAATGCCGAGATGTGCTGCGAATCCATTTCAATGATAACCGAAAAGGTTGAGGACCCGAGCCTTTTGTCGGAGCTTCAGAGCGAACACAGGGATTATACCGATTTGTCGGGCGAGGCTGTAAATCTGCTCGCAAAGGAAAACAAATTGCCTAAGGAAAAGGGACCGCTGGCACAGTTCGGAGTTTGGTCGGGTATACAGATGAATACGGCATTTGACAAAAGCCCCGATAAAATCGCCGAAATGATGATGCAGGGCAGTATGATGGGCGTTATAGATATGTCGCGAACCCTAAAGGAATACGGCGATACCCCTGAGGATTGCCGAAAACTCGGCGAGAATTTGATTAAGCTTGAGGAAAACAGCATACAAAAAATGAAACAGTACCTCGGTTAATTGTAATATCGGGTGGGGCGTAAAAAATCGGGCAGTTTTACGCCTCGCTCGATTTCGGCTGAAAACGTTGAAAATTTCGCTTGCTCCGAAACGTCCGCGTAATCGGCGTTTCGGGCTTTTTTACGTCCCTTTTTTGTTGACATAGATTTGGTTATATCTTATAATAACAGAGTATATATTGTGGAAAAGAAGGTTTTTCTATGCAGTTCCAGGAAAAGGAATTTTTACCGGTAATACTCGGCGCCGATATAACCGCGTATTCTCTCGCGAGGAGCTTCCACGAGGAATACGGTATTAAATCACTCGTATTAAGTATGTCGGAGGGCGGCTATATAGCCAATTCCGATATTATAGAAAACAGAATATTCCCGGGCCTTGAAAAGAAAGAGGTTCTTGTAAAGCATCTTATAGAGGTTGGCAAGGAATTTGAGGGCAAAAAGAAGCTTATCGTGTTAGGCTGCGGCGATTGGTACGTCAGAGCGCTCATAGAGAGCAAGCAGGAGCTTTCCCCGTACTACATTATTCCGTATATCGACCTTGACCTTTTAAATAAAATTGTACTCAAGGATAAGTTCTACGAGATATTTGAGGAACTGGGGCTTAATTACCCCAAGACATATGTGTATGAGTGCGGCAAGGAAAACGACCTCAAATTTGACTTCGATTATCCCGTTATAGCAAAGCCCGCAAACTCAGCTATGTATCATTATGCCAAATTCGAGGGCAAGAAAAAGGTGTTCCGCTTCAATAACGAAAAAGAACTCCGCGATATGCTCGAAAAGCTTGAAAAATCAAGCTACAACTATAAATTTCTCATACAGGATTGCATTCCCGGCGACGATACGTATATGCGTGTTTTGACCTGCTATTGCGATCAGAACCACAAGGTGCGCTTTGCCTCTCTCGGCAGAACTCTGCTTGAGGATCACACCCCCACGGCGATAGGCAACCCCGTTGCCATAGTTAACGAGGTGAATCCCGAAATAGTTGCCGCCGCCACAAAATTCCTTGAGCATATCGGCTACACGGGTTTTGCAAACTTCGACATAAAATACGACGAGCGCGACGGCAAATTCAAGTTCTTTGAAATAAATGTCCGTCTCGGCAGAAGTAATTTCTATGTTACGGGCAGCGGTTTTAACACCGTTAAATGGATTGTTGACGACTATATTTATCATAAGCTTGATGATTACACCGTAGCCGACAATATAAATCTTTACACGGTTGTTCCCAAAGGCGTAATCAAAAAGTATGTTCCCGACAGCGATTTTAAGTCCCTTGCCTTAAAGCTCTGGTCCGAGGGCAAGGTCTCCGAACCTCTGTTTTACTCCGCCGACCGCAATCTCAAGCATAATTTTTACGCGAGAGCGGCTTATATCAATCAGTTCCGTAAATTCCGCAAATATTTCTGATAATACGCACCCCGCACTTTTTTGCCGTCCACTCGAGTACCTTCGTACACTTCGGAACGTCAAAAATGCACGGCTGCACGCATTCTCGGAAATATTTAAGCAAAGGTTTCTAAAGATAATACGCACTCCGCATCTTTATCGTCCTCTCGAGTACCTTCGTACACTTCGGGGCGCTGAAAATGCACGGTCAGCAACAGCGGAAAAGCACATTTTTTGTTTGCCGGCCGCTATATAAATTTTCGTTAAAACACAATTAGATAAAAAATAACTAAGCTCACGAAATTGAGCCGAAAGAAAGGACACCTCAAAAAATGGAAGAAAAAACTCTCGGTGTTCTGGGCGGCGTAGGACCGCTCGCAACCATATATTTTGCGGATCTTGTCGTCAAAATGACAGATGCCAAGACCGATCAGGAACACATCTCCATGGTCATTTTAAATCACGGAGCGATACCCGACAGGACCGATTATATTCTCGACCACTCAAAGCCGAATCCGCTTCCCGTTATGATTGCCGACGCAAAAAAGCTTCAGGCGGCAGGGTGCGATTATATAGTTATACCCTGCAACACGGCGCACTATTTTTATGACGAGATACAGAAAAACGTCGATATTCCGATAATCAACATTATAGAGGAGACCGTAAAGTACGCCATTAAGACGGTTCCCGGCCTTAAAACACTCGGAATTTTGGCAACGGAGGGTACTATAAAATCCGGGGCGTACGAGCGTGTCGCCGACAAGTATTCCATAGAATGCAAACTGCCCGACGAAGAGGACAAAAAGTCGCTTATGAATATCATTTACGGCGAAGTCAAGGCGGGCGAAAAGGTCGATATATTTGAATTTATGAGAATTATCGGCAATATGAAAAAGCAGGGGTGCGACGCCGTTATACTCGGCTGCACCGAGCTGTCGATAATCGACAAGGATTTCAGTCTTTCAAAAAAAGACAGCAAAATTATAGACTCCATGGAGGTCTTGGCGCGCAGAAGCATAGAGCTTTGCGGCAAGAAAATCAAAGAATAACGGAAGGAACAGCATATGTGTGGTTTTGTAGGGTATGTCAATGACACACCGGATAAGTCTGTAAACAAGAAAATAATAAAAGATATGGCGGATCGTATCCGTCACCGCGGCCCCGATCAGGACGACTACTATGTGGATTCGTCCGTTTCGCTCGGATTTCGCCGTCTGAGCATAATAGACCTTGACGGCGGCAGTCAGCCGATACTTAACGAGGACGGTACAAAGGTTCTCGTATTCAACGGAGAGATTTACAATTATCAGCCCATAAGAGAAGAGCTTATAAAAAAAGGTCACGTTTTTCGCACAAAGACCGATTCCGAGGTTTTGCTGCACGGTTATGAGGAGTACGGCTGCGAGCTTTTAAACAAGCTGCGCGGAATGTTCGCCTTTGTAATTTGGGACAGCACCGAGAAAAAGCTCTTCGGCGCGCGTGATATATTCGGTATAAAGCCGTTTTTCTATTATCTCAAGGACGGAAACTTCCTTTTCGGTTCCGAGATAAAGGCGTTTTTGTCAAATCCGCTGTTTGAGAAAGAACTCAATGAGGAGAGACTTCCCGATTATCTCTGCTTTGAATATATCCCGACCACCGAGACTATGTTCAAAAACGTATACAAAATGGAGCCGGGCAGTTATTTCACCTTTTCGGACGGTAAATTTGAAACCAAAAGATATTTTACTCCCGAATATGATATTGACGATACGAAGTCCATTGAGTATTGGGAAGATCTTATTGACGAGACCTTTAAGGGCTCTACCGTGGCGCACGGCATTTCCGACGTTGAGGTAGGCTGCTTCCTTTCAAGCGGCGTCGATTCAAGTTATGTCGTTCACGAAATGGCAAAGCGCAATGATGTAAAGACCTTTTCCGTAGGCTACGCTGAGGAAAAATATTCCGAGCTCTCTCACGCTCAGGAATTTGCAAGGCACGAAAACGTCAAGAATTTTTCCAAAAAGATAACTGCCGAGGAGTACTTTAATATTACTCCCATGGTTCAGTATTATATGGACGAACCGCTCCCGAACCCCTCGGCAATAGCACTGTATTTCCTCGCGAATCTCGCCTCACAGCAGGTGAAGGTGGTTTTGTCGGGCGAGGGCGCCGACGAGCTTTTCGGCGGCTACCATTATTACCGCGAACCGCTTGATTTCGCAAAATATATGCGTCTTCCGCAGTGGCTTCGCAATATGCTCGGCGGTATTGCCGAAAAAATGCCCCCGTTCCACGGCAAGAGGTTTTTGACGCGCGGCAGATATCCGATAGAGGAGCGCTATATCCGCAACAATTACGTTTACAATCACGAGGACGTCGATAAGGTGCTTGCAAAGCACATTCCGTCGAAAGACCCTGCCGTGTATACAAAACCGTTTTTTGACGAGGTTAAAAACGAGGACGACATTACCAAAATGCAGTATGCCGATATTCGCACCTGGCTTGTGCAGGATATACTCGTAAAAGCGGACAGAATGAGTATGGCAAATTCGCTGGAGCTTCGCGTTCCGTTCCTCGATAAGGAAATGCTCAAAATCGCTCTTCGTATTCCCTCCGAATACCGCGTGAATAAAGAGACTACCAAGGTAGCTCTCAGGGGTGCCGCGGCAAAAGAGCTTCCCGCGCAGACCGCCGCTATGAGAAAAACCGGATTTTTAACGCCTCTCAACGATTGGCTTCGCCGCGATGAATATTACAATATGGTAAAAGAAAAATTCGAGGGCGAAGTTGCGGCGAGATTCTTTAACCGCGACTATATAATGAAGCTTTTGAACGACCACAAAGCCGGTACAGCGCACAATATGAAAAAAATATGGTCGGTTTATTCGTTCATTCTCTGGTACGAAAAGTACTTTGTCGAGAACTGATTGCGTAAAGCCGATATTCCGTGGTACAACCATGAGCCGTAAGACATATGTCTTACGGCTCTTTTTTCTTTTACGGGGAATATTTTTTTGCGCTTTGACGCTCTTTTTTAATCTAAATTCATTGATATATCGGCGCGATAGTGATAAAATATAAAAAAAGAAAAAAGGAGGCATATTTATGCAGATGACTTTTCGCTGGTTCGGCCGCGATAAGGACACCGTAACTCTTGAGCAGATAAAGCAAATTCCGGGAGTGACCGGCATAGTACCGGCTCTTCATTATCTGCCGGCAGGTGAAGCTTGGCGTCTTGAGGACGTCACCGCAATGCGCGACGAGATAGTTGCCGCAGGTTTTACCATGGAGTGCATAGAGAGCGTCAATGTCCATGAGGATATAAAAATAGGACTTCCCTCAAGAGACAAATATATAGAAAATTATATTGAGAGCATACGAAATCTCGCAAAGGTCGGAGTTAAGGTTATTTGCTACAACTTTATGCCTGTTTTCGACTGGACAAGAACCGACCTTGCCATGGATATGGGCAACGGCGCCACGTGCCTTTCGTATGACGGCACTCAGATAGAGGGCAAATCCCCCGAGGATATGTTCCGCGAGATAGACAATAATTCAAACGGCTACGCGATGCCCGGCTGGGAAACGGAGCGTATGGGCGAAATAAAAGAACTGTTCAAAAAATACGAGGGCGTAACAGCCGACGACCTTTGGGAAAATCTCAGATATTTCCTTACAAAGCTTATGCCCGTCTGCGAAGAGTGCGACGTCAAAATGGCGATACATCCGGACGATCCGCCATGGGGAATATTCGGTCTGCCGCGTATTATAACGGGGCGCGATTCCTTTAAAAAACTTTTGGACATTGTTCCGTCAAAGTATAACGGAATTACTTTCTGCACCGGCTCCCTCGGCGCAAACAAAGACAATGATTTGCCGGCTATGATACGCGAATTCGGCGACAGAATATATTTTGCTCACCTTCGCAACGTCAAGGTTTCGGGCAGACATTTCAATGAGACGGCTCATGAGTCAAGCGAGGGCTCTCTCGATATGTACGAGATAGTAAAAGCTCTTCAGGATGTCGGATTTGACGGCTATGTGCGCCCCGACCACGGCAGAATGATTTGGGGCGAAGTCGCAAGACCCGGATACGGACTTTATGACAGAGCGCTCGGCGCCGCATACCTCAACGGTTTATGGGAAGCCGTTGAAAAATCAAAAAAGTAATTAAAAGTACGAACCGAAAGGAATGGACTTTATGAAACACGAAAATTTAAAAGGCAGAGTTGCAGTTGTTACGGGCGGCGGCGGAGTTCTCTGCGGAGACTTCTCCAAAGTGCTTGCAAAGCAGGGCGTAAAGGTTGCCGTGCTTGATTTAAACGAGGCGGCGGCTCAAAAGGTGGTTGACGAGATAACCGCCGACGGCGGAACGGCTATTGCCGTGGGCTGCAACGTGCTTGACCCCGAGAGTATGCAGAAAGCGCGCGAGGTTGTAAACGAAAAGCTCGGCACCTGCGATATTCTTCTTAACGGAGCGGGCGGCAACAATCCCAAGGGAACTACCACCAAAGAAACCCTCGAAAAAATAGATTTAACTCAGCACGACGAAAACATCAAGACATTTTTCGACCTTGACCCTCAGGGAATTTCGTTCGTGTTTAACCTCAATTTCCTCGGAACGCTTATTCCGACTCAGGTATTTGCACGCGATATGGCTCAGAAGGAAAACACCTGCATAGTTATGATTTCCTCAATGAACGCCTATCGTCCGCTCACCAAAATTCCGGCATATTCGGCTGCAAAGGCGGCAGTTTCAAACTTTACACAGTTTATGGCGGTTCATTTTGCCGAGGTCGGTATCAGAGTAAACGCAATAGCGCCTGGATTCTTCTCGACCAATCAGAATAAAACGCTCCTTTGGAATGAGGACGGCACTCCCACCGCGCGTACGGGCAAGATTCTTGCCGCAACTCCCATGAAGCGCTTCGGTGAGCCGAGCGAGCTTGACGGTACGCTTCTCTTCCTCTGCGATGAGGAATATTCGGGCTTTATAACCGGTACAACAATTCCGGTAGACGGCGGATTTAACGCTTATTCCGGAGTTTAATGCAAGCAGTTTCAGGAGAATAAATATGGACCTTAAAATAAAAGACGCATCTTCATGCAAATATGATATGATTTCTCTCGGCGAAATAATGCTGAGACTTGACCCCGGTGAGGGCAGAATTAAAACCGCACGTTCTTTCAGAGCCTGGGAGGGCGGCGGCGAATACAACGTTGCAAGAGGACTCAGACGTTGTTTCGGTATGCGTACCGCGGCTGTTACGGCTCTTGCCGACAATGAAGTCGGCAGGCTCGTAGAGGACTTTATGTTAGAGGGCGGAGTCGATACTTCTCTCATCAAATGGGTTCCCTACGACGGTATAGGCAGAACGGTTCGCAACGGTCTTAACTTTACCGAGCGAGGCTACGGTATAAGGGGAGCTCTCGGAGTTTCCGACCGCGGAAATACAGCTGTTTCAAAATTAAAGCCGGGCGATATTGACTGGGAATACATCTTCGGCGAACTCGGCGTTCGTTGGTTCCACACCGGCGGAATTTTTGCCGCACTTTCCGAAACTACCGCAGAGGTGGTTATAGAGGCGGTTAAAGCGGCTAAAAAGTACGGAACAATCGTTTCTTACGACCTCAATTACCGTCCGTCCCTCTGGAAAGACATCGGCGGCAAGGAAAAGGCGCAGGAAGTAAACAAAAAAATAGCAAAATATGTAGATGTTATGATAGGCAATGAGGAGGATTTTACCGCCTGCCTCGGCTTTGAAGTAGAGGGCAACGACGCAAATCTTAAAAAGCTCAATATCGACGGATACTGCAAAATGCTTTCCGAGGTTGTTAAGGTATATCCCAATTTCAAGGCTATCGGTACCACCCTGCGTACCGTAAAAACCGCGACGATAAATGATTGGTCCGCAATGCTCTATGCCGACGGCAGCGTTCATAAGGGTATGTCTCTTCCCTCACTTGAAATTCTTGACCGTGTAGGCGGCGGCGACAGCTTCGCCTCCGGACTTATCTACGGTCTTATGACCACCGGCGACCCCGACAAAGCCGTAAATTACGGTATAGCTCACGGTGCTCTCGCAATGACCACGCCCGGTGACACATCTATGGCGTCGCTCAAAGAAGTAGAGAATATCGTATCCGGCGCGGGTGCACGCGTTCAGAGGTAAAATCTTACGCATCTTACGGCCTTTCGGTGCCCGAACTCGCATATCAAAAATATGCTTCGGGGCATCAAAAAGCCGTAATATACGAAATCTTTTCCCTCTGAAATCAAGTGGTAAAATCTTACGCATATCAGGACTTTTCGTTGCCCAAACTCGCATATCAAAAATATGCTTCGGGGCATCAAAAAGCCGTAACATACGAAATCTTTTCCATCTGAAAATAAAGGCCATGCATAAGGAATAAGACTAAATTTGAAAATAAATATATCCGGAGATGTTACTAATGGATAAAGAACAAATACTTACAAAAATTCAGGACTGCGGTATAGTTGCGGTAGTCCGCGCCGAGAGCACGGACAAAGCAATCCGTATTACCGATGCTTGCATCGAGGGCGGAGTTGCAGCCATAGAGCTGACGTTTACCGTTCCGCACGCAGACAAGGTCATAGAGGAACTTGCAAAGCGCTACACACCGGACGAGATAATCCTCGGCGCAGGCACGGTGCTTGATGCAACAACCGCTCGTATAGCAATGCTGTCGGGTGCTCAGTATATAGTAAGCCCCGCTCTTGACCTTGACACGCTTCATATGTGCAACCGTTACAGAGTTCCGATGATGCCGGGAATTATGTCGGTACGCGAGGGCTTGCTTGCCATGGAAAACGGAGCGGATATATTAAAGGTATTCCCCGCCGACCTTTTCGGACCGAAGATAATCAAGGATATACGCGGTCCGATACCGTATGCCAAAATGATGCCCACGGGCGGTGTTAACGCCGACAATGTAGGCGAATGGATAAAAGCGGGCGCAGTAGCAGTAGGTGCAGGTTCATCGCTCACGGCAGGAGCCAAGACCGGCGACTATAAACAGATAACCGAAACCGGTAAGAAATTTGTTGCAAACATCAAGGCTGCAAGAGCCGAAATGAGCAAATAATCAAATCTTAAATAAAGGGGTAAATTAAAATGGAAAAAACCGTAATGGTGGAAACCTCCGCAAGACACGTTCACGTTACAGAAGAAACGCTTGAAACACTCTTCGGTAAGGGCTATCAGCTTACAAAGAAGAAGGACCTCTCACAGCCGGGTCAGTTCGCCTGCGAAGAGAGAGTCCAGGTTATAGGACCTAAAAACAGCTTCCCGGCTGTTTCAATATTGGGTCCCACAAGACCTGCCGATCAGGTTGAGCTTTCCGCAAGCGACGCGCGCTCAATAGGCGTTGCAGCTCCCGTTCGTGAATCGGGCGACATTGCAGGCAGCGGTGCTTGCAAATTGGTAGGCCCCAAGGGCGAAGTTGAGCTTAAAGAGGGCGTTATCGTGGCCAAGAGACACATACATATGACTCCCGAGGACGCTGAGAATTACGGCGTAAAAGATAAGCAGGTTGTATCGGTTAAAATTGATTCACCCGAGCGCTCGCTTGTATTCGGTGATGTTGTTGTAAGAGTAAGCCCGAAATTCAAACTCGCTATGCATATTGATACCGATGAGTCAAACGCCGTAATGGCAGGCCGCGATGCGACAGGCGTTATTCTTGACTGATAAATCGATGCGATAAAAAACAAAATTTATTTGTAAGGCACGCTTCTTTACGGAGCGTGCTTTATTTTTTCGTAAGTTCAAATATTTTAAAAGAATGGGCGCACTGTCCGTTTCATAAATAACCGGAGCTTGTTCATATAATTTAACGATGTGATTTTATAAAACTTCATGTTAAATATTCACAAAATGAAGCGGTTGCTTTTGCCATCTGCATATGATATATTTAATTTATCACATTAAATTGCGACTCGGCATTAAGTTTTTTGCAAGAAAGGTTAGAATTATCACAATGCACGAAAACATAAAGGTTTACAGAGAAGAGGCCGTACCGTTCGGAATACATTTTGTCGGCGAAACTCTGTGTGACGAAAAATACCTTATAAGCAGAAAAAACAGCGACATTATTTCGCTTGAATATATTGTTGACGGCAGTGGCACGCTCTGCATAAACGGGCAGACGCTGCACCCTAAAAAGAACGATATCTTCCTGCTGCTTGAGGGCAGCGAACACAAATATTACTGTGACAAAGATAAGCCGTGGCACAAATATTTTGTAAGCTTTTACGGACCGGTTGCCGATATGCTTATTAAAAACTATCTGCCCGAAAACACATATCTTTTTGAGGGCTGCTCGATTCTCAGAAGAAATTTTGAACGCATATTTGACTACGCCTTTAACAATGAAGATATGGCAAAAATAAATTACGGCATAAGCACCGAGCTTTTTAAGATATTCAGTTTACTGTATACGCGCCAAAAAACCGAAAGCGAAGATTTGGCTGACAAAATCAAGCAATATATGGAAAACAATATTGCCGAGGAATTTAACCTTGAAACCCTGTGCCGCGATATGAATTATTCAAAAAACCACATTATAAATGTGTTTTTCAATAAATTCGGTGTCACCCCTTACAAATACTATAAGGACAATAAAATTCAGCTTGCAAAAGAATACCTCACAAACACCAAAATGACGGTGGGCGAGATCTCAAACGCGCTTGCATTCTCTGATCAACAGTATTTCTCATATTCGTTCAAAAAAGAGACGGGGTACTCTCCGAAAAAATATCGCGATTTAATGAAAGTGTGATAAATCATAAATTTCTTATGATATATTCTACTGAATTCAGAGATATTATGTGCTATTTTTAATAAAGATGCTAAATTGAGGGCAAAATTATGGAAAAATTCAGTTTCTATCTTGTTACCGATACACATTATTATGACAGCTCCTTTAAACGCAGCGGAAAAGCGTACGAGGAGCGCAGCAAAACCGACCAGAAGTGTGTTGCCGAAACTCCGGCAATTGTGGACGCCGGTTTTGCAAAAATAGCCGCCGACAGGCAGACCGACGTTATCCTTATTCCGGGCGACCTTGTATACAGGGGAGAATACCAAAGCCACGTCGGCTTCAGAGACAGGCTTTATAAGTTAAAAGAGCAGGGCAAAAAAATATATCTCATTACGGCGCGTCACGACTACGCGGAGGAACCGTGCGAATTTGACGGCGACAAAACAATTCCCGTTAAGGGTATGGAGAGAGAAGAGCTTAGAGATTTTTACAGAGATTTCGGTTTTGACTCCGCCGTCAGCGAGCACAAAAAAAGTATGTCATATGTGGCTCAGCTTACGGACGGTATAAGGCTTCTCGCTCTCAACTGCGACGGCGACTGCAAAGATTTCAAGGGCATTTGGGACGATCAGATGCAGTGGGCAAAAGAGCAAATAGATGCCGCGCACAAAAGCGGCAACTACATATTTGCGATGACGCATTATCCGCTTTTGCCGTTTTCGCCGATTATGAATTTAATAGACGATTCCCATTTGACCGATTGGGAAAAGACCGCAAAAACACTTGCGGACTCCGGAGTGGATTTGATTTTTACGGGGCATATGCACGCGCAGTCGGTGACGGACTACACCACCGAAAACAACAATACAATAACGGATGTGCAGACCGCGTGTTTTGTGGGCTGTCCGTGCGCTTACAGAAAAGTTACGTTTGAGGATAAAAACACCGTAAGCATCAAGTCGTACACCATAGAGGATTTTGACTACGATAAGGGTGGCAGAACGGCAAAGGAGTATTTCCGATGGCGCTTTGACAGAATGATAAATCTCGAAATGGCTAAGGTACTGCCGAAGCCCGTAAACAAAATGCTCGATAAGCTGACTCTGAAAAAAGTAGGCAGGCTTTTGTGGTTTAAGGTTGACAAAAGCGTGGAAAACAGACTTGCCAAGGATTTGGGCATAGAGCTTGTCAGAAATATTTTTATCGGCAACGAGCCGTATGTAAAGGGAACGCCGATATACGGCGCTATGGAAAAAGCGCTTAAAAGACTTCGTCCCGTCACCCGCGTCATTGAGAAGAAAATGGGCAAGAAAAACGCGGTGCTGAGCGATATCAATTCGTTTGTCCTTGATATGATAGGCGACAATGAGCAAAGAGACTGGGATTTAACTCTTAATATAAACAAAAATAATTATAACGTTGACTTTAAGGGGGAACAATTATGACAGGAACATCAAGCGCTGTTTTAAATGTCGGCGCAGATAAAAAGAATGTAAAAACAAGCGAATTTATATGGTATTTGATAGCCGTATTCTTTTACACGAATATGACCGGCTTTGTAGGCCAGTATCGTAATGCGTTCCTCGTTGACGTTGTTCAGATCACAAATAAGGAATCATCGCTTTTCAGCGTAATTACAAGCATTGTGCCGTTTATACTCAACTTCTTTATAGTTATGTATATTGACGGCAGAAGCATAGGCAAAAGCGGAAAATTCAGACCGCTCGTTATGCTTGCGGCAATACCCATGGGTATTCTTTTGTTCCTCAGCTTCTGGGTTCCCAAGGGCATAACCGGCTCGCTTTTGATGATTTACATAATCACCGTTGCCGTTTTATGGGGCGCTATGAACACCTTCGGCAGTACTATAAATAATGTCGCCGTTGTTATGACGCCAAACCTCAAAGAGCGTGATACGGTCATTTCGTTCAGGGGTATTGTATCGGCAGTCGGCAATTCGGCGTCTCTTGTAATCATTGTTGTTTTAAACCTTATTTGGAAAGACAACCAGGCGCTTCAGTTTATTGTATGTGCAGCTTTGAGCGGCGTTTTGGGTATTATCACAATGCTCCTTGGTATGAAAATGACAAGAGAGCGCATTGCATATGATAACGAAAAGAAAAATCCGCTGGTAGGCTTCGGCGATATTCTTAAGAATAAGTATGCATGGACTATTATCATATCCGAATTTTTAAAGAGCTTCAGAAGCATCGCAAACTATATGGGCGTATTCCTTGCAGCGGCTCTTCTCGGCTCGTCGAGTAAATTCCTTCTCTTCGGCTTGCCTACGGGTATCGGCACCGCGGTAGGTATGCTTCTTATCAACTTCCTGCTTAAAAAATTCGATTCGCGCACGCTTTATATTGCAAGCGGTATTTATTCGATTATCGCAAACACCTGTGCGTTCCTTATCGGCTTTACATATTTCAAGCAGGAAAAGAGCGGCGGTCCGCTTCAAATCGTATTTATCGTATTCCTCTTCTTAATCGGCTTGCAGTTCGGTGCGTCAAACCTTTTGCCGAGTATGTTCCAGGCAGATGTTTTGGAGGATATCGAGCTTAAAACGGGTAAGCGCCTTGATTCTTCGCTTCCCTTTGTCATCGGCATTTTCACTATGGTCAGCGGCACTATCGCAGGCGCATTGTCACCGCTTATCCTTTACGGTGATAATTCGATATGCGGTTATGTTCAGGGCATTGAGGACGGTACAATGCAGTCGCTCAAAACCAAAATATGGATGCTGTTCTTCTACACGATTTTCCACGGTATTATGATGTTCCTTGCAGGTGTTCCGTTCTTCTTCTATAAGCTTACCGGTAAGAGAAAAGAAGAAATTCACGAGGCGCTTTTGGAACAGAGAAATAAATACAACCTTGACAACGCCGAATAATCTGTTTAATATTTAATAAAAAATATCTCTCATCTTTGGGTGGGAGATATTTTCCTATGGGAGAATATATGAAAAAAGTAATTGTTGTGTCAAAAACACATCTTGATTTGGGCTTTACCGACCTTGCGGAAAACATCAGGAAAAAATATCTTGACGAGTTTATACCCGAGGCTATAGATACAGCCGAGACCGTAAATACCGACAGACCTAACTTTGTGTGGACCACCGGTTCGTGGCTGCTCAAAGAGGAGTTGAAGCACGGAAAAGACGAAAATCGGGAAAAGCTTATTTCGGCATTGAAAAAGGGATATATTGCACCTCACGCACTTCCGTTTACAATGCATACGGAGCTTTTGGACGGAGATACTGTCAGGTACGGGCTGTCTTTGGTTGACGAAATAGACAATATCAGAGGCAGAAAAACAATTTCGGCTAAAATGACAGACGTTCCGGGTCACACCAAGGCGCTTATACCGTACCTTGCCGAAAAAGGTATCAGACTTTTGCACATAGGCGTAAACGGCGCGTCCGCAATGCCCGACGTGCCCGAGTGCTTTTTATGGAGGTATAAGGGCAGCGAGGTAGTTGTTATTTATTCGGGCGAATACGGCGGCGCTTACAAGAACGAATATGTGGACGATGTGCTGTATTTTGACCACACTCTTGATAATCACGGCTCGGGCAAAAAGAGCGCCGTCCTGAAAAATATCAAGTCCATAAAATGCAAATATCCGGGGTATGAGGTGGTTGCAGGCACCCTCGACGATTATGCCGAAGAAATTTGGGCTGTACGCGATAAATTGCCTGTCGTCACACAAGAAATAGGTGACAGCTGGATACACGGCAGTGCCGCCGACCCATATAAATCAGCCGCACTGCGGACGTTGATATCACTTAAAAATCGATGGCTTTCGGACGGTTCGCTTAAAAGAAACGACGAGGAATACATAAATCTTGCCGACAATATTCTCTGCATCGCAGAGCATACGTGCGGTATGGATGTCAAAATCGCTCTCGGCGAATATAAAAACTATCTGAAAGACGATTTTATTTCCGCACGCCGAGAAAAGCCGTCTTATCAAAAAATTGAGAAGAGCTGGCAGGAGCAAAGGCTCTATATCGAAAAAGTGGTGAACGGATTATCCGAAGAGCATAAAAAACAGGCGCAGGACGAGCTTTTCGCCTTGCTGCCGAAAAAGCCGTTTGATATTTCAGCCGAAAAAGCGGAGACTGATAAAGATTACACGGTAGGCGATATAAAAATCGCGTTTAACTCATACGGCGGAATTAAAAGACTTGCAAAGGGCAACGCGGTGATTATCAGAGACAATTCCCTGCCGTGCGTGACGTATGACTCATATAATTACTCGGATTATGAATATTGGTTTGCGCATTACAGCCGCAATTTGATAAAGACGGCGATTTGGGCAAAGCCGGATTTCGGCAAGCCGAATATCAAAAGAATTGCCAAAAAATATAAGTCCGGGAGATACGATTATTCCCTTAAATCACTTTCCGCACATATGGCTCAAGAGAAAGCGATTTTTCTTGCGGAATTGTATATAGACAAATATTTTTCGGAAAATCTCGGTGCGCCGTCGGTTTTTGAAATCAAATATACGGTTGACGGAAACGGAGTTACGGCTGAATTATTGTGGCTCAATAAATCCGCGAATCGTCTGCCTGAGAGCACTATGTTTCATATTTATCCGGAGAGTAAGAGCGTTGAGTTTCAAAAGATTGAAGAAAAAGTCGACCCGTATGATATTGTTAAAAACGGAAACCGCAATATCTCGGCGGTACAAAATGTTGCACTTGACAATGCCGTGGTTTATAATTACCATTCGCCGCTTGTCGGCATAGGTAAAGGCAAAATACTGCGCTTTGACAATGTGTATTCGCCTTTATCGGATGGGCTTACATATATTCTTCACGACAATATATGGGGCACTAATTTTCCGCTTTGGTATGATGATAACGCGTATTTTAAATTCAGAATCGACATTAAACATAACTAAGACTAAGGGTTCGACTCCCTATTTCCAAAATAAAAAAAGGTAATAAAAAACCTCAATCTCTTTTCGGAGATTGAGGTTTTTTTACAAAAAGTTTTGTGTTAAGTCTTATTTCTCGTCAGAATCTTTGCTCTTCTTGGTAAGTACAAGTGCAAGACCTGCTGCTACCGCAACACCTGCAACTGCATATATTGCAACGTCGCCGGTTTTCGGGATAGAAGCGGTTGAGGGTTTAGAGCTGCTTGACTTAGTGGTGGAAGGCTTTGTTGTGCTCGAAGTTGAGCCGCCGTTGCCGCTGCCCGAACCGCCGCCGATGCCGAGGCCGCCGAGAAGATCAGAAATAGCTCCGCCGATCTGAGAGATGGAATCACCGAAACCTTTGAAGAGGTCGCTGAAATCACCGTTTGAAAAATCGGGGAAAAGCTTATCAAGTATAGCGCTGCCGCTGCCGTTTGAACCGATGTTTGATGAACCTTCGCCGTTAGCCGCCTGATAGTGGCCGGCAATGGTTGCATACAGCTTGAGTACCATTGTGTTGATGACATTTTCATCGGTAATGGGCGCAGCAAGCTTTGCGTTAGCAGCCTCTAAAGCAACGGAAACATCGTCCGCAATTGTGTCGGGAGATGTGATGTCGTTTTTGTAATCGAGGTTGCTGCCTACATAATTTGCGAGAGAATCAGCGGTGGTGTTGCCTGCGGTAAGACCGTCATAAATAACTTCGGCAAAAACCTTCTGCTGAGCGGTGAGATCGGCGTTGTCATCGAAATTGCCTGCAAACGCGGGAATGCTTATCATAAGCATCATGGCAATGGCGACAATAACAGAAATCGTCTTTTTCATAACTTAAACAAACCCTTTCATTTTTTTGTTAGGGAATGACCCCTTTATATTCTCTTGTATTATAACAACTAAAATTTTAAAAGTCAACCTGAAAATAACAAAAAAGATATATAAATATAGCGCATTTTTTTCGGCATAATAAGATTAAGCAAGTGAGAGCCGAATAAAAACCGTATTGTGCGGATTATCGCTTGCTCAGCCGCATTGCGGCACAAAAAGAAAGGATGATAATTTTGAGTAAAAAGGATAAAAACGAAAAGAAACCGTCAAAAAAAGCCGTAAATAAGCTCAGCGAACTCGGCACGGAGATGGCGGAAATCTGGAACGGCTACAACGATACCACAAACGCCGACGTTTTGGGCAGTTATACGGGTAATCCCGCAGGCATCGACAAAGAGCCCGAGCAGGATTCCGACGACCTTTGAAAAAAAGCTTGCAAACCGTATATATATATGGTATTATAACACAGTAAGAATATTCGTATGATTGAGAGTGGGGCGACCCGCTCTCTTAGTTTTGTTAAGACTTTTTTACGAAAGGATATATCCGAATGGCAGAAAAATTGACCGGTACCGTCGGTACAGTCTGGAATATCGCACAGCCGCTCGCCGAGGAGCTCGGCCTCATTTTGTGGGACGTCCGCTTTCAAAAAGAGGGCGCGGAGTGGTATTTGCGCATATTCATAGATAAAGAGGACGGCGGCATAGGAATTGACGACTGCGTAAATATGAGCCACGCTCTCGATGAGCCGCTTGACGAAGCCGACCCCATAGACAGAAGTTATTCTCTTCAGGTTTCTTCGCCGGGCATTGAGCGCGAGCTTACAAGGGATTTTCACTTTACGAGATACCTCGGCAGCCGCGTAATAGTTAAGTTTATACGCCCCGTAAACGGCAAGAGAGTTTACAAATGCACTTTAAAGGATTACGACGCAGGTCTTATCACGGTTGAATTCGATGAGGGCGGCGGAATGTCCTTCGAGAAAAAAGAAGTTTCATTCGTAAAGCTTGACGACTTCGATATGTAATGTAAAAAATCGGTGAAACACCGCCTTGAAAGGAATGGTTATTAAAATGAATAAAGAATTTTTTGAAGCTGTGCAGATGCTTGAAAAAGAAAAGGGGATTCCTGCCGAGTATCTTTATGAGAAGATACAGAATGCCATAATCGTGGCGCTTCGCAAGGATTACAACGGCAAGGATGTTGTCTCATGCGAAATCGATCCCGAAAAGTATGAAATGAATGTATTTGTCCGCAAAAACGTGGTGGACGATATTGAGGACGAGGATACCGACATAACCGTAGCCGACGCTCAGCAGTACAAACCCGGCGCCGCGGCAGGCGATACTGTCGAGATAATGCTTGACACAAAGGACTTCGGCAGAATAGCGGCTCAGACCGCAAAGCACGTTATCCGTCAGGGTATACGCGACGCCGAAAAGGGTCAGATAATGATGGAGTTCCAGTCAAAGCAGCAGGAACTCGTTACCGCCAAGGTTCTCAGCGTTGACCCCATTACGGGAAATGCTACACTCGAAATCGGCAAGGCGGAGGCAATTCTTCCGAAGGGTGAGCAGGTTCCGGGCGAGGAGCTTACCGTAGGTGAGCTTATAAAAGTATTTATAGTTGATGTCAGAGATACGGAAAAAGGTCCGAAAGCGATGATTTCACGCACGCATCAGGGACTTGTAAAACGCCTGTTTGAGACGGAAGTTCCCGAAATTTACGACGGCACCGTCACCATCAACGCAATTTCGCGTGAAGCCGGCGCCAGAACAAAAATGGCGGTCAGCAGCAAGGACGAAAACGTAGACGCAATAGGCGCCTGCATAGGTCCGAGAGGCTCCAGAGTCAACAAGATAGTCGAGCTCCTCGGCGGCGAAAAGATAGACATAGTAAATTACAGCGAAGACCCCAAGCAGTTTGTTGCGGCGGCTCTTGCTCCCGCAAACGTACTTAATGTTGAGATACCCGATCCGGAAGTTAAATCATGCGTTGTCACAGTACCGGATAATCAGCTCTCGCTCGCAATAGGCAATAAGGGTCAGAATGCACGTCTCGCAGCGCGCCTTACCGGCTGGAAGATAGATATAAAACCCGAAAGCGGATTTTACGAAGGCTGAGTCTTTTAGAGTTTAAGGGAGAACAAAATGAAGCAGAAAAAAATACCTCTGAGAAAATGTCTCGGATGCGGTTGCCAAAAGCCTAAGCAGGAGCTTGTGAGAGTGGTCAGAAGCGCCGAGGGCGAGGTTTCGCTTGACATCACCGGCAAAAAGGCGGGCAGGGGAGCGTATATATGCAAAAGCGCACAGTGCCTCAAGGCGGCGCGCAAAGCAAAGCGGATAGACCGCGCGTTCTCGGTGACGGTACCCGACGAGGTTTACGACGAGATGGAAAAGGAGCTTTCGGAAAATGAATGACAGGGCATTAGGGCTGCTCGGTATAGCAAGGCGGGCTTCGGCTCTGAGTCTCGGGCACGACGCGGCGCTGTCCTCCGTAAAAGAAGGCAAAGCTTCCGTATGTATTTTGGCTTCCGATTCGTCGGAAAGACTCAAGGGCGAATTTATCTCCCTTTGCGAAAAGACCGGCGGCAAAACTCCGGTATTTACCCTTGGCTGTACAATGAACGATTTAGGCAGGTGCCTCGGCGCCAAAATGACCGCCGTACTGACGGTCAACGACGGCGGCTTTGCACGTAAAATAACAGAATTGATCCGGGAGGGAAAGTAATATATGACAAAAAAATATAAGATACATGAAGCAGCTAAAGATTTTGATATTCAAAGCAAGGAATTGATAGAGCTTGTCTCAAAGTATTTTGACGGCGAGAAAAAATATCAGACCGCACTCGAGGAAAAAGAGCTTGATTTGATATTTGACCTGCTCTCAAAGGAGAAAGCGCCGAAGAGCCTTGACAGCTATTTTGCAAGGCAGAAATCGGCGGACGATTTTAAAGAAAAACCGCAGAAGTCCGCGTCCGCATCAAACGATAAAAAGACTGCGAATAAAGCGGACGGCGGCAAAACAAAACAAAACGACAAGGCGGAAAATCCGGCTCCGTTCAAGAGCAAAAAGGATAAGAAGGAAAAGGATCCCTCAAAACCGATGCAGTCGCGTACCAAGGGCGAAATGCGCCACGTTGATACAAGAGGCACATCGGTAGACCTTGATAAATACAACGAGCATTACGAAAACATTGCTCCCGTAAACAACCGCAACAACGGCGATAACACCGTTCACAAGCAGAAGTTAAAGCAGAAGTCTCAGCAGTACAGAAGACAGCAGGGCGTAAGAAGCCACAAACGCGAGACAGAGGCTGAGCGACTTAAGAGAATAGCGGCGGAGCGTGCCAAGAGACATATCAAGATAACCATTCCCGATGAAATCACCGTAGGCGATTTGGCTCTCAAACTCAAGATGACAGCTGCCGAGGTAATCAAAAAACTTATGGCTCTCGGCGTTATGGCTACCGTTAACGACGTTATTGATTACGATACCGCGGCAATAGCGGCTTCTGAGCTCGGCGCAAAGGTCGAAAAAGAGGTCGTTGTAACAATTGAAGAAAGAATTATAGACGATACCGAGGATACAGAGGAAAACCTTGAACCGAGAGACCCCGTAGTAGTAGTTATGGGTCACGTTGACCACGGTAAAACCTCTCTTCTCGACGCCATAAGAAATACCTCCGTAACCGAGACCGAGGCGGGCGGCATAACCCAGCACATAGGCGCTTACAGAGTAAACCTTAACGGTCAGATGATAACATTCCTCGACACACCCGGTCACGCCGCATTCACATCTATGAGAGCGAGAGGCGCTATGGCTACCGATATTGCCGTTCTCGTAGTTGCCGCCGACGACGGTATAATGCCGCAGACCATAGAGGCTATAAACCACGCCAAGGCAGCAGGAGTCAGCGTAATAGTTGCCATAAACAAAATGGATAAACCCGATGCTTCCCCCGACAGAGTTCTTCAGCAGCTCACCGAGTACGACTTGGTTCCCGAGGAATGGGGCGGCGACGTAATATGCGTTCCCGTTTCGGCAAAGACTCATATGGGTATCGACAAGCTTCTTGAGTCGATACTTCTCGTTGCGGAAATGCTTGAGCTCAAAGCAAATCCGAACCGTGCGGCAAAGGGTATTGTAATAGAGGCAAAGCTTGATAAAGGCAGAGGCCCCGTTGCAACTCTTCTTGTACAAAACGGTACGCTCAGAGTGGGCGACATTATAGTTGCCGGCACCACCGTAGGCAGAGTCAGAGTTATGACAAACGAGCGCGGTCAAAAGCTTGAAGAGGCGGGTCCGTCTGTACCCGTAGAGGTTATGGGTCTTGACGAAGTTCCGATAGGCGGCGATAAATTTGACGCCGTTTCCGACGAAAAGCTTGCGCGTGAGCTTGTTGAGCAGAGAAAGCATGAGCAGAAAGAGGAGCAGTTCAAGCAGTTCCAGAAGGTTACGCTTGACAATCTCTTCTCATCTATTAACGAGGGTGAATTAAAAGAACTCAATATCATAGTAAAAGCCGATGTACAAGGTTCGGTTGAGGCTGTAAAGCAAAGCCTTGAAAAGCTCTCCAACGACGAAGTCAAGGTAAAGGTAATACACGGCGGCGTCGGTGCGGTAAGTGAATCGGACGTTATGCTTGCCGCGGCTTCAAATGCGATTATAGTAGGCTTTAACGTTCGCCCCGACTCCGTAGCCGAGTCAATAGCGGAGCGCGACGGCGTAGATATGAGAATGTACAGAATAATCTATGATTGCATAGAAGAGATAAGCGACGCAATCAAGGGTATGCTCGCTCCGAAATACCGTGAAGTAACGCTCGGCAAGGCAGAGGTCAGAAATGTATTTAAACTCTCCTCAGCGGGTATGATAGCCGGCAGCTACGTTCTTGACGGCAAAATCACAAGAAATTCACAGATTCGTGTTGTCCGCGACGGCATAGTTGTCTCGGAGGACAGCATTGCATCCTTAAAGCGCTTTAAGGACGACGTAAAAGAAGTTCAGTCCGGCTATGAATGCGGAATAGGTCTTGAGAAGTTCAACGACATTAAAGAGGGAGATATCCTCGAGGCATTCGTTATGGAGGAATACAAGGACTGATCCCTTTTATATGAAAGGAATTAAGTTATGGCAGGATACAGAAAAGACAGAGTCGCGGAGGATATTAAGCGCGAGATAGTTGCGCTTATCCGCGAACTCAAAGATCCGCGCGTAAAAGATAAAATGCTCACCGTGGTAAGAGTCGAGGTAAGTCAGGATTTGAGCTACGCCAAGGTTTTTGTAAGCTCACTCTCCGGTATAGACGACGCCAAGCAGGCAGTCAAGGGGCTTGAGAGCGCAACCGGGCTTATACGGCGCGAAGTCGGCAAACGGCTTCATTTAAGAAAAGCTCCCGAGCTTAAATTTACGGCGGACGATTCGGTTGAGCACGGTATGGAAATTTTCAGAAAGATTGAGGCTCTGGAAAAAGAAGATGAAGAGGATAAATGAGGCCGAGGCGGCAGAAATTCTCAAAAGTAAAGACAATATTCTGATTCTTACACACCGCAGTCCCGACGGCGACACGCTCGGCTGCGCATTTGCGCTCCGACGCGTTCTCTCCGGGATGGGCAAAACGGTTTTGGTCGATTGCTCCGACGATATACCGAAAAAATATTCGTATATGTGGGGCTCATCGGAGAAAAATTACAATCCGCAAAGGAGTATGGAGTTTACTCCCGATTTTGTACTGGCGGTAGATGTTGCCGATTCAAAGCTCCTCGGTGCGCGCCTTATGGAAAAATTCCCCGAAATACCGCTGTGCATAGACCACCATATTTCAAATACGGGATATGCGAAAATGCTCTGCCTTAAAGACAGCGCGGCGGCGTGCGAGATAGTTTACGACATAATAAAGTGCCTCGGTGTAAAACCGGACGCTTGCACGGCGGATTGTCTGTATACGGGAATTTCAACGGACACAGGCTGTTTCAGATACTCCAACGTGACGCCCGAAACGCACATTAAGGCGGCAGAGCTTATATCGCTCGGAGCGCGGTTTGACGAGATAAACCGTGTTATGTTTGAGACAAAAACAAGGACTTATTTAAGACTTGAGGAGCTTGTTTTAAATTCGATAGAAATGTATTTCGGCGGAAAATGCGCCGTTATCACAATCACCAAGGATATGTTTAAGCAGAGCGGTTCAAATGAGACCGAATGTGACGGCATAGCTTCTCTTCCGCGCAAAATCGAGGGCGTTAAGGTAGGCGTTACGCTGAGAGAACGGGCTGACGGCACGTTTAAGGTATCGCTCAGAACCTATGCTCCCGTGGACGCCTCGGCTATTTGCGCCAAAATGGGCGGTGGCGGTCATGCCCGTGCGGCAGGCTGCGATTTTGCGGCAGATTACGCCGACGGCAAAAAACAACTTCTTGAAATAATCAAAACGGAGCTTGAAAACGCATGACGGGATTTATCTGCATTGACAAGCCTGAAAATATGACGTCGTTTACGGCGGCAAATTTGGTAAAGAGAATAACCGGCTCCAAAAAAGCCGGGCATACAGGCACGCTCGACCCTATGGCAACGGGCGTGTTAACTGTTGCCCTTTCGGGGGCAACGCGCTTTATAGAGCTTATACCCGATCACGAAAAAAGCTACACCGCAAGGGTCCTACTCGGCGTTACCACCGACACGCTTGATATTACCGGTACGGTAACCGGCGAATTTTCGGTAAACGTCACGCCGCAGGAAACGGAAAAAGCCGTGCTTTCGTTTTACGGCGAGCAGCTTCAGACCCCGCCTATGTACTCTGCCGTGAGTAAGGACGGAGTTCGTTTATATGACCTTGCAAGGCAGGGCAAAGAAGTTGAGCGCGAAAAGCGTAAGATAAATATAAGCGAAATTCGTGCATATGATTTTTCGGGCAACGAGTTTTCTCTCGACGTAACGTGTTCCGCGGGAACATATATAAGAAGCCTTGCCGACGACATCGGCAAAAAGCTCGGCTGCGGCGCGGTTCTCAAGTCGCTTCGCAGAACAAAGGCAAACGGATTTTCGACGGACGACTGCGTTACGATAGAAAAGCTGCGTGAAATATGCGAAAACGGCGAACTCGGCAATTACGTTATGCCGGTTTCGGAGGTTTTGTCGCAGTATAAATCGGTGCGCGTAACCTCGGCACAGGCGGTGAGGTTTAAAAACGGCGGAGAGCTGTTTCTCGACCGCATAGGAAATCCGACGGGCGAGGGATTTTTCAGAGTATTTTCGCCCGAGAACGAATTTCTCGGAATAGGCGAAAAAAATACCGAAACGGGATGTCTCACGGTAAAGAGGGTGTTTCAAGGTGAATGAGTGTAAAAAATCCATAGCCCTCGGAACATTCGACGGGTTCCATTTGGGGCATCAAAGCGTTATAGAGCTTTCAAAAAAGAGCGGATATATGCCGTATGTGCTGTTGTTTTCCGACCATCCGCTCAAGTGCATAAAAGGGCAGGCGCCGCCCGAAATACTCACAAAAAGCATACGCAAAAAATTGCTCGACGAAATGAACGTCGGCGCACTCAATATCGATTTTTCGGAGATAATGCACTTATCGCCCGAGAGCTTTGTCAGGGATATTCTCGTTAACAGGTTTTCGGCAGGCGCGGTATCCTGCGGCGAAAATTATACTTTCGGGGAAAACGGTTCGGGAAACATTGATACGCTGCGCCTCTTGTGCCGCAAATACGGTATAGAGCTTTATGTATCGCCCATGGTTAAATTCGGCGGCAGCGAAATCAGCTCAACGCGCATAAGAGCGGCAATAAAAAACGGCGATATGCAGGCGGCGGCTGAGATGCTCGGCAGACCGTTCTCATATGATTTTACGGTCACGGCAGGCGACAGGCGCGGTCACCTTTTGGGATTTCCGACAATAAATCAGTTCTTTCCCGAAAATTTTGTTGAGCCGTTATACGGAGTCTATGCTTCATACGTGAATATCGGCGGCAGAGATTATCCGGCAGTCACGGATTTCGGACTGCGCCCCACAATAGGAACTTCCACGGTTCGCAGCGAGACCTGCATACTCGGCTTTTCGGGTGATCTGTATGGAAGCAACACCGAGGTACGGCTGCTTAAATTCCTGAGGGGAGAAAAAAAGTTCGACAGCCTTTCGGCGCTTTCCGCCCAAATAAAATCCGACAGCGAGAGCGCCGTGAAAATATTTCAAAATACTATTGCAAAAAATGCTTAAAAAAGGTAAAATGAAGCTATAAATTCAATTTATAATTTACAAAAAGGGATGGTGTTTATCTATGTGGGCAATGAAGGTAGCTTATTACCGTGCTTTTCAGAAGGTCATGAAAATCTTTATGATGTTCCTTGACTGGTCTGAACCGCAGCTGCTTACAGGACCCGGAGCTATCAAAAAGCTTCCCGGCGTTATTAAAGAAAAAGGTATCAACAATGTTATGATCGTCACCGATAAAGGCCTCATGAGCCTTCATCTTCTTGACGGACTTTTCAAACAGCTTGAAGAGGACGGCATTTCATATACCATATATGACGGTGTTCAGCCGAACCCCTCAATCGAAAATATCGAAGAGGCACGCGCTCAGTTTGTTGCCAACGGTTGCCAGGCTATGATAGCTTTCGGCGGCGGTTCGCCCATGGATTGCGCTAAGGCTGCATGCGCCAGAGTGGTAAGACCCAACAAGACCATTCCTCAGATGCGCGGTCAGCTCAAGGTTATGCATAAACTTCCTCCGTTCTTTGCGGTTCCCACAACAGCGGGAACAGGCTCGGAGACTACCCTTGCGGCTGTTGTTACAAATACTCAGACCCATGAGAAATACGCTATAAACGACCCGTGCCTTCGTCCGAAGTTTGCGGTACTTGACCCCGAGCTTACCGTAGGTCTTCCTCCGCACATCACTTCAACAACAGGTATGGACGCTCTCACCCACGCGGTTGAGGCTTACATAGGCAAGAGCAATACAAAGTCCACACGCGATTATGCCGAAAAGGCTGTTGCAATTATATTTGCAAACCTTGAGACTGCTTATAAAGACGGTAAAAACATAAACGCAAGAGGTCAGATGCTTCTCGGTTCATTCTACGGCGGTATGGCTTTCACAAGAGCTTATGTCGGTTATGTTCACGCTGTGGCTCACAACCTCGGCGGTATGTACGGTATTCCGCACGGCCTTGCAAACGCGATAATTCTTCCGGTTATGCTTGAAGAATACGGTGCGGCTATTTATCCGCAGCTTTCAAAGCTTGCCAACTTTGCACGCATTGAGGGCACAACCGATGAAGATAAGGCTAAGAAGTTCATTGCCGAAATCTACGCTATGAACGAGAGAATGAATATCCCGAAGGGCTTTACCCAGATTAAGGAAGAGGATATTCCGACTATCGTTTCAAGGGCTCTTAAAGAGGCAAATCCGCTCTATCCCGTTCCTGTTATCTTTGACGAGGACAGAATGACTCAGATAGTCAAGAAGCTTATGATTGCCGAATAAGCGATAGCTCAAAGAAAAAATCAGCGAGTGTATTTTGGCTTGGCCAAAACACACTCGCTTTCTTATGCTTTTGTTTAATTGTGCTCGTTATTCTTTAAGGGAGACGCGGTATCTTTTTCCGCAGCGGTTGTGGCCGATGTCGTGCCGTGACTGCCTGTTGCGTCGGGTTTTGTTGCGGCTGACGGGTCGGTTGTATTCTGCGGCTTTGTCGTTGCAGGTGATGTTGTTGTTTCGTGTTTTGTGCTGCTTGGCGGCTCATCGGATGCCGATTTCGGTGCAATTACCACCGCTTGACAATTCAGCGCGTTGTATGCGGATATAACCTTACTCTTGTCGTAACGCATATTTTTACATTGTAACGGGTCGTTAAAGTAGTAGCCGCTGTCGTCGTAGCCCACAAGAAGCAGGCAGTGCATGGGGGTTATCCACGTGAATTGGTCGGACGTACCCGTAATATACCAGGTCTTATATCTTCTTGCCGGAGCCATATTTTGTGTAGCCCATACAAGCACCGGGATGTCGTTGTCTATATATTTTGAGCAAAGCTCGTCTATTGAGCTGCCGTATATTGTTTTTACGGTGTAATTTTTACCGATGAATTTATTGACTGCATTTTCAATTACCGGTGCCCAACAGCCCCATCCGTTTTTGCTGTAAGGGTCGCCCAAAAACACCTTGCGCGGATCGTCTCCGAATAAATTCCCGCTTTCGTCGCTGTACGGTGTGCGCCCCTTGTCAAGATAATTGTCTATAAAGGTTTCGGGCGAAATAGATATACCGAGGTATTGAAGCGCCATAACCGCAGAGATGCTTTCACAGCCTGTGGGATATTTTTTTCTCTGGTCGATAAACGGCACATTTAAAAGCTTTGTGGGCGTTATGCTCGGTTTCGGTTGCGTTAGCTTTTTCGGTATAGCCGGAGCGGCTCGCTCTATCGGGGCCGTCGTGCCTACGGGCTTCACAATCGGAGCGGTTTCGGCTGCTGTCTCCGACACGGTTTCCTCCTCGGTGAGAGCTTCTTCCGATTCCTCCGAGTAAGTCTCGGTTTCGGGCACAAATTGCGTTGCCGCCGTTTTTTTCTTCGCTCTTGATAAAAGCACTGCGGCGGTTATGCATATCGCAACCGTAACAATTCCGATTATAATAATAATTGCATTTTTCTTTTTATTACCGCATTTAAAATTCACTTTTTTAGCCCCTTAAAATTATGATTTGTTTTTCTTTTCCTTGTAAAATACGCTGATAATCCAATAATACAGCGGAATTATAAGGAAAATAAGCCATTGCGGCTGCCACATCCCCTTGGTGAATCCGAAAAGCAGGTAAACCGCAACCAATACAAGATGTATAGGCATGGTGAGGAGCATTGCTTTTTTTGTGCGGCAGCAAAGAGCGCCGCCGACGCAGTAGTAAATGGGTATAAACAGCAGTATTATCCAGCCCGGATGCCAGTTGCCGTTTATAAATCCGAGCAGCAAATATACTGCGGCGATTAAAATCGGGAACGGAAATTTGACCATTTTGCGGCCTGCCTTTTGTCTTTTTGACATACCGGCAAGTTTCATTTCTTTAAGCTCTTTTTTTGTCGGCTCGTCTTTCGGCGGATTTTCCTCCTGCGCCTTGGGACCGTTGAGAATTTCATCAAGCGGTACGCCGTAAAGCTCCGCGAGAGCAACTAAGTTATCCGTGTCGGGCGACGCCTCCGCGCGTTCCCATTTTGAAACAGCCTGGCGGCTGAGTCCGAGCTTTGAGGCAAGCGCTTCCTGCGAGAGATTATGCTCTTTGCGAAGCTTAACGAGTCTGTCGGCTATTTCTATATTCATCTGATATCTCCTTCGTGGGTGTATTATTTTGCCGTATAGCCCATTCTGGTGCAGTTCTCTATATGTTCTTCATATGTTGCGGAGAATGCCGAATCATAGGGCGGTTCGGTGTTTATTACAAAGTAAAGATAATCTGTGTTGTCGGGCTGCAGAGCGGCGTTAATCGACTCTATGCCCGGATTGCAGATAGGCCCTGCCGGAAGACCCTGGCAGCGGTATGTGTTGTAATAATATTTGTATTCGTCTATTTTGTCGGGATACTGAAGCTCAATAACGCCGGTGCAGTATTTTACCGTTACGTCGCATTGCAGCTTCATTTTTGCGTTAAGCCGATTGTATAAAACCGAGGAAATAAGAGTTCTCTGCTCCGGAGTATACGCCTCTTTTTCGATTATGGAGGCTACCGTGAGAACCTCGTGAACACTCTTTCCCATAGATGCCGCTTTCGCTTTCATATCATCGGTAAAACGCGACTGAAACGTCTCGACGAGCTTGTCTATTACCGCTGTCGGGTCGCTGTTTTTCTTGAATGTATATGTGGCAGGGAAAAGATAGCCCTCAAGAGGGAAGCAGACGTTCTGTGCGTTTTTGACGTCTGTGAGAATCCCGTATTTTGAGAGGTCGTAGTTTTGTGCCGCGGATATAAAGTCCGCAGAAGAGCAAACACCGCTCTCCTCCATAAGCCATGAGATTTTAACGAGCGTGTATCCCTCGGGAATCGTCACGTTGGCGGTGTTGCTGTCGGAAGTGCTCTCTTTATTGCCCGATTTTTGTGTGGTGGGCGCGTCGGGGTCGTATGTTGCGGTTGTGCCGTTGTCGGTCTTTTTTTGGCATGCCCCGAGCAGTAATACAAGCGCGAGACACATAATAACCGATAAAACTTTTTTTGCCGATGATTTATTCATATGTGTAATTCCTTTTTAACTTGAGTATATACAATATATTTTAACATTTTACGAGTGTTTTTGCAATTGTTATATAAAAGAAAAAGGAGCAATCGTTCTGGACGACCGCTCCCGAAATTTTTTCGGTTTTATTTCTTTTCGCCCGACTCTATAAGCACATACGAGCCCGACCAAACAACCATTCCTATATAAAGGAAGAGCATTATAAACCAACCCGAGCTTACCTGAACCACGGTAAATTTGGCTATGTACGGAATTATCTGCGTTATCACAGCCGAACCGAAAAGACCCGATACGCCGGTGAGAAAGTCCGCCAATGTAATTGTACCGTTTACAATTGCGGCGGCGAGCGATTTAAAGCAAATCAGCATACCTATTACCGATATAAGCCCGGCTCCGGAAATTATGAGCTGCGGTAACTTCTTTTTGCTTATAAGCGCAAAGAAGAATATAACAACAGCCAAAACGAGAGCTATCGCAAAAAATATCAATGTGCCGACCAGCGCGCCGTGTACGGGTGAGAGTGCATCCCAAATTGATGAGAGACTGCTCTTGTCGCCGCTGCCCTCATGAACGAGCGAAATAACACGCTTTATGCTCCAATAATCATATGAGGTGCCGTCGTCGTTTGTGTCGCCCTTGAGCTGAGCGACGAGCTTATATATATCGGACTCGATAACGGTGTAAACAAGATTTCCGAAATACGCGACTATCGGTACGCACACCGCCATTACCGCCATTATAATACGGTACAGAATATCGGTGCCGAGATTTTTGTTTCTACTCTTGGTCTTTGCCATTTAATACTCTCCTTTATTTGCCCCACGAGGAATTGAGCGGAACAGTCAGGTTGAATATAATATTATCACAAGTTGAATTTTTGTCAACACAGAAGTAGCCCTTACGCATAAACTGGAAAACATCGCCCGGTTTTACGTCCTTTAAGCCGCTCTCTATAAGGCACCCCGTCAAAACCTTTAAAGAGTCGGGATTTAAGTTGTCCTTAAAGCTGCCGGAGGTTTCGTCGGACGGGTTAGGCACGTTAAAGAGTCTGTCGTACATATTTACGGTGGCATTAAAGCTGCCGCTTGCCGATACCCAATGTATTGTTCCCTTGACTTTTCTGCCGTCGGGGGAATTTCCGCCGCGGCTTTCGGGGTCGTATGTGCAGTGAACCGCGGTGACTTCGCCGTTTTCGTCGCAGTCAAAGCCGACGCATTTTACAAAGTAAGCGCTCTTGAGTCTTACCTCATTGCCGGGGAAGAGCCTGAAATATTTTTTAACCGGCTCTGCCATAAAGTCCTCGCGCTCAACGAACAGCTCTCTTCCGAAAAGAACCTTTCTTGTGCCCATTTCGGGGTGATTGGGGTGAACCTCTACTTCTATTTCTTCGGTCTTGCCATCGGGGTAATTGTCGATAATTACCTTGAGCGGATCCAGCACAGCCATTGCTCTCGGAGCGTTTTCGTTAAGCTCGTCACGGACGCAGGATTCGAGAAGATCCATGCTGACTACCGAGTAAGCCTTGGAAACGCCGATTTTTTCACAGAAAGTGCGTATTGCCTTTGCCGGATAGCCGCGGCGCCTCATACCGCTTATTGTAGCCATTCTCGGGTCGTCCCAGCCGTCAACTATGTGCTCGTTTACAAGTGCGAGACATTTGCGCTTGCTTGTAAGGCAGTAATTTAAGTTGAGCCTTGCAAATTCTATCTGTCTCGGCACATTTTTAAAGTCAAGCTCGCGAAGGAACCAATCGTAAAGGGGTCTGTGGTTTTCAAATTCGAGAGAACACAGCGAGTGTGTGACGCCCTCTTTGTAGTCGGAGAGGGGGTGTGCGAAATCGTACATGGGATATACGCACCACTTGTCGCCGGTCTGATGGTGTGTAACGTGCGCGATACGGTAAATTACGGGGTCGCGCATATTTATATTGGGCGACGCCATATCGATTTTTGCACGCAGAACTCTTGCGCCGTTCGGAAATTCACCGTTTGTCATACGCTTAAAGAGGTCGAGGTTTTCCTCTTTTGTTCTGTCGCGGTAAGGGCTGTTTTTGCCGGGCTCGGTAAGCGTTCCGCGGTACTCCCTTATTTCATTTGCCGAGAGATCGTCAACATACGCTTTGCCGTCCTCTATAAGCTTTACCGCACATTCATAGATAAAATCAAAATAGCTCGACGCATAAAGGCACTTGTTCCATTTGAACCCGAGCCACTCTATATCCTCTTTTATGGCGTCAACGTATTCGGTATCCTCTTTCTGGGGATTTGTGTCGTCGAGACGCAAATTGCATATGCCGCCGTATTTCTGCGCCGTGCCGAAGTTTATGCAAATTGCCTTTGCATGGCCTATATGCAGGTAACCGTTGGGCTCCGGAGGAAAACGGGTCTGGACGTGGTCGTAAACCCCTTCTTTTAAGTCTTCGTCGATAAAGTCGTGAATGAAATTTGACGACATAACTTCTTCGTCCATCATTTTACCTCCTTGTAGTAATTTATTGCGTCCGCTATGCGGCTCACGGTTTCGTCTTTGCCGAGTATTTTCATAATCGAGCAAAGGTCGGGCGTATTTGTCCTTGACGTTACGGCGATTCTGATTACCGTTGAAACATCGCCGACATGACCCTTGTATTTTTCGGGATTTTGCTTGTATTCCTTGACGTTCGGAGTGAATCCGAGAGGCTCGCAAAGGTCCTTTATCTTTTGAAACCAGACGTCTTTTTCGTCCTCCTCACTGTAAACCTTTAAATACTCGGTGAGTATTTTTTCGGCGTCCGCGGGAGTGATGTTTTGCGGCAGGGTATAGTCCTTTTTGTAATACATCGGATAGAAGTATGAGAAGTAATCCTTGACTTCGCTCCATTTTGCTATATCCTTGCGCGGCTTTTTGCCTCCGCGGTCAAGGTCCATCATAAGCTTTGCTTTGTTTTCGTTTTCCGAAAGAACGGTATAGTATTCGCTGTCGTATTCCTTTGCCCATTCGAGAGTTCTCTCATACACCTCGTCGGCAGTCATAACCGAAATTACGTTTTTGCTTATATCGTTTAACTTTGCAAGGTCAAAAAGGCAACCGCTGACGCTCATCTTTTTAAGGTTAAACGGGAAAGAAAATATATCCGCCGTTTTGTTTGCTCTGCGCCAATCCTCAAAATTTGAATTTAAAAGCGTCATAATGTATTCGGTGAGCGCTTCTTTCGGGTAACCGCTCTGTGCGAAATAGCTTACGGACGCCTCGGGGTCCTTGCGCTTTGAGAGTTTGCGTTTTGTGCCGTCAATTTCGTCCGTTTTCATAACCTGGGGAGTGTGCGCGTATTTCGGAACCTTAAAACCGCACGCCTTAAACAGAGCTATGTGTTTGGGGACGGAGGAAATCCACTCTTCGCCTCTTATAACGTGAGTTGTACGCATAAAGTGATCGTCGCATACATGGGCAAAGTGATATGTGGGTATACCGTCGCTTTTTAAAAGCACTTCGTCTATGATGTTTTCGGGCATTTCGATTTTGCCGCGTATCATATCGTCAAAAACAATCCTCTTGTTTTCGTCGCCGTTTGAGCGGAAACGAAGCACATACGGTTTGCCGTCTTTTATGTTCTTTTCGATTTCTTCGTAGCTTAAATTGCGGCACTTTGCATATTTGCCGAAATAACCTCTTATAAGAGCGCCGTCTTTTTCCTGCCTGTCGCGAAGAGCCGAAAGCTCGTCCGCCGTGCAGAAGCAAGGGTATGCGAGTCCTTTTAAAACAAGGCTTTTTGCGACGGTTTTGTAAATCTCTTCACGCTTGCTCTGCGTGTAAGGACCGTAGTCTCCCTTCTCGCTGTCAATGCCGGTAACGCCCTCGTCAAATGTAATGCCGAACGACTTAAAGCCGTTTATGATGGCGGAAACACCGTCGGCAATCTCTCTTTTTTTGTCGGTGTCCTCAATCCTGAGGTACACTATTCCGCCCGAGGCCTTAGCCGTCAAATAGTCCGTCAGCGCGCCGAAAAAGCCGCCGAGGTGAAGGTAGCCCGTGGGGCTCGGTGCAAATCGCGTGACGCGCGCACCCTCTTTTAAATTCCTCTCCGGATAGAGCTTTTCGTAGTCCTCCGGCGTTTTTGTAATGTCGGGGAACAAAAGCTCCGCGAGTTTTTGATTGTCTGTCATATCGTTACACCCCTGTATAAAAGCAAAAAGCCGCTCTCGGCGGCTTAATATTCGGAAAACATCAACCGGCGTTTTTATGAGATTTTTTATCTTCGTCCGGGAAGGTCTTTCTCTCAATAACAGCGCCGAGCGAGCGGAATTTTTCAACAACATTTTCATATCCGCGCTCAATGTGATAAATTTCTTCAATCTCGGTAACGCCCGTAGCGACCATACCTGCTATCATCATAGCCGCGCCCGCGCGAAGGTCATCCGCCCTTATCGGCGCGCCCTTGAGCGAGGGAACACCCTCAATAATAGCGGTTTTGCCGTCAACGTGTATCTGAGCGCCCATTCTTGTGAGCTGCTCGGCATAACGGAAACGGTTGTCCCAAACGCTCTCCGAAATAATGCTTGTGCCGTCTGCCAAGCATAAAAGCACGGCGAACTGCGGCTGCATATCGGTGGGAAAGCCGGGATGCGGCATGGTTTTTATATTGCATTTTCCGGGTCTGCGGTCACACGAGACGCGGACGGAATCATCATACTCGGTAACGGTTGCGCCGCACTCTATAAGTTTTGCCGAAATACTTTCAAGATGCTTCGGAATAACATTTTTAACGAGTACGTCGCCCCTTGTGGCGGCTGCCGCCACCATATAGGTTCCCGCCTCAATCTGGTCGGGAATTATGGAATATTCACAGCCGTGCAGATGCTCTACGCCGCGAATTTTAATAACATCGGTGCCTGCGCCTCTGACGTCGGCGCCCATGGTGTTGAGGAAGTTCGCGAGGTCTACTATGTGCGGCTCTTTGGCTGCGTTTTCGATTATGGTAAGACCCTTAGCCTTTACGGCTGCCAGCATTACGTTTATGGTAGCTCCTACCGAAACAACGTCGAGGTAAACCGCATTGCCCAAAAGGGACTCGGCTTTTGCGTTAACCATGGCGTTTTCTTCCATAGTCACTTCGGCGCCGAGCGCTTCAAACCCCTTGATGTGCTGGTCTATGGGACGAACGCCGAGATAACATCCGCCGGGCATTGCAACCTTGGCTTTGTTAAATCTGCCGAGAAGCGCACCTATGAGATAGTATGACGCGCGAAGCTGTTTTGTAAGCTCGTGCTCAACTACAAAAGAATTTATGTGGCGTGTGTCTATTTCGATAGTGGAACTGTTTATAAATTTAATCGACGCGCCCATACTGCCCAAAATGTTGAGCATTGCGGTAACGTCGCTGATATTCGGTATATTTTCTATGCGGCATATATCTTCGGCTAAAATTGTAGCCGGAATGATGGCGACAACAGCGTTTTTGGCGCCGCTGACGGTAACCTCACCCTTAAGCCTATGACCGCCGGTAATAACAAATTTATCCAAAGGACGGCTCACTCCCTAAAGTTTTTATGTAAAGAAAAAAGTCAAATTCAAAGTCTCAAGGCAAAAACGGGCGCACTTCGCCGCACCTCAAGACATACATTACGGTTATTATACCACCGAGCGGCGTAAATTAAAAGTTATTTTTTACTCTTTTTTTGTATATGGCGATTTTTTGTTGAAAATAATAAAACATTTGTTTGAATACGTCCGTTTTCGATATAATACGCTTTATATTTACTTTTTATTGTGTTACAATGTCTGAAAGAAACAAAGAAACGGTGCTTATAAACAATGAAGCTTACATTTTGGGACGCCGTAAATCTTTTCGGCGGCGAATATGTTTTTGACGAGCCTCAGCAAAGGCTTGAATTTGCAATGGTGGCGGTAATAGCCGCGGTGCTTTTACTGCTGTTTTGTCTGTGCCTTAAAAAGGCTGTAAAAAAACATAAAAACGATTCGGAGAAAAAGTGATGTCACTCAGTAAAAATCAGAATATAGAACTCTATATAGACAGCTTTACGAGCGAGGGCAGCGGCGTCGGCAGATATGAAAATATGGCTGTATTCGTTTCGGGTGCCGCGGCGGGTGATAAAGTCACGGCACACATAATCAAGGTGAAAAAGACCTATGCCGTAGCCAAACTCGAAAAGGTATTAAAGCCGGCAAAATCGCGTATAATGCCTGCGTGCCCGTATTTTCCGTCATGCGGCGGATGCGCTTTTCAGCATATATCGTACGAAAAGGAAAAAGAGCACAAGAAAAAACGTGTGGAAGATGCGTTTTTACACCTCGCGCATATGGAGATAAAGGCGGAAACGCTTTTGTCGGACGATAAAACGTCCTGTTACCGCAACAAGGCGCAGTATCCCGTATCGTTTGACAGGCAGCTTAAAATAGGCTTTTTCGCTCCGCGCTCGCATCGCGTGGTGGATTGCGAAAAATGTATATTACAGCCGCCGATATTTGCGGATATAGTTAAAATTTTCAGGAAATTTATAATCAAAAACGGCATAACGGTATATGATTCCGAAAAGCACACGGGGCTTTTTAGGCATATATATCTCCGCCTTGCCGAAGCTACGGGCGAGGTTATGGTGTGCGCCGTTATAAACGGCAGCGATTTGCCGCATAAGGAAGAGCTGATTAAAAATCTTACAGAAATACCATCGGTTAAGAGCATAGTTTTAAATATCAACCGCGACAGAACCAATGTAATTCTCGGCAAAGAGTGCGTGACTCTTTGGGGAAACGACTGCATATACGATGTGCTCTGCGGCGTCAGGGTAAGGCTGTCTCCGCTGTCGTTCTATCAGGTAAATCACGATATGGCGCAGCAGCTTTATAAAAAAGCCGCGGAATACGCCTGCCTCAGCGGCAAAGAAACCGTGCTCGATATGTATTGCGGAACGGGCACAATAGGTCTTTCCATGGCAAAAAACGCAAAGAGGATAATAGGAGCGGAGATAGTTCCCGAGGCTGTACTTGACGCAAAGCGCAATGCCCTCGAAAACGGTATAGAAAACGCCGAATTTATATGCGCGGATGCCGGGGAAGCGGCACAGGAGCTGTCGTCGCGCGGAATAAAGCCCGATGTGGTGCTGCTTGATCCGCCCCGCAAAGGCTGCTCCGAAACACTTTTGGCGGAAATCGTAAAAATGGCGCCCGAACGCATAGTTTATGTGTCGTGCGACCCGTCTACACTTGCAAGGGACTGCAATAGGCTTAAAGAACTCGGATATGAGACAAAACGGCTCGCCGCCGCCGACCTTTTTCCCCGTACCGTTCATGTAGAGAGCGTCGCATTGCTCACAAAGCAAAAATAAGGTGTATTTTGTTTTTTTGCACGGTCGGCGCTTGACAAATATGCTATATTGATGATGAGGGCTCGTCTGTGTGCCCGAATAAAAAGACCTGAATTGTCGGAAAGGATAAATTATGGAAGCTATCGAAAATATGAAAACGAGAAGAAGTATAAGAAAGTTTAAGCCCGACGCAGTACCGCAGGAGCTTATGGATAAGATTATCGAGGCGGGACTTTATGCGCCGTCGGGTATGAATAAGCAGTCGCCGATAATTATTGCCGTTACAGACAGAAAAATGCGCGACGAAATATCCGAAATGAACCGCGAAATAGGCGGTTGGCAGGAGGGCTTTGACCCGTTTTACGGTGCGCCCGCAATACTTATTGTGCTGGCAAATAAGGAGTGCCGCACAGCTGTTTACGACGGCTCGCTTACAATGGGAAACCTTATGCTTGCCGCACATAATTTCGGACTCGGCTCATGCTGGATTCACCGCGCAAAGGAGGAGTTTGAATCCGATAAGGGTAAGGCGATTCTCAAAAAGCTCGGTATAAACGGCGAATATGAGGGAATAGGACATTGTGCCTTAGGCTATGCCGATGAAGAGCCGAAGGAGCATATCATAGCTGAAAACCGCGTTTACCATATCAAATAAAGCGAAAAATTACCGTTTAAAACAGATGATTTATAAGTAAAAAACAGCCGTCCGAATCAGGTTTTCGGACGGCTGTTTTATGTGTTATGTGTGTTATATGGCTTTAAGAGCATTCTCTATGTCGGCGATTATATCGTTTACATTTTCAATGCCGACGGAAAGTCTTACGAGGTCGGGGGTTACGCCGCATTCCGTGAGTTCCTCGTCCGAAAGCTGACGGTGAGTGGAGCTTGCGGGGTGAAGAACGCAGGTTCTCGCATCGGCGACGTGCGTGACTATGGCGGCAAGCTTTAATGAGTTCATAAACTGTTCGGCTTTTTCTCTTCCGCCTTTTACGCCGAAGGAAATTACGCCGCAGGTACCGTGCGGTAAATATTTTTTGGCAAGCTCGTAATCCTTGCTTGATTTAAGCCCCGGGTAATTTACCCAAGCGATTTTATCGTTCTTTTCAAGATATTCGGCAACCTTTTGTGCGTTTTCGCAGTGGCGTTCCACACGTACCGCGAGCGACTCAAGACCTATGTTCAAGAGGAACGAATTAAACGGCGACGGAGTTGGGCCGTAGTCGCGCAAAAGCTGTGCTACTATCTTTACGATATAGCCGTTTTTGCCGAAGTCCTTAGCGTATGTAACTCCGTGATAGCTCTCATCCGGAGTTGTAAGCCCCGGGAATTTATCATTTTGATACCAGTCGAAATTGCCGCTGTCAACGACGCATCCGCCTATTGTAGAAGCGTGACCTTCCATATATTTTGTGGTAGAGTGAGTTACTATGTCTGCGCCGAATTCAAACGGACGGCAGTTTATGGGAGTGGGGAAAGTGTTGTCAACTATAAGCGGAACTCCGTGCGAATGTGCGATTTTTGCGAACTTCTCAATGTCCAATACATCAAGCGACGGATTCGCTATTGTTTCGCCGAACATCGCCTTTGTGTTGTCGCGGAAGGCTGCGTTTATTTCCTCTTCACTCGCTCTCGGGTCAACAAACGTAACGTCAACACCGATTTTACGCATAGTCACGTTTAAAAGATTAAACGTGCCGCCGTAAATAGTTGCAGAGCTTACTATATGGTCGCCTGCACCGAGTATGTTTATAAGCGCAAAGAAATTTGCCGCCTGACCCGATGATGTGAGCACCGCGCCGACACCGCCCTCAAGGCATGCGATTTTATTTGCGACCGCGTCGTTTGTCGGGTTCGCAAGGCGCGTATACATATAACCCGGCTCAAGGTCAAAAAGCTTTGCCATTTCGGCACTTGTGTCATATTTGTATGTTGTAGATTCATAAATGGGCAGAACTCGCGGCTCGCCGTTTTTCGGCTGCCAGCCTGCCTGTACGCATTTTGTCTCTATTGCGGAATCAGGATTGTATCCCATTTTTTTAATCCTCCAAAAATCTCTTCATAATGTCGGGGCCATGCTCTATAAACAGGCCGGTCGTTTTTGCGCTCTCTTCGTTTATAGAGTCAACGCCGCTGTCCTTTTCGTCGTTTTTATGATAAATCATAAACGGTACGGGGTCTGAGGCGTGCGTGCCTGTAACAATGGGAGTCGGATGGTCGGGGAGCACCATTATTTTGTAGTCGTCATACTCCTTGAGCGCGTCGAGAACTATGGGGAGTACGCGCGAATCTATCATCTCAATGGATTTCACCTTGTTTTCGGGTTCGTTTCTGTGACCGCACTCGTCGGGAGCCTCAAAGTGAATATATACGAGGTCGCAGCCGTTTTTAAGCTCTTCGACGGCGGCTCTTGCCTTGCCCTCAAAGTTAGTATCAATGTAGCCTGTGGCGCCCTCAACGTCGGGGGCAGCCATACCGGCGCATTTTGCGATTCCTTTAAGGAGGTCAACTGCGGAAATTATAGCGCCCTTTTTGCCGAATGTCTCATAAAATGACGGCAGAGCGGGCTTTTTACCCTCGCCCCAAAGCCATATGGAATTTGCGGGGTGCTTGCCCTCGCTTATTCTCTTTTTGTTGACGGGGTGCTGCATTAAAAAGTCGTAGCTCTCTTTCATCATGGCTATGAGCTCTTTCGCGTTTTCCGAAGAAGAGAGATATTTGCCAATAACCCTGCCCGAAATATCATGCGGAGGGGTCATATTTCCGAGATCGGTTGTACCGTTTGACCAGACAAGGCAGTGGCGGTAGCTGACTCCCGGATAAAAACGGAATTTGTCGTTTCCGAATTTTTCCTGTACCGATTTTATTATTTCGTGCGCTTCTTCGGTCGAAATGTCGCCGGCGCAGTAGTCTACCATGGTTTTGTCTTCGTAATTCGGCTCGTCCGAAAGAGTTACGAGATTTGTTCTCAGCGTTACGTCCGTGTCGAGAAGTTCAACGCCCATACTCGCCGCCTCAAGAGGAGAACGACCCGTGTAGCACTTCTTGGGATCAAAACCGAGTACGCTCATATTGGCAACGTCGCTGCCGGGCTTCAGACCCTCTGCAACGGTTCTTACAAGACCGACTTCGCCGTGCTTTGCAAGGTAGTCAAAGTTCGGCTTTTTTGCAACCATCATCGGTGTTTTGCCGCCGAGAGCAGGAACGGGATAATCTGCCATTCCGTCATAGAGAACTACAACGTATTTCATTAGTTTTCACCTTTCATATTATCTGAATTATCAGAGTCCGGGTTGCCGGGCTTAAATGTATCCTCGGGATTTATGCCGACAGCCTTGTAGGGGTCGCTGTCGACGGGGGCGGAATATGAGCTGCCGGCCGCGTAAGAGCTTTGAGAATCGCCGTTTCCACCCTGTTCGCCGCCCGTAACGGGAGCTATACCGAACGCCTCGGGAGCTACAATGCCGTTTTCAATCGAATATCTCTTGAGATTTTCATAGTACATGGCGGATGTCGTCTCAACATAAGGGGTAACATATATAGCGAGTATTCCGCCCGTGAGGCCGACTAAAATATACCAGCCTATAAAGCTGAGGTACATTGAAAAGAGCTTGCCCTTGAAGCCGTTTGTCATTCTCTTGCTTATTTCGATAGCCTCTTTGCCTTTAAGGCGCGGATTGTCGTGAATAACATATTGAGCTTGTGAGTAAGCGATGGCTTTTACTATGCCGGGAACTATAAACAAAAGTGACCAAAGGAAGGTGAAGATGTTTACAAGTATTCCCGTTGCGAGATATGAGCCGTAGTTATCTACACCCTCTTTATAGAGGCTTTTCCACTCGGGGTTAAAGCCGCGTATATGGTTGAGGTAATAGCCTGACGCAGCTATGGTAAACGGTATGAGCAAAAACGTGATTATACTGCTTGAATAACCGACTGTTGCCGACGGGTCGTTGTCGCCGATTGCCTCTGCTATGTTTACATAAATCGAAATTCCGCCGCTGAGAAGATATAAAAGAATTGTTGCGAGCGTCATTTTCCACCAACGGGCGTTTTGACCTATGAACTTTTTTGCCTCGGCTTTTATTGCCGGGCGGTTAAGAATTTCCTGCATAAAAGATTCCTCCGTAATCGGGTGTTATTTTAATAAGTAAATAATACCATTATAAATATGTAAATACAACACTTTTTCGTGTTTTGACGTTTTTACCGGCCGCTGACTTCGCCGCGCTGCATTGCGCCGACTGTTTTTTGCGTATAAATATGTAAATACAACACTTTTCCGCTTACCAACCGCTGACTTCGCCGCGCTGCATTGCGCCGACTATTTTTTCGCGCAGAGCGGGATACTTTTTTTCGAGAGACAAGAGCAGCTCTTTTGTGTTTTGCCGCTCCGTTACCCCGTCCGCCGGGCATTTGCTTTTAACTATCGGCAGGTTAAGGCTCGTCGCCGCACGCTTTACGTCTTTTTCGTAGGCAAATATCAAAGGGCGTATTAAATACAGCTCTTTCCTCGAAAGATATGAGACGGGCGAAAAGCATTTTATCGTGCCGCCGTTTAAAAGATTCATCATAAATGTTTCCGCGGCGTCGTCAAGGTGGTGGCCGAGGGCGATTTTGTTACAGCCGTATTCCTTGGCGGTATCGTGAAGAATACCGCGGCGCATTTTGGCGCAGAGACTGCACGGATTTTTTTCGCGGCGGATATTGAATATGACGTCCCAAAGGTCGGTCTTTTTTACAACGTATTTAACATCGAGACTGTCGCAGAGCTTTTGTATTTCGGTGAAGTCGCCGTCCTCGTTCCCGAAACGGTAGTCAAGCGTTATTGCGATAATGTCAAAGTGCTTCGGGTAAAACGTGCGAAGCCGCGCGAGAGCATATAAAAGGGCAAGCGAATCCTTGCCGCCCGAAACGCCCACGGCGATTTTGTCGCCCTCGTCTATCATGTTGTAGCGGTCAACGGCGGCTCTGACAAGGCTTAAAAGTTTTTTCATGGGTTGCACCTCGGATTTAAAATGTCTCCGGAAACGAAAAAGCGCTCTCCGGTAACCCGGAAAGCGTCGTAATTTTTCGTCCGTATAAAGTTTGCTTTATGCCTCAGACAGCTCTTGTGACCTTGCCTGAACGAAGGCAACGAGTGCAAGCATAAACTCTTTTAGGAGAGCCGTTTACGATAGCCTTAACTTTTTTTACGTTTGGCTTCCAGGTTCTGTTGGAACGTCTGTGTGAGTGAGAAACTTTAATTCCGAAAGCTACGTCTTTACCGCAGAATTCACATTTTGCCATAACGAAGAGCACCTCCTTTAATGATTAGCAAACAGTATTCTAACAGAATATAACGTAAAATGCAAGCGTTTTTTTAAAATTAACTATTTTTATAAAAATCTCTTGCTTTTTTGATGCCGATATTATATAATGACGTCAAACGAACATTTGTACGATTGAGAGGTAATTTTAAGATGTCCGATAAAAGTAAAGCGCTTGATACAGCCATACTTCAGCTTGAGAAAAAATACGGCTCCGGAACCATTATGCGTCTCGGAGATAATAACGCGCTCAATGTCGAGGCTATTTCGACAGGCTCCATAACTCTTGATTGTGCTACCGGAATAGGCGGTTTCCCGCGCGGCAGGATAATAGAGGTTTACGGCCCCGAGTCATCCGGTAAAACCACACTTGCGCTGCACGTTGTGGCAGAGGCGCAAAAGCTCGGCGGCGAGGCGGCGTTTGTTGACGCGGAGCACGCACTTGACCCGGTATATGCAAAAAATCTCGGCGTAGACGTCGATTCCCTTTTGGTATCGCAGCCCGACAACGGCGAGCAGGCGCTCGAAATAGTAGAGGCGCTGGCGCGTTCTGGTGCGCTTGACGTAATAATAGTTGACTCCGTAGCGGCTCTCGTTCCGCGCGCGGAAATAGACGGCGATATGGGCGACAGCCACGTGGGACTTCAGGCGAGACTTATGTCGCAGGCTCTTCGTAAGCTTGCAGGCGTTATTTCCAAATCAAATACCATAATAATATTTATAAATCAGCTCCGTGAAAAGGTCGGCGTGGTCTACGGCAATCCCGAGGTTACCACGGGCGGCAGAGCGCTTAAATTCTACGCCTCCATACGTGTTGACGTAAGGCGTATAGAGCAGCTCAAGGGCGCAGGCGGAGAATTTATCGGTTCGAGAACAAGGGCAAAAATAGTTAAAAACAAGGTGGCTCCGCCTTTCAAGACCGCTGAATTTGACATTATGTACGGCGAGGGTATTTCAAAGGTCGGCGAGATAGTTGACCTCGGCGTTAACTACGGCATTATCAAAAAGAGCGGCGCGTGGTTCTCTTACGGCGAGACAAGACTCGGCCAGGGCAGAGACAATGTTAAAAACCTCTTTAAAAACGACAAGGCGCTCTCCGATGAAATCGAGAAGCAGATTCGCGAAAAGATGGCGGAGGAGCACGGTGCCGGCGATGAGAAAAAATCCGACGCCAAAGGTGCCGCCGACGATGACGCGCCCATAGCTTACCGCCCCGTAAAGACCACCAAGACCGCGGCAAGAGCCAAAATCGACGTGGCGGTGGATGACGACGAATGAAACTGAGCTTTAAAGACGGCAGGCAGGGGAAAATACATATATTCGTGGACGACGAATATGCCCTTACCGTCGATGATACATTTTGGTTTTCCGAAAAATGGCATAAAGTAAATGAAATTAACGACGAGGAGCTCGCGGACTTAACATTGTCCGTGAACTCCCGTCGCGCTTTTTTAAAGGGTGCCGAGCTTCTGTCGCGTCGGGCGCACGGCAAGGCGGAGCTTATGAGAAAGCTTATGCAGAAGTACCCGAGGGAGTGCGCCGAGCAGGCTGCCGACAAGCTCGAAAGTCTCGGGCTTATAAATGACGAGGACTTTGCGGATATGCTGGCGCAGGAGCTTTACACACACCGTAAATACGGCATAGGCCGCATAAAGCAGGAGCTTATGCGAAGAGGCATAGACCGAACTTTAGCCGAAGAAGCAGCAGAAAGACTTGACAAAGATGATTTAAATCGTATTATATTATTGTTGCAAACCAAGTATAGGGGTAATCTCGGCGACGAAAAGGGTATAGTAAGAACCAAAAATGCCCTTTTGCGCCTCGGTTATTCGTATTCCGACATACGTGCGGCGTTTGAGAGCGTCGAAAACGAATCGGATTGATTACAGCGTGAAAGGCTATGTGTGAATTTTATGAGTAAAAAAGTCGGTATGATATCTCTCGGCTGTCCCAAAAATCAGGTGGATGGTGAAATTATGCTGTCTAAGCTTGCGGATAACGGATTCGAGATAACGAATGACGTTGACGGAGCGGACGTGGTTATTGTTAATACCTGCGGTTTTATCGAGGACGCCAAAAAGGAAGCCATTGAAAATATACTTGATATGGTCGAACTGAAAAAAGAGGGTGTAATACGCAAAATAGTGGTTACGGGCTGCCTTGCGGAAAGATACAAGGACGAAGTACTGTCGGAAATTCCCGAGGTTGACGCCGTTGTCGGCATAGGCTCAAATTCCGATATATGCGAGGTCTGCGAAAAGGTCTGCGGCGGCGAAGAGGAGCTTAAAACCTTCGGCGAAAAAACCTGTTTGCCCCTTGATGGCAAGCGTATGCTCACAACGCCGTCTTACTATGCTTATATTAAGATAGGTGAGGGCTGCTCAAATAACTGCACCTACTGCGCGATACCGTCGATACGCGGAAAATACAGAAGCCGCACGCCCGAGAGTATTTTAAAAGAAGCCGAAACTCTTGTTGCGGGCGGCGTTAAAGAGCTTATAGTTGTGGCGCAGGATACCACCCGTTACGGTGAGGACCTCTTCGGAAAATGCGCTCTGCCTGCTCTTTTGACTTCGCTTTCAAAAATCGAGGGCTTAGAGTGGATAAGAGTTTTATATCTCTATCCCGAAAGGCTCAGCGACGAGATAATCGACGCCTTCGCAAACAACGATAAGGTCGTCAATTATATGGATATTCCGATTCAGCACTGCAATTCGGATATTTTAAGGCGTATGAACCGCCGCGGCTCGCGCGAGGAGCTGACGGCGCTTATAGCCAAAATCAGAAAAAAGATACCCGATGTTGTGCTTCGTACAACGCTTATAACCGGGTTCCCCGGCGAGACCGAAGAGCAGTTCTCGGAGCTTTCCGAATTTGTGAATGAAATAAAATTCGACAGGCTCGGCTGCTTTGCCTACTCTCAGGAGGAGGGCACGCCCGCTGCCGAATTCCCCGATCAGGTGGATGAGGAAGTCAGAAAAAAACGCGGCGAAATCATAATGGAGCAGCAGTACAAAATATTTGAAAAGCTGAATCACGACAACATCGGCAAAACCATGCGCTGTGTTGTTGAGGGTTACGACGGCTATACCGACAGCTATTACGGCAGAACGTGGCGTGACGCTCCGGAAATTGACGGCACGGTAAGCTTTACCTGCGGATATGAGCTTAATGAGGGCGACTTTGTGGATGTGGAGATATTCGAAGTAAATGAATACGATCTGATCGGAGAAGTCATATGAAGATGAATTTGCCCAATAAACTGACCATTGCCAGAATAATATTAACTCCGTTTTTCCTTGCCGCAATACTTTGGGAGTCGCTGCCGCACCGCTTTCTTATCGCAACGGCAATTTACGCCGCCGGAGCGATAACGGACGCCGTTGACGGTCACCTTGCGAGAAAAAACGGTCAGGTGACGAATTTCGGAAAACTGCTTGACCCGATAGCCGATAAAATACTCACAACCTCGGCGCTGCTTGCGTTTATGTCTATGGGTCTTTGCAATATCTGGATAGTTATGATAGTGCTTGCAAGGGAATTTGCCGTTGCGTCCGTAAGGATGATAGCCGCCGCCGACGGAGTCGTAATCCCGGCGAATATGTGGGGCAAGGCAAAAACCGTAAGCCAGATGACGTTCACCATTATTATAATGCTCCTTTGCGAGACGGATTACATTTTGAGAACCTCGTTTTCAAAAGAGATTTTCTCCGCGGCGAACACATGGTTTACTTTGCCGCATATTTCAAATTTACTGCTTTGGATAACCGCCGCTCTCACCGTTGTTTCCGGCGCCATTTACTTAAAGGACAGTAAAAATGTTATCGATTATTCAAAATAATTGGTGCAAAACACAAAAAATGTGATACAATATATTGAGATGTAAAAATGCTTTGATCGGAAAGAGTAGCAGTTTTACGCACTTTTTTAGAGAGAGGGCACACGTGCTGAAATGCCCTTAAAGATGCGTGCTGCGAAGTGCGTCCGTGAGCAGGCGAAGGGAAATAAAGTATCTTCGCACGTTTTCCGCGTTAAGGATAATGAGTTATAAAACGAAGTGGAACCGCGTACTTGCGCCTTCGCAGGATGATTTTTCCTGCGGGGGCTTTAATTTTTTTGCGGGAGGTGTTTAAAATGTTTGACCGCTTGAAAGAAGACATACAGTCGGTTAAGGACCGCGACCCGGCGGCGACCTCAACCTTACAGATACTGCTTTTGTACCCCGGGCTTAAAGCCATCAGAATGCACAGGCGAGCCTACTGGTGCTGGAATCACAATATGAAATTCCTCGGCAGGTATATTTCTCAGAGAGCCGCCAAAAAGACGGGGATAGAAATACACCCGGCGGCAAAAATCGGCAGACGCTTTTTTATTGACCACGGCACGGGAGTGGTAATAGGAGAAACCACGGAAATAGGCGACGATGTAACGCTCTACCAGGGCGTAACGCTCGGCGGCACCGGCAAGGATACCGGCAAAAGACATCCCACCATAGGAAATAACGTGCTCATAGGCGCCGGTGCAAAAGTGCTCGGCCCCTTTAAGGTGGGCGACAATACAAATATAGCGGCAGGCGCCGTGGTGCTTGAGGAAATTCCGCCGGACTGCACCGCCGTGGGCGTTCCGGCAAGAGTTGTAAAGCATAAGGGCGTGCGTGTAGATTGCCTCGATCAGGTTCATATTCCCGACCCCGTATCGCAAGAGCTTTGCAGAATGTCGCACCGCATAACACAGCTTGAAAAAGAGCTGAAAAAATATAAAAAAGCCGAATATGAAGAGCAAAACGAAAGGAATTACGAAGATGAAGATATATAATACGATGTCCCGAAAAAAAGAGGAACTTAAAACCATAACTCCGGGCGAAGTTAAAATCTATGCCTGCGGCCCCACCGTTTATAACTACATTCACATAGGAAACGCGCGTCCCCTCTGTGTTTTCGATACGTTCCGCCGCTACCTTGAATACCGCGGCTACAAGGTGACGTTCGTTCAGAATTTTACCGACATCGACGACAAAATAATTAAAAGAGCCATTGAAGAGGGTACGGATTACAAAACCGTATCCGAAAAATATATAAAAGAATATTGGATTGACACAAAGGGTATGAATGTGCGCGAAGCCACGGTTCACCCGAGAGCCACCGAAAATATCGATGAAATAATAGACATTATTTCGACCCTTATCGAAAAGGGCTATGCTTATCCCGTTTCAAACGGCGATGTGTACTTCAGCCCCTCCAAGTTTAAGGAATACGGCAAGCTCTCTCATCAGCCGCTTGAGGATCTTGAAGCAGGCGCACGAATAAACATCGAAGAGCTTAAAAGAGAACCTATGGATTTTGCCCTTTGGAAAGGCGCAAAGCCCGGCGAGCCGTATTGGGAGTCGCCTTGGGGCAAGGGCAGACCGGGTTGGCACATTGAGTGCTCCGCGATGGTAAGGCGTTTTCTCGGTAAGACCATTGATATACACTGCGGCGGTCAGGACCTTATTTTCCCGCATCACGAGAACGAAATAGCGCAGAGCGAGTGCTGCAACGGCGTTCCTTTTGCCCATTACTGGATGCATAACGGCTATATAAACGTTGACAATGTCAAGATGTCAAAGTCGCTCGGCAATTTCTTTACCGTTCGCGACGTTGCCGAAAAATACGGATATGAGCCGATACGCTATCTTATGATTTCTTCTCAGTACAGAAGTCCGATAAATTACAGCGTGGACATTATAGAGCAGTGCAAGGCGTCGCTTCAAAGGCTCTATACCTGCCGCGATTCTCTTGATTTCGCTCTTCAAAATGCAGAGGACGTTCTCCCCGACAACGCCGAGGAAATCAAAAAGAGCCTTCTCTCACACAAGGAGCGCTTTATAGAGGTTATGGACGACGACCTCAACACTGCCGACGGACTTTCGGCGGTATTTGAGCTTGTCAGAGATATAAACTCAAATGTAATACCCACTTCGTCCAAAGAGCTTTTGACATTTGCGAAAGAACTGTTTTCGGAGCTTACGGGCGTACTCGGTCTTGTGTATGAGAAAAAGGACAACGACCTTGACAGCAAGGTGGAAGAGCTCATAGCCGCAAGAACTGCCGCGAGAAAAGCAAAGGACTTTGCAAAAGCTGACAGCATACGCGACGAGATAGCCGCTATGGGTATAGTTTTGGAGGATACTCCGAACGGCGTTAAATGGCACAAAAAATAATATCAACAAGATTTAAAAGCAGCGACCGACATCGTTTTTACCGTGTCGGCCGCTGCTTTTTTACAAATGTTTACAATCGCCTGTTTTAATTGACATATTTAAGGTATAAGTATATAATAAATTAGATAAATAAGACTGTTTTTTGAGGGTGTCGGCAAGTGAGAGGCATTTACGGAGTTGTAAAAAGATTTTTTGACATAACTGTGTCCTTTTTAGGGCTTGTTTTACTGTCGCCTCTTATGATTGCGGTTTCGTTGCTTATAAAAATCGACAGTCGCGGACCCGTTATTTTTCGCCAAAAAAGAATAGGCAGAAACGGAAAGGTCTTTGAAATATACAAATTCCGTTCGATGTGCGTCGGAGCGGAAAAAACCGGTTCGGGCGTCTATTCCGGAAAAGGCGACGCCAGAGTTACAAAGATAGGCAAAATTCTGCGCGCTACGAGTATAGACGAGCTGCCGCAGCTTTTAAATATTTTAAAAGGCGAAATGAGCTTTGTGGGGCCTCGGCCTCCGCTTACATATCACCCGTGGAAATACGAGGAGTACACCGATTTTCAAAAGCGTATGTTTGAGGTGCGGCCGGGTATAACCGGCTGGGCGCAGGTTCACGGCAGAAAGGACGTCGAGTGGCACAAAAGAATCGAGCTTAACGTCTGGTATGTTGACCATATGTCGCTTTTACTCGACATAAAAATTATGTTTATGACCGTTTTCAAGGTGATTACAAACGCCGACAACGAAAACAGCGGCGCTACCGTCGCCGCGGACGCGAAAACGGAAAAAGAAACTTCGGGCAAGACGGAGGGCATAGAAAAATAATGGCTCTTAAACTTATGTATCTGACAAACGATCCGAAAATCGCAAAAACGGCGCAGGACGTTTCCGTTGACCGGATATTCCTTGATCTTGAAACACGCGGTAAGGCAGAGCGCCAGGCAAATATGGACACCGTTATTTCGCATAACAGCATCGAGGACGTAAAAAAGCTCAGAGCTGTTCTCGGTAAGACAGAGCTTCTGGTCAGGGTAAACTCCATGTATTACGGCTCGCGCGATGAAATAAACCGCGTCATAGACGACGGCGCCGATATTGTTATGCTCCCGTACTTTAAGACTGCGGACGAGGTAAGAGATTTTATAGACTGCGTCGGCAAAAGGGCGAGGACATGCCTTCTTGTGGAAACACCCGAGGCGGTAGAGCACATAGACGAAATTCTTGCGGTGCCCGGGATAGACGAAGTGCATATAGGGCTTAACGATTTACATCTCGGCTACAAAATGGACTTTATGTTTCAGCTTGTGGCGGACGGTACGGTGGAAAAGCTTTGCCGTAAGTTCCGCGAAAAGGGCATATTTTACGGCTTCGGAGGCGTGGGCAGAGTTCACAGCGAGGTTATGCTGCCTGCGGAATACATAATAGCCGAACATTACAGGCTCGGTTCGGGCATGGTGATATTGTCGCGAGCGTTCTGCGACGTTTCAAAGCTTCGCGAGGATGAGATATATGAGAGGTTTAATATAGGTGTCAGAGAATTCCGCGAGTATGAAAAAAAGGCGGAAAAAATGACCCCGGAAGAGCTTGCGGAAAATCACGGGAAACTCGTACAATGCGTCGATGATATCGTAAAAGCGAAAAGAAGTATCTCGTAAATCCATGCGTTTTAAAATCAGTAACAGGGGCATCATTTAATGAAAATCCTTTTGACCGGTGCATACAAATATACGGATTGTCAGCTTTCACGGCTTAAAGCCATGGGGGCAGAGATTCTCTACGTCGCAGACGAAAGAGAGGAAATCCCTTTTGACGTTTCATCTGTTGACGCGGTCGTATGCAACGGTCTGTTTTTATATAATGACATAAAAAAATTCAAAAGTCTTAAATACATTCAGCTCACGAGCGCAGGTCTTGACAGAGTGCCCGCGGAGTATATAAAAAGTAAAAATATTGCCCTTTTCAACGCGAGGGGCGTTTACAGCGTACCAATGGCAGAATTTGCTGTTCTCGGTACTTTGTTAATTTATAAGAAAAGTTTTTTCTTTCGTGACAATCAAAAAAATCACATTTGGCAAAAAAACAGAGAGCTTTCGGAGCTTTGCGGCAAGAGTGTTGCGATAATAGGCTGCGGCTCTGTGGGAACGGAGTGCGCAAAGCGTTTTAAGGCTTTCGGCTGCCGTGTTTCCGGCGTTGACCTTTACCCTTCGGAGAATGAATTTTATGATAAGATTTATCCGCTTTCGGAGCTTCCGAGCGTGCTTTCAAATGCCGATACGGCGGTTTTAACGCTTCCGCTTACCGATGAGACAAAGGGTCTTTTCGGAGAAAAGATGTTTTCATATATGAAAGACACCGCCGTTCTTGTAAATATATCAAGGGGCGCGGTGGTTGACGAATCGGCTCTCACTGCGGCTCTTTCCGAGAAAAAGCTTTACGGAGCGGTGCTCGATGTCTTTGAAAATGAGCCGCTGCCGCAGGACAGCCCTCTGTGGGATATGGAAAACGTCATTATAACTCCGCACAATTCGTTTGTATCCGAAAAAAATGCAGATCGCCTGTTTTCGGTGATATATAATAATTTGAGTGAATTTTTGAATGGGGAGAATACATATTGAAATTTATATTGGTGTCGCCTAAAAACAGAACGGCGTACAATTTCCGCGGCGACCTTATCAAAAGAATAATTTCTTGCGGATATGAGGTTATCGTCACGGGTCCCGACAGGGTGGGTGTGGAAAAAATCGAAGCCCTCGGCGCACGCTTTTTTGAAATACCGATGAATAAAAACGGTGTGAATCCGCGTGAGGACCTGAAATATCAAAAGGCTCTTTGCGAGTTGTTTAAAAAGGAAAAACCTGATGTGGTTCTCGGGTATACCGCGAAGCCCGTAATATACGGCTCCATAGCCGCAAAAAAAGCCGGAGTACCTCACAAGGTCGCCATGATAACGGGGCTCGGCTATGCGTTTACCGCGCAGACCAAGAAGGCAAAAGCCATAAGAGCCGTTATGTCGGTGCTTTATAAAAAGGCTTTAAACTGTGCCGATACGGTGATATTCCAAAATCCCGACGACAGAGAGCAGTTCGTTTCATCGGGACTTGTTAAATCCGAAAAATGCCGAGTTGTAAACGGTTCGGGCGTCAATACAAACCGTTTTTCCGTTGCGGATTATCCCGATAAAATCACGTTCTTTATGTTGTCGCGCGTTATGTATTCAAAGGGCATACGCGAGTATTTGAGGGCGTGCGAGATTGTCAAAGAAAAACACCCCGAAGTCAGATTTATGCTGCTCGGAGCGTGCGAAAATATACAGGATTCACTCTCGCAGGCGGACCTTGCGCCGTATATAGAAAAGGGAATAATAGAGCATTTCGGCGAGACGGACAGAGTAGAAGATTACTACAAGCAGTGCTCGGTATATGTTTTGCCGTCATACCGCGAGGGCACTCCGAGAACGGTCTTGGAGGCGATGAGCATGGGCAGAGCGATTATAACGACCGACGCACCCGGGTGCCGTGAAACCGTGATTGACGGGAAAACGGGATTTTTGGTTCCCGTAAAAAATGCAGAGGCGGTTGCCGAAAAAATGACGGAATTTATTGAGAATCCCGAGCTCATAAAAACGCTCGGTGCATCATCGGCGGAATATGCCCGCGAAAAATTCAGCGTTGATAAGGTTAACGATGATATGTGCTGTCATCTTAACATAGAAAGGACGAATAAATATGCAGTTGTATGAAAAGCTCGTTTCGGGTGATGAAAAATTGGCTCTTGTCGGCCTCGGATACGTGGGTATGCCGATTGCCGTTGCGTTTTCAAAGAAGGTTAAGGTTGTAGGCTTTGACCTCAATGCAAAGAAAATAGAGCTTTACAAGAACGGCATAGACCCGACCAATGAAGTCGGCAACGAGGCTGTTAAGAATTGTTCTGTCGAGTTTACGGCGGACGAAAGCAAGCTCAAGGAGGCAAGGTTTATAATTGTTGCCGTGCCTACTCCCGTAAACGACGACCACACCCCCGACCTTACACCGGTAGAGGGTGCGAGCGAAATTGTCGGCAGAAATCTTACAAAAGGCTCGGTAGTTGTATATGAGAGCACCGTTTATCCCGGCGTTACCGAGGATATTTGCGTGCCGATACTCGAAAAAGAGTCGGGGCTTAAATGCGGTACGGACTTTAAAATCGGTTACAGTCCCGAGAGAATAAATCCCGGCGACAAGGTACACCGCCTTGAGACAATAACCAAAATAGTAAGCGGTATGGACGATGAAACTCTTGATACCGTGGCGAAAACCTATGAGCTTGTCGTAAAGGCAGGCGTACACAGAGCGGAGAGCATCAAGGTTGCCGAGGCTGCAAAGGTTATTGAAAACAGCCAGAGGGATATAAACATTGCGTTTATGAATGAGCTGTCAATAATCTTCAACAAAATGGGCATAGATACAAAATCCGTTTTGGAGGCGGCAGGCACAAAGTGGAATTTCCTCAAATTCTATCCAGGACTTGTCGGCGGACACTGCATAGGCGTTGACCCCTATTACCTTACATACAAGGCCGAGGAAATGGGCTATCACAGCCAGATTATTCTCTCCGGCAGACGCATAAACGACGATATGGGCAAATATGTAGCCGAAAACACCGTTAAAAATCTTATAAAGGCGGATGTCCCGGTAAAAAACGCAAAGGTTGCGATTCTCGGCTTTACGTTTAAAGAAAATTGCCCCGACACGAGAAATACGAAAATCATCGACATATACAATGAGCTTCGCGAGTACGGAATAACCCCGGTAATAGCCGACCCTGAAGCTGATGCTGACGAAGCCAAGCGTCTTTACGGAATTGAATTTATCGATATTAACGATATAAAAAATTGCGACGCCGTAATACTTGCCGTTGCTCATGAGCAGTTTAAGTCATTAACAATGAATGACTTTGAAGCAATGTTCAAGCATAACGAAAACAAGAATGTCCTTGTTGATATAAAAGGAC
>JALELS010000016.1 GCA_022768065.1 Ruminococcus sp. | reverse complement strand
GATATGTGGCTGACCGGATTTGATGTGCCGTCTCTTGCCACGATGTATGTTTACAAGCCTATGTCCGGACACAATCTTATGCAGGCAATCGCCCGTGTAAACCGTGTATTCAGAGATAAAGAAGGCGGACTTGTCGTTGACTATGTAGGCATTGCCACCGCCTTAAAGCAGGCAATGAATGACTACACCTCCCGTGACAAAAAGAACTACGGCGATACTGATGTTGCTAAGGTTGCTTATCCGAAGTTCTTGGAAAAGTTGTCTGTTTGCCGTGACAAATTCCACGGATATGATTATTCCAAGTTCCAAAACGGCACAGACCTTGAAAGAGCAAAGACTATCAGCGGTGCAGTCAACTTCATTATGGGCAGAGAAAAAGTTGATGATAAAGACTCGTTTGTAAAAGAAGCACTTATGCTTCATCAGGCATTGTCCCTCTGTTCCTCTATGGTTGATGAGGACGACCGTATCGAAGCAGCTTTCTTTGATGCTGTTCGTGTGCTTGTACTCAGGCTTACAAATACAGGCGTAGGTAAAAAAATCTCCTTGCCTGAAATGAACGCAAGAATAAATGAACTTCTCAAGCAAAGCATTAAAAGCGACGGAGTAATCAATCTTTTTTCGGATATCAAGGAAGAATTTTCTTTGTTTGACCCGAAATTCCTTGAAGAAGTTGCCAATATGAAGGAAAAGAATCTTGCTGTCGAGTTGCTTAAAAAGCTTATTGCAGAACAGGTATCTGTTTATCGCAGAACAAATATCGTTAAATCCGAGAAATTTAGCGAGATTATGCAGCGTTCGCTCAATGCATATTTGAACGGTATGCTGACCAATGAAGAAGTCATTGAAGAAATGCTGAAACTGGCAAAGCAGATTGCGGCAGCACAAAAAGATGGTGACCAGCTCGGACTTACAGCCGATGAACTTGCATTTTACGATGCCCTCACAAAGCCGCAGGCAATCAAAGATTTTTACGAAAATGACGAACTCATTGCCATTACAAAAGAGCTTGCCGATACGCTCCGCAGAAACAAGACGATTGACTGGCAAAAGCGTGAGTCGGCAAGAGCTAAAATGCGTATGCTTATCAAAAAGCTTTTGAAGAAGCATAAATATCCGCCCGAAGGTATGGAAGACGCTGTGCAGACTGTTATGACACAGTGCGAACTTTGGACTGATAATGTGATGGAAATGTAAATCGAAAATTTAGAATTGATTAAAAGAAAAACTGTATGAGCTGTGTAATAATAAAAGCACAGCCTAAAGTGGCATCCAAAGTGACAAATAAGATGCCACTTTGGGGAGCTGAAATAAAAATGCATTTAGGTATATTCCTAATTCATTTAACAAATAAGGCGAGCGCATATACTAATCATTAAGTTGAATTCTAATCAAAAAAATGTTATAATAAACACATAAATCTTACGAGAAATTTTAATTTTAAGAGGTGCAATATGGCGCTTGAAAAAATCAATAAAATGCCTAAAACTACTTTCAAGACTGAAGAATTATAAAATTCATACTGAAAGGGTTTTACTATTATTTGTCACTGTCTACTGCAGTGGGGTGCATTATATTTGAGTTATAAATATGTTTCATTTTACAAGAGCATCAAAAAAGCATCAATTTTCAACAAAAACTATAAAGACAAAAACGAACAGCACTTTCAAATCCTGAAAGTGCTGTTTTTATGCGGAATTTGAGGGGGACTGTATTTTAACACGCGGCTTAACTGAAAGCGTGCTTTTCGCTCCAAAACCGCGTGCCGAGGGTTCAAGTCCTTCTGCCCCTGCCATTGTTATAAAGCCATTTCTTAGTATTTGGCTTTATTTTTTTGCCGTTTTTCTAACATTTTTCTAACACTTTTTATTCAATAAATTTGATTGATACAAATTGTTTTAACGTGTCAGTGCCGAAAAATTTGCCGAAGTTCATTTTTGTATAATCCATTGCTATGTAACTATACCGATGATATAATTACAGCATAAAAACAAAACTCTTTTATAGGGAGAATACTTATGAAATACAGCAGAGAAGACTTCTTGGAAACCGCAGATCCGGCAAACCGAGAATTGAGCATTTCCTGTAGAGAACTCACGAGAGAATACTATCTTTGCGACTATCGCGACGAAAAAAAGAAAACAGCCATTCTGAAAAAACTTCTCGGTAAAATCGGCAAAAATGTCAGTATTGGCGTTCCATTTTATTGCGACCACGGTAATAGCATTTTTATAGGCGATAATGTGGTGATAGGATTGAATTGCACTTTTGTCGATAATCGTGAAATTTATATAGGCAATAATGTTATGATTGCACCCAATGTTCAGATATATACCGCCTCACACCCCACGTTGCCGCAGGAACGTCTGATTGATGATTGGCAGGGCAAGGCTCAAACCTTTTTCAGAACATTTGCAAAGCCTGTAACGATTGAGGATAGCGTCTGGATAGGCGGCGGCACAATCATTCTTCCCGGTGTTACCATAGGCAAAAATACTGTAATCGGGGCTGGGAGCGTAGTGGTTAAGTCCGTTCCCGAAAATTGCGTTGCGGCAGGCAATCCCTGCAAAATAATCAGCAGATTGAATGTATAAACCGTGTATTTGTCGGCTTATCAATAGGATTAAATACGGTTGATATGAAAATGAACCGATGATATAATGTCTTTATTTGTTACGAAAAAAGCATTAAGGAAAAGATTTATGTATTTGTTTTTACTTGCACTCATTTATATAGCGTTTATCAGCCTCGGGCTGCCGGATTCGCTTTTAGGCTCGGCATGGCCGGTTATACACAGTGAACTTGACGTGCCCGTTTCTTATATGGGCATAGTTACTATGATAATTTCCGGCGGAACGATTATTTCAAGCCTTATGTCCGATAAGCTTACAAGAAAGTTCGGCACAAAAATCGTAACTGTTGTCAGCATTTTTCTTACTGTTATTGCGTTACTCGGCTTTTCATATTCAACCGGTTTTTGGATGCTGATAGTATTTGCGGTTCCTTACGGACTCGGCGCGGGTGCGATTGACGCTGCGCTTAATAACTATGTCGCTCTTCATTACAAGGCAAAGCATATGAGCTGGCTTCATTGCTTTTGGGGAATCGGAACAATTGCAAGCCCGTTTATTATGAGTTATGCGTTGGAAAATAAAACATGGAACAGCGGATACAGAATTGTAGGCTTTGTTCAGTTGGGTATTGCACTTTTGCTCCTTGTTACGCTTCCCGTATGGAAGGTAAATAAAACGGAAGCGGAGACGGCGAATAAAAGCGTGGGTGTATTCGGCGCTCTTAAAATTAAAGGCGTACCGTTCCTTTTAATCGGATTTTTCGCATATTGCGCCGCCGAGGCTACAACAATGCAATGGGCAAGCACTTATTTTGTCGAAGTAAAAAACATTTCGCCCGAAAAAGCCGCGGGATTTGCCTCTTTGTTTTACATAGGTATAACCGTTGGACGCTTTATTTGCGGCTTTGTTACTGATAAGCTCGGCGACAGAAAAATGATTTTAATCGGCACAGGTGTTTTTATTTGCGGTGTTTTGGCTCTGTTCATTCCGACCGATTCTTATTTGGCGGCTTTTATAGCCTTCCTTGTAATCGGCATAGGCTGCGCGCCTGTTTATCCGTGTATTATTCATTCAACGCCGTATAATTTCGGCACGGAAAATTCGGGAGCGATTATAGGAATACAGATGGCAAGCGCATACGTGGGTTCAACGTTTGTTCCGCCTCTCTACGGACTGCTCGGAAATGCAATTTCTTTTTCAATTATGCCGGCATATATTTTGTTTTTCTTTGTGCTGATGATTGTTATGGTTGAAATTACCTTCCGCATCACAGCCAAAACGCGTGGGGAGAAGTAATTTATGATAAGAAGTTTTACGTTTGCCGACTTGGATTCTGTTATGGAAATTTGGCTTAATACAAATATACAATCGCACAGCTTTATTCCGAAAAATTATTGGACCGAAAATTTCGATGCCGTAAAGAGCGCAATATCAAAAGCCGAAGTGTATGTGTATGAAGATGACAATACAAAGCAAATCGACGGCTTTATCGGTTTAACGGAAAACTTCGTCGAGGGGCTGTTTATAAAGTCCTCCGCGCAGTCAAAGGGAATCGGCAAGCGGCTGCTTGATTTTGTCAAAGGCATTAAATCCGAATTGACTTTAAGCGTTTACCGAAAAAATACGCATGCGGTTTCGTTTTATATGCGCGAGGAATTTTTGGTTAGAAGCGAAAGTACGGACGACTTCACCGGTGAAAAAGAACTGCTTATGGTTTGGCATAAGCAGAGCATCTGAAAACGGGTCCCTTTTGGGACCCGTTTTTTATAAAAAATCTATTTTGCAAAGTTAATGAACTGCTGTACAAATATAATGCCGTTTGTTCAAAATTTAAAATGAAGATATGTCTATATTTGTTTATTTGTTTTATTGATGTGCAAATACACCGGTGCTATAATCAATGCGAAAAAGATAAAAAGATAATCGAGGCAAACAGAATAATGTTTACAAACAAGGATTTGCGAAATCTGATAGTTCCGCTTTTTATAGAGCAGTTCCTTTTGATGTTCGTGGGAATCGCGGATACTTTTGTCGTCAGTTTTTCGAGCGAAGCTGATGTTTCTGGCGTTTCGCTTGTGACATCTTTTAATACGGTTTTGATTTTTTTGTTTACGGCTTTGTCTTCCGGCGGCGCTGTTATCATCTGCCAGTACATAGGTTTTAAACGAGAGGACGTTGCCTCTCGTGCTTCCGGCCAGCTTCTTATGATTTCTACGGTTATTTCTGTGGTAATGACGGTGCTCATAGTTTTGTTTCGTACACAGCTGCTGCGTCTGTTGTTCGGTAAAATCGATGCGGATGTTATGTCTGCCTGTGAAACATATCTTTTAATAACAACGCTGTCACTCCCGGCATTGGCTGTTTATGATGCAGGAGCTTCGCTTTGCCGCAGCATAGGCAAAACGAATGTTACAATGTATATCTCGGCGGTAACTAATATTATCAATGTTGTCGGTAACTGTGTAGGTGTGTTTTGGTTGCACCTCGGCGCGGCAGGCGTCGCATATCCGTCTCTTATCTCTCGTGTTTTGTCCGCCGTCGCAGTAACCGTATTTTGCTTCGGAAGAAAAAATACGGTGCGGTTTAAGCTTAAAGATGTTTTTGCTTGGGACGGTTCATTGCTCAAAAAGATTATGGGCATTGCTTTGCCTAACGGCGTGGAAAACGGCGTGCATCAGCTTGTTAAGGTTGCACTTTCAAGTATGGTAGCTCTATTCGGTACATATCAGATTGCGGCAAACGGCGTTGCACAGAGTATTTGGTCGCTCGCTTCGATTATGGGCCTTGCCATGGCGCCGGTTTATACAACGGTTATCGGGCAATGTATGGGGGCACGCGACATTGATGCCGCAAATTTCTATTTTAAGAAGCTTAACAAAATAACTTTTGTGCTCTCCGTCATTTGGAATGCGCTGATTTTCGCAATAACTCCTCTGATTGTGAAGTATTCCGCAATATCGCCGGAAGCCAAGCAATTGGTAATTTGGCTGGTTCTTATAAACAATATTTTTAACGGTCTTGCGTATCCTTTTGCCGGCTCCCTCAGCAACGGACTGCGTGCAGCAGGTGATATAAAATTCACAATGATCGTTTCTGTTTCGCTTACCGTTTTTGCCCGTCTTTTCTTCTCGGCGCTGTTCGGTATGTGGCTGAAATGGGGAGTAATAGGCGTGGCAATCGGTATGAGCATGGATTTGCTGTTCCGCGGAGCAATATTTATATGGCGCTATAAATCGCAAAAGTGGACTCGATTCCGCCTTATTTAAAAATTATGTGACTGTTCCTAAAACCAATTTGTGATAAATCAGCACAAATTCCAAAAAATCCCGAAAAAGATGATACAATCAAGCGTATCAAGGGGTCGGAGGAATGAAATGTCAGCTGTTTGTAATAAAATAAGGTCAATAGTTGCATTTGCGGTTATTTGCGTCATATTGTCGCTGCCTCTCGACGCTTTTGCTTCGGGGGACAGCGATTTTGTGTATTATATCAAAAACGGAAAAGCCTATGTGAGCGGTTACCGCGGCGTGAGCAGTACTGTTTTGATACCCGACAAAATAAAGGGCAAAACAGTGGTGTCGATTGATGACTATGCGTTTTCGTCAAACAGAACCGTGGAATTTATCGGCTTGCCGGACTCTGTGACCGCTGTGGGTAAAAACGCATTTTCCGACTGCGCGGCGCTGTCTTGCGTCAGCTTCGGAACCGGTTTAAGGGAAATAGGGGATAACGCCTTTTCGGATTGTCGTTCGCTGAAAACGGCAGAGCTTAAAAGCAATGTTGCGTATATAGGCAAGGGAGCCTTCAAGGGGTGCGCGGCACTTTCGTCGGCAATAATCCCGGACAGCGTAACATATATCGGAGAAAAGGCTTTCTTCGGTTGTTGCTCGTTAGATGAAATAATATTACCCGAGAGCGTTACCGAACTTTATACGGGCACTTTTGAAAATTGTACGGCTCTTTTAAAAGCGGTGCTGCGCGGCGTAAAAACAATAGGTGACAGGGCGTTTTATAACTGTACCGCACTTTCGGTGATAAGCTTTTCACCGTCTTTAAAAGAGATAGGGGCTTTTGCTTTTTCGGTAAATACTTCTCTCGAAAAAGTTACTTTGCCGCAAAATGCCGAAATTGTCTCGGATAAAGCGTTTGCGGATTGTACGTCGTTAAAAACCGTTATCGCTTTCGGCAGTTCGTTGAATATATCGTCCACGGCTTTTGACGGCTGTACCTCTCTTTACGCAATATACGGCAGCTCCGAACTTTTCTCCGAAGCGGAAAATACCGTAAGAGATGTGGGAGTGTCTTTCGATTGTGTGTCGGTAAAAGACGGGAGCGGTATTATAAATACGGCTGTCGGTATGACGGTGCAAACGCTAAAGGATATTTTGGTGTTTAAAGGGATTGTTGATTCCGCCGATGAATTGACCGTATCGGATGCGAGCGGCAATATTTTGCCCGATTTTTCCGTCGTTACTGACGGCGCGATTATCCGAATTTGTAAAGACGGAACTTGTTTTTCCTATGTTGCGAGAGTGAATTTCGGCGATATGAATTCCGACGGCAAAATGAACAGCGCAGACGCCGTTATGATACTTAAATATTCGGCAGGCTTAATGAGCTTGTCGCCTATAAAGCTTAAAGAAGCCGATTTAACCCGTGACGGAACTGTTGATGAGAGCGACGCGATTTTTTTGCTTCGCAAAGACTGCGGACTCACGACATAACAAAAAGCACCGCATCTGTCGGACGTTAAATCACATTGTCTGACAAATGGGGTGCTGTTTATTTTACGGAATTTGAGGTGCTTTTAATTATTTACGATTTTCTTCTAAATATTTTATAAGTGCGTTTTTGCTGTTCGGGCACTTTTCCTCCATAACGCTGTCAAGCAAAAAATCAAGAGAGTCTTTGATTTGCTTTCCCTCGGAAATACCGACAGCCTTAATGTCATCGCCGTTTACAGCGAGCAATTTTAAATTGTAACACTCTCCGTTTTGCTTTACGGTATCATAAAACAAACGCATATTTTTAAGCTTTTCGTCTATCGCGTGCGGATCGGCTTTTGCCATATTATCGGCACGCTTGATTTTTATAAGGTTGAGGTATGTTTCGTCTCCGAGACGGCACATCATTTTTTTTGCCTGAATTTTGTCGCGCGGGGATTTCATATCGTGTATCAAAACAAGCCCCGATACCTCGTTTATTGTTTTGTTGTCAAATTTCAGCCTTTTAAGTATGGCTCGCGTCTTTTTTTCGCTTATCACGGCGTGTCCTTTGAAGTGCGAAGTGCCGTTTTCATCGGTGGTTTTGGCATCTGGCTTTCCGAAATCGTGGAAAAACATCGTAAGGCGCAAAATCCTGTCGTCAAAATCTACCGCGTCTACAGCGTGCAGCGTGTGCTCAAACACGTCGTATTTATGATATTTTGTGTGCTGCTCACAACCTATAAGTGGGGCGAGCTCCGGAATAAATACCTCTATAACCGAGTGATATTTCCGTATAACGTCGGTTGCGTATTTCCCCGTGATAAGCTTTACGAATTCAATCTGTAATCTTTCTTTTGACACATCCGACAGCAAATGCCTGTTTTTCAGTATGCTGTCCGATGTGTTTTTTTCTATTGTGAATCCCAGCTCCGCCGAAAAACGGACGGCACGCATAATTCTGAGCGCGTCCTCCGAAAAACGTGTGTCGGGGTCGCCGACGCACCGTATTATTTTGTTCTTCAAATCGTCTTTGCCGCCGAAAACATCAATGATTTTGTCGTCGCAATTACAGCAAAGCGTGTTTATTGTGAAATCGCGCCTTGAGAGATCGTCCCTGAGGTTATCCGAAAATGATACCGATTGCGGGTGACGGTGGTCTGTATAGTCGCCGTCTATGCGATAAGTGGTGATTTCAAGCGGCATACCGTCAATTATAACCGTCACCGTTCCGTGCTTCATACCTGTCTCTATTATCCGTTCGCCGCAAAACACCTTTTCGGTTTCTTCGGGACGTGCGCTTGTGGTTATATCCCAGTCAAATGGATTTTTATTCAGCATACAGTCGCGAACGGCGCCGCCGACGGCATATGCCTCAAAACCGCTGCTTTTCAGCAGGCATATTGCCTTATTTACTTGTTCGGGGAGCTTTATCATAATAATCCCTCAGAGTATATTTTTGATTTCGGCAAGATCGGTTATTCTCATATCCGCGCCCACATTATCATTTCCGGTGCCGTTGTGGTCATACCAGCAGGTGGTGATACCGAAGTTTTTTCCACCGGATATATCGGCGGTCAGTGAATCGCCTATGAGTATAAAGCGTGATTTGTCGGTCTCGTGAAGCTCATTGAGACACCGCTCAAAAAATTCCCTTTGGGGCTTTTGCACGCCTATTTTCTCCGAGACGAAAAGATGTGAGAACCCGTCTATCATTCCGGCGAGTGTCAGACGGTGCTTTTGCTGTTCAAACGGACCGTTGCTTGCGGCGCAGAGTATGTATTTTTCCGACAGATATTTAACCGTGTCCTTTGCACCGGTTACGGGCTCGTGGCTGTCGTATATTCCTTTTACGAATTCTTTTTCAAATTCGCGTCCGTCAAAATCAATGCCCATAATCGAAAAAACCATATTCCACCGTTTTTCGTGTATTTGGTCCCTTGTGATTTCTCCCGTTTCAAGTCTTTGCCAGAGCGAATCGTTGACCTTGTGAAAAACGGACGGCATATTTTCTTTGAAATCGACACCGCAGGTTTTGCAGGCGTCGGTCATAGCTTTTTCGGCGCATTTGTTGAAATCCAAAAGCGTATTGTCAATGTCTATCAGAACATATTTAAACATATCGGGTTCCTTTCTTTAACATAATGAAATTATATGATATTAACCGAATATTTTCAAGTGTTGAGCTGTGCCTTTACTTTATCGAAAAAATATTATAAAATAGTAAAAAATAACCTGTATGTGGTGATAAGTATGGAACAGAATAAAATCGACCGTATAAACTTTCTTGCAAAGAAGCAAAAGGGAGAGGGATTGTCTCCCGACGAAAAAGAGGAGCAGGCGATTCTGCGCCGTGAGTATATCGACTCTTTCAAAAGAAACCTTGTTGCAAATCTCGAAAATACGTATATCGTTGATGAAAACGGAAATAAACATAAAGTCAAAAAGCACTCCGATGACGACAAAAGCTGATATCGCCTGTGAGCGCTTTGTGCGTACAAACCCTAAATATCCGTTTAAAAAGGCAAATAACTTGACTTGACCGCAATATATAGTGTAAAATATATGGCGGTATTTTTTGGCAGGCTTTCCTGCAAGCAAATTTTCCCGCCATTCGGCATACAAAGGTGGTTTTAATTAAATGGCAAAAAAAGCGGCATACAATGAAGAAAGTATTTCGCAGTTAAAGGGTGCCGACCGTGTAAGACTTCGCCCCGCCGTTATTTTCGGCTCGGACGGAATAGAGGGCTGCGAGCACGCTGTATTTGAAATACTTTCAAACTCCATAGACGAGGCAAGAGAGGGCTACGGTAAAGAGATAACCGTGACCCGTTTTCTTGACGGCTCCGTTGAGGTTGTAGACCACGGCAGAGGTATGCCTATGGATTATAACGAAAAGGAAAAGCGCTGGAACTGGGAATTGCTTTTCTGCGAAATGTATGCCGGCAGTAAATATAATACAAACAACGGCGGAACATACGAGTATTCGCTCGGACTTAACGGACTCGGACTTTGTGCTACGCAGTACGCTTCCGAGTATATGGACGCCGAGGTGCACAAAAACGGTTTCCGTTACGAGATACATTTTAAAGCGGGTGAGCCTGTAAGCGAACTCAAAAAAGAACCTTACGGCAAAAAGGATACAGGTACAAGAATCCGCTGGAAGCCCGATATAAAGGTATTCACCGATATTGATATACCGCTTGAATACTATCAGGAGACTATATTAAGGCAGTCCGTCGTAAATGCGGGTATTAAGTTTATACTCCGCAATCAGACAAGCGAAAAAAGCTTCGATAAGTATGAGTACTGCTATGAAAACGGTATAGTAGATTATATAAAAGAATTCGTGGGCGACGACGCGTTTTCGTCCGTGCAGTTCTGGCAGGGCGAGCGAAAGGGCAGAGACAGAGCCGACTTGCCCGAATACAAGGTAAAACTTAATGTGGCGCTGTGCTTTTCCAATAAAAAACAGTTAAAAGAGTATTATCACAATTCGAGCTTTCTCGAGCACGGCGGCGCTCCGGAAAAAGCGGTAAAGAGCGCGTTTGTTTCACAGATTGACAGCTATTTAAAAGCAAACAGCAAGTATTTAAAGAGCGACAGCAAGATAAATTTCCAAGATGTAGAGGATTGTCTTGTGCTTGTTTCGTCGTCCTTTTCAACTCAGACGTCATACGAAAACCAGACCAAAAAAGCGATAACCAATAAATTTATACAGGAGGCTATGACGGAATTTCTTCGCCATCAGCTTGAAGTATATTTTATCGAAAACAGAATAGACGCCGAAAAAATCGCCGAACAGGTGCTCATAAATATGCGCTCGCGCGTCAAAGCCGAAACCACAAGGCTTAATATTAAAAAGACGCTTCAGAGCAGCAACAGTATGACGGACAGAATCGAAAAATTCGTCGACTGCCGCTCAAAGGACGTCTCGGAACGCGAAATATTTATAGTGGAGGGCGACTCGGCTCTCGGCGCCTGCAAGCAGGCGAGGGACAGCGCTTTTCAGGCGGTTATGCCCGTGCGCGGAAAAATACTTAACTGCCTCAAGGCGGAATACCCCAAAATATTTAAAAACGATATTATAACGGACCTTATCAAGGTGCTCGGCTGTGGCGTGGAAGTAAGTTCAAAGGCAAATAAAAACCTTTCGCTTTTCAGTATGGACAATCTCCGCTGGAGCAAAGTTATAATCTGTACCGATGCCGACGTTGACGGTTATCAGATACGGACGCTGATACTTACTATGATTTATCGTCTTATGCCTACGCTTATAAAAGAGGGCAAGGTATTTATAGCCGAATCTCCGCTTTACGAAATAACGTGTAAGGACGAGACTTGGTTTTGCTATACCGAAAAGGAAAAGCAGGACGCTCTTCATGCGATAGGAGACAAAAAATATACCATACAGCGTTCAAAGGGTCTCGGCGAAAACGAACCCGAGATGATGTGGCTTACAACAATGAATCCTAAAACCCGTCGCCTTATAAAAGTCGAGCCGGATTATTCACCCGAAGCCGTCGCCGAAAAATTTGACCTTTTGCTCGGCGATAATTTGCAGGGCAGAAAAGATTATATTGCCGAAAACGGCGCTCAGTATATTGATATGACTGACCTTTCTTAACGATTGATTTTTACGGTAATAATTATTCCCTGATTTAGGAGAGTCGGAAAATGGCAAAAAGAACCAAGAAAAACGAAACAGACCGAAGCCCGGAAGAGACCGACGTAAACGCTCATATTCTCGGTGCGGGCGAGGTAGTGGAGCAGCATATAACCGATACTTTGGAGCTCAACTATATGCCTTACGCCATGAGCGTTATTATGTCGCGTGCCATTCCTGAAATCGACGGTTTTAAGCCGTCACACAGAAAGCTCCTTTATACTATGTATAAAATGGGGCTGCTTCAGGGCGGCACTGTAAAATCCGCCAATATAGTCGGCCGTACCATGCAGCTGAACCCTCACGGCGATGCGGCAATTTACGAAACTATGATTCGTTTGGCGCGCGGCAATGAGTCGCTCCTTCACCCTTATGTTGAGTCAAAGGGTAACTTCGGTAAATCGTATTCAAAAAATATGCAGTACGCGGCTTCGCGTTATACCGAGGCAAAATTAGCCCCGATTTCAGCCGAGCTTTTCCGCGATATAGATAAGGACACGGTCGATTTTGTACCGAACTACGACAATACCATGACCGAGCCTACGCTTTTACCCGTTACATTCCCGTCGGTTCTCGTAAATGCCAATATGGGTATAGCCGTCGGTATGGCTTCAAATATTTGTTCGTTCAACTTGAAAGAGATCTGCGATACTACCGTGGCGCTTATAAAGGATCCCGACGCCGATATAACCGAAACGCTCAAGGCTCCAGATTTTATAGGCGGCGGTCAGATACTCTACGATGAAGATAAGATGAACGAGATATTCCGCACGGGTCGCGGAAGCTTCAAAATTCGCGCAAAGTACAGCTATGATAAAAAGAATAACTGTATTGATATATACGAAATTCCGGCAACCACCACTACGGAGGCAATAATCGATAAGATAGTCGAACTCGCAAAGGGCGGCAAGGTTAAAGAAATTTCCGATATCCGCGACGAGACCGATAAAAAGGGTCTTAAAATAACAATTGATTTAAAGCGCGGCACAGATGCGGACAAGCTTATGAAAAAGCTCTATAAAATGACTCCGCTCGAAGATTCTTTCGGCTGTAACTTTAATGTACTTATAGCCGGAACACCGAGAGTTCTCGGAGTGCGCGAACTGCTTTTGGAATGGATAGCTTTCCGTACCGAATGTGTAAATCGCCGTGTCTATTTTGACCTTTCAAAAGCAAAAGACAGGCTTCATCTTTTAGAGGGACTTCAAAAAATCCTCCTCGATATAGATAAGGCGGTAAAAATAATACGTTCTACCGACGAAGAGTCGGAGGTTGTTCCGAACTTGATGATAGGTTTCGGAATAGATAAGATACAGGCGGATTATGTGGCTGAAATCAAATTACGCCACTTAAACCGTGAGTATATCTTAAAAAGGACGGCTGATATTGAGCAGCTAAAGGCCGACATAGATGATATGGAGGATATTCTGTCGAGCCGTTCGCGCGTCAAAAAAATAATCGTAAACGAGCTTTCCGAAGTCGTGAAAAAATACGATAAACCGCGTCGTTCCGAAATAATATATACAAGCGATATTGTTGACGAATCGGACCCCGAGGAGGAGATTCCGGACTATCCGGTTACGCTTTTCTTTACCAAAGAGGGCTATTTTAAAAAGATAACTCCGCAGTCCCTGCGTATGAGCGGCGAGCAAAAACTAAAGGAAAACGATGAAATAATCGAGACCGTTGAGGCTACAAACAATACCGAGCTTTTGTTCTTTACCGATAAGTGCCGCGTTTATAAAGCCAAAGCTGCCGATTTTGATGACAGCAAGGCGAGCGTTCTCGGTGATTATGTGGCTTCAAAGCTTGAGATGGAGCCCGAGGAAAACGCCGTCTATATGGCTGTTACAACAGACTATAAGGGCTTTATGCTGTTCTTCTTTGAAAACGGCAAGCTTGCCAAAATAGACCTCTCCGCATATGAGACCAAAACCAACCGCAAAAAGTTGATTAAGGCATATTGTGAGAAATTCCCGTTAGTCAATATGTTCTGTGTGACTGAAGATAAGGAATACGTTATGCGGTCAACCTCCGGCAGAATTCTTCTTCTCAATACCGGCGCAATAGCCGTCAAAACGACCAAGGATTCTATGGGCGTATCGGTTATGACTCTCAAAAAAGGACACAGGGTATCTTCCGTAAAAGAGTATACCGAGGGCGAGTTTGTAAAGCCTGCGAGATACAGAACGAGAACTCTGCCTGCCGCCGGTGCGACTTTGTCGGCTGACGATGTCGGCGAGCAGCTTACACTTTAACTTAGAAAATATACCGTGTTCCGAAAGCCGTTTTTCGGAATTCGGTATATTTTTTTGCTTTTTATGGTGCCGATCTAAAATGCGTGAGTGTTGACTATGCATTTAGTATGTTGTATAATTCCGATATAAGTAAATGTCTGTTTCGGGGCTTAACGGAGGTTAATATGAAAAGACGAACTAAAATAATTTCGGTTGTTACGGCTCTCGCAATACTTGTATGTGTGTTCGCTGTGCTTGCAACGTCGTTTGCCGCTGACACTTCTTCCGAAAGCGCATCATTCAGAGTCGATGCTCAGATTATGGGCTATAACAGGGTAGAGGTAAAAATATACGCTCCGGCAGGGGCCGCGGGCGGCAGTTATACGCTTAAATATGATTCCTCGTATTTAAGGCTCATAAAGCCCGATGCGGATAAAAACGGTGAGCAGTCGTCGGTCACTTCGTATGAAAACGGCGGTACGGCAATAACAAATTATAATTTCTCGCAGGATTCTTTGAGATGTTCGGCAGCCGCACCGAAATCCTCTTCGACGGAGCAGCTGTACGGAAGTTATACTTTTTATTTTGACGGCAGCTATAAAGAAGGCAGTATATCGGTAACTGCGTTTGACATTTACAGCGGAGACGAAACTCCAAAGCTTCTCGGCTCGGATAAAACCGCAAAATGTGATTTTGACGTTAAGGCGGCTCCGTTTAATACAACCACGCTTATAGTAACTAAAGACGGCACGTGGCTTTATATGGAAAACGGCAAGCACAACACCGATTACAGCGGCCTCGTAAATTATTATGACTCCTGGTATTATGTCGAAAACGGTGTTCTTAATTGGAATTATTCGGGTCTTACGCTCTATTACGGCACCTGGTATTATGTTGAAAATGGTGTTCTTAATTGGAATTACACCGGCCTTACGCTCTATTACGGCACTTGGTATTACGTAGAGGGCGGCGTTCTTAAATGGGATTATACCGGTCTTACAAACTATTACGGTACTTGGTACTATGTAGAGGACAGCGTACTCCATTGGAACTATACAGGTCTTACGCTCTATTACGGCACTTGGTATTATTGTGAGGGCAGTGTTCTTAATTGGAACTATACGGGCCTTACAAATTATTACGGTACTTGGTATTATGTTAAAAACGGTATCCTTGATTGGAATTACACAGGGTATGTTTATTATCGCGGTACCCGTTACTATGTGAGAAACGGTATTCGCGTTTAAGGCTGATTTATAAAATTTAATTACAAATTATCACAAAACCGTTCATTCATTTGAACGGTTTTGTTTTTTGATAAGGTGTGTCAATGCAACACTTTTATATAAAAATTGTTGCAATTATATAAGGATTGTTATATAATTTGGATAAGCGGTAGGGCTTTATGCCGTAAAAATTAGGGAGGATATTAAATTTATGAAAAATTTCAAAAAGTTGATTGCGGTTGCACTGGCTGTTTTTATGTCGGTATTTATGCTGGCGGTCAGCGCGTTTGCATCCGAAACGGATTCGCTTATGCGAATGGATGACGGCACTTGGAACTATATGGAAGACGGTGAACATAATACCGACTACACAGGTCTTGTTAAGTATTATGACACCTATTACTATGTTGAAAACGGTGTGCTCGATTGGAGCTATACCGGCCCGACAGAGTATAACGGTACAACCTATTTTGTTACAAACAGCACGCTTAATGAGAACTATTCGAGCCTCGTTCTTGTAGATGGTGTTTGGCATTACGTTGAAAACGGTGTTTATTCAAACGATTATACCGGCCTTACTCTGTATTACGGCACGTGGTATTATGTAGAGGACGGCGTCCTTAATTGGGATTATACTGGGCTAACCTTATATTACGGCACTTGGTACTATGTTGAAAACGGCGTGCTCAATTGGAACTATACAGGTCCTACCGAGTATTACGGCACAACATATTATGTCATAAACGGTATACTTGATTGGGATTATTCAAGCCTTGTTTATGTCGATGGTGTTTGGCATTATGTAGAAAAAGGCGTTTATTCAAACGATTATACCGGTCTTACTCTGTATTACGGCACTTGGTATTATGTTGAGGACGGCGTTCTTAATTGGGAATTCGAAGGCCTTACAGACTACTACGGTACTTTGTACTATGTAAAAGACGGTGTGCTTCATTGGGATTTTTCGGGTTTCGTTATTGACGATGATGAAAACCTCTTTCGTGTTGAAAACGGTGCGGTAGACCGTAGCCTTAACGGACTTTATAATTATTACGATCATGATTGGTGCTATCTTGTAGACGGGCAGGTCGTCAGCAGTTATACCGGACTGTTTAATTATTACGGTACTTGGTACTACCTTGAAGAGGGATTCCTTAATTGGAATTATTACGGCCTTACAAATTACTACGGCACATATTACGGCGTAGAGGGCGGTATTCTTGATTGGAACTTCTCGGGAGCCTTAAGATACGGCACATCTCTTTATTATGTAAGAAACGGCGTTTTTGACAGCAGTTTTAACGGAATAGCCGAGTATTGCACGGGCAAAATATATAACTTTAAGGACGGAGTTTCGGTAGATTATGACGGCTATGTTGCCGACGCCGCACAGCTTCTTGCCCTTATAGAGCACGTTGAGGATAAAAAGGGCAATACGGTTACTTTGGCGAGTGCACAGGGCATACCCGACATGGGCTCTTACGGCGGAGTTGTTGTTACCGTTAACGTAAAATACAAGGACGGCACAGAAAAGAAGTTTTCTGTTGCTGCTGCCAAGAGCTATTTTGAGACATCAGAATTGCCTGGCGTCAGAGAAGATATAGGCGACGGTTCCCTTTTCGTAACAGGGCAGATATCAGGCGACTATGAAACGGATAATTCCGTGAAATTGTCAAATGATGCCGTTTCCGATTACTTTGACGGTATAGAATCTTTCTGGGTATTAAATATAAGTGAATAAGAATAAATTTTAATTATCGCGGCAGGATATAAAGCCGTATCCGTCCGCTGAAATATTTAATAACAAACACAGAAGAAGGTCTGTCGGTTTAACCGGCAGACCTTCATTTTGTCCGAAATTTATTGAAGAATCAGAGAATTTCTACTTCTTATTTCATGCCGTCTTCATAAGCCTTGATCATCTTTTTGACCATCTGTCCGCCGACAGAACCGGCCTGCTTAGAAGTAAGGTCGCCGTTATAACCCTGCTTGAGATTTACGCCGACTTCATTAGCAGCTTCCATCTTGAACTTTTCAAGAGCAGCCTTAGCCTCGGGTACTGTTGCCATTTGAAAACACTCCTTTTCATAACAATTTGCGTTTGCATTACTATTTTTAACGCGACGTGTTTTTATATTAAATAAAATAAATGTTAAAATTGTCATTTTTTGTAACCGGATAAAACGCGTTTCAAAGGTGTGCGCTACGGTTCATTTAAATTCTTCCCTTTGAGATAAACATTATTTAGATTTACTGTTTATGTGGGCGAAAATCTAAATAATGTTTATTATAATCTCATATTTATCGATCGTTATTCCAATAAAAAGTCTTTTGTTAAATTGTAATTTTTTATTGCAAACGATACTGAATTGGGAAATACAATATAATTATTTTGAAAATTATGACTAAAAATAGCAGTATTTCTAATAAATAAGGCGCTTTTTCTTAATTATACGAAGCCTTGTGATAGTATAATTAAATCTATGTATACAGATGATACGATTTATAATGTAAATGTCAATGAAAAAGTGAGCCAGGCGCTCATGAATATTTGAGCCACCAACGACCATGAAAAAGTGAGCCACTCCGCTCACGAATATTTGAGCCACCCTGCTAAGCTTTATTCTGCATAGTCGCTTTCAGCCGG
>JALELS010000006.1 GCA_022768065.1 Ruminococcus sp. | reverse complement strand
ACTGTAATAACCACCTTTGTTCGCCCCCTATATAGTCTGAGACTATTATAGAGGACTATTTCCGGTGGCTCAATTATTCATGAGCGTTTCTCGACTAAGTGGCTCACTTTTATATTAGCGTTTACATTATAAAAAGCATTGTCGGTTTTTAAAGTGTCGTATAAAAAGAGAGGCTGTTAATGGATGCAAAATCATTGCATTTTGATAAGACGATAAAAAATTGGGACGAAGCGCTGCCGCTCGGTAACGGCGATCTCGGGTGCCTTATTTGGAACAGTGCCGATAAGCTCAGGTTCAGCCTTGATAAAGGCGGCATATGGGATTGTTCAAATCCGCCCGAAGACGGTGAGAATTCTACATATACCGATATAAAAAATCTTGTTGCAAACAAAAAGCAGAAAAAAATACAAAAAAAGTATGATGACTGTTACAGCAATCCCACGCCTACAAAGCTGCCCGCCGGCAAACTTATATTGAATCTCGGTACAGATGAAAACATTGTTTCAAATCTGAATCTGATGACGGCAGAGGCGGAACTGAAAGTCGGCGAGATAACAGTCAAATCGTTTATCCATGCAAACAAAAATTACGGTTTGATATCGGTTAACCGCCATTTGGCAGGAATAGAAATAAAAAATCCTAAGTACGGTAAAGTAAAAAAATTGAGTTTAAAATTTTCGTCCAAGGGAACCGTACAGTCGCTCAAAAACCTGCACTATCCCGATTGTGAATTTTTTTCCGAACTTGACGGAGATACGGAATATCGTTATTTTGTTCGGCCTATAAACGATGGATTTTACGGTATAATGACCGCTGTAAAATACAAAGACGGCAAAACGCTTATTGCATATACGGTCGACATCGGCAAAGACAGAAGCTTTGTGGAAAAATGCAAAAAAAACGGTTGCCGAGGCAATTTGCGGCGGATATCAAAAGGCATTTGACGAGCATAAACAATTTTGGACGGAATTTTGGCAAAAGAGTTCTGTTGAGCTTCCCGATAAGCTGCTTGAAAAGGGCTGGTATATAAACAACTATCTTTTAGGCTCATGCAGCAGAAAACATCATTTCCCCATGCCGCTTCAGGGCGTTCGGCGGACTTTTAATAAGCGCCGAAATGTCGGGCGGAAAAATCGTGCGGACGCAGATAACCGCAACGGCGGATTGTGATTTTACGATAGAAAACGACCTGTCAAAACTCAAATGCAATATCGGCGTCGGTGATAAAAAGCATATTTGCCTTAAAGCCGGAGATGTACTGATTTTTTTACTTTGACAACATCGGAACAATGGAATATCAATTCAAGAGGTAATTATGAAAGCGGAAATAAGAGAAGAAAAGATTATTATACCTACATATAAGGTCGGCAGACCCGAAAAAGCGCCGCTGTTTATCGAAAAGCGCGCATATCAGGGGAGCACGGGTAAGGTTTATCCGTTGCCCGTTACCGAAAAAATATATGATGAAAAAGAAGACAGAGAGTATACGGCTGTAATACTTGAAAACGATTATATTTACGTTATGATTTTGCCCGAGCTCGGCAGCAGGGCAAAAGCAACTATTCACTCTGCGAGAGCCTTTTGGTTCTTCTTTTAAACGCCGAAGAATATTCCGCTGTTATAGAGTGCTGCAATCTGATTGATAAAAAAATCAAAGCAATGCCGAGAATCGGTATGTATCTTTCAAAGGCATATCTTGAAATCGGAAATGCCGCCGAGGCAGAAAGAATTTTAACTTCAAACGGCGGGCTTAAACTTCTTGATTTCAGAGAGGGAGATCGTTTTCTTGACCGCCTGTACAGAAAAATCCGCACGGAACTTTACGGCGAGTAATACAAAAAGATAGTTGTTCCGAAGTGTTTTGATTTCATTGTTTCCGATTTTAAAACCGATTGAGCGAGGTGTTAAAATGCAAACCGATTCGTTAAAAGAAAACTATTCTCTTCCGCAGGTACCGTACAGCGTATGCGGCAATCAAAACTGTTTTCTCCCCTTAACGAACAGAAGTAAAAATGATTGGTCCTTCCTCTTTGAAGAAATAAAAGATATTCCGAGCGCATTTGCCGAAAACCAAAATTATGATTTTTCTTCGGTTACGAACGATAAATGGCAGAGCGTTGTCGTTCCGTCATCTCTTGCGATGCAGGGCTTCGACATCGAAAACAATACGGAATATTACTATAAAAGAACGGTGGAAATACCAAAAGCGTTCACAGGCAACAAAATATTTATACGTTTTGAGGGCGTGTATTCAAACGCACGCGTATGGGTGAACAATATATTTGTCGGCGCTCATATCGGAGGATTTACTCCGTGGGATATCGATATAACGGATTTTGCGGAATGTAAAACAATAACTCTTATCTTAGGTGTTTCCGATACTGAGGGCGACAAGGTATCGCCGTGGAATCCAAACGGCGAATATCAAAGCGACGCCGCTTGGGCAAGCTATTACGCACACCACAATATCGGCGGTATTTTACGTGACATCACAATGTTTTGCCTGCCGCAGAGAGCGGTAATAAAAACTCATATCGATACATTTACAATCGAAACTGCCGCCGAGGCAAAAATAAAATGTACCGTTACAAAAAACTGTCGGGACGCAAATTTAAAAGCGTGTATTTCACGTAACGGTTTTGTTGTGAGCGAAAAAACAGTTAAAATAACATCTGCCGAGGTTGAGTTTTCACTTGTTGTTCCGTCTGCGGATTTATGGTCGGCTGAACACCTGAATCTCTATAATTTGAGCATTGTTCTTTACGATGAAAATATTATTCAGGAAAACGATACAAGATTCGGCTTCGGTAAATCAATTTTACTGTCGGTAAATAAAAACAAAAGGCTTAATTTCAAAATAAAATCGCGCGGATTTTTAAGAGCCGTGCCGTTGGGCGAGGTTTCGTTAAATATCGATTTTCCGCAAAATGTAAAATCCGTCTCATGGGACAGAGATTCCGGTTACAGCATATATCCTATCGGGTATATAGCGAGAAACAGCGGTATTGCCGAAAAAATTTCGACGCCGCGCAAATATGATAATCCCGATACCGACGGTATTTCTTGGAAAGCCGATATGGCGGCATACCCGTATTATGCGAAGGACGATTCAAAAAATCTTAAATATAAAACATTTATGCTTGAGTATGCCGAGGCCGGTCTGCACACAAGCGTTGCATTTGATTGGGATCAGTATTTTGATGTCAATATGAAAGAGGAAGTAAAATACGTTATGCAAAACAATCTTCCTATGACAATGTGCGATACCGACAGAGTTAAAAAGGATAAGCTTAAAAAGACGCGCGCCGAAACAATAGAACTTTACAATTTTGTCGCTCCCGAAACACCTTCCGCCTCCGCGCCTTACGATTCGGGAATGCGCGACTACATAATAGAAAGAATGGATGCCGGTGACAGCGTAATTTGCGGAATTTTCCACAATATCGATACTGCCGGTCATACATACGGCTACGCCATAAGTACGCAGTATGTCGGAGCGGTTATAAACTGCGATATGTATGCGTATTCCGTTTTACAGGCGGTTAAGCAGAGGGAGGCAAAATATAACGAGGAATGGCTTGTCATTTTCGGCAATGATCACGGCGGAATAGGTCAGGGTCACGGCGAGCAGAGCCCCGAAGAAAGAACCGCTTGGATAGCGTCAAATATTCCTTTTGAAAACAACTGATGTTATTAAGACTTAAAGCCGCCAACGCTCCGATAAATATCGGCTCCGAAGATAATTTAAGCTTGAAAGAGAAAACAAAATATGTCAAAATGATTTGGGCGGTTAAAAAATAACACGCGAAATTAAACAGCGGTAAACCGTATCTTTACACAAAGGATTAAAATTATGTCATTATCGGTTCAGTTACAGAGAAAAAGGATACCGTATTTTGCCAAATGGGCAAAGATGAAGCCTTTTACAAAAGAAAAGCATTACATAAGCGGAAACAAAATCTGTTTTGATGTGAAAAACGGCGAAGAGTATGCCAATCATATTGAGACAGCGGGATTTTACTGTTCATCAATCATAAGCTACGGGTGCGACGCGTCGCGGAAATTGAGAATTATGCGCCACGTAACATTTCCTACGCTTCGATTGTATCCGAATTTAACCGGAAGTGCGCTTGACAGAAATTTTAATGGCTTCTCGGTTGAAATCAACGGAAAGTCCGTTGCGGAAAAGGCTGAAAAATTTGTCTTTGACGGGATCTTACACATTTACAGCACGGCAGAGGGTGTCAAAATTCACCGTTCGGTTTTCTCTGCAAGAAATTGTAAAGCGTGCATTGAAAAGACCGAAGTTTTTAATAATTCCGATAAGGATATTACCGTCTGTCTTGAAAATAACGATAAAGATGTTGTTACGAAAGCCTGTTTTGGCGTTGACAGACAAAGGTACAGGTTTTTTACCGTGCGCAGCACCGATTCCGAGCTTTGCATAAAACCCAAATCGAGCGACGTTATATACGGCGCTTACTGCGGTGCAAATTATGATGAAATGTTCGTCGTGGATTTCTCAAAAGAAGAGGCGGCAAGAATAGCTTTTACAGACGAATTGTCAAAACTTGCGGTGGTTAAAACGCCTGACGAAAAGCTGAACTTAATGGTTTTCTATGCTAAAATCCGCGCCTGTGAAAGTATTTTTAAAACAAAGGCGGGGCTTATGCACTCTCCGGGCGGAGGATATTACTACGCCGCAATATGGACTAACGACGAGTGCGAGTATGTAAACCCGTTTTATGCCTATTCGGGATACGACTATGGGCGGCGACAGGCACTGAATTCATATAATATGTATCAAAAGTATATTTCTGCGGATAAACCGTTGATTACAAGCATTATTGCCGAGGGCGACGGTATTTGGCACGGCGCAGGCGATCGCGGCGACAGCGCAATGTATGCTTACGGTTGTTCGCGTTTTCTGCTTACAAATGGCGATATGGCGGAAGCCGAAAAATATATCGGCTCAATCAGAAAATGTATGGATTATACATTATCGCAAATAGGCGAAAACGGCGTCGTGAGAAGCGATTCGGACGAACTTGAAAACAGATTTCAAAGCGGCTCGTATAATCTTTGCACGTCATCGCTTGCATATGACGCGCTTATAAGCTTATCGTATCTTGAAAAAGAATTCGGCAATGCCGATAGGGCAAATGAGCTTAAAAATACCGCAAAAAAGCTTCGAACGTCAATCGAAAACTATTTCGGCGCAAACGTAGAGGGCTTTGATACATACAGATATTGCAAAGAAGAAAAGAATCTGCGCGCCTGGATTGCAATTCCGCTCGCTATGGGTATTGAAGACAGAAGCGACGAAACCGTAAAAGCCCTTCTTTCGGATAAGCTGTTTAAAAACGGCGGAATTGTAACAAGAAGCGGCGAAAAGACATATTGGGACAGAGCAACTCTTTACGCTCTGCGCGGTATGTTTTATTCGGGACATTCAAACAAGGCGGTACAACTTCTCAAAACATACACTTCGGCAAGACTTTTGGGCGAGCACATTCCGTATCCTGTCGAGGCTTATCCCGAGGGCAATCAGGCGCAGCTTTCTGCCGAGAGCGGACTTTATATGCGAATATTTGTCGAGGGAATTCTCGGTTACAGACCGACGGGTTTCAAAAGCTTTGAAATTAAACCCGCTCTGCCGGATGATTGGGATAAAATGTCCGTTGAAAATCTGATGCTTTGCGGTAAAAAGTCAGATGTGTTTGTCGCAAAAAGCGACGGCTGTTATACCGTGACGGTAAATTCGGGCGGCAGGCGAATAACCAAAGAAATGCCATACGGTAATGTTGCCGATTTCAGCTTTTGTGAGGATTGATTATGAAAATTATTAAAGCGTCTCAATTTTGTATTAACCCGGGTGAAAACATAACGGAGAAGCTGGCGGAGCTTACCGAGTATTTGGCGTCCGACGCCGAAGAAAAAACGGTGGTCTTTGATAAAGGCACATATTATATCGACAGCGAAAAATGCAAAAAATATATGCTCTATATAACAAATACCGTCGGTGACAAAGAGTTTAAAAAGGGCGAAACACCGCATTTGAACGCGGTTCCGTTTTATTTCGGAAATGTTGAAAATGTCACCGTGGACGGCGGCGATTCGGTTTTTGTAATTAACGGAAAAGTCACCAATATAGCAATGGAGCATTGTAAAAATATCACCGTTAAAAATCTTGAAATTCGCCACAGTACCCCCGATATGCACGAACTTAAAGTTATTAAAAAGTCGCTGTTCGGCGTGGATTTTAAAATCGACGGCGACACTCGTTATAAGATCGAAAACGGTAAACTTGTTCTTTACGGGACCGATTATTGTATGTGCTGTGATAAAAAAGCGACGGCGGCGTCCTATATCGGGCTTGTGAGAAAAGACACTCCCGATAAAATCGAGAGGGTTATGCATCCGCTGTTTTCTTCGTTAAAAGTACGCGATTTAGAGGGCGGCAAAATACGCGTTTCATATCCGAACACCATGAGATTTAAAACCGGCGATTGCTTTTATGTCTATGATGTACGCCGTCAGTTTGCCGGCATATTTGTGAATAAATGCGAAAATGTCACTTTGCAAAATATCAAGCAGCGTTTTAATTATTCCCTTGCACTCGTCGCACAAGACAGCGAAAATATAACCGTTGATTCGGTCGAATTTGCACCCGAAAAGGGCTCGCCGAGAAAAGTGGCGTCCGTTGCCGATTTCATTCAAATTTGTATGTGCCGTGGAAAAGTTACCGTCAAGGACAGTTATTTCAACGGCGCCGGTGACGATTGCCTTAATGTTCACGGTATTCACTTTAAAATTACCGATATTAAGGATAACACGCTGACAGTTCGCTTTATGCATCCGCAAAGCCACGGCTTTAACCCTTTGAGAGCGGGCGATACAATAGCTTATATCGACGCGGACTCGTTGCTCGAAAAGGGCAGCGCCGTTATAGAAAAGTCGGAGCTTTTAAATGAATATGAGATAGCCGTTACAGTAAGCGACACCGCTTTTGCCGAGGTCGGCGAAGTGATTGAGGACGTTACGGCGTGTCCCGATTTGGACTTTGTAAACAATAAGATGACGCGAATTATCACACGCGGACTTCTTATCACAACACGCGGAAAAGTAAATGTTATAAATAATCGCTTTGTCAGTACAACAATGAGCGGAATTTTGCTTTCGGACGATGCAAAAAGCTGGTACGAAAGCGGTATGTGTACTGACGTTACGATTTGTGACAACACTTTTGAGTATTGCGGTAAATCGACGATTCTGATTAAACCCGAAAACAGCGTTTACAAGGGAGCGGTGCACAAAAACATCAAAATCAAGGGCAATACGTTTTTAAATTGCCGCGGATACTGCATAGATGCAAAATCGTCCGACGATATAGAAATTGAAAATAATAATTTTTCGGGAAATAAAAAAATCAAAACCGAAAACTGCAATAATGTAACTTTAAGTTAAAAAACAGGGGATTCGGAGTGTTATTATGAGTAAAAAGGAAGTCTTAGGCACAAAAATCAAAACGGGAGCGGCAACGCTGAAAAAGCATTGGAAAACTCCTCCCGACGGTTATTACGTAAACTATAAAGAGTTTTTAAATCTGGCGCTCGGCAGCGGTTCGCTTTCGTTTTTGAGCGTCGCTATCAGCTGGACCACCATAGCGATAAATATCCCTATGATGATAAGCTACTTTAAAGTTTCAACGGGATTTATATTTGTTGCGGGAATAGTTGCGTCCGTTTTCGGCCTTATACGTGCTCCGATTCTCTCAATGATGATTGACAATTCAAATTCACCAAAGGGAAAATTCAAGCCGTTTTTACCGTGGACTGCCGTTCTGTCGGCTGTATGCTTTACGGTTATTCCCTTTATCCCCGAGCATTGGGTCGATAACATTTTGTTTGCGTTTGATATTCCGGCAATTCCCGTTTTTGCCGTTGCCGCCTCGCATATAGAGGTATCGCTTGCAAGTCTTATTATGTTTTTGCTCATTCAAATAGGCACTTTCTTCTATACTCTTTTAAGCCAGTGTCTTACGGGTATAGAGCAGACCGTTTCGCCCGTGTCTCAGGAGAGGGCAAATATCGGCGCATTCAAAGGGCTTATTTCAAATATCCCGTCGTCGGTTGTAAACATTATCATTCCTCTCGTTGCAGGTATCGTTTTTGCAAGCAGTAAAGACCCCATGAATAATATAGAGCTCTACCGTTTCGCTTTCCCCGTTTGCAGTGTCGGCGGAATTGCATTTGTTTTCTTTACATATTTCGGAACCCAAGAGCGAGTTGTTGTTCATAAGGAATATGTTGCAAAGGTAAAATTCAGCGAGGGCGCGAGACAGTTATTCGGCAATAAATACTTTTGGATAATAACAGTATTTAACATTGCCGTCGGCATCAGAGGCAATATCAATATGTACCTTTGGATATGCAATTACGGTATAGGCGGTCAAAACGGCGCATTTGCGCTTACGGTTTGCAATATGCTTTTAAATAACGCCCTTGTTCCGGGTATGCTTGTGGGTCCGTGGATGATTAAAAAGCTCGGAAAACGCAAGGTTATGCTGATTTCCACCGTCGGATTTACGGTTATGGCGTTTATGCAGCTGCTTACCCTTAAAAGTCCGTATCTTATGCTTGTTGCAATATTCTTCCAGAACCTGTTTAACGGTCTGAGTTATATTTCCAATATTATGGTTTCGGATGTGCTTGATTATCAGCAGTGGAAAACCGGAAAACGCCTTGAGGGCTTCTGGCAGAACTGTTCGTCTTTTGTTATGACATTCTGCGGCCTTTTCACAAGCGCGCTTATGCCGTTGTTTATGAGCTTCGGCGGAGTAGGTTTCGGTGACAATATAGATACGGCGCTCAAAAACACCGATATTATGTACAGCACATTCCGCAGCGTGACTTGGCTCGGCATAATTTCTTCCGTAATATGTGTTATTCCGATTATGTTCTATGATTTGTCCGAAAAAAAGCACGCCGACTATATCAGGGCTTTAAGGATAAGAGCCGTAGTGCAAAATTATAAAAACAATGAGCTGTCAGCCGATGATGTAACGGCGCTCAAGGATATCGTGAAATACGCCGAGGAGAACGACAATAAATTCATTCTCAATGAACTTTGCAGCAATAACGAGACAGAGACAATATTAAAAGTACAGGTAAACGAATAATGAAAATAACAATTAATGCCGTCCCGAAGGAAGTTAAGACGGGCGACTTCAATTACTCTGATATCGACAGCGTATACGGCTGCAATACATTGTATTTTACAAAAAACGGCAGACCGTACACAGTCGTTGCGGGTGAACTTCATTTCTCGCGACTTCCGCGTGAGCGATGGAGAGAAACCCTTTTAAAAATGCGCGACTGCGGAATAAACGCCGTTTCCAACTATGTGTTTTGGAACTACCATGAGGAAATAAAAGGCGTTTTTGACTTTAGCGGCAATAAAGACATTGCGGCCTTTTTGCAGATATGCAAGGATATTGATATGCCGTGCATTTTACGGATAGGTCCGTGGTGTCACGGCGAGGTTATTCGCGGAGGTTTCCCGAAGCGCATCAATATGATGATAAAGAAAAGATGCGACAGTCCAAAATATCTTGCCGAAGTTAAAGAATATTGGCAGGGGCTGTATAAAGAGGTTGCACCGTATCTTGACGGTAAAACCGTAATTGGACTTCAGCTTGAGAACGAATATACCGGGTCCACGGAATATATCAGGACTCTGCGTAAAATCGCCGAGGAAATAGGATTCAGAGTTCCGTTTTTTACTATGACGGCATGGCCGTCCAGCAAACCCGACAGGGATTTTTTGCCTATGATGGGCGGCTATCCCGATGCCCCGTGGAGCCGCGGCAAAAGCGCTTTGAAACCCAATAATCGCTTTGCGATAACTCCGGGTAAAACCGAGGATGAAATCGGCGGCGACCTTTTTAAAAGTAATTCCGAAAAAGATGGCGTCTATGATTATGTACCGTTTGCCACTTGCGAAACAGGTCCCGGTAATCAGGTAACCCAGCACAGAAGACCTTATATAAGCGAAAAAGACGGCTACGGCGTCGGCTTTGCAAAATTTGCAAGCGGTGTTAACTGGCTCGGATATTATATGTTCTGCGGCGGTGCCAATCCGAATGACAGGCTTATGCAGGAAAACCGCTTAACAGGCTATCCGAATAATTATTCGATTATAGATTATGATTTCGAGGCACCTATAAGCCGTTACGGCGTCTGTCGGGCACATGGCGACAGACTTCGTTTAATGCACCTTTTTATACGCGAGTTCGACCCCGAAATTTGTACAAAGCAGGCATTTTTCCCAAGACAGAGTTATGATGACCCGTGCGATTTATCGTTTCTTAAATGCTCGGTAAGGGCAGATGAAAATTGCAGCGGTTATTTCTTTGCAACCGCATATGAAAAGGGTCTTAGGTACAACGATTTTAAAAATGTGAATGTCACCTTTAATATATGCGGAAAAACAATTTCTCTGCCGGAGATCGACGTTAAGGCAGGCGCAATGTTCTTCTATCCCTTCAACATAAAAATCGGTTCCGTTACGTTTGACTATATTCTCGCCCAGCCTATAGCAAAGTCGTGCAAAGACGGTAAAACCGTTTGTTATTTTGCCGAGTGCGAGGGAGTAAAGCCAAAATGCTCGGTTAACGGGCAAGAAATATCGCTCGGCTCAGAGGAGGACGGAACTGACATCAAAGATGTCAGGATTGTTGTAATTCCGTATGAAAAAGCGAAAAAATTTCACTTTATAAACGGCAGCGCTTACTTTTTGGACGGTACCGTTTATTGCGATAACGGCAAAATTTATTGCGAAAAGGTATCGGACGAAGATTTGAAAAATAAAATATCGTTGTCAAAAACCGAAAAGCAAAAATTGCCTTACAATTATTTTCTGTATTCCTTAGGCAAGCGAAGCTTTTATAAGCTGAAACTTCCGCGGGATATATTGAAAGACAATTACGACGTGGTACTTAAATTTGCTTTTGACGGCTTAAATTTGCAGGTGTTCAGCGGAAAAACACTTATTAACGATTACTTTAATATCGACCGCGAATTCGTAATGCATTTAAGAGATTACAAAAAGTATATCGAAAATGACGGTACGCTGATTATTCGCACGGCTCCGAAAACAAAATTCGGCATTTCAAATGTGTATAATGAAATACCCGTACCGCTGAATTCGGATAGGCTGGAGCTTATCAGCGCAAATAAAACAGAGCTGAATATTATATAAATACAGAAAAAGCAAAAAAGCGACTTACCGTCATCGGCGATAAGTCGTTTTTTTGCTTAAAACTTCAGTTTTCTGAACTTGCCGGGGGATATGCCCTCGTTTTCGGTAAAAAAGTAAATAAAATTCGATTCGCTGTTAAAGCCTATGTCATAAGCTATGGAGGCGATTGTCATATCTGTGACATGAAGTAAATATTTCGCGCGGTTGAGACGTGAAATCAAAATGTAATCATACGGCGAAAATCCTGTCTGCTGTTTAAAAACCCTTGAAAAATGCGAAGAACTCATGTTTACGGTATTGGCAAGCTTGCTCACCGTAAGATTTTCATTAAGATTTTCCGCTATAAATTCCTTAACGGTTAAAACCGTATCTTCGTAGCTGCTTTCGCTTTTGCTTTTTGAGCTCTGGGGATTTAACAGCTCGGTAAAAATTTTGTAAATGTCAAGCGAAAACGTAAGTTCGTTTGCCGCCGCACCGTCCTTGATACCGTAAAATACGCGGAAAAGTAATTTTTCTAAATGTTGTATATCCTTGCATTTTATTAAATTGCCCTCGCTTTTTTCTATTTCCTCAAAAATCTCAAGAGAATTGGCTCCGGCCACGTGAAGCCATATCGACTCAAAGCTGTCGTCGGTGTAGTATTCGTGCGGCTTGTAGCAATCGAGTATAACCGTGTCGCCCTTGCGCGCAGTTGTGTGCTTGCCGTTTTTTACATATGTAAAAGTTCCGTCGATTATGTGAGTTATTAAAAGACTGTTATAGTTTTCGCGAACAAGGTGATATCCCTTGACGCAAAAAAGTGTCCTGCGCTGACAGGGTAAAAATATATCTTTTTTGCCGTCTGCGACGGTGAAGAAAAATATACTTCCGATTTTTTCAGCACGCCTGTTTCATTGCATTTCATAACACAGTTCCTTTGTGATAGGATTTCTAAACAATTTGATAGGTTTTCGTAATAAACGTCAATAAAACTATTGTACAATTTAGATGTTATAATGTCAATATATATAAAAGGGGATTAAATTATGAAAGCATTTTTTGGCAAAAAGCCGGTAAAAATTATCGGTTCGATAATTTTAATACTTGTACTCGCGGTTTGCATTTGCAACGGATATTTTGCTTCCGTTGCGTTAAAAGAGCAAAAGGGCGTGGCGGTTTGTGACAAGTGGAGCCCCGACGACGCCTATACAAGCGACTACGCAAAAAATTTTGAGATAGGCGATAAAGACTATAAAATTCTCTGCCTTACCGATGTGCATATAAGAAATCACGGAACCTTTGCAGCCTGCCTCGGAGTTAACTTTATCCTTGACGGTATGAGTGAGATTCAGCTTAAAAAGCTTATAAAAAACGAACAGCCGGATTTGATTATTGTCGGCGGCGATACCGTTCTTACCGCTTGGAACGATATCTGCACACGTCAGTTTTGCGAATTTATGGAAAAATTCGGTATTCCGTGGGCGCCTATTTTCGGCAATCACGATTATGAGGGCAGAGCCGATAAAGCAAAGCTCGCCGAAATATACGAAAGCTATGAAAATTGCCTGTTTAAGAGCGGCCCCGAGGGTATGGACGGTATGGGCAACTATATTATCAACCTGACAAGAAACGACAAGCCCGTTTACACATTGTTTATGTTTGACGACGGTCAGTTCAGAGTTACCGACGGTAAAATTACTTACGGCGGAATCGGCGAAAACCAAATTAAATGGTATAAGTGGGCAGTTGACGGTATCGCAAGCGAAAACGGCGGCAACATCGTTCCCAATATGGCGTTTATGCACGTGCCCGTTCCCGAATACAAGGAGCGAAACGATAACTTCAAAATGGGACTTCGTCTTGAAGAGACAACCGCGGCAACCGTTAACGACGGTTTCTTTGAGGCATTTAAGGCGAACGGCGGCACACATATGTATTGCGGCCACGACCACATCAATAATTTTATCAGCGAGAAAGACGGTATAGAGCTTAACTATATGACAAAGAGCTCATATAACTGCTATTTCAGCTTTAAAGAGCTCGGCGGACTTGAAATTACGCTTGATAAAGATAACAATGTAAACGAAAGAATTGTAGAGTTTTGAGGGTAGAAATTGAAAACTTACGGTACATACTTTGTAAATGACGAGAAACTTCCGCTCAGATACGGTGAAGTTAATATAATAAATCCGCCGAGGCAAAGACTTCGCTCCGAAGAGAAAAAAACGGGCGTTGAGGCCGTACCGGTTTTCTGCGGATTTTGCGGCACGGATTATGAATTGATGAAAATGGGCAGGCGCGGGCTTTTAAATAAAAAGTTCCCCGACGGTGAAAAAAGGCTTATAAACGGCCATGAGGGCGTTGTTTGGGTGACGTCCGAAAACCGCTTTGCCATTGTGCTTATACGCGGCGGCGACAGCTTTGATCCGACCCGTTTCACAGAGGACGAGACATATTTTGAGTACGGATGCGACGGAGCCGACGGCATTTTTTGCGATAAGGGATATTTTAATCCCGATATGCTTCTTCATCTGCCCGAAAAATACGACAAGACGGAAAAGCTCCCTCTGTCGCTTGCAAAAAAGCTTGTTTTTTCAGACCCTTATGCCTGCGCCGTGTTTCAATATGAGCGTATGTGCGATATAGGCGAGGCGCAAAATTTTCGCGTGGAGAAAGCCCGTTTGAAATGCGATGAAAAAACGGCGAGAGAGCGCGCAATAACCAAAACCTTTGAACGTGTGGTGATTTTTGGGCTGGGTACAACAGGCCTATTTATAGGCGATCAAATTCGCCGAGGTCAAAAAGACGCCGAAATCCTCTTTGCGGCACGCAGCGGTGGGAACAGCCAAAAAGCGAAGTTTGTCAAAAACGAACTCGGCTGCAAATATCTGTCAACGGGCGGACTCAGCGAAAAAGAAACCGCAAACGCAATAAAAGAAATGCTCGGCGGCACGGCTTCTGTCTTTATAGGTACAAGCGGTGCCGAAACCGAACATAAAATAGCATTTGAACACGGCGTTTTGGGGTGTAACGGTATTTACGACAGCTTTTCGCTCGGACCGCGCGTGAGCTTTGATACCATGCCGTTCGGCTTTAAAAACCAAGTTATAATGGCGTCCATCAATTTTACGCAGAAGCATATGGAAAAAGCAATTCGTTTGCTTTGTGAAAGCAAGTTTGACAGCCTTGTTGAGCTGATAGATAAAAATGAATTTATAAAAGACCCGATAAACGCTTATGAAAATAAGATATATTCCAAGGGTGCTCCGCTCAAAACGGCTGTTATTTGGAACAAAGACTATATAGATGAGAAGGCATAAGAATGAAAGCAATTCAGATTACCAAACCGGGAGAAATAAAAGTAATTGAAAAAGAGATTCCCTCCGCAGGCGAAGGCGAAGCGTTGTTAAAGGTACTTTACTGCGGAATTTGCGGAGCGGATGTAGCCTCTTATACGGGGAATCAGCCGTTTACGACATATCCGAGAATACCGGGTCATGAGTTTTCGGCGGAAATTGTCAGCATATCCGAAAATGACAGAGGACTGAAGCTGGGCGATATTGTAACGTGCAACCCCTATTTTAACTGCGGCAAATGTTATGCCTGCAAGCGCGGAATAGTAAATGCCTGCCACGATAATCAAACTATGGGTATTCAGCGCGACGGAAGCTTTCAGGAATACATAACAATGCCCGTAGAAAGGATGATTGACGGTAAAGGCCTCTTGGCAAAAGAGCTTGCGCTTATAGAGCCGTTTTCCATAAGCTGCCATGCGCTTTCGAGAGCCAAGGTAAATGAGGGTGACAACCTCCTTATTATGGGCGCTGGGCCGATAGGACTTTTCGCGCTGATAAGAGCAAAATCCATGGGCGCAAAAGTGCTCATTGCCGATATGCTGCAAAATCGCCTTGAGCTTGCAAAGCAGTTTGGGGCGGATTGTGTTGTCAACGTGAAAAACAGCAATCTGCATGACAAATGCTCCGAGTTTACCGACGGAAACGGCTTTGACGTGTGCGTTGAGGCGTGCGGAGCGCCGCAAACATTTCTTAATTGCATTGATGAAGCGGCTCACGGCGCCAATATTATTCTCATCGGTAACGGAAAAAAGGAAACTACATTTGTTCATTCGATTATCCTGAAAAAGGAACTCAATATATTCGGAAGCCGCAATGCGTTTACAAAAGATTTTGAAACGCTCATAGCTCTTGTTAAAAGCGGAAAAGCGGATATAATTAAAATGGTAAGCGGTATATACGATGTCGATAACGCCCACGAGGCGTTCGAGTCACTCGCACATAACGACGGTACGCTTGCAAAATTACTTATAAACTTCGGTGACAAATAATGAAAGAAACCATATTGCAATTCGGCACGGGAAATTTTCTGCGCGGCTTTGTCGATTATTTTATCGACGATATGAATAAAAGAGAGCTGTACGACGGAAAAATCATTATCGTTTCGCCTACAAATTCAAAAACCGTTGATAAAATCAACAGGCAAAACGGCAGATATAACCTTATTTTAAGGGGCATTGAAAATAATACGGAGGTAAACCGCAGAACCGAAATTCATTCCGTGACGCGCGCCGTAAATCCATATACCGATTTTGACGGGTTTATTTCTCTTGCGGATAATCCCGATTTAAGATTTATTGTTTCCAACACCACCGAGGCAGGCATTTGCTTTGACGATACCTGCCGTATTGATGATAAACCCGCGTCGTCTTTTCCGGCAAAGCTCACGCAGTTTTTGTATGCAAGATACAGAAATAAACTCGGAGGCTTTGTCATTCTGTCATGCGAACTTATAGATAATAACGGCAAAGAACTCAGAAATTGCGTTTTGAAATATGCAAGGCTTTGGAATTCGGACGAAAAATTTGTAAAGTGGATTGAAACCGAAAATATATTTTGCAATACTCTTGTTGACCGCATAGTTACGGGCTATCCAAGCGAAGAAACGGAAAAGATATTCACCGAAATCGGCTATCGCGACGAGCTTCTCGATACCGCCGAACCATATCATCTTTGGGTGATTGAGGGCAATTTTGAAAATGAACTGCCATTGCGAAAAGCCGGATTCAACGTTGTCTGGGCAGACGACGTCTCGCCGTATAAAAAAATGAAAGTTCGTATTTTAAACGGTTCGCATACGTCTCTTGTGTTTCCCTCGCTTTTGTGCGGCGTCGAAACCGTCGGCGAGAGCCTGAAAAACAACCTGTTAAACGAATACCTTAATTGTTGTCTTTATAAATACATATTGCCTGTGCTCGGCGGCAAAGAAGAAGAAACACTGTTCGCAAACGCCGTTCTTGAGCGCTTTGCAAATCCTTACATCAGGCATTTGTGGAAATCTATTTCGCTTAACTCCGTCAGCAAGTTTGCTGCGAGAGTTTTACCGACAATTGTCGATTATTACAAAACAGAAAACGACTTGCCAAAACCGCTTGTGTTTTCTTTTGCGTGCCTTATCGAGTATTATAAAACCAACCGGGTGTGCGACGATGCCGAAAAAGCGGACTATATAAGGAAAAACAACATTCCCGACATTCTATCAAATGAAAAACTGTGGGGGCGCAGTCTGTCGTTCCTTGAAAAGACCGTAAAAGAATGTGCGGAAAAAATACATACCGACGGTATTACAGAGGCAATAAAATGGAGTATGCTTTAATAAACAAAAAAGATAATGTAAAAGTGTGCCTTGAAAACGGCCATAAATATGCGCGGTATGATATCGGAGCAGGCGAAAAGGTTATTAAATACGGCTTCCCAATAGGCGTTGCGGTTTGCGATATTAAAGCAGGGGAGTTAGTTCATACTCACAACCTTAAAACCTTGCTCAGCGGAGAGCTTAAATATAATTATTCTCCGAACTTCAAGTTCCCGGCACCCGTCACACCGATTACCGTCAAAGGCTACATACGTAAAAACGGCGACGTCGGAATACGAAACGACATTTGGATTGTCCCGACTGTCGGTTGCGTCAACGGGATTGCAAATTTGCTCGCCGAAAAAGGTAAGGCTGTTTCGCTGACTCACCCGTACGGATGTAGCCAGCTCGGCGACGACGCCGAAATTACGCAAAAAATTTTAAAAGGACTTGTTAAGCATCCCAATGCAGGCGGCGTGCTTGTTCTCGGCTTGGGCTGCGAAAACAACAATATTTCGGAGTTTAAGAAGATACTCGGAGATTACGACGGCGAAAGAATACGCTTTTTAAACTGCAGCGAATGCGAAGACGAAATTTCTTCGGGACTCAAAATACTTGAAGAACTGCGGGCGATTGCCGAAAATGATGTTCGCGAAAGCGTACCGATTTCAAAACTTAAAATCGGGCTTAAATGCGGCGGCAGCGACGGTTTATCGGGAATAACAGCCAATCCGCTTTGCGGTAAAATAACCGACAGATTTGTGTCAATGGGCGCGTCGGCTGTTTTGACCGAAGTCCCCGAGATGTTCGGCGCAGAGCAAATTTTGATGAACAGATGTGTAAACGAGAGCGTTTTCAATGATACGGTGCGCCTTATAAATAATTATAAAAAATACTTTATATCTCACGATCAACCCGTGAGCGAAAATCCGTCTCCGGGAAATAAGCAGGGCGGTATAACCACTTTAGAGGATAAATCTCTCGGCTGTGTTCAAAAGGGCGGTACTGCTCCCGTGACCTCGGTTCTCGATTACGGCGATACGGTATGCAGTCCGGGGTTGAATCTTCTTAACGGTCCCGGAAACGATATTGTGGCTGTCACCGATTTGTGTGCGGCAGGCTGTCAGCTTATTTTGTTTACAACGGGCAGGGGAACGCCTCTCGGTGCACCTGTGCCCACAATAAAAATCGGTCGAATACCGCTCTTGCAAACAGAAAGACAGGTTGGATTGATTTTGACGCACAGACGGGGGCAGATGAGTCGTTATTTGATTTGATTATCGAGACAATCAACGGCAAAAAGACAAAAAATGAGTTAAACGGTTTTCGTGAAATAGCAATCTTTAAAGACGGAGTAACGTTATGATAATAGACGCGCACACCCATTTGTGGAAAACCCAGAACGGCACGGTAAACGGCAAAAAAGTGTTTTCCGTGGGCGGCGGAAAAAGCAATTTCGGCGGTGAAATAAGGCAGATGATGCCGCCTTTTATGTATGACGGCGAAAATACCGCCGAACGTCTCATTGCAAATATGGATTATGCAAATGTCAGCGGTGCGGTTGTAACACAGGAGGAAATAGACGGAAATCAGGACGCTTATCTGTTATCCGCAAAGCAGAAGTATCCTAAACGACTGAAAATTAGCAGCCTTTATGAAGAGGGCAAGCCTTTTAATACGGACGGCTTTGACGGCATTAAAATCTGTGCCGGCAGACTTAAAACGCAGGATCTGACAAAGCACAGCGAAGTCTTTGAACAGGCCGCTAAAAATAAAAAGTTTATATCTGTCGATTTGGCAGACGGCGACGGGCAAACGGGTTCGCTCTCGGAGCTTATAAAGCAATATCCCGATTTGAGGATAGCGATAGGCCATTTCGGTATGGTCACCCGTGACGGCTGGACCAAGCAGATAAAGCTTGCCGAAAACAAAAACGTAATGATAGAAAGCGGCGGAATAACGTGGCTTTTTAACAGCGAATGGTATCCGTTTGACTCTGCGGTAGACGCCGTTAAACAGGCGGCGGAGATCTGCGGCTTTGAAAAACTGATGTGGGGCAGCGATTATCCGCGCACCATGGTTGAAATTACATATAAAATGAGCTTCGATTTTATATTGAAATCCAAGGCTTTAACCGATGAGCAAAAGCAAAAGTTTCTTTTTGAAAATGCCAAAGAATTTTACGGGTTTAAAGATTTACCCGAATGTATAAAAATAAAAAATATGCTTGAGGATTGAAATGGGAAAAGACAATATTAAACTTAAAATAAATGAGATAACGGGCGATTATGAGATAGTTCATAACGGCTTTTCTTGGGTCAGCGACGGCAGAGCGCCGTATATAATTATTCGCAAAAAGGCAGGAAAAAAGTATTTAAGTACTTACCGTACCCTTTATTCGGCGCCGAAAAAGAAGTTTTCGTATACTGACAGAGCGGTTATAACAAGGCTTTCTGGGTTTGTCGCTTTCGGGAAGGTTCTTGATTTTACGCTTGTTTTGACTGCCGAAATAACAGGTGAAAATACTTGCGAATTTTCGGTGAGAGCCGAAAACGAAACCGACTGCGACATCAGAGCGGTATATTTTCCCGCCCCGTTTAATTCAAAGAAAAAGGGCAAACGCTCTTATCATGTAGACCCTATGCGACAGGGCTTTATACTGCCCGACGGATATAAGGAAAATTTTATATCAACATTTGCCTATGCAAATTATTTAAGAAAAATAAATACGGGTGACGCATATATGCCCGTTTGGGGCAGAGTGTGTGACGGTCACACATTTACCGCGATAGTCGAAACACCTTACGATGCTTGTATGTTTTCGGCTTTCGGCAGGCACGGCGCGTTTGTTAACTCTGTTCATTTTTCGTCATCTCTCGGAAAGCTCTCATACGAGCGAAAGATAAAGTTCGTTTTCCACGAACAAGGCGATTATAATACCGTGGCAAAAGATTATCGCCGCTATCTTATCGAAAATCATATGTTTGTTTCGCTTGAAGATAAAATAAAGAAAAATAAAAATATAGAAAAGCTGCTCGGCAGTACCGTTTTGCACCATAAGATTTATTCAAAAATAAATGAAAAATCAAAGTTCTATGATAAAAACGGCACAAATGAAATTTTATATGCCACGTTTTACAAACGTGCAGAGCAGCTGCGAAAGATAAAGGATGTCGGGCTTGAAAAGCTCTATATCCACACGGACGGGTGGGGGAAAGACGGCTATGACAATAATCATCCGTACATTTTGCCTCCGTGCGAAAGTGCCGGAGGATACGACGGATTAAAAGCTCTTGCCGACACGTGCCGTGAATTGGGCTATGTTTTTGCTCTTCATGACCAGTACAGAGATTTTTATTATTCGTCTCCCGTATTTGATATGGATAAAGCCGTTACAAAAATCGACGGCTCTCATCCGTATTGTTCGATTTGGGACGGCGGTGAGCACACGTTTTTATGTGCCTCTCAGGCACTCGAATTCGTAAAGAAAACATACGGCGAACTCGAAAAACATAATGTGGACGTTCAGGGCGCATATCTCGATGTGTTTTCTGTAATGAGCGGCGACGAGTGCTTTAATCCGAAACATAAAATCACAAGAGAGCAGAGTATAAAATATCGTGCGGAATGTTTTGATTACCTTAATGATAAAGGGCTTATTATGTCGTCCGAAGAGCCCAGCATGCAGCTTTTAAACAATATAGCGCTTGTTCACCACGGTCCGTTTACGATAAGACCTCAGGAAAACGGCTTGGCAGTCGGCATTCCCGTTCCGCTTGCGAGCCTTGTATACCACGATTGTGTAATAATCCCGTGGAATTGGTACAATAACTGGGGAATTCCTAAGGGCGAAAACGGCGATTTGTATTGTGCGCTCTGCGCCGATATGCCGTATTTTCATCCGTTCGGTGTGGGAACCGACAAGATCGGCAATGATGTGCGTACCGCCGATACCGAGCTTTTAGACGACGAGGCATTAAAAAAGGAAATAAACCGCGTAAAATCCCTTTGCGATTTGCAATCGAGGCTTTATAATAAAGAAATGGTAAAGCATGAATTTTTAGGTTCGCCGAGGCGACAAAAAGCGACCTATTCCGACGGCACAACTGTTACCGTCGATTTTGACAAAAATACTTATACGGTCGGAGATTAAAATGGATTTGATAAAATATGACAAGCCGGCTAAAAGATGGCGTGAGGCACTACCCGTAGGAAACGGATTAACCGGTATAATGGTTTACGGTTCCTTAAAAAAAGAACGGCTTTGTTTTAACGACGGCACACTTTGGTCTGGATATCCGAAAGACTATAACAGCGATGAAAGTCTTAAAAATCTCGATAGGGTGCGCGAACTCATCTTTGAGGGAAAAAACGCAGAGGCGGACGCTCTTTGCGAAGAAAAACTCATAGGCTTTTACAGCGAGGCTTTTATGCCGCTCGGTGAAGTCACATTGAGTTTCGGCGGACTTAACAGAGATAAATATTCAAGAAGTCTCAATCTTGCCGAGGCAGTACATACGGTTGAGTCGGCAGGGTGCAAGGCAGAGCTTTTTTCATCATATCCCGACAGGGTTTCTGTTTATAGGATTACGTCTTTAAAGCCGTTCTCGGTCACAGTTAAAGCAAAGAGCAAACTTCATCATAATACGTGTACGGAAAGAAATAATCTTTTTCTTTTGGGAAATGCCCCCGACTATGCGACGCCGAATTATCTGAGAAACGATTTGCACCCGATAAAGTATAACGAGAAAAAGGGTATGGCATTTTGCCTGCAAACTCAGATAGAGACAAACGGCAAAATTTGCGGAAGCGACAACGGTATTAAAGTCGAAAATGCGAGGGAACTCACCTTGTATTTTGTTACGGCTACGGGCTTTAACGGCTTTGATAAAATGCCCGAAACGAGCCGCGATGCCGTAATGCAAAAGTGCAAAGAGGCTATGGCTCAAGTCGAAAAGGACTATGATAAGTTAAAACTTCGCCATACAGCCGATTATAAGGAGCTTTACGATAATCAGAACGTATCTTTTGACTGCGATAAAGATGTAAACGCAGACGTTCTTTTGCAGTCCGTTAAAAACGGCGCAGACGAAAAAGCGCTTTCCGAGCTTATGTATAATTACGGAAAATATATGATTATTTCGGGGAGCAGAAAAGGCGGTCAGCCGCTGAATCTTCAGGGTATATGGAATAACTCGGTCCGTCCGCCGTGGAGCAGTAATTACACGGTGAATATAAATACGGAAATGAATTATTGGGGTGCTTCGCGCGCTGGTCTTTCCGAGTGCATCGAACCGCTCATAGAGATGGTTTATGAGGCTCTTACAAACGGCGAAAAAACGGCAAAGATAAATTACGGCTGCCGCGGATTTGCCTGCAATCATAATGTTGACTTGTGGCGCAAAACACCGCCCGTAAGAAAAAGCGCAAACTATATGTTTTCGCCGCTTTGCGGCGTTTGGCTGTCAAATGAAATTTATACGCATTATAAAAACGGCTTCCTCTCGGAGTATGAGGACAAGGTAAAGAAAATCGTTACGGCTTCGGCTCGTTTTGCCGCCGATTTTCTCGTTATGCATGACGGAAAATATGTGATTTGCCCGTCTGTGTCCCCCGAAAATGTTTTTACGCTGAACGGCAAAAAGTGTAAACTCGATTACGGTTCGGCTTATGATATGGGGCTTGTAAGGCAGGCTTTTCAAAATGCCGTCCGAATTTCCGATGATGAAGAGCTTTTAAAGGACATAAAAGAAAAAACACCGCTTTTATATCCGTTTAAAAACGGCGACAACGGTATTTGCGAGTGGCATAAGCCGTATGAAACCCCCGAAAAGGGACATCGTCACTTTTCGCCGCTGTATGCTTTTTATCCGGGAAATATAATCGGGTTTTATAAAGACGCCGAGCAAACCGAATGGGTTAAAAAGCTGTTTTTTTACAGAATCGATAATTCAACTCAATATATAGGCTGGTCGGCGGCATGGGCGATTTGCCTCAGTGCAAGACTGCGCGAAAAAGAAACCGTACAAAAGGTAATTCGCAGTATGCTGAGCCATTCGGTATTCAACAACCTTTTCTCCGTTCACCCACCGTTTTATTTCCAGATAGACGGAAATCTCGGCTTCGTTGCAGGTATAAACGAAATGCTGATAACCGAAGAAAACGGCACGGTGGAGCTTATTCCGGCGATTCCCGATAACTACGGAAAATCCGGAGAAGTAAAAAATATGACGGTAAACGGCGCAAAAATCAGTTTTAAATGGGAAAATTCGCTTGTCACCGAAATCCGCAGCGATAAACCCGTGACTGTTTTAAACAGGCATTTGAGCGGCACCGCGGATTTGGGAGACAACATAACCTTGAAAGAGAGTGTTTGATATGAAAAAGGGTTGGAAAATATTTTTTAGCATATTGCTTGTTCTGGCAATCTTAGGGGGCATTGCAGCGTTGGCGGTAACATTTTACGGTAAAAAGTATAAGCGGGCGGACGATACCGCATTTACGGTATTGCAAATAACCGACGTCCACATTTTAAATAATGAAAAAAAGGACGCAAAGGCATATAAAACAATTACCGAAATGATAAGAACCACAAATCCCGATTTTATTGCCGTAACGGGTGACGTCACGAGCGAAAAAGAAAATTTTACGGCTTTTAAGTCCTTTTGCACCTTTATGGAGACCTTTAAAATTCCGTGGGCATTCGTTTACGGAAATCATGAGGGTCTCGATGTAAAATATGAACCCGGAGAGGTTCTCGACCCCGAAAAAATTGCCGATAAACAAACGCTTAATGATTATCTCGAATCGCTGACATACTGCATTTACGAACGTGGCGATAAGGACGTTGACGGTATGGGCAACTATTATTATACAGTTCGCGACGACAGTGGAAAAGCCTTGATGTCATTGATTTTTATGGATTCAAACAGCTATGATGAAGTGAACGAGGGGTACGACCATTTCCATGACAATCAGATTGCGTGGTATGAAAAAACGGTTAAGCAGATAGCTTTGCAGGAAAACAATGACGAGAGCAAGGTAGTGCCGTCGCTTGTATTTTTCCATGTGCCTATGAAAGAGTATATGACGGGATATAAAGACGGTAAACGCCTGTGGGGCTTCCGCTTCCCGAAAGAGGACGGTACGCCTGCCGTTGACGATAATATGTTTGAGACTATGAAAGCTCTCGGTTCGACAAAGGGATGCTATGCCGGTCACGACCATATGAATAATTTCTCGGTAGAGTATCAGGGCATAAGACTTACATACGGACTCTCATGCGACCATAATATTTATTTGACGCCGTTCAGGGGCGGTACTCTCATAAATATCAAAAAGGACGGTACATTTACAAATCAGTCGGTAATACGCCACAGAGGGCAAAGCACCGTGACGGTTTGCAAAGAATATTAAAACCAACTTAAAAACAACGGAGCCGCAATTTTACGGCTCCGTTGCTTTGTATCGGTATTCGGTTTTATTCTTTGCAGATTATCATATATGCCGTGTCTTTCGGAATATTCAATCTTATAATATTGCCTTTAATCGGAAGACTTTGCACATATTCATTGCCGTTTTCGCTTATGCGGTAGACGTCGGCTTGACTTTTTCCGTCATCAAAAATGTGCCAATCTCTGCAATCACCGTTTTTGCTGTATGCAATATAGGCGTTTTCCATGTGAACGAACGGCAGCAAAAGCGTATCTTTATCCTTGATGATTTTGCCGTCTTTTGTAATTTTTTGACCCTTTGAATAAGACACAACACCGTTTGAAAATACACAGTATTTATGACCGTGTTCTTTTTTTATTTTAAGCCTTTTGAGTGTGTTGAGGTAATGGTAAGGAACTTGATATGCGGCAAAACGGTAAATGAAATCTTTTGCCGGAGTTTTATTGCTTTTTGCAATAATGTCTTCTCCGTGCATATTTCCGTAAAACATATTGTTTAACTGCTTTTCTCTGAATTCGCCGCCGCAATAGAGCGTTACGGGTGTGTCTATCAGTTCTTTGTCGGTCATTCGGTAACACCACCAGCTGAGCGGTATTAAACCGAGTGTATCCATTTTTGCGTGCTTGAAGTGGTCTCTCGGTAAACCGAAAACAGGCTTGTTCGGCAAAAATTCTGATTCTTTATATGTGAATTCCGACGTTATGTCTATCCCTAAGGACTTTACATATTCTATCATTTTGCGCCTTGCGTTTTGCATTTCTTTTATACCGACGTACGGCGCGTAATTTTTGTAGCACTGAAAATTGTCTACGTGAATTGTTCCTGTTTCCGCAATAAACGGAAATGTGTTTACAAAACGGTCAAATTGCCTTTTGAAAAGCCCCGATTCATAGTACCCCTTGTGGCAGGTTTTGTAACATTTTCTGCCGTTGTATTTTTCTATCGGATTCGGTTTTCCGTTCCGTTTTCTTATTAAAGCGCCCGCTTTTACAAAATCATTGAATGACGGCGCATTGTCATATGCGTCGTTAAAGTTGATGTGTACGCTGATAACGGAGTGATATTGCTTTGCTTCGTCGCAAAAGCGTTTGAAGCTTTCAAATGCGGTTTCGTCGTTTTTCCCTTTGAGCGCCTCGTTAACCTCAAAAAAATCCGGGTATTTGTCGTCGTGACCGAGGTATTGCCAGCCTACAAGATAATATATTTTTGTAATGCCCTGAGTTATATTGTCAATTTTTTTAATGTAATCAAGTGCTTCGTCAAACGTCAGCAAAACTTTGCTCTTGCCTAAGTTTTCTCGGTAGGGAACAGCCATACCGAGCTTCATAACAATACATTGCGAATAGTCGTAATTAAATTTAAAAGGCACGTTCATTGTGTTTCTCCTCTGATTTTATGGCTTTATTATACCACTTACCATATAAACGAAATTTAGAAATACAATCTTTTAATTTAGAAAAACAATCACCGAAAAAGCGAATAAATTTTTTTGCGTTTTATCCAATATAAAATACCGTGTAACATTTATATATTAAATTCGGGGAATTTCCTGTTTTTGTATTTAATTTACCGAAATATCAATTTAATGACAATTAGGAAAGAGGTATAATTCATTTAATAAATATTTTGAATTTATGCCGTATTTATATTGCTCGGCATAATGCTGAAGGAGAATTAAAATGAGAGTTAAAAAACTGCTCGCAGTAATTATTTCCGCGGTAATGCTATGTTCTTTGCTTTTGACTTCCTGTTCTTCCGGTGAGAACAGCAAGAGCTACACAAAAAAGGTTGCGGCTATGGATGTGTTTGACAATACACTCGATAATCAGATGCCGCAAACGGTAATTCACAAGCTTATAACGGACCACTTTAACGCTCCTTTACCTGAGGGGAAAACGGTGAAAAAGGCTATTTTTATAGGCTATGACGGTTTCAGAGCCGACGGAATAAATAATGTTAAAGACCTCGATAACAGCGCCATAATGTATGTTAAATCCCTCGGCGGACTTTATCACACGTTTTCCGGCGGTATAGCCGATAAAAACGAACAGGCTACATCGACCGCGCCGAGCTGGATGGCTATGCTTACAGGCGGCTGGGGCGATTACAACGGCATTACCGATAACAGTCAAATGAAAAAGCCCGAGGCAAAAACGTTTCTTACCGAAGAGGCTGAAAACGGTCACTACGGCTCTTTCACAACCTCTTGGCGCGAGCACACCGAGTTAAGCTACCGACCCGACATTGCAAACTCTATTAAAAACAATATAAGCGTTGAGTATACTCATCAAATTGACGATACGGCAACATATTATCAAATCTTAAAGTACGTATCAAAGCCTGCGGGGGAAGAAAAAACCGCCGCCGAGGATCCCGACTGCATTTTCTTTACCCTTGAATATACCGATCATGCAGGTCATTCTACCGGTTACAAGAGCAATGATAAATACATTGAGGCGTGCAAGGACGATGAAAATTACGGCTATGATATTATTAAAACAATCGAGGCACGCAGTACATATGCCGAAGAGGATTGGCTTATAATCATTTCAACCGATCACGGCGGTAAGGGAAAAGGTCACGGCGGTCAGTCGTCTATGGAAAAACTCACATGGCTCGCCTGCAATAAGGCAATTGATATTAACGATGACTATTTGAATTATGCCGTAAAGTAAAAACGGTTATCACCGTTTCGCCGAATTTATTGAAGAGACGCGGCTTGAATTTTTAAAAAATTCACGTATTTCCGCTTATTGAGAAAATCCTGCCGATACAAAAGTAGCGGCAGGATTTTTTAATACATCTCCTAAAGATTGCTGTTTCGGCTTTGTGTTGTCAAATTTGTTTTATTACCGAACCGCGGTCCTTTGTAACTTCAATATTGTAAAGATTACCGCGATATTGAAGATTGTACAGATTAATATACCCGATTTCATCGGGTAAATCGGGATTTACAAAGAGCTCGCCGGTGCTTTCGTTAATTCTGAGTCCCGTAAGTCCGAAAACCGTTTGTGATACAAGCGTGAATGAAATTTCGGGATAATCGCCGTTTGTTCCCTGACTTCTGTGTTCATGCGGCAAATCCTTTTGTGAGATTATGTATTTCATAAAATGCCACGCACTGTTCGGCCGTTTGTTGGCAAAGTATAAATCGGGCAGATATGTGAAACTCTCGATGTTGTCCGACCTTGTTTTCGGGTCTGTCTGCATTTTAAAGATATAGTCGAGCAGCTTGTCGTTTCTTTCGCCCGGGAAGCTAAGATTTTTTAGGGGGATAAATTCAAGCGTCTCCGCACCGCACAACATTTTAGGCGTTTTAATCCATTGATAATGCTTATTTAATTTATCGTCAACGGCGTAGCAGTACATATCGCTGCCGTCCGTTCTGCTCCATTCGTTGTTAAAATACAGCCTTAATTTTTCGGCTTTCTTCCGCTGCATTTCGGCAAAAGAAGCGTCGCCGCGAAGTTTTAATATTTCGGAATAGCAAAGCATTGCCGCATACATCGCCGCAATGCTGTCGCTGGCTTCAACGGCGTGGAATCCGCGTTCGTTATAGGTTGCCGAACCTTTAAAAATATCACCTTTGCCCTCCGGAATACCGTTTTTTTTGCTAAATATGATTCCGTCTTGCAAATCTATAAAATCACTCATTATTTTATCGGCAAAGAGCGATATTTTATCGTCGGTAATGTATCTTTCGTTTCCTGTGAGCAAATAAAGCCTGTATGCGGTTTCCACAAGCTCAAACTGAGACGTTATCTCTCTTACGAAATGCTTTTTATCTGGCGTATCCATATAATAGACGGAATGGTCAAAGTTGAATGCCCACGGAGCATACCAGCCCGTTTCTTCGCTTGCATTGGAGGCAAATGTTTTGAACATCTGAAAAAGCTCTTCGTACATTCCCAAAAGCGCGGCTCCCGGCGCCTGATGCACAAAATCGCGGATATAGTAAGCGGTACGGTCAAAATAGCCTGCCCAAAATGCGGCTTTGTAGTCCCTCGGCTTCGCCCATTCTTTTGAGGGTGAGGAGAGTACCTCTTTGTTCGGCCCGTACCATTTGCCGCCGTCGCCCTTGTTTATATCACCATTTTTTGTGCCCGTTACCACAAAGGTTTTTGCTTTTTTCGCAGCCCAATTAAAGCTGTCTCTCAAAATTCGGTTATCGCTGTCCGCTGTCATAAAGAGGCGCTCCTTGTGTTAAAAAAATACTTTGCCGTAGCCGCTTTAATGATATATAATATAATCGGTTTTGTCACCGTGCAAACCGCGATATTGTGATAATTTCAATTTTTCGTGCGATAATTCCCACTTAATTTTATAGGGAACTATGATATATTAAAAATCAAAATATTTATCTTTAGGTATGGAGCGCAAATAATGATAAAGTACATTGAAAAAAACAGAATTTTTGTTATCGAGACCGAAAATACGCATTATGTTTTCGGTATTGATGAGGCAGGGTATAACCGTCATCTCCATTGGGGCAATAAGTGCGGCTTTGACGATTATGAATTTACAAAGATAAGCGACGAAAATTCAAATAATTCAATGCTTGATGAATATAGGCAGGAAATAACTCCGTTCGGCTCAACCATGTATCGTGAATGTGATATAAAGGCGGAGTTTTCCGATAAATGCCGCGAAATCGATTTGCGTTTTGACAGCTATATTATAGACGGAAATACACTGAAGGTAAAATTTAAAGATACTTATTATCCTCTTTCGGTTACCCTCAATTACGAAGCGTATGAATCTTTTGATATTATAAAACGAAGCGTAACGCTTGAAAATACGGGCAATGACGATATTGTTTTTGAAAGAATTTTCAGTGCGGAATTTTCGTTGCCGTCCGAAAAACCATATGAGTTTATAAATACAAACGGCGCTTGGGGCGGCGAATTTATAGAGACAAATACCGTATTAAGCGGCGGCTCTTTGGTTTACGAAAGCCGTAAGGGTGCGTCAAATCATAACAATTCGCCGTATTTCATCGCTCACAGAAACGCCGACGAAAAGAGCGGGGATGTGTATTTTGCAAGTCTTGCATACAGCGGAAATTTCAAGGTGACCGCAAACCGCGACCTGTATTCGATAACAAGAGTCTGCATAGGAATGAATGATTTTGATTTTTCGCACACTTTAAAGTCCGGCGAGAGCTTTGAGGCTCCCGCGGTTTACTGCGGAAAAACCGTCGGATTCGGTGAAATGTCGCGTCAGATGAACAGATTTTGCATACAGCACCTTATGCCGCCGCAGTTTAACGATAAAATTTTGCCCGTCCTTTACAATTCGTGGGAGGCGACGGGTTTTGACGTGAATGCGGCAGATCAGACAAAACTTGCGGAAATTGCATCCCGTATGGGCGTGGAGCTTTTCGTTATGGATGACGGCTGGTTCGGCAAAAGAAATGACGATAAAGCAGGTCTCGGCGATTGGTTTGTAAATAAAGATAAATTCCCGAACGGTCTTGATGAACTTATTGATAACGTCAATAATCTCGGTATGGACTTCGGCATTTGGGTTGAACCCGAAATGGTCAATCCTGACAGCGATTTGTACCGTGCGCATCCCGATTGGGCATATCATTTTGAGCACAGAAACGCCGATGAATTACGTAATCAGCTCGTACTCAATATGACACGCAAAGATGTGCAGGATTATATTTTCGACTGCCTTGATAAGCTGCTGGCAAATCACAATATTAAATATATTAAGTGGGATATGAACCGTCCGTTTTCACAGGTAGGCGCCGAAAATCTCGAAAACCCGAAGATGTATTCATATTTACATACTGCGGCAGTCTATAAAATTGTAGATGAACTGAAAAAAAGACATCCGACCGTGCAGTTTGAAAGCTGTGCGTCGGGCGGCGGAAGATGCGACCTCGGCGCTATAAGCCATTACGACCAGGTTTGGACAAGCGACAATACCGACGCCATCGACAGAATGACTATCCAGAAAGGATATTCGCTTTTGCATCCGATAAAAACCATGCGCGCGTGGGTAACCGATATATCCGGTATCAATAAACCCTGTTCGCTCGATTTCCGGTTTAATATTGCAATGCAGGGTTCGCTCGGCATAGGCGGCAATTTACTGAATTACAGCGCCGATGATTTGGAAATCTGCAAAAAAAATATCGCTTTTTATAAGAAAATCCGCAGCTTGGTGCAGTTCGGCGACCTTTACAGAATTCTTGACATCGAACAAGATGAGGTGCTTTGCAATGAATATGTGAGCGCCGATAAAAACGGAAGCGTTGTCTTCATTGCCGCCAACGGGACAAGATTTTATAAAAAGAAATTCAATTTGCGCTTTGCGGGGCTTGATGAACATAAAACTTATGTCTTTGAGCTTGAAAACGTGAAATACAAAAAGGGCGGTGCGTATCTTATGAACGTCGGAATACCGATTTACGTAAGAGGCGTCGATTACAACAGGGCGATTGTGCTCAATGTCGAATAATTAAACAGTACCTATTAAAATTCTCGGCTGTTTTTTGCCCGAACCGGTAAACAAAAAAATCTTGATAATAAAATGATTGTGTGTTAAAATATTTTTCGTAATTTTTGACAGAGGGTGAAAAAATATGTCAGGGCACTCAAAATGGAGTACGATTAAACGTAAAAAAGAAAAGACCGATAATGCCCGTGCAAAGGTATTTACAAAAATCGGTCGTGAAATAGCCGTTGCCGTCAGAGAGGGCGGACCCGACCCTGCCGGTAACTCAAAACTTAAGGACTGCATAGCTAAGGCAAAGGCTTGCAATGTTCCTAACGACAACATCGAGAGAATTATTAAAAAGGCTGCCGGAGACGGCAATACCGATAATTACGAAAGCATAATCTACGAGGGCTACGGTCCGTCGGGCGTTGCCGTAATAGTTGAAACTCTTACCGATAACCGCAACAGAACCGCAGGCGATATGCGCCACTACTTTGATAAGTTCGGCGGCAATATGGGTACTTCGGGTTGCGTTTCGTTTATGTTTACCCGTGAGGGTGTAATTATTATAGACAAAGAGGACGTTGACGAAGAAAAGCTTATGGAGGACGCTCTCGAGGCAGGCGCTACCGATTTTCTCACGGACGGCGACGTCTATGAGATTCGCACCGAGCCTAACGATATGGGCGCTGTCCGTGACGACCTTGAGGCTAAGGGGTATAAGTATCTGACTGCCGAAGTCGATTATATTCCCTCTACCTACACAAAGCTCGAAAGCGAAGAGGACATAAACAATATGGGCAAAATGCTCGAAATGTTTGAAGACAACGACGATGTTCAAAATGTTTTCCACAACTGGGAAAATGAGGACGATTACGAGGGCTGACGTTCCTTTGTACATAGGCAAAGTTCCGATTTAAAAATTCAGTTGGTAATTTAAGGCAAAGACGGCTTGATTTAATTTCAGGCCGTCTTTTTATATTTATAATCGTTATTTTTTGACAGGAGGGGCTTCTGCGGTATCGGTCGGCAAATAAAATGCGCGCTTTGAATTAAAATAATACAAAACATTATACTTTGTAATGTATAAATATATGTTACTGTACAAACCTAAAAAAATATGTCTGTTATGATTGACATTTGACAAAACTAATTATACAATTTATCTGAGGAAAATTTGAAAAACATATTTACATACATTTTTGGAGGTGCTTTTTAATGAGAAAAACAAAAATAATATGCACCGTCGGTCCGGCTACCGATAAGGACGGCGTCCTTGAAAATATGATAAAAGCCGGAATGAATGTTGCGAGATTCAACTTTTCGCATGGCGATCATGAAATGCATAAAAAGAGATTTGACGAGCTCGTATCTCTCAGGGAAAAACTCGACCTTCCGATAGCTACAATGCTTGATACAAAGGGCCCCGAGATACGCATAGGATATTTTAAAGACCACAAATCCGTAACGCTTAAAGAGGGCGACGATTATATCCTTACTTCGCGCGATATAGAGTGCGACGAAAAGCAGGCGAGTGTTTCTTTTAAGGAGCTGCCGCAGGATGTCAGAATGGGCACTGTTATCAGAATAAATGACGGCCTTGTATCCCTCCGAGTAGAAAAGGTCGAAGGACCCGATATTTATTGTAAGGTTGTTGACGGTGGCGTTATCTCCGATCAAAAGGGCGTAAATGTTCCCGATACAAATTTATCTATGCCGTATCTTTCCGAGCATGATATGTCAGATCTCGCATTCGGAGCAAAACTCGGCTTTGATTTTATAGCGGCTTCGTTTGTCCGTTCGGCTGCGGATGTAGATTATCTTCGTAATTTTACAAACTCGGTCGGATTTCACAAGGTTAAAATAATTGCAAAAATCGAGAATATGAGCGGCGTAAATAATATCGACGAAATTATCGCCGCCGCAGACGGAATTATGATAGCCCGCGGCGATATGGGCGTCGAAATACCGTTTGAGCTTATCCCGTCCATTCAGAAAAAGCTTATAAAAAAGGCATATACGGCAGGCAAGCAGGTTATAACCGCAACTCAGATGTTGGAGTCGATGATAACAAACGCCCGTCCGACAAGAGCCGAGATAACCGATGTCGCAAACGCAATTTACGACGGTACTTCGGCAATTATGCTTTCCGGCGAAACAGCAGCAGGTAAACACCCCGTTGAGGCTGTTGAAACAATGGCTCTTATAGCCGAGACTACCGAAGCGGATATTGACTACCTCACAAAGTTTAAAAACGATTCGTCAAAATACGATAAGAGCATAACCAACGCCATTTCACACGCCACTGTTACCACAGCGCATGACCTCGGCGCAAAGGCAATTATCACGGTAACAAAGAGCGGCTCAACGGCACGTATGATTTCAAAGCATCGCCCGTCCTCTATGATAATCAGCTGTACGACAGATAAAACCGTTTGCCGTCAAATGAATATGTCGTGGGGTATGATACCGCTTATGTGCGAGGAGAAGAATAATACCGACGCACTTTTCTCTCATGCTGTGGAAGTTGCGAAAAAACACGGCCTTATATCAAAGGGAGACCTCGTTGTAATAACCGCGGGAATACCTCTCGGTATCTCCGGTACAACAAATATGTTAAAGGTTGAGCGCATAAAGTAATCGGTTCTTTCGCTTTTTAATTTGATGTATATAAAAATAAAATATACCGAAAATATTAAGGCTTCGTTTTTTGCGGAGCCTTAAATTTTACGGCGGTGATATAAATGAGTGATTACGAGGTTATAAAGTACATCTTAAACGATATAAACGATGAGCTCGGCGACGAAGAAAAGGTGCATCTGCTTTTGGATAAAACTGTTTCCGAAAACGGCGATTATAAAGAAAGCTTCGGGCAAAAAGCCTCCGACAGGCTCGCTTCGTTTGCCGGAAGCTGGACATTCGTAATCGGTTTTACCCTGCTTTTGCTCGTTTGGATAACGGTAAATACCGTTTTGGCGGCAAAGTCGTTTGACCCGTATCCGTTTATTCTTTTGAATCTTGTTTTGTCGTGTGTCTCGGCAATTCAGGCGCCGCTTATTATGATGAGCCAAAAGCGACAGGACGAAAAAGACCGCAGGCGCAGCGAAAACGATTATAAAGTTAATCTGAAATGTGAAATTCTGCTTAAAAATATGCATTATAAACTCGATAGGATAATCGAATATATTGATGAAAAATCAAAATAACGGCAGAAAAAGCCGTATAACGCATAATATATAAAATTCTCGTTTTTTTTACCGAATTATCTGTATTTCTACAAATTGATGTTTTTTATGCCCGTTGATATAATTATTAATATGCCGTATTTGTGCGGCACGATATTATAGTTTTCAGGGTGAAATATATGCATATAAAATTACTTGCGCTTGATATAGACGGAACTCTTGTTACCAACGAAAAAAACATACCGGCAGGCAACAAGACCGCAATACGGAAATTTATGAAAAACGGCGGAATAGTCACAATCGCTTCGGGCAGACCGATAAGCGGCGTTAAGCGCTATACCGAGGAATTGGGGCTCAATGTCGGCGGCGGTTATATAATTACATATAACGGGTCGCGCATTTTTGACGCGCGCACCGGCGAGCTTTTGTACGAAAAAAATCTTACGGCGGAGCAAAGCGCCCGTATTATTGATGTTGCCGAAAAATATAATGTGCCGATAACCACATACAAGGGCGATACCGCAGTTACCGACAATGCCGACGATAAATATTTTTATCTTGAAGTAAATCTCAATAATTTGGGGCTCCAAAGAGTTCCGAGTCTGCGAAAAGAGGTTACTTATCCCGTACCCAAATATCTTATAACGGGTGAGCCCGATTACATAACCGAAACAGAAAAGCTGTTTAAAAATGAACTCAGCGGCGTTTCGGTATTCCGTTCGGAGCCGTTCTTCCTTGAAATAACGCCTCTTATGGTGGATAAGGGAACGGCGCTTATGTGGCTTGCCGACAGTCTCGGTATCAGGCGCGAGCAGGTTATGGCTTGCGGAGACGGCTACAATGACGTCACCATGATAAGCGAAGCCGGCGTTGGCGTAGCTATGGATAATGCCCAGGAGCCTGCAAAAAATGCGGCGGACTTTATTACTCTTTCCAATGACGATAACGGCGTTGCCGCGGCAATAAAAAAGTTTGCTTTTTGATTTTTCTGCGGCGTTAATAAGACCTTTTTAAGGGGATACATAATTGGAAAATTCAACCGAAAAAATACAGGAAAAAACAGAAAATAACAATTTGCCGGAGCCGAAACAAAAAAGCAGGAAAAAGCTGAAACGCTCAGAGAAGATTTTGCTCTGGGTTGCGGTATCTCTTGCGGTTGTCGGAATAGCGCTTACCGCAATATTAGTGCCTTATAAAGCAAAAAAGAAGCGTGCGGCGTCCGAAACCGAGCCGCAGACAAGGACCGTAAATGCAGATGTTGAGCTTTTCGGTGAGGACGAACCCGTCCCGACGGATGAAGAAACCACCTCGTCAATTTTGTTTGAGATTGACGAAAAGATGAAAAATATACAAGTTGCCACCGGCGACAGCAAAAAGGATGAGGACGCCGAAATCAACCGTGACTACGGTACAAATTCATCGCGGCTTGCTCCGGCAAAGTCTCCGCGACTGAACGGCAGATTATCGGGTAATCCGCTTTCTTCCGGCAGTATGTATACTTCTTCTCTGCTGTCTTTAAAATATGTGAACCGCGACTTTATGTCGGGTCTCACCGATATAGACGGCACGCTGTTTAACTTCGATTCTGCGCACCGTCCGGTGAGAGGGCATAGGGCTATAAGTGACATGCAGTATTATTTCAATGATAACGGCGCTCTTTCCTCTATGGTAGGCATTGACGTGTCGCATCACAACGGAAAAATCGATTGGGCGGCGGTTCGCGATGCAGGCGTTGATTTTGCAATAATACGCGTAGGCTTCCGCGGTTACGGTGACGAGGGTACGCTGAAGCTCGACTCGCGTTTCAGCGAAAATGTTGAGGGAGCTTTAAATAACGGTATACAGGTCGGCGTGTATTTTTACAGCCAGGCGATTACGGTTTACGAGGCTGTTGAGGAAGCGAGCGTAGCCGTAAATTATTCGAGAAAATATCATATAACGTTTCCCATATATTTCGATACGGAATTTTCAAACAGCGAGCATTCCGGCAGAGCGGACCGCCTCACGGCAAGTCAGCGCACCAATATTGCCGTCGCTTTTTGTGAAGCTGTAAAAAATGCCGGATATAAGCCCGGTGTTTATGCGAGTAAAACTTTCTTTACCGATGAGCTTAATTTTTCGCGCCTTTCAAATTATGAGATTTGGGTCGCGCATTACACGAGCGAGACTACGGATTTTAAATATGACTATAAGGTGTGGCAGTATACGCCTAAGGGCAGGGTAAACGGAATTCCCAATGATACCGATATAAATATCGCTTTGTTCGATTACGGCAATAACGACGATATGAGCGACAGGGGAGGCGACGTGGCGTTTTTTGATTCCGATGCCGATATTCAATGTGCCCTGAATGCGGAGACCGGCATAAAAAAATATCAGATGTTCAGAACCCAATCTCTTTACAATGCCGCGCGAACGGATATTGACGGCGTAAATGAGCCGGCAGTAAGGGCAAAACTCTTTGATGTGCTCGAGAATTCAAAAGACAGGCTCGGGTTTTCGGCCGAGCCCACGTCAAATCGTGAAAACGACGAAAATAACGGCGAATTTTAGGGCGATGTTGTGTCGCCTTAAGCCCTGTTTTCGTTGCGGTTTGCCCAAAAAAGAAAAACATTTAATAAAAAATCAAAATACTACTTGATTTTATTGCGCCGATATAATATAATACTAAAGCACTTCGGGGTGTGGCGAAGTTTGGTATCGCGCTTGGTTCGGGACCAAGAGGCCATGGGTTCAAGTCCCGTCACTCCGACCAAAAAAGCAGGTTTTTCAACCTGCTTTTATTTGTTTTTATTTTAAAATGCCCTTGAACGCCCTATTTGCAAGAATTTCGGTAGGTTACTAAGTTTTGTTGAGCAAAGCAAAACACCTTTGTGTTACACACTTTTTATCTTGTAGAAATTAAATCAAACACAAAAGCTCTTATGACTTATAACAAGCATATAGACATCTTTTGACACTTATGATATAACTAAAAATATTACTAAATTAATAATTCAAGGTATTATTATGAGCAAATACGAAAAAATCGAATTGACAAATATGTGTATGATTTATGACAACAACGGCAATGTTGTGGTTCAAGATAAAATCAACAAATCTTGGGGCGGAATTACTTTTCCCGGTGGTCATATTGAAAAACAAGAATCTTTTGTTGATTCTGTCGTAAGAGAAGTTAAAGAAGAAACGGGTCTTATCATTAAAAATCCTAAATTATGCGGAATTAAATGGTGGGAAGTAAAAAGCAACAAACGATATGTGGTTTTACTTTTTAAAACCAATGAATATTCCGGAACCTTAAAATCATCTGACGAAGGAAAGGTGTTTTGGACAAAACTCGAAACATTAAAAACTATGAATCTCGCCGTAAGTTTTGATAAAATGATTGATGTGTTTTGCAATGATAATATTCAAGAATACATACAGTTGAAAGGCGACAATAAATGGATTGATATACTTAAATAAGATTATGGCACAGCCTACGGAATTTTTCTCCGTAAGTTGTGCCTTTTTTCTCGATTATAAATCATTTATTCGTTAACAATTTTTGTTGTTCGGCAAGCGACAATCACCTTGTTGTGTGTAACTACCGCCGTTATTTTCAAAAATTGTTTTCATATTAAAGCCTCCTTGTATTTGACAATTTTATTATACCTAATACAAAATAAAAAGACGAATGTGCGGATTATTATTTGAATATGATGTTCGACTATCGGTAAAACTGTATTTTACCAAATCCCTTATGAACATCCGCACCAAAAAAGAGCTTTGCGTTTCGCAAGGCTCTTTTTTATGAAATTCTCCTTAATGTTTTGCCGATTTTGTTTTACATTATTGGCTTTAACTGTATTTGCATAGAGAAACATCCTGCCAGTAGGCAGGATGTTTCTTTTTATCCGTTTACAGAATTTTCTTTTTATATCCGCAGTCGCAGTACTGGCCGCCGGACGCCAGCGTGTATTCTCTTACAAAATCGGCAGCCCCACCGGCATCGCTCATGGTGTAATCAAGACGGCACATTGCCGGGGTCAGTTCATACAGTCCGAGTTTTTTCATCAATGTGCAGATACCGCATTTTGTAAAACGCGCCTCGTACCCACTGCCGTCCGGATATGCGTAATAATCCATATTCCACGAGTAAGGATTTCGGTCGGCGGCTTTCAGCTTTGCCGTCGCTTTCATTTTTTCAATATCTTTTTCGGTGAATTTATTTTTACCGCTCATACGGCAAAACCACTTCATAGGTTTTGTCATCATTGATTTTGCGTAGTAATCGGTTAATCTCTCTGTGTCGGGGCGCTGCGGCATAGACAGAATAAACGCACATAACATCGCAAAGTTTACTATGTTCATTTTAAATTGGTCGGCTTTTTCAAATTCGGGCAAATCCGCAATTATTTTTTTATACTCCGGCTTTGCTCTTTTTGTTATATCGCTTGCCGTGTCGTCATCATATCCGAATACTGCGGACAGTTGGTTTTGAAATGATTTTTTAAACAGAACCCACATTCCCATGGGCATTCCGGCATACTTCATCGTGAATTTCTCCAATCCGTAATGGCTTTTGTCATACGACGGTCAATGTCAATGCGTGTTTCTTTACATTCTGCGGAATACGGTTTTGAATTGGGAAAGGCGAGCTTTACAAATAAGTCGGAGCCTATTGGCAGCATGGTTTTAATCATTCCCTCGGGGAAAACAAAGTGTGTGCCGTGCGCGTAAACTTTTGCTTCAAATTCACACTCGTGCGGCTTTTCGTTAAGCCGTTTTTCCATGCGGCGGATATACTTTGCGGTATTCCACAATACATCGTCCTCGGCACCTATCATAAGCAGCTTTCCGCGGATGTTTTCCACTTTTATAAATTCATCTTCCGTTATCGGATGAGCCGCCTCGGAATCGTCAAACAGCTTGCGAGAGGCAATCATACTGCCGGTTCGCTTGGTCTCTTCGGCTACTACCTGCCAATACTGAGGGTGTTGATAGCAAAAAGGCATATATGCAAGGGGTTTGCCGTGATAAGAAAAAAGCGATTCTCCTTTTACGGGCCATTCCTTGCAGCCGTCCTTTTTACCCTGCATAAAGCCCTGCCATACAAAATCGCTCGGCGTCATGGCTATGGTAAGGGTAAGCCCCGGGAAGATCGATGCGGCTGTCAGAGCGAGCGTGCCGGTAGTTGAGGCTCCGGCAATGCCGACCTTTCGGTTTCCGTGTGCTTTCAGCCACGCAATTGCCGTTTCAATCCGCTCCAAAGGATAATTATGGTGTCCGTAGTCTTTTTTTCGGGTGACATGGTCATTACGTTGATTCCGAGCTTTAAAAGCCACTTAACCGCCGAACGCGCCATATAATCTTCGGAGTCGTCGCCGAGCATGGTAATCATTGCGCTGTCGGAACCGCTTTTGCACTCCCAATAAGCACCGTAAAATCCGTCTGTTTCAATGTCAAAATGAATACTTTTCATTGTTTGCCTCCGAATTCGATTTTAACTATTTGCATTTTCATCATATTGTCGCTGACCTTTGACAGAAAACGGAAAAATCCGTTGACCGAAGGGTCTTTTAAATCGTTGTAACCGAGCATATAGCCGCGGCTCGAAATTTTAAGCCGGCTGTCCCATGCGGAAAGCTCGCTTTTAGCGTCCGTCACGGCAAAATATGCGCCAACATCTTTGATTTGTGCGTCTTTAATCCATGTTTTCAGCATAAGCTTTACCGCTTTTTTGTTTGCTGCGTCAAACACAAGTCTGCCGTTCGGAAACGCCTTTGCCATAGCCGTGACAAGCTCTTTTACCTGCTCTTGCAGAAAGTAGTAAAATACGCCGGCAGCAATAAATACAACACCGCCCGAAGAGTCTATTTCTTTAAACCATTCCGTGTTGTTTAAGTCGCATGAAATGTTTTTTTCACGCTCTCCTGCGGGGAGCAGCTCATTTCTCACGGCGATTACTTCGAGAAAATCAAGATTATAGATTTTGCAGTTTCCGTTATCACAGCTTTGTCCGATATTGTCAAGTCCGCAGCCGAGATTTACAACTGCCGCATTGGGGTGTGTTTTCAAATAGTCTTTAACCTCAAAGGCGAGGTCATTTTGCCGCATTGCAACCTCAAGAAAACCAAAACGCTGCATCAAACTTTTCGACTTTTTCTCAAGAACCGAAAAATTGTAATCAACCTCGTCTGTAAGTCTTATCGCCGCTTCGTCGCGATAAACGGCGGGGTACAGCTCTGAGCACTTTTTTCTCGCATACAGCGGAATAATCAATGTTTCCCGAACGGTATTTTTTTCAATGTGATGTTTTGCCTGCGGCTGTTTCGGCAAAGTGTTTTTTTCTGTAACCGACATAAGCATTTCTGAAAATCCTTTCGGATCGCGCAGCTGATACTGCATATGATTAAATCCCTCAAATACCGGGAAGTTGCCGTCGGGATAAGCTTTCATCACCGCGTCCCTGTATTTAAAATGTTCCTCTGCGCTTCCGAATTCAAAATAGGTATTTTTTAAAAGCTCTTTGGGCAATTTGGGGAAAGGCTTGTTTTCGAGACTGTCGCTCATCTGACGACGCAGATTGCCGTAGCGAAGCGCCTTTCCGGCAGAGATGAAATACGGTTTAATGTCATCGTCGTCGCACCACAGAATATTTCTCAGCGTTTTTCCCTTGGTCCAATACAGGCTTTTTATGGCAAAATACAAAAACGGCGTCATAATGCGGCGCATGCCTTTTCCGATTTGAGCAAACTGACCTCCGTCAAAAAATATGTGCCCGATGGGTATTTCGGTCTGTGCAACAAACGTCAGGGCAAGGTCCGCACCTATGGAAGAAGCTACAACCAATGCAAGCTCTTTTATGTTTTGTTCGCGGAAAAATGCCTCTATTTGCCTTATCTCATCTTGCTTATCAATATATTTCTGACCGACGCAGTAAACGGTTGAGGTAGGCAAAATGCAATAATATTTGTCCTTTAAATATTCGGCGACTTTCTCGCTGCTTTTTCCCGTCACACCCATGGCGTGAAAAAACAGTATTGCCGGAGAGAGCTTGCTTCCGTATGTTTCAAACAGCATATTTTACCTCCTAACGGTTCCTGCGATAGCCTTGCTCATCGCGGTATTCCGGATGTTCTTTAAGATATTCGTCGCGGTCGCCTACAATGGTGTAATCGCATTTATCGCCGTTTGCACAAGTGGTTTTTCTCACAAGCCTTGCGTGGATACATTCCATTGCTTCAAAATCGGGATTACATAGTGCCGGCATAACCTCCGTGAGATTGTGCTTTTTTGCAAACTCCGCGGTGGGGCAGGCGGTAAATTCATAGTATATGGGCTTGTTTTTGTCAAACGGGGCTACATTCATCTTAAAATCGCCCCACTTGTCACATTGCCTTTTGGCGTTTTGAAATGACATATACATAAGTTTTTTGAAAAAGGGCTTGTTGCAGTCTGCGAATTTCATCTTGCGGAATGCTCCGAGAAATAAATTACCCTCCATCTCTTCGATTTCGGCAAGACTTGTGACGGATTTGCAGACCGTATAGTATGCCATCAGGGCTATACAGTCGTAGTTACCGCCTTTGCCGTTATGAAAGTTCTTTTTGCCGCCTAAATCCGTGCGCCAATCCGACAGAAAGTCCGCGTATTGCTTTTGTACCGACTCCCATACTTCCTCGCGCTTGTCGGGCGGAAAGTGGAGCGCAATCTTTTTTTGAATTTCCTTTTTGCAGGATTTCGAGTATAAAACATGGCATTTACGGTCAAATTGCAGTTCGTTGTCTTTCATAATGATTCCTCCGTGTAAAGTGTCGGTAATTTGCCCTTGTTACTTATGCTTGCTCCAAAAGGGGGTGTACGCTGCCTCACTATAAGGTTAGCAACCGCTAACTAAAGCGTATTTTAAAAGCTGCCGTTTCGGCAGCTATAAAATTTTGTAAAAAGAAAGGCGTAATTTCATCCTTTTTCGCTTTACCTGTATTTTATAACAAATTATTCCGAATTTCAATACCGATTACGAATTGTGAGTGAAAATATGCGCCACGCCTTTTCACAGCCTTTATCGACTGTTCATTTGGCACAAAACCGAGGCGTAAAACATTCCGTCCTTGACTTCAAAACGGCAAAGTCCGGAGTGCCGCGCCGCTATGCTTTTTACGGAGCTTGTTCCGAGTCCGAGACCTGCGTGTTTTGTTGAGACAAGATTGCCGTCGTTTGTAAACTTCGGTGTGCCCGTATAAGTGTTGTCCACGGTAATGCAGAGCGAGCCGCCGTCGGCGTTTGCACGTATGACAACCTTTTTATCGTCGGATTTTTCTTTTTTGCACGCTTCAACGGCATTTTTAATCAGGTTGCCGAGCATTACCGAAATATCCGTTTCGGGAATGTCAATGTTTTCGGGAATATCGGTTTTTACGATATAGTCGATTTTGTTGTCCTTTGCCTGCTGTGCAAAATAGAGCAAAACCGCATTTGCCGCCGTGTTTTCGCAAAAACGCAAAATCGAATCGTCGGGTAAACTCATACCGTATCCGTCAAGATACTTTTTCAGCGAATCGTAATCCTTGTCGTTCAAATATTTTTGCATAAGCGCGATATGATGTCGGACGTCGTGTTTTGCGCGGCGTGCCTCGGTTATTTTGCCCTGAAGATTTTCATATTGTAATGCCTGCATGGTAAGCCTGTGATTGCGTTCCGTCAGCTCAAGCGTTTTGTTTTGCTCCAAAATAAGGCGCGTTACAACATAGTAAATCAAAATTGCACCGACGTTTACCGTAAACAAGTATACGGTGTTTTTCGGATTTAGTGCGATTTCAAGGCTTGTTTGCCGTGTGTTACCGTAAAATGAATAGTACCACATAACATAAAATGTTGCGGGTATAAGCCATAAATACCGCCATTCAAATCCGGACGGCTCTTTTTCTACCGCAGGGGTATACACCTTTTTCATATATAGGAACAGTGGAATTGCAAGTATCGCCTCCGCGATAAACAGCATAAGAGAAAACGACCATCGGTAGCTTTGAGTCGCAAGTGACGGAAAAAGCAGTCCCTCCGCCGTTTTTGCCGAAATAACCGCAAAGTTTGCAATGTTGGAAATCATAAGGAGCGTGAACAGAGTTTTGCCGAAATGTTTTTTTACCGTAAGGAAGTAAAATGCCGCATACAGTATCGTGCTGACGGCGCTTATTGTTCCGGCGTTGTTTTTAGACGAAAATGCCGCCCATGTGCCGAGCAGAATCTGAATAATCGTCAGAACAAAAATAAACAGACCCGTAGTTTTTTTCGAAAATCGCAAACTGCGGCGAAACGGATACAGAGCGAGCGCCAAAAACGGCAGGAAATTTAAAAGAGAATAAATTATAATTTCGGCTATTCTGTAAATCGGCGGCATTATGTATTTTCTCCTTTTCGCAACTGTTCAAATCTGAATGAAGAATATTTATCCAATACTTCTTTCGCTTTGCGGCGGCTGATAGGTATTATACTTCCGTTACTCATCTTAAAGGTATCGTCGGTTTGTGCCGATACTTCGTAAAAGTTTACGATTATGCCCTTGTACGGGCAAAAAAAGTACGAATAAGCGCAAAGCAGCGGTTCAATCTCGGAAAACGGCGTGCGAACCGTAATATTACCGCTTTTTTTGCAGTGAAACGTCACGCAATGCGATGAAAAATCGGCATATATAATATCGCGCAGTATTATGCTTGTGCCGTCCGGCAGGTTGGCTGTCCGCATTTCTTCTATTTCGGCAATATTGAGCCTGTCAAGCATCGTCTTTACTCTTTCCCGTTCAAGCGGCTTGTGCAGATAGTAGCAGGCGTTCACTTCATAGCTTTCGCTTGCAAACTCATTGCTTGTTGTGCTGAACGCTATGCGTATGTTTCGGTCCGTTTTGCGAATTTCACGGGCGACCTCCATACCGGTAATACCGTCCATAAATATATCCAAGATTATAAAGTCAAACATTCCTTTTTCATAAGCCGATAAAAACGCTTCACCGCTTTGAAAATATGAAACTTCAAAAGTTTTTCCGAGCAGTTCGTTAAAATAAGAGTTAAGACGCTCATACATCTGTATATCATCATCAACGACGGCAATTTTCATAATCGGAACTCCTCCGTTTTCAAAACTCTGAACCGAAATTTCACATAAATATGCAATGTGCCGCTGTACTTAAAGAGCCATAAATAACACATTGCGAAGTTAAGCCGATTATAGCATATATTTTAAAAAAAGACAAAACGAATGTTTCGCGTTACCGTTTGTGCCGCTTTTTGACCGCTTGTGCCAATTCGATTGCCATTTGTTGCGCTTTCATTTAAGATGTAATCGTATAGTTGTATATTTGAGGAGATGTTTATGAAACTTGTGTTGTACGGGACAAAAGCCGATAAAAAGATGCTTGCGGAGCAAATATCGACATTGCCGATATGCTTGTACCGCAATATCCGAATTACCGATTATTCCGATTATGACTGCTTTATTATCGGGCTCAAGGAAAGTCCGCCGGATTGTATAGTCGTCATGATGGACGGAGCCGACGGTATGGAAGGCGTAATTGCTGCCAAGAATATCTGTAAAAATGTTCCGGTAATGTGGTTTTCCGATGACAACGGATTCGGTGCACAGTCTTACAGACTCGGCTGCGCCTATTTTCATAAAAAACCGGTTTCTCCGCAGGTGCTGTCTGCGGCAATCTCAAAATGCGAGTAAAGGAGTAACGCGATGAACACAAAGATAACACTCAAAAAGCGGATACTTTCCGTGTTGCTGACACTTATTTTGGTATTGTCCATGGTACCGCTGTCGGCATTTGCAGCCGGCAACGCGGCGGCGGTCACGGCAGGCGGCAAGACGACCGAATTTGCCACCTACGACCTGGCGGTCGCATACGCCAATCAGCAGGAGAGCTGCACTCTCAAGCTGCTTGAGAACATCGTCTCACCGCAGTATGAGGATACCGACAGCATTCCTTTTATTACCGGCAATGTTACGCTGGATTTAAACGGAAAAGAAATTGACGCAGTCGATGTCGGTGCGGTCAGCTATGATGAAGAGACCGATGAAACCGTCAAAGGGGCGTCCGGTACGCTTACCGTAACGGGCGACGGCAGCGTTGATTATCTCACGGTAAACCACGGCACGCTGACCTTAAATGGCGGCACGGTAGAGGAGCTCAGCGCAAACTCTTTTGCCGCTGCGGTAGGCATCACAGGCGGTACGGTAAAAAAACTTTCGCTTTCTTCCTCGGGAGATGAAAAAATCACCGCCGCGGTTTCGGGCGGCTCGGTACAGGTGCTTAATTTGGACGACGCTGCCGTTTCGTTTACAGGCGGAAATCACGGCTTGAAAACCGGTAATTGGGCGATAAACAGCGGTACGCTGAATATAAGCGGCGGTAGCTATTCTACTCTGAATTTTTTGGTTGTCGGCGGTAATATATGCCTTAGCGGCGGCGAGTTCGGTTATATCTCTACCGATCCCAAGATGGCTTCAAGCGAATATAAAAAGCCTATTCTCGGCAGTATACTTGGCGACAATTGCGCGTTTTACGGCACCGACGGCAGCATTGTAAACGCCGATGCTTTGACGCTGGAAAATGTCAGGATAATTACAAACCACGAGCACACCTATAAAGACGGGAAATGCACAACCTGCGGTGCGTCTTGCAACCATAAAGGAAAAGTAAATTACAGCGACGGCGTTTGCGAAACCTGCGGCACTCAACTCGAGGCTGAGGTAAAGTATGAAAACGGTACATCGTCGTATTTTGACTCTTTTATATCTGCAATCGACAGCGTTCCGCACGGAATGAAGGATGCGGTTACCGTTTATCTTTTAAAGGATTTTTACAGAATTGACGATGACCTGTATCTCGCAAACAACAACAAAATCAATCTTAACCTTAATGCAAAGGTGCTTTCCGGTAACGGAAAAATTGTCGTTGAAAATGGCAGCTCGCTTACTCTGGCGGGCGGTGATATCGATAAGAGCCTTACCGTAGAAGCGGCAGGCGGAGATGTAACAATTGAAGATACCTGCAGCAATATCGGAAATATAAGCGTTACGAGCGCAGATTCCGCCGTATCAATCAAAGGCGGAAACGCAGAAAGATTAAGTCTTGCCTTCACCGATACAAAGAGCCTGAAAAATGTAAAGCTCTCCGGCGGTAAATTCAAGTATATCAGCTTTAACGGCAGCGGCACTGTGGCTGTCACCGATATGCTTGAAGCAGGCTATGCTTTTAAGGATAACAAGGGTACGCTCTCGGGCAAGGCAGGTTCGCTGATGTCCTACGGCGTGTTATGGCCTGCCAATACGTACTTTGCCGAATTTGAAGTTGTCAAATGCGACCACGGCGAAGCAAATGACAGGCTCGGCAGCTGTAATTTCTGCGGAAAAATATACAAGGCAAAAATCACAGATAAAAACGGCGCGGTTCGTTATACCGACGAACTTCAGGAAACCGACTTTGCAGACGGCAACACGGTTGTTCTGTTCAGCGATATTTCAGACAGAATTATACCTAAAGGCGATTGCACAATTGACCTGAACGGCCATTCTGTAAGTTTAATCAGCTTTATCGTACAGGACGGCACACTCACGCTTAAGGGCTACGGTACGGTCATATCTTTTATCCTCGGCTATCAGGATATTGCGAGCACGCTTGCAATCGAACCGACAACCTCAAGCGACAAAACAATTACGATTAAAAATCTGTCGGTAAATAACACGGTCGATACGAAGCTTACATGCGGAAACTTTAAGTATATTGAAGTAAAAAAGGCATATTTTTCCGTAAATGACCTTTTGGCTGACGGCTATTCGTTTTATAATGAGACTTGGGGTCAGTTGTACTATGCGGGAAATGCGACAAGTATCAGAGGCGAATACCATATAGAAAACACGATCATACATTTACCGCGGGAACAGGCGGAGAATATAAATGCGGCTGCGGACTTACATGCTATCACAATACGATAGGCGACGACGGCAAATGTACGGATATGTGCAAACAGCAGATTTATGTTGCGGCGCTTACAAAATCCGACGGCTCAAAAACAAGGTATAAAACCTTTACGGACGCTTGGTCTGCGGCAATAGAAAATAACGGCTCTTCGCTAAAGCTTTTGTGTGATGTTGACCTCGGTCGAACCGGAGAAAATGCCGCTCTCAAAGCAAGCTCCGGCATATTTACTGTTGACCTTAATCGCTTTACCTTGAGTGCCGATTCAAATAGCGGCGTTATAAGCGTCGGAAATACGGCGAAGCTTACCGTTAAGAACGGTAAGCTTACGAACACACCAACAAGGGGCGACAGTTCAATAACCTGTGCAGTTAAGGTTTTCGACGGATATGTTGAGCTTGAGAATGTCGAATTGACCGGCGGCAGCGCATTCGGTGAGCAGAATTGCTCCGCTATTGTGTATAATGGCACGCTTAATATTACGGACAGCACCTTTAACGGCGCGCTTATGGTGTACCCGGATTTGATCGGCAAAGTAGAGCCTAAAATCACATCCGCAACGCTTAATAACGGCATTGTATACAAATATGAAGGCGACAGCAATAAGAATTACGACGGGCTTAAAGGCTTTTTTGCCGATGGCAGTATGTTCTTCGATGAAAACGGCAAGTATGTTGACCTTACTTCCGACACTTATTGGAGCACAAAAACCGTAGGCACGAGTATTCACACAACTTTTAAATATGACAAAAAAGCCGTTGTAAAGCCGCACACCCATACATTCTTTGACGGAGTGTGCTCCGAGTGCGGCTACGCTTGCCCGCATAACGGAGGAATTGAGCGCGAGGCAGGTTACTTCCGAAAAGCCGTTTGCTCGCTTTGCCACTGCGAGTACGGCGATTATGTAAAAGATATAACTGCGCCTGTCGGTGAAATAAATACAAAAGAACGCACCTGGTGGCAGACTGCTTTAAATAAAATCTCATTCGGCTTGTTCTACAAAGAAGATGTAAAAGCCGAAATTATCGGGAAGGATGACAGCTACAATCAGCCCGGTTTTGATATAACAAAGCACGCAGTCAAGATTGAATATCTTGTAAGCAATACCGTGCTTAGCGAAGAGGCTGTCAAAACTTCGTCTTTCACGGAATACACCGAAGAAATTGACCTTTCCGATGATAATCGTTATGTTATCTATGCAAAACTGACCGACCATGCAGGCAATGTTACCTATGCAGGTTCTGACGGCTTTGAAATAGACAAGACCGCACCTGTAATCGAAGGTATGGTAAACGGCGGACAATATAAATTCTGTATTGAAAAAACAGTTACCGTTACCGAAAAAAACACAGATAAAGTAACGCTTGACGGCGCCGAAATCACACTTGACGAAAACGGCGGATTTTCACTTCCGGTAGATTCAAAAGAACATACCGTTTTTGTTGCGGACAAAGCAGGAAACCAAACGACGGTTTATGTTACGGTCTATTCATCCCACTCTTTTGATGCGGCAACGGAATCTTGTAAGCAGTGCGGTACTCACGCGGTCGCAAAAGCGGAAAACGGCGATATAACCGAATTCTTTTCAAACGGCGACGAACTGTTTGAGGCATTAAACGACCAAAAATACAGTGGCGCAGCCGTGACCTTACTCGAAGATGTAACGCTGACAAAATCCGTAAATCTTCAAAATAATCTGACTGTAAACCTTAACGGCAAAACTCTGCGAAAAAAAGGTTCGGTCGAGATTACTGTCAATAGCGGCAATGTTATGTTCTGCTCACAAAAAGGTGAGGGCATTATTACCGTACCCTTAACCGTGGACGGTAGCGATGCACGCCTTATTATGGGTTCAGGTCTCGGCAATGTGAGCAACGTCCGCCGCACGGCAGGCAAACTTACCGTTTACTCGGGCAATTACAGTATGTTCAGCAGCTATGCGGACTCGGAGGCTGAGGATATAACCCTTTACGGCGGCAAGTATTTATCTATCAGTCTGAAATCCGCTTTATGCCGCGATATTCTTGCCAAAGGCTATCGTTATAAGGGTTACAGTTATGAGCAGGCGGCGGTAGGCAGTTTTCCTGACGTTGTCGTTGTCATACCCTGCGACCATGCGGATACAGTCGATAACACCTGCTCCGGCTGCGGTATGGAGTTTTTCCTTTCTGTGGAAGTAAACGGAGTCGAGAAGATATTTGACACATTTGAAAGTGCCGTTCGCTATGCCGAGCAAAATGAGGGTTGTACCGTAAAACTCCTGCAGGACCTCACTCTTGATAAAACATCGGCAGGCTCGCTTTTGTACGGCTACCATATTGATCTTCGCTCAGGCAAATATACCCTTGATCTTGTGGGGCAAATACTTGATGTTGACGGTAATTATTTGGTTGTAGACGATGACTGCAATCTGACTGTTTGCGATTCTGTCGGCGGCGGTATGTTAGCAGACAGTAAAGGCACAGGATTATTTAAAGTAAGAAATGTAGGAAAGCTGACTATAACGGGCGGCGACTTTACCGACATCAATATTCAGGCGTGCGCTCGGAACGCTCTGACATTAAAAGGCGGAAGCTTTAAAGAAATCAACAGCGTTTATTCCGCTAATTGTTCCCCGTTTGCCCATCTTGCGGACGGATATGCTTTTGCTCTCTCGGACGGCAGCAGATATGCCAACGAGGGTGATGTTAAGATAAATAATGATCAAGTTATCAGAAATGTAACTGTTGTTTCGGCTCCGGTTGTTATTCCGACTCTCGGTCAGCCGAATGACACCACATTCTACCTTACTTCGCCGAATAATATGAAATATGCAGGCCTTTCGGCGTCGTATGCAGGCGGAAAAACCGACAAAAATATTACCGTTACACTTGAAAAGACCGACGGAACAGTAATAGGAACAGAAGAAGTTCCCGCAGCCGCTTCCATTGTCAAATCGTTTGACTTGACGGGCTTTACCGCAGAAAATTCGGGTCAGTACCGCGTTAAGCTGGAATTTAACGGCTATGTGCTCTATTCAAATACCTTTACTGTCACCGTTATGGCATGCGAACACCCCGGATATGACGAAGATACACACAAGTGTACGCAGTGCGGCTGCGACCTTGCGGCGGCTGTAATAAACGGCGAAAAGACGACGGGATATATATCTTTTGCAGAGGCGCTTACGGCGGCTCAGTCGAATGAAAACAAGAACTGCACGCTGAAATTACTTTCGGATGTCAGCGGAACCGTTGCCGTAAAATCGGGCACGTTTACCATTGATGCCGCGAACGTTGTAATTGACGGAAAGCTGAATGTTTCCAAAGGGGCGGATCTTACCGTCAACGGCGGCGTTGTCACAGGGAATGTTATTTGTGCCAAGGGCGGAAAGCTGAACGCGTCAAAAACCTACTTTTCAGGCGCTGTTAACTGCGTAGGCGACGGAGATTTCACAAACTGTCAATTTATCGGCACTGTTTCTGGTAAAGGCGGCTTAAAGCTTTATTCCTGCGAAATTATAGGCGATATTTCGGTAAGCGGTAAAGCCGAATGGCAGATGTGCATAGTCGGCGGAGCGGTTACCGTCAATAACGGCGGAAGCCTGAAATCGTCGGGCGACACTTACAGAAAAGCCATAAAAGCAAAGTCCGGCGGAACGCTCGAAATTATAAGCGGCATATGTAACGGCGTTGTTACCGCCGAATCGGGCAGTAAATTTATTTCTGCAAGCGGTTCCTTCTCCGATGTCGCAGTCGAAAACGGCGTTGATTTTACCCTTGCGGGCGGTAATTTCACTAAAATTACCGTTGACGGCAAGCATCTTATCGACTGCCTTAAAGACGGCACGGCGTTTGAGGATACAAATACGGGTGATGTCATTGACGGTCGTGTAAGTATTGCCGGCCATGTCAAGGTTGTCAGCCATACACATTCCTGCGTATGGAATACAAAAACGCACGAAAAGCTCTGCGGCTGCGGCTATGTGGAAACTACCGATACAAAAGCTCCCGTAATTTCGGGAATTGAGAACGGAAAGACCTATTACGGTGCAACAGAGTTTTCCGTTACCGACGACAACGATTTCACCGTGACGATAGACGGAAATCCCGTAAAATTGACAATAGGCAGTTATATATTAGTTCCCGATAATAAGTCTCATACAATTACCGCTGCGGATGCCGCAGGCAACACCGCAAGCGTTACCGTCAGCACCTTTATGCTTTATAAGGTTACACTCGGCAGCGGAAACGGCTATACCGTTACGGGCGAGCCGGTTGCGGGTTACGGCACGGATTATACTTTTACGGTAGAGATTGCCGATGGTTATTCCAAAACCGATAACTTTATGGTTGATGTAAACGGTATGCCGCTGACTTCTGATAACGGCAGTTATACGTATCCGAGCGTTGAAAGCGATATTTATGTAACGGTGTTCGGCGTTGCGGACATTACGCCGCCTGATGCCGAGGTTTCCGTCGGAACAAATAAGTTTAAATCGTTTATCAACAACGTATCTTTCGGTTTGTTCTTTAAAAAGTCGCAAACCGTCTTTGTGACGGCAAGCGATTTGGGAAGCGGCATAGATAAAATGGAGTACCTTCTGTCCGATACGGCGTTTACCGATAAGGCTGCGGTTTCGGGTGACTGGACGGAGCTTACCCTTACAGACGGCAAGGCAAGCTTTAGCATTGAGCCGAATAAGAAAGCATATATCTATGTTCGTGTGACAGATGTCAGCGGAAATGTTCAGATAATAAACACCGACGGAGTGGTTGTTTACACCGACTCACAGGCGATAACAGAATCCGTGAGCTTCACAATGCTCGAAAAAAATGATGTAAGCTTTAATGTGAAACTGAACGGCAACACCGTGTCGGCATTGTACAACGGTACAGCCCTTATCGGTAAAGACAATTATACGGTAACCGAGGACGGAACCGTCACGCTTAAAAACGGCTATCTCTCATCACTTGCCGCAGGCGAATATACTGTTCGTGTTGCGTATAATCCGATGGGTGAAAGTTATAAATCGGGTGATGAGCCTAACGTAACCGCGCTTAAGCTCACGGTCAATAAGGCAGAGCCCATACTTGATATTTCCGACGTCGTTTGCCAAAAGGAGTACGACGGACAGCCGATTGAAACGCCGAGTTATACGACAAGCTCGGACGGCGCCGTTACGGTCGAATATAAACCGTGGGGAGCCGATGATTCGGCTTGCGGTACAACTGCCCCGAAAAACGTCGGAAAATATGAGTTCCGCATATCCGTTGCGGAATCGGATACCTATAAACCGACTTCGGCTGTTGGCGTCTGCGAAATACTTGTAAAAGAGGTTTCAATTGTCGGTACCGCCGTCAAAGCAACAAAAATTTACGACGGAACCGATAAAGCCGAGATTACAAATATGGGCAGTCTGTCTGATAATTATGACGGCAAAAATCTGTCAATCGTTGTAGGCGAAGCGGCATACAGCGATAAAAACGTCGGCGAGGGGAAAAACGTAAACTTCAGCGGCTTCGCACTTACCGGTTCGGCGGCGGCAAATTACAAACTTGTAAAACAGCCTGCCTCCGTCATCGCAGATATTACGGCTAAAGAAATAACAATTAACGGCACAACGGTCGAGCCGAGCAAAGTTTATGACGGGACGACCGCTGCCGAGATTACAAACGCAGGAACATTGTCAGACAACTATGACGGTGAAAATCTTGCGATTGTAACAGGTTCGGCATCTTACGACAATAAAAATGCAGGTGAAAATAAAACCGTAACATTCGGCGAATTTTCTCTTACCGGCTCAGCGGCGGCAAATTACAAGCTTATAAAACAGCCGGCATCCGTTACCGCAGATATTACGGTTAAAGAGATAACAATTAACGGTACAGCGGTCAAGCCGAGCAAAGTCTATGACGGTACAACCGCCGCCGAAATTACCGCTGTCGGAGCACCGTCCGTAAACTACGACGGAGATAACCTCACGGTATCGGTCGGCAAAGCCGAGTACGATAATAAAAATGCAGGAACGGGTAAAACAGTTGTATTCTCAGGCTTCTCGCTCTCAGGCTCCGAGGCGTCAAACTATAAGCTTTCAGCACAGCCCGAAAGTGTTACGGCGGATATTGCGGCTAAAAAAATCACAATTACGGGCACGTCGGTAAAAGACTCAAAGGTTTATGACGGCAATACCGATGCCGAAATTACGTCTGTCGGAACAATCGAGGGTCTGATTAAGGGCGATAAGCTTACCGTCAAGAAAGGTTCGGCGGCGTATAGCGATAGGAATGCCAGTATCGCTAAAACCGTAACATTCAGCGGTTTCTCGGTTTCAGGCTCAGCGGCGGCAAACTATGAGCTTGCGTCACAGCCCGAAAGCACGTTTGCAAGTATCGGCGCAAAGGAATTGACCGTTATTGACTTGAAAGTTAAAGATAAACAGTATGACGGTACAAATACTGCCGAAATAGACGGTACGCCCAAGCTTTCGGGACTTGTAGACGGCGACAGCGTACAGCTCCTCAACGGTATACCCACCTTTGACGATGTAAACGTCGGCAAAAATATTCCGGTAAGCTTTACTTCATTCAGCCTTTTCGGAGACAGTACCATGCTCTGCAATTACAAGCTGATTCAGCCGAGCGGTATTACGGCTTCCATTACAAGATATGTCGCCGACGGCAGCGAATATCGGGTCAATTCCAATGATTGGATAAACACTGATTTTGTTATAACGGCAAACGAAGGCTGGCTTCTCAGCAGAACTGACACGGCAGACGGCGACTGGTCAAATGAACTTACCGCTTCCGACGAGACAAAAGACGGAAAACTTATCTTCTATGTGAAAAATATCAAAACTGGAGCAATTTCCTCCGCTGTGACCGAAAAATATCACATTGACAAAACTTTACCGACAGGTGAAATTAAGCTGAACGGACGTAGCGCATTCCAAACCGTTCTTAATAAGATAAGCTTCGGCTTGTTCTTTAAAGACGACGTCAATGTCGGCGTTACGGCAAAAGATGATTCTTCGGGCGTAAAATCCGTAATGTATTATGAGTCGGGCAGCGTGCTTTCAGAAGATGAAGTCCTTGCAATAACCGATTGGACGGAAAAGAGCGATTTTGACATAGAGGCTTCGGATAATGATAAATTCGTGGTCTATGTCCGTATTGAGGACAACGCCGGAAATGTCAGATTTATAGGTTCCGACGGCGCAATATTTGATACCGAATCTCCCAAAATTGTCGGCGTGGAAAACGGAAAGACGTATTATGTAACAAAGAAAGTTGCCGTTGACGACGAAAACCTTGAGTCGGTTACACTTAACGGAACTCCTGCTTCGGAAGTATTTACTCTCGGCGGCGATACGGATGCGACCTATAATATATGTGCAAAAGATAAAGCGGGCAATGTGACGGAGTATACGGTCTTTATGAAGCCGATTTCGTCTGTGACCGACGCAGTCTCCGGTATTACGAAGGATAATGTCAAATCGAGCGATGCCGATACGGTATCGGCAGTCGAGCGCTTGATTTTCGATATTGCCGAAAGCTTCGACGACGGAGTATCCACCGATGCCGAGTGGAATAAGCTTACAAAAGCCTCCGCAAAGTGCAAAGAGCTGAGTAAGCGCATTGCAGACGTTGCAGATGAGATTGCACGCTTGACAAACGGCGTAAACAGCTATGATATTAACACGGTAACAAGCGACGACAAGACGGATATAGAAAAGCTGATTGCCGATATCGACGTCCTCTTAGGCGGAGACAATCTTACTCCTGCCGAAAGAGACTCTCTTGAGGCTTTAAAGGCTTTGGCAAAATCGCTTTCAGAGCGTATCGAAGCTGCAAAATCGGCTGCCGAAAGCCCCGAAATCACAGCTGTTAAGGGTATTACAAAAGACAATGCGAAACTTGAAGATAAGGACGCACTTACAAAGGCAAAAAAAGCCATTGAGGATGCTCTTAAAACTTTCGGTAATAACTACACCGAAGAAGAGCGCAAAGAACTCGAAAAACAGCTCGATACCGTAAATGAAGCCCTTGAGGCAATCGGCAATGCCGAAAAGGTAAAAGATGAGATTGACAAACTCCCGTCGCCCGATAATATAACTCCCGATGATAAAGATGCGGTAGACCACGTCAGGGAGGCGGCGGATAATCTCTCCGAAGAAGAAAAAGCAATTCTCGGTAAAGAGGAACTCTCTAAAATAGACGCTCTTTATTTGAGAATTTCCGAGCTTGAAAAACAGGCGGCAGCGGCGGACGATACTCTGCCGACTTCCCCGCGAACCGGAGAGACCGACAACATTGCCATGTGGATGGCTTTGCTGTTTGTCAGCGGCGGATTGCTGACGGGTATGGCGGTTTCCGATGAAAAGAAGAAAAAGCGCTCAGTAAAATAATCGGAAAAGCGGACAGTCGTATTTCGGCTGCCTGCTTTTTTCGTATTAGCTTATAACTTTTTGTAGCTATCAATTTATTTTTGTGTTACAATTATTTGCGGAAAAATATTCTGACTTTTTAAGGAGCGCACTATGAAAAAGTTATTTAAAAACGGAACGGTAGTCAATGTTTTTACGGGCGAACTCATAAAGACAAATGTCCTTTTTGAAAACGGAGTTATTTTGGGCGTGGATGATTACGGCGATGATGAAGCCGATGAAGTAATCGACGTTACGGGAAAATACATTTGCCCCGGATTTATAGACGGTCATATACATATTGAAAGCACAATGCTCACTTGCCCCGAATTTGCCAAAACCGCAGTTTCTCACGGTACAACCGCAGTAATAGCAGATCCGCACGAAATAGCCAATGTCAGCGGTAAAGAGGGACTTCGTTATATGCTTGAATCAAGCGAGGGACTTCCGCTTACCGTATATTTCGTAATACCGTCTTGCGTTCCGGCAACGGGCTTTGATGAATCGGGTGCGGTTCTCTCGGCAGATGATATAGAAGAATTTTATTCCGAAAAGCGCGTCCTCGGTCTCGGTGAAGTTATGAATTACGTCGGCGTGGTAGCAGGCGACAGTAAACTCGAAAAAAAGATAAAATCCGCTTTGGCTCGCGGACTTGTGGTAAACGGCCATGCTCCGCTTTTGACTGGCAAACCGCTTGATAAATATATTTCCGCGGGAATAGGCGACGACCATGAGTGTTCCTCTGCCGATGAAGCCAAAGAGCGCATACGCAAGGGTCAGAGAATAATGATAAGACAGGGTACTGCGGCGAGAAATCTCTCGGGTCTTTTGCCTTTGTTTGACGATCCGTGGGAGCAAAGATGCCTTTTGGTAACCGACGATAAACACCCGGCCGATCTTATTTCAAACGGACACATAGACAGCATAATCCGCTCTGCCGCACAAATGGGTAAGAGCGCCGTAACAGGCATAAGAATGGCTACTCTCCATGCGGCGGAATGTTTCGGACTTAAAAATACAGGCGCCGTAGCGCCGGGGTACAAAGCGGATATGCTTGTCCTCGACGATCTTGATAAGGTGATTGTTCGCGATGTATACAAAAACGGTGAAAAAGTTGTTTCGGACGGTAAAACACTTCGGTTTGATGTACCGAAGGTAAGCGAGGCACTCGAAAAAAAGGTGCGCAGTTCCTTTAATTTGCCTATGCTCTCTTCGTCTGATTTTGCCGTCGATTATAACGGCAAAAGAAAATGCCACGTTATATCGCTTGTAGACGGGCAGCTTTTGACCGATGATTTGGTATCGGATATTGATTTCGACTGCAATAACGGCATAGATATCGAGCATGATATATTGAAAATAGCCGTTATTGAAAGACATCATAACACGGGCCATATAGGCAACGCCTTTATAAAGGGTATAGGGCTTAAAGAAGGCGCAATAGCTTCCTCCGTGGCGCACGATTCACACAACCTTATTGTGATAGGCACAAATACCGATGATATGGCGTTTGCCGCAAACCGTATACGTGAGCTCGGCGGCGGTATAGTTTCGGTTAAAAACGGAAAGGTAGTATCGGAAATGCCTCTCCCGATAGGCGGACTTATGTCATGCTCGGCGGCGGAAACTGCCGCGGAACAAAACGAAAAGGTACGCGAAAGCGTGTATTCTCTCGGTGTGCCGAAGGGCTTTGAGCCGTTTATGATTATGTCGTTTTTGAGTTTGCCGGTAATACCGCATTTAAAGCTTACCACTATGGGTCTTGTTAATGTTGATACTCAGAGTGAGGTCCGGCTTGCGGCGGAATAAATAAACTTTTATAAGAGTTTTTGTTGATATTATGCCGTGTGAAGCATTCTTTCACACGGCATTTTTGCGCTTAATAAATTATTAATTTTCTTGTAATTATTTGTTACTTGATTTTGTCGAACAGTATTATATAATGGAGTTGTAAATTAAATCAAAGGATGTAATTGCGGTGGAAAAGCAAAGGTTAAGCATTGTTGTAAAACAAAATAATTTGTTTAAAAAAATGATATTTGTTCTGTCATTGTTGATTATTTTAATCTCAATACTGCTTGCGGTGTTCGGAGTCAAATATAATAAAACCAAGCAAAATCTAAAAACGGTTGCGGCACAAAAGGCGGCTGTGGAGCAATCGCTGAGTGAACGGGAATCGTTATTTGCGGATGAAAAGGGCAGTCTGAACGGCGAAATATCAAAGCTTAACGAGCAGGTGTCGCTTAAAAGGGAACAAGAGAGCAGGGCACTCGCCGAAGCCAATGCCGGCAAAGTTGTTTACCTGACCTTTGATGACGGCCCGTCGCCTAACACTCCGAGGATAATCGATATCCTGAATGAAAACGGAGTTAAGGCGACTTTTTTTGTGAAAAACGGCGGTAAGTATAACGGGTATATGAAAAACATAACCGAATCGGGAAACCAAATCGCGCTTCATTCATATTCTCACAATTATCCGCAGGTGTATGCTTCGGAGCAGGCGTTTTTTGACGATTTGCAGAAAATATCCGATCTCGTATACAATGAAACGGGAGTCCGTACAAACATATTTCGTTTTCCCGGAGGCAGCAGCAATACCATAAGCCGCAAGTATTCGCCGGGGATTATGACGACGCTGACAAAAGAGGTGCAAGAAAAAGGATATTGCTATTTTGATTGGAACGTTTCTTCGGGTGACGCCGTATCAAGGGAACAGCCTAAAAACACTATAATAGAGAATTGTAAAAAAGTACCGAAATCCAACACAATAGTTGTACTTTTGCACGATTCTGCGGTGAAAAACACAACTGTGGAGGCACTTCCCGAGATAATCGCATATTATAAAAGTATGGGTTACAGCTTCGGCGTTTTAAGCGAAAAAACATATCCGATTCACCAAAAAGTCAACAACTGATTTGTGCCCGATTTTTTTGTGTATATTCAATATGAACTAAAGCTTGCGGTTGTTATTTTGCACAAACATTTAAAATTGTTTTGATTTGTCTTTGGAGGTACAGCCGAATTATTGCAAAATCCCCCATATATCGTGTCAAAGCCGTTGACGAGGACAAGTTTTGTGGTATAATATGTTAACGGTACGAAGAAAAAACATTATTATATATCAATATTTGGGGAGAATAACTATGTACGTTAAAGATGTTCTTGTTCAAAATCAGGTAGGACTTCATGCTCGTCCTGCAACCTTCTTCATTCAGAAAGCCAATGAGTTTAAATCTTCTATCTGGGTTGAAAAGGAAGAGAGAAGAGTTAACGCAAAGAGCCTTCTCGGCGTTCTTTCACTCGGCATAATGGGTGGCACAAAGATCAGGATCATTGCCGGCGGCCCCGATGAAGAACAGGCCGTTGAGGAGCTTGTTAAGCTTGTTGAATCAGGCTTTGCCGAGTAATTTAAATATTCAATTAAAACGGCACACCGTATTTTCTTCGGTGTGCCTTATTTTTTAACGAAGGGCGGTGAGTGCTTTGAATCCGAAAATGAAAATACTCAGAAAAAAGGCGATGAGCCTGCCTCTTTTGCCGGGCGTTTATATTATGAAAAATGCCGATGGGGAAATAATATATATCGGTAAAGCAAAAGCACTTAAAAACCGCGTCAGCCAGTATTTCGGCTCGCAAAATCGCCATCCGATAAAAGTACGTAAAATGGTGGAAAATGTCGACCGTTTTGATTATATAGTAACGGGAAGCGAATTTGAAGCTCTCGTTCTTGAGTGCAGTCTGATAAAACAGCATTCGCCGAAATACAATATTCTTTTAAAAGACGATAAGGGTTACAGCTACATTCGCATATCCGAAGGTGAATATCGCAAGATTTCCGCCGTGTTCAATAAAAAAGATGACGGTTCGGAATATATAGGTCCGTATCTCAGTTCGTATTCGGTAAGGCAAAGTGTGGACGCGGCCAATAAAATATTCAAATTACCGCAGTGCAACAAGGTCTTTCCGCGCGATTTCGGCAAGAGCAGACCATGCCTTAATTATTATATTTCGCAATGTTGCGGACTTTGTACGGGTAAAATCAAAAAAGCCGATTATGACGAGGCGGTAAACGGCGCAGTTGCGTTTTTAAAGGGTGACAGCCGCGAAATAATAGCCGATTTGCGCGAAAAAATGGAAAATGCGGCAGAAGAATTGGATTTTGAGCAGGCGGCAAAGCTCCGCGACCGCATAAACGCCATAGAACGCATAAAGGAAAAGCAAAAGGTTGTATATAAATCGGTTGAGGAACAGGACGTTTTTTCAACCGCCGATATTGACGGCAGTGTGTGCCTTGCGGTTTTGAGATTTTCAAACGGCAGACTTTTTGACAGCGAGCACTTTTTCTTTGACGACCCAGGTGATAAAGAGACTATGCGCTCCGATTTCATAACGTCATATTATTCTATGCGAGACAATATCCCGAAGCGCGTTACGGTAGACGGCGAGGTTGCCGACAAGGAACTTTTGGAGCAATGGCTTACCGAGAAAAAAGGCAAAAAGGTCACGGTTTTTGTTCCGTCAAGGGGCGAACAGCTTGAAATAGTAAATATGTGCCGTAAAAATGCCGAAGAAAAACTCGCCATTAAAAAGGGCAGAACCGGCAGGGAAATTGCCGTTCTCGATGAACTTAAGGATTTACTCGGACTTAAAAAGACTCCGGAGTATATCGAGTCCTACGATATATCGCATACCGCAGGTCAGGACTCTGTGGCAGGTATGATAGTCTTTAAATCCGGTAAGCCTTATCGCAAGGCTTATAAGCGTTTTGCAATAAAGAGCTTTGACGGTAACGATGATTACCGCGCAATGAACGAAGTGCTTACAAGACGTTTTTCCGAGTATGAAAAAAGTAAAAATTCCGAAGAGGGCTTCGGCAAATTACCCGACCTTATATTGCTCGACGGCGGCATCGGACAGGTTCACGCCGTAGAACCCGTGCTTCGCGAATTCGGGCTTAACATTCCTCTTTTCGGTATGGTAAAAGACAATCGTCACCGTACGCGCGCAATTTCGGGCGACGGCGGCGAGATAGCCATAAATTCCAAGCGCCAGGTATTTACTCTTGTATCCGAAATTCAAAACGAGGTTCATCGCTTTTCCATAGCGTATCATCATAAAAAACACGAAAAACGCGGGCTTTCTCTTTCGCTTACCGAGATAGACGGTGTCGGCGAAAAAAGGGCAACGGCTCTTTTAAAGTATTTTAAAACAATAACGGCAATCAGAAACGCCGATGTTGCGGAGCTTTCAAAAGTTCCGGGTATAACACCGTCCGTCGCACAGAAAATTTACGATTATTACAATGCAAAGGATCAGTAAAATGAAAAACTCAGTTATATTTGACCTCGACGGAACTCTCCTTAATTCTCTCGACGACCTTGCCGACAGCACAAATTACACACTCAGAACCGAGGGTTACCCCGAAAGAACGCGCGACGAGGTGCGCAGGTTTGTCGGAAACGGTATATATAAGCTTATCGAGAGAGCTGTTCCCATGGGCACCGATAAGGCGGAAATTGATAAATGCTTTGATATTTTCTGCCGCAATTATAAAAAGAATATGGCAAATAAAACGAAACCGTATCCCGGAATTACGGATATGCTGAAAACTCTTTATGAAAACGGCTTTAAGCTTGCTATTGTTACAAATAAAGCGGATTTTGCCGCGCAGGAGCTCTGCGGCGAAATGTTCGGCGATTATGTCAAAACAGTTGTCGGAAGCGTAAAAGAACGCAGAAACAAGCCGTTTCCCGACAATGTTTTGTTTGCCATGGAAAAGATGGGCTCCGAAAAGAGCGAGACCGTATACGTCGGCGACAGCGAGGTTGATGTTGAAACGGCAAGAAATTCGGGTCTTAGTATGATTGCCGTGCTTTGGGGCTATCGCGACAGGGAAGTTCTCGAAAAAGCCGGAGCGGAAAAGACCGCGAAAGACGCTGAAGAATTAAAGAAAATGCTCTTAAATTTAAAAAAATAGTGAAAACTGTTGACAATTGTGATAAAATAATGAAATAATATTAGAAGCATTTTTATGGGGAGAACTTATGAGAGTTATTACCGGTACAGCCAGAGGACGAAAACTTGTGACTCTTGAGGGCGAAGAAATCGTACGCCCGACTACCGACAGGGTAAAAGAGGCTATGTTCAGTATAATACAGTTTGATATTCCCGGGAAATCGGTGCTTGACCTTTTTGCGGGGTCGGGTCAGCTCGGAATAGAGGCTCTTTCACGCGGCGCCGAAAAGGCTGTGTTTGTTGATAAAAGCGCAGAGGCTTTTTCCGTTGTCAAGCAAAACCTTAAAGCCTGCGGTTTGTCAGATAAAGCCACGGTTATAAATTCCGACAGCTTTGGTTTTCTTCGCAGTACCGCGGAAAAGTTTGATATAATTCTCCTTGATCCGCCGTATAACAGGCAAATGGCAGAAACAGCTCTGTCGCTTGTCGACAGTGTTTTAAATGACGGCGGCATTGTAATGTGCGAAACCGATTATCGCGAGGAATTACCGGAAGAAGTCGGTGATATTAAAAAGTTTAAGGAATATAAATATTCCAAGACTAAACTCACTACCTATAAAAAGTAAATTCGGAGGGGATTCCTTGAAAACGGTTATATGTCCCGGCAGTTTTGACCCTGTTACAATGGGGCACCTTGACATTATCCGCAGAAGTGCGAAAATGTTTGATAAGGTCATCGTTGTCGTAATGACAAATTATCATAAAAAAAATAATTATGCTTTCACGTCGGAGGAGAGAGTTGAGCTTTTGAAGCGCTGCACCGCAGATATGCCGAATGTCGAGGTAGACCGCTATGACGGTTTGCTCGCCGACTACGCACGCCGCAAGGAGGCGGTTGCCATAGTAAAGGGACTTCGTGCGGTTTCGGATTTTGAGTATGAATTTCAACAGGCGCTCACAAATAAAAAACTCAATAACGAACTTGAAACGGTATTCATTACAACGCGTGCCGAAAATATGTACTTAAGCTCAAGTGTTGTAAAACAGGTCTGTGAGCTCGGCGGTGACATCAGTACATTCGTTCCTGCTGAAATACGCGAGGACATTATCAAAAGGATAAAAAAATAACCAGAGAGACAGCAAATAAGAGGTGTAAAACAAATGACTATTGAAAGCTTAATAGAGGAACTTGAGCAGATAATCGACGAGGGAAAATCCGTTCCTTTTACTTCAAATCAGATAGTTGACGTCGAAAGACTCAGAACCACAATCGAGGATATGAGACTTAATATGCCCGATGAGCTGATGCAGGCGAGAAAAATAGCCTCCGAGAGAAAAGAAATACTTACAGCGGCTCAGAGTACCGCCGAGGGCATTATAACCGCCGCAAAGAAAAAAGCCGATGAGCTTGTTTCCGAGCACGAGATAACAAAGGGCGCCGAGGCAGAGGCGGAAAATATTATGGCGGAAGCACGCAAAAAGGCAAACGGTATCGTCGAGCAGGCGAGAGGAACCGCCGCGGAGCTTACAGAGCAGGCGCAGAAGTGGTCCAACGATATGCGCAAAAGCGCAGGTGAATATGTTGAGAGAGTCGTATCTATGGCAGACGAGGGTCTTACCAACTCCGTAAATGAGATCAGACGCGTGCGTCAGTCTCTCAAAGCTGCCGCTCAGCATAAAAAGGCTCCCGAAGAGAGCAAGTAATTTTTGCTGCCTTATATAGTATTTTATTTCGCCTCGTTGCATATATTTGCTTCGAGGTGAATTTATATGTTCGTATACTCCGTAAAGAAAAGGCAAGTAAAAATGGCGCTGCTTATATTTTTTGTGGCGTTGCTCGCAGTCGTACTGATTGTTGTTTCTCATCATACGGCAGAGGTCGGCAAAACGGCGGCGTTAAATATCAGAGCCGCCTCCTCCGAGGACAGAATTGCATATCTTTCGCAGTTCGGCTGGAGTGTAAAAGAGGACCCTGTCGAGGTTTGCGAAGTGATTATTCCCGCGGAATTTGATGATGTATACGAAAAATACAATGAGCTTCAAAAGGAACAGGGATTTGATTTATCCTTGTACGCTTCAAAACGGGTAAAGCGTTGGACATATGAGATTACAAATTATACCGGTTACGAAAATACCGGATTTATCCACGCAAATATTTTGGTGTATGACGGTAAGGTAATAGGCGGAGATGTGTGCTCAACAGAGCTTAACGGCTTTATGCACGGCTTTGCCAAACCCGATAACACCGGCGAATAAATAAGGAGAAACGGATGAAAAAAGAGCGGATAGATAAACTTATAGCGGGCAGCGGCAAGCTCAGCAGAAAAGACGCGGCGGGGCTGATTTCGCACGGCGATGTTGAGGTTAACGGCAAGACGGTCAAGAGCGGTTCCGAAAAGGTCGATGCCGAGACGGACGAAATAAGGGTACGCGGTGAAATTTTTACAATAAAAAAGCATATTTACATTATGCTAAATAAGCCGAAAGGTGTTGTTTCGGCAAGCGACGGAAAAGGCGAAAAGACCGTTTGCGACCTTGTACCCGAGGAGCTTATGCGTCGTGGGCTGTTCCCGGCCGGCAGACTCGATAAAGATACTACGGGCTTTGTGCTGATAACCGATGACGGCGAGTTCGCACACCGTATTCTCTCACCAAAAAATCATATTGATAAGACTTATGTCGCATCGCTTCGTGATAATATCGAAGATGAGGCTGTTTCGGTACTTGAAAACGGCATTACCCTGCGTGACGGGACAGCTTTTTTGCCGTCAAAAATAAAAATACTGTCCGATAAAGAGTGTGAAATAACTATTTGTGAGGGTAAATATCATCAGATAAAGCGTATGTTTTGCGCCGTCGGAAATGAAGTCGTAGATCTTCGCCGTATAAAAATGGGCGGACTGTTCCTTGACGAAAGACTGAAAGACGGCGAGTGCCGCGAAATAACCGCCGATGAATTAAATTTGATTACCGAAAAATAATAGAAAAATCAATTTTTATCGCGGCGGTGCAATGCAAATATCAGACGTCATATTCTAAAAGATAGGCAATTTCTGTTGCCTATCTGTTTTTTTACCTATAAAACATACTAATCCTATTGACAAAGTATGATTATGGTGATATTATGAGTTAAATCAGAAAAGAGGTTTGCGTATGAAAGTGTATGAAAGCATTTCGGATTTAATAGGTAATACGCCGTTGTTAAAACTAAATAAACTTAAAAGCGATAAAAAGCTCGGCGGAAATATTATAGCAAAAATAGAGTCATTTAACCCCATGGGGAGCGTTAAAGACAGAGTGGGAAATGCGCTTATTGAAGACGCGATAAGCAAAGGGCTTGTAAATAAAGACACAACTATTATTGAGCCCACAAGCGGAAATACCGGTATCGGTCTTGCGTTCACATGTGCCTGCAAAGGGCTGAAACTGATTCTCACAATGCCTGATTCAATGAGTATTGAGCGCAGGAAAATAGTAAAGGCTTTGGGCGCTGAGGTTGTACTTACACCGGGTATGTACGGTATGAAAGGCTCAATAAAAAGAGCCGAGGAGCTTTCACGGAAGATTGAAAATTCATTCGTACCTCATCAGTTTGAAAATAAGGCAAATCCGGAGATACATTACAAAACAACGGGTCCTGAAATATATAACGACCTTGACGGCAAGGTGGATTTCTTTGTATCCGCTGTCGGCACAGGCGGTACAATTACCGGTACGGCAAAATATCTTAAAGAAAAAAATCCCGATATAAAAATTATTGCAGTCGAGCCTGCAACATCTGCTGTCCTTTCCGGTGAAAAGCCCGGACCGCACAGAATACAGGGTATCGGAGCAGGCTTTATTCCCGAAGTCGTTGATTTAAGTCTTATTGATGAAATAATAAAGGTCGGCAATAATGAAGCGTATGATATGACAAGGTATGTGGCAAAAAAAGAAGGTGTTTTTGTCGGTTCGTCTTCAGGGGCAGCACTTTGTGCGGCTGTTGAAATTGCAAAGCGAAAAGAAAATAAGAATAAAAACATTGTGGTTATTTTACCTGATACGGGCGAAAGGTATTTGTCCACAAATTTATTTTGACACATAATCATACTAAATCTATAGGGTAAGTATAATATATGAAATTAGAAACAAAGAAAATCAATACAGATGTTTTGATTATCGGTGGCGGTACGGCAGGCTGTTATGCGGCACTCACACTCAGCGAAAAATCAAGTTTATCTGTGCTGATTGCGGAAAAAGCGAACATTAAGCGAAGCGGTTGTCTTGCCGCAGGTGTAAATGCGATAAATGCTTATATAGTTAAAGGAAGAAAACCTGAGGATTATGTGGAATATGCCACTAATGACGCAAACGAAATTGTAAGGTATGACCTGCTATTATCTGCGGCGAAAAGATTTAATTCCTGTACGAAAAAAATGGAGGATTTAGGTCTTGTTATCCTAAAGGACGAAAACGGCGATTATGTTGCAAGAGGGAACCGAAATATTAAAATTAACGGCGAAAACTTCAAACCTATACTTGCAAAGGCGGTTGACAACGCCAAAAATGTCGATGTGCTGAACTTTGTCAATATAACGGATTTGCTTGTTAAAAACGGCAGGGTTTACGGAGCGGCAGGTTTTAGTATAAGGGAAAATACTGCGTATGTGATTTATGCAAATGCCGTGCTGATTGCTACAGGCGGTGCAAGCGGACTTTATAAGCCGAATAACCCCGGTTTTTCTAAGCACAAAATGTGGTATCCTCCGTTTAATACCGGTGCAGGCTATGCGATGGGACTCAGAGCAGGAGCCGAAATGACAACCTTTGAAATGCGTTTTGTTGCTTTGAGGTGCAAGGATACTATTGCTCCAACAGGCACAATTGCTCAGGGCGTCGGTGCAAAGCAGATCAATTCAAAAGGCGAAATTTACGAAACCAAATACGGTCTGACCACAAGCGAAAGAGTTTACGGAACTGTAGAGGAAAACCAACTCGGTAACGGTCCTTGTTACCTCAAGACCTCAGGTATAACCGGGGATAAGGACGATTCTCTTTTAAAAGCGTATCTCAATATGGCACCGAGTCAAACGCTTAAATGGATTGAAAGCGGCAAGTCACCGAGCGAGCAGGACGTTGAAATTTGCGGTACAGAGCCATACATAGTAGGCGGACATACGGCTTCGGGGTTTTGGGTAGATACAAACAGAAAGACTACGGTCAAAGGCCTTTATGCGGCAGGCGATGTCGCCGGCGGTTGCCCTCAAAAATACGTAACGGGTGCACTTGCCGAGGGTGAAATAGCGGCAGAAAGTATTATCAAAGATTATAAATCAAACGAAAAAATCGAATTTAATATACCGAAATATGAAAAATATTTTGAAAATAATTCATCACCGTTCACCGTGTCCGAACTTGAAGAGGCAATGCAAAAGGTAATGGACGAATACGCAGGCGGTATTTCTGTCAATTACAGATTTAATGAAAAACAGCTTGATTTGGCAAAAGAAAAAATCGAACATATCATTTCGCTTTCAAATGATTTAAGAACAAGCGATATGCACGAGTTGATGTTCATTTTTGAACTTAAAGAAAGGCTTTGCGTATGTCTTGCACTGATTGCTCATTTGAAAGCGCGAAAGGAAACCCGTTGGCATACCTTTAATGAGAATTTAAGCTATCCCGAAGAAAACGCCGACTTTAAGTGTTATATAAATTCCGTTATGAAAAACGGAGAAATAAACACATTTAAAGTGCCTCTTATAAAGGAGGAATACTATGAGCATAAGAATTGACGGCGATAAATGCGTAGGCTGTTTAAAATGTGTAGATGTCTGCCCCGGTACACTGATAAGCGAGAAATCAGGTAAGGCATATATGAAATATCCGGATTTATGCTGGGGCTGCGTTTCATGCGTTAAGGAATGTAATGTCGGTGCAATCAAATTTTTCCTCGGTGCAGATATCGGCGGCAGGGGCAGCAGCCTTAATGTAAAAAAAGACGGTGATATTCTTCATTGGAATATTGAAAAATATGACGGTACAAAAATAACCGTTGATGTTAATTCTAAGAATTCAAATAAATATTAGCTAAGGAGATTATGTATGAGTAAACTTTCACACCTTGATGCTCTTGAGGCTGAAGCGATATACATAATAAGAGAAGTTGCGGCAGAATGTGAAAAGCCCGTTATTCTTTATTCGATAGGCAAAGATTCCTCTGTTATGCTTCATTTGGCACTCAAGGCGTTTTATCCTGAAAAACCACCGTTTCCTTTTCTTCATGTAAACACTACATGGAAGTTTCACGAAATGATAGAGTTCAGAGATAAGGTAGCTAAAAAATACGGAATCGAAATGCTTGAATATATCAACGAGGACGGTGTAAAGAAAGGTATCAATCCTTTCGATTACGGGTCGTCTTATACCGATATTATGAAAACTCAGGCATTAAAGCAGGCGCTCAATAAATACGGCTTTACCGCGGCTTTCGGAGGCGGCAGGCGTGATGAAGAAAAGTCAAGAGCCAAGGAGAGAATTTTTTCTTTCCGTAACGCTTCTCATGCTTGGGACCCGAAAAATCAGCGCCCAGAAATGTGGAAACTTTATAATACCGAAATAAACAAGGGCGAGAGCATAAGAGTTTTCCCTATATCCAACTGGACCGAAAAGGATATATGGCAGTATAACCTTTGTTAAGGCGAAGTGTGCAATTGAAGAACTTGAAGTCGGTCAAACACTTGCAGTTAAAATGAATGACGGCGAGCCTGTTCAAAATGTACCGCGCAGTATGAAAGAAGAGGGACACAAGATTAAAAAACTCCTTGATAATGAGGACGGAACATACACTCTTATTGTTGAAAAAGGAGCGGATGAATAATGTCAATCAGAATAAATGAAAGCAATTTTGAAACCGAAGTTTTAAAAAGCAATGTTCCCGTTATTCTTGATTTTTATTCCGACAGTTGTATTCCCTGTAAGGCAATGAGCGCTGCTTTGGGCGATATTGAGGATGATTGAAGGTAAGGTCAAAATCGCAAAGGTGAATGTCAATATTGATTCATCTCTTGCAGAAAAATATGAAGTGATTGCATCACCGACTATTTTGTATTTTATCGACGGCAAAGAAACAGACAGAACAGTAGGTATGCTTTCAAAAGAAGAAATTATAAAAAAGGCAGGGCTTTAATATGTTTATTACAGTAGCAGGCGAAAAGAAACAGTATGATGACGGTATCACCGTAAGCGAGCTTATCGAAAAGGAAAATGTTGAAAATGCAGAGTATGTAACGGTAACCGTAAATGACGAATTTGTTGACAGAGAGGCATTTCCCACAACAAAGCTTAACGAAAATGACGCAGTGGAATTTCTCTATTTTATGGGAGGAGGAAAAGCTTAATGTTTTCAAACGAACAGCTTGAACGCTATTCACGCCATATAATTCTTAAAGAGGTCGGCGTAAAAGGTCAGCAAAAGCTGCTTAATGCAAAGGTTCTTATCATCGGAGCGGGCGGCTTAGGAGCTCCCGCGGCTTTGTACCTCGCTGCGGCAGGTGTCGGCACAATCGGTATTGTTGACGCCGACGAGGTCGATCTTTCAAATCTTCAAAGACAGGTAATTCACACCACGGCGGATATCGGCAAGGCAAAGGTTAAGTCTGCAAAGGAAACCATGGAGGCAATAAATCCCGATGTTAAGGTAAATACATATCGTATGTTTGTCGATTCAACCAATATTATGGACCTTATCAAGGATTATGATTTTATTTTGGACGGAACAGATAACTTCCCTGCAAAATTTCTTATCAACGATGCATGTGTTATGGCTAAAAAACCTTTTTCTCACGCAGGTATAATCAGATTTAAAGGTCAGCTTATGACTTATGTACCGGGCGAGGGACCTTGTTATCGCTGCGTATTCAAAAATCCGCCACCCAAGGACGCGGTTCCGACCTGTAAACAGGCGGGTGTAATCGGTGCTATGGGCGGAGTGATCGGTTCATTGCAGGCGATGGAGGCGATTAAGTATATTATCGGCAAGGGCGATTTGCTCACCGGTAAGCTTTTAACCTTTGACGCGCTAAAAATGGAATTTCACACAATCAAACTTCCCGATAATCACCATAGCTGTGCAGTTTGCGGAGATAACCCGACTATAGAACCTTTTATTGTCAAGAGTGCAAACGGCGACAAAATAACCGATGTTGAAGGTAATTCCTATGTTGATTTCGTTTGCTCATTCGGTCCGAATATTTTAGGTCACGGAGACGAAAGAGTTATAAAATCAATTCATAACGCTGTCGAAAACGGACTCACGTATGGTGCTACATGCGAAAATGAGATAAAGCTTTGTGAGATGATAAAGGATGCAACTCCTTCTGCCGAAAAGGTAAGGCTTGTTATAGTATCTAATACATCTATTCGTATCAACCGGCGTTTTCGTAAATGTCGGTTGATATTTTTTGTTCGCACAAAAACAGGGCGCCTGCCGATGCAAGACGCCCTGTTATGTATATAAATTTATTTAATGAATTTGCGGCTTTCCTTTACAGCCATACTGTCGCAGCGCTCGTTTTCGGGGTGACCGGCATGGCCTTTCAGCCATATTATTTTAAGGCGGTGATTTGATATGAGAGTTAAAAGTTCCTCCCAAAGCTCCTGATTTAACGCCGGCTTGCCGTCGCTCTTTTTCCAGCCATTCTTTTTCCAGCCCTCTGCCCAGCCTTTTGTTATGGCGTCCGCAACATATTTTGAATCTGTATAAAGAGTTACGTCACACGGTCTTTTAAGTGCCTTAAACCCCTCTATTACCGCAGTCAGCTCCATTCTGTTGTTTGTGGTGTTGCGTTCTCCGCCGGAAAGCTCTTTTTCCGCCGAACCGAACCGCAGAATTGTTCCCCAACCACCGGGGCCAGGATTTCCCGAACACGCACCGTCGGTGTACATTTCAATTTTATCAAGCTCTTTTTCCATGTGTTCACATCCGATTTGTCATAAAATCACACGGATATTTTAACATTAAATTCGCATTAAAACAACAGATTATTTTATAACGACGGGGCAATAATATTTTTATATTCCTCACGCTTACGAAGTGCGCATTGTGTATGAAAGGTTACGGTGGTTTTGTGAAAGCGGTAATAGCGGCCGATCTCAGAGACAATTTTTTTAACGATGATTTTTTCGGTATGACGAAAATTCTTTTGCCGATACTCGGTAAACCGCTGATAAGCTATATAACCGACATGCTTTCGTTCTACGGAACAAATGAAATTGCGCTATTGCTCGAAGCGCCGTCCGAAAAAATATCGGAGTACTTAAACGACAGCTCCGATTGTGGAGTGAAGATTAAACCGATTGTCGGAAAAAGTATAAACGACGCTTTTAATTTGTTTTTAAATTCAAACGAAGAAACGGATGACGACGTAATACTGATAAACGATAATGTGCTCTTTGACTTCGATTTGACCGAAGCCGAAAAATATCACCGAAGCGTCGGGGCGGACATAACGGTGCTGACCTCACATTACGACAGAACTACGGGGGAAAGACTCGTTTTCACCTCTCCGTCGGGAAAAATCACAGGCTTTTCCGGAAGCGTCGGCAGGGGAAGTTTGCTGACCGATAAGGCGGATACGGGTATTTATATAATTTCACATAAAATATTAAAAATGCTTCGCGGCCGCGCGATTGCTAATTTTTCAAACGATATACTGCCCGAAATGCTATCGGAAAATAAAAATCTTTTCGCCATTCGATGTGCCGGTTACAGGCGCAGTATAAATACGGTATTGTCATATATAAAGTGTACCCGCGATATGCTTGACGGGAAAACCGTGTTTTCTTTGCCGGAGATATGCGACGGTATATATTCAAACAGCGAACTGCCTTGCGGCAAATACAATATTACGCCGCCTGTGTTCATAGGGGAAAATGCCGAAATTTCGGACGGAGCGGATTTAGGCCCGTATACCGTGGTGGGCGACGGCTGCTTTATAGGCGAAAAAGCATTTGTCCGCGGCAGTATTATGCTCTGTAAATCCGCCGTTTTGCGCGGTGCGGATATATCGGGAGCCGTTATGGGTGTAAATTCGGTTGCGGAGGAAAACAGCAAAATGTCTTTGGGCAGCGTGTTGTGTGAGAAATCGACTGTCGGCAGAAATATGACGGTTGGCGAAAATGCGAAAGTCATACCGAAACCGCACGGCGGTATTTCCACGCCCGAAAGTCAGCCGTCGGCTTATTATTACGCCGAAAATATTGCCTCTTTAGGCAGCTGCGGTACCGGTTCGTTTTTCGGAGATTTTGATATAGGATTGTTTTGCGAAGCGGGCAGAGCCTTGGGCAGTTGTGAATTCGGTATGCGAACAGGCATTGGGTACGATGACGGCGTTTCTTCCTCGGCGGCGGTAAAGGCAGTTACGGCGGGACTTATATCATCGGGCTCGCATGTATTTGACTTCGGCACGTGCTTTTTGTCCGAAGTTGGATTTTTCTCTTCTTTTTGTTCTCTCGGCTGCGGAATTTTCATTTATTCGGAAAAGAACGGTATTCATTCGGTGTTTTACGGAGACGGCGGTCTGCCGTTATCACCCGATTCTGAGCAGGAATTTGAACGTCACATGGAAAACGGCGGATTTCGCCGTTGTTCGGCACAAAATATGCGAGCCGTTTCCGATATATCGAGTATGAGCAGTATGTATCGTCGTGAACTTTTGAGGCAATCGGGCGATATGCTCGGCGGTATTTCGGCAAATGTAATGAGCGATAATAAGGATATCCTTTTGCTTATGGAGGATTGTCTTTTATCTCTCGGATGCGATAAGGGCGACGACATCACATTTAAGATAACAAAAGGCGGCACTGAAATTTCGGCTTTTTGCCGTGAATGCGGGTGGATCGATATGGATAAGCTGATTTCTTTGTGCTGCCTGTATGAGTTCCAGTGCGGCCATGACGTTGCCGTGCCGTACGATGCTCCTGCGGTTATAAACACCATGGCAAACGGATATGAGAAGCGCGTTTTGCGTTACCCTTTGCAATCGGAGACATCTGTTCGCAACGAACTCAAATATCTGTCATCAAAACAGTATTTCTTGCGTGACGGTCTGTTTATGGCAGTAAAAATACTCGGTATAATGCGCGAGACCGGATACTCTTTCCCCAAACTGCTTTCGCAGATACCTAAATTCTTTGTTAAACACAAAACCGTCAATTTTTCCTCCGTGCCCGAGGATATTTGCAGAGCGTTTCCGAACGATACAGTTTATCCGTCTTATGACGGTATAACAATGTATCGCGATGGCGGCAGAGTGCTGTTAAAGCCGTCTGAAACGGGTGAAAAATTAGAAATTGTTTCCGAAGCGGTAAGTTACGAGATGTCACGCGAACTGTGTGCCGATATCGAAAATAAGCTGAGGGACTTCGGCTCCGTTCTCAATTGACATCCGAGACAAAAAAGAGTATTATATTATAATCCATGATTATGCGGTGGAGTGGTGCCGTATCTTGATTAGGATTTTACCTGCTTTTTCGTACGTTTTGAAAAGCAGGATACATATATTTATTTTTTATTAAGGAGATATTTAATGGTAAAGAAAAAAACAGAGAGACTTATTCCGCAGTCGGATCAGCCCAAAAAGCAGATCAGCCGCGGAAAGGTAACTGTACCCAAAAACTCGAAACAAAACGCTCTCTCTATCGAAAAAAACGGCCTTGAGAACCGCAAAACAGCAAAAAAACAAACTTCCGGCAAGAAAAATTCCGCCGGTCAGAAAAAACAAAACACACAAAAGACAAAAAATCAAAATTCAAAAACACAGCAGAGGTCCGTTCAGAAAAACAACACTTCAAAGTCTGTGAAAAGCGAACGTAAGCAGCCCAAAACAAACGGTAACACAAAGGGCCAAGGCAAGCGCCGCGGTAAAAAGAATAAGGTGCCGCTTAAAATCGCATTCCTCGGCGGACTCAATGAAGTCGGTAAAAATATGACCCTCTATGAGTGCGGCGACGATATGATGCTTGTTGACTGCGGACTTGAATTTCCCGATACGGAAATGCTCGGAGTAGACCTTGTAATTCCGGATTTTACCTATGTAACCGAGAATGCAAGCAAAATACGCGGTATAGTCATAACACACGGTCACGAGGACCATATAGGCGGCCTTGCGTATCTTTTAAAGCAGATTAACATTCCCGTATACGGAACACGCCTTACAATAGGTCTTATCGAGGGCAAGCTCAAAGAACACGGTATTTTAAATCAGTGCAGCCTTAATGTTGCAAAACCCGGCGACCATATAAAGCTCGGTTGCTTTGACGTTGAGCTCATACACGTAAACCACTCAATTCCCGACGCCGTGGCTCTCGCTATAAAGTCACCTGCCGGAACAGTCATACAGACGGGCGATTTTAAAATAGATACGACCCCCATAGACGGCGGAGTTATTGATATAGCTCGTCTTTCACAGCTCGGAACGGAAGGCGTGCTTGCGCTTCTTTCAGATTCCACAAACGCGGCAAAGCCGGGCTTTACCGAGAGCGAGAGAAAAGTCGGCGAGACGTTTGAAACGCAGTTCAGAAAAGCAAACGGCAGACGCCTTATCGTCGCAACATTCGCTTCAAATATCCACCGTGTACAGCAGATAATAGACGTCGCGGAAAGTCTCGGAAGAAAGGTAGCTCTTTCCGGCAGAAGCCTTGAAAATGTTGTTTCGATAGCTGCCGAGATGGGGTACATCCGTATTCCCGAAGGTATACTTATAGGAATAGACAGTATCAATCGTTATCCTGCCGATAAGCTTGTTATTATAACTACGGGCAGTCAGGGCGAGCCTATGTCCGCACTTTACAGAATGGCGTTTTCCGAGCACAGACGCGTGGCTATCTGCCCCAACGATTATGTAATTATTTCCGCAACACCCATTCCCGGCAATGAAAAAATGGTCGGCAAAGTAGTTGACGAGCTTTTAAAACAGGGCGCTGAGGTAGTATATGAAAAAATGTATGACGTTCACGTATCTGGTCACGCCTGCCAGGAAGAACTTAAAATAATGATGAGCATTACAAAGCCCAAGTATTTTATTCCCGTGCACGGCGAGCAGAAGCATTTGCGTAAAAATGCAGGACTTGCTAAAAGCGTCGGAATACCTCCTCAGAATATCCTTATTGCCGACAACGGCAAGGAAGTAGAGCTGACAGAGGATAAAATCAGAATTTCCGGCGATGTACCGGCAGGTATGGTCTTTGTTGACGGCTCAGGCGTCGGCGATGTAGGCTCGGTTGTGTTGCGCGACAGAAAGCGCCTTGCTGAGGACGGACTTATAATTATAGTTGCTACAATTGACAAAGAAACAGGCGACGTTCTTTCGGGCCCGGAGGTTGTTTCACGCGGATTTATATATGTACGCGAATCCGAGCAACTTATTGAAAAGGCGAGAAGGCTTTGCGACAGCGTTATAGCCGATTGTATGTTTGAGAGAGTCCGTGATTGGAGCACCGTTAAAAACCGCCTCCGCGACGAAGTCTCGCATCTTATGTACCACGAGACCAAGCGCAGTCCCATGATACTTCCCGTTATAATGGAAATATAACTGATTTTTATTTGCTTTTTTAAATGAGCGCTGTGCCTCTTTGCGGCTTATAACCGCGAAAGTGTTGGTTTTGTGCCGCAGCGCCAAAGGGAGTAAAAATGAAATTCAAAATAAGCCATCTCATTAAAACTTATCCGATTACGTTCTTTGCGGTTGTCGCGCTGTTTACGGCTTCTGTCGTGACCGCCGCAAAGGGAGTGCTTTTGCCTCTTGCCATAGGCGAAGCGGCTCTTTCCGTTGTGCTTGCGGTTTCCGCAATCCTTAAAATGCACAATGAGTTTCGTATAATAAAAAATGCGGTTCTTTCGCTTAATGCGTCGCTGTCGGATAAAGATATGTTAAAATATTTTCCGCTCCCTGCGATAATCTGCAAGGCAAACGGAAAAATACTTTGGTATAACGACCTTTTTAAAACAAATGTTATAAGAACACGCCAGCCGAAGGAAGACAATATATCCGTTTTTACAGGCGGCACGGATCTTTCGAAACTTACAGCCGAAAACAGGTTTTCCGCGTCTTATGACGGCCGCGATTATACGGTTATAAGCGGAACCGTTGACTGTTCGGGCGACAATTGCACGGTTTTATATTTTGTTGATGATACCGACCTTAAAAGCATTGTCAGAGAGTACCGTATGTCAAAACCGGCTGTGGCTCTTATCGCCGTTGACAGTATCGACGAGTTTTACAGAGTATATAAAGAGAGCGAATATGCCGAAATAACAAGCGCGGTGGAAAGACTTACCGAAAACTGGTTTTCAGAGTTCAGCGGCGTTTTCCGCAAACTCGGAACGGGGCGTTTTATAGCAATAGTACCCGAATCAGAGCTCGAAAAGATGATTTCCAAAAAATTCAATGTGCTTGAAAATGTCAGAACCTATACCTATAACGGCGCTACCGTCGGAATAACGCTTTCCGCAGGCGTCGGCAGGGGAGACAATTTAAGCGACGCCGAAAGCGCCGCACGTCAGGCTCTTGATATGGCTCTCGGCCGCGGCGGCGATCAGGTTGCCGTAAAAGATAACGATAAGTACACCTTCTTCGGCGGAGTTTCAAAGGGCGTTGAAAAACGCACCAAGGTTCGTACAAGAGTTGTGGCTTCTGCTATGTCGGAGCTTATAAGAAATGCCTCGAATGTAGTCATAATTGGTCACAAATTTTCGGACCTTGACAGCGTCGGTGCCGCATACGGTATGTATAAGGCAGCTTTGGCACTCGGAAAAGATGCAAAGATAGTTGTTAACCGAAAAACAACGCTTGCTCAGCCGCTTATTGATTTTATAGAAAAAAGCGATGACGATTGCTTTGTATCTCCCATAACCGGCGAACGTCTTATAGTCAAAAAGACTTTGCTTATTGTAGTTGATACCCACAAGGCTGATTTTGTTGACTCAAAAAATGTTTATGACAAAGCCCAGAGCGTTATTGTTATAGACCATCACAGAAAAACGGTCGATTACATAAACAACGCCGTCATTTTTTATCATGAGCCGCACGCGTCCTCTGCGTGTGAGATGGTAACCGAGCTTTTGCAGTATATAAACAAACGTCCGGTCGCCGATTCACTTTGTGCTACGGCTTTGATGTCGGGCATTATGCTTGATACAAAAGAATTTGTCCTAAGGGCAGGAGTCCGAACTTTTGAGGCGGCGGCTTATCTTCGCTCCCGCGGAGCAGACACCGTGACGGTTAAATCATTCTTTGCAAATTCCATGGAATCGAGAAAACTGCGCGGTATGGTTGTTATGAATGCCGAAATGTATCGCTCGTGTGCGATTTCGGTTACCGATATTGAGTCAAACGATATTCGTGTTGTCTGCGCTCAGGCTGCCGACGAGCTTCTTTCGGTCAGCGGCGTCGACGCGTCGTTTGTAATATTTAAGACGGACGATATTGTAAATATCTCGGCGCGTTCCATGGGCAAAGTAAATGTACAGCTTATTATGGAGGCTCTCGGCGGCGGCGGTCATCAGACTATGGCGGCGGTTCAGCTGAAAGGTGTTACCGAGAGCGAAATTAAGAATATGCTTAAAACCGCCATTGATAATTATTACAGTAATTTATGATTTCGGTTCCCGAAAAACGGGTGCCGTATAAAAGAAAGGATTGATAAATATGGAGGTCATTCTTAAAAAGGATGTAAAGGGTCTCGGTAAAGCCGGCGAAAAAGTCAAGGCGTCCGACGGTTATGCCCGTAATTTCCTTTTCCCCAAGGGTCTTGCGGTTGAGGCTAATGCTCAGACTCTCACGGAGTTTCGCAACAGCGAGTCTTCCAAGCAGCATAAGATAGAGGTCGAAATCGAAAATGCAAATAAAGCAAAAGCAAAGCTTGACGGAAAGACCGTAAAATTAAAAGCCAAAGCCGGCGAAAACGGCAAGCTCTTCGGCTCGGTTACGGTTAAAGAGGCTGCCGAGGCAGTCGGCAAACAGCTCGGCGTTACCGTTGACAAGCGTAAGATGTCTATGGCAGACATCAAAAATTTCGGCACATATACGGCTGAGGTAAAGCTTTACAACGGAATTACCGCAAAGCTTTACGTTGAAGTCGGAGAATAAAACATAACCGGATGTGAAATAAATGGACAACCTGTCTTTTGACAATTTAACAGAGCCGTATTCGCTTGAATCGGAACAGGCTGTTTTGGGTTCTATACTTATTGACCCGCAATGTCTTTCGGATGTAATGACGGTGCTCAAGGCAGAACATTTTTATATTCCGCAGCACCGCGATATCTATTCAGTTATTGTAACGCTTGACGCTCTCGGTTCAAAGATAGACCCGTTAATAGTTCTTGAGGAACTCAAAAAGAACGAGGTCTATAACGATGCAGACGGTAAAAATTACTTAGCGCAGCTTGCACAGGCGGTACCGTCGACGGCGAATGTAATGAACTACGCCAAAATCGTTAAGGAAAAGTTCACGCTGCGTGAACTTATGGCTGTTTCGCACGATATACTTCATCAGTGCTCGGAGGAATCCGATAATGCCGAGACTATACTCGATTCGGCAGAGCAGCGCATATATAACATACGTCAGGGCAAAACAACCGACGGACCGACTAAGCTCGGCGATATAGTGATAAATGACGTTATCCCCAACGTGACATTGCTTTCAACTCCCGAGGGTAAGGACCGAAAGGGTATTCCTACGGGATTTTCCGTGCTCGATAAATATATGACGGGACTTAATAAATCCGACCTTGTTCTTATCGGTGCGCGTCCTGCAATGGGTAAAACAAGTTTCGCGCTGAATATCGCACGCAATGCCGCTGTAACTTCGCGTAAAAAGGTTCTTTTCTTTTCGCTTGAGATGTCAAAAGAACAGCTTGCACAGCGTATTCTTGCCACCGAAGCGAGAATTGAAAGTTCAAAAATGAGAACGGGCGACATTTCTCCCGAAGAGTGGATCAGAATTGCCACGTGCTCCGACGCGCTTTCAAAGGCGGAGCTCTATTTTGACGATACTTCAAATATAACCGTTCCCGAAATGAAGGCGAGAGTGCGCCGCCTTAAAGATGTTGACCTTGTGATTATCGACTATCTTCAGCTTATGACCGGTACAAAGCGTACCGATAACCGTGCGCAGGAGGTAGCGGAAATCACAAGAAGCTTAAAACTGATGGCAAAAGACCTTAAAATACCGGTGGTTACCTGCTCACAGCTTAACCGCCAGTCGGCGTCGGGCAAGGGCAAAGACCATAAACCCACTATGTCGGAGCTTCGCGAATCGGGTTCAATAGAGCAAGACGCCGATATAATTTTACTCTTGTACCGTGAATCGTATTTCGATGAGGACAAGGGCGAAAGTGTAGTTGCCGACGAAAATAAAGCACAGGTCATAATAGCCAAAAACCGCCACGGCGGCACTACCGACGTAGACCTTAACTGGAACGGTCAGTATACTTTGTTTACGACCGCGGAGTACAACAGAAATGAACCGTGATATATTATCGGCAGTAGAAAAATACGATATGCTGTCTTACGGCGATAAAATCGTCGTGGGGCTTTCCGGCGGAGCGGATTCGGTGTGCCTTACGCATGCTTTGGTTTCACTCAGGGACTCGTTTTCGCTTGAAGTCGAAGCTGTTCACGTAAACCATGGTATACGCGGTGAAGAGGCTTTACGAGATGAAAAGTTTTGTTCCGACTTTTGCAAAAGTTTGGGAATAAAATTGACCGTATTCCGCTTTAATATACCGCTTGAGTGTAAAAAGACGGGCGAGAGCGAAGAGGAGTGCGGCAGGCGAATAAGATATGAGTGCTTTAAAAATACGGCAGGCGAAAACGCAAAAATCGCAACGGCGCACAATCTTAATGACAGCGCCGAAACCGTGCTTTTGAATATTGTACGCGGAACGGGCTGCAAGGGGCTTTGCGGCATACCGCCGATACGCGGCAATATAATAAGACCGCTCATTATGACTTCGCGGGACGAAATTGAATTGTACTGTAAAGAAAATTCGCTTGATTTCGTTACCGACAGTACAAATCTTCAAAACGAATACAAAAGAAATGTTATCAGAAACGTAGTTTTTCCGACTCTGCAAAAAATGAATCCGTCGGTTCTTTCGGCATTTTCCCGACTTACGGAAAACGCGACGGATGACGAAAAGTTGATAGAAGAAATCACAGAGCTTAAATATTCCGAATGTAAAACTTCGCTCGGCTTAGACGAAGAAAAGCTTTTGGGCTATCCCAAGGCGTTGCGCCGCAGGATTTTAATGAAGTTTTTAAGCGAAAATATAAAAAAAGATATATCCGCAGTCCATATATATGATGCCGAAAAAGCGGTGGGCACGGCTAAAAGCGTAACTTTGCCCGGTAAAACAATACTCGCTCACAAGGAAGGCTCGCTCGTCCTTTCCGAAAAAACAGAGGAGAATTTACCGTTTTCCGTAACGTTCAATGTAAAAGACGGCATCGTGGAATTTCCGTACGGTAAACTTAAAATTCAGATTTTCACTCAAAAAGATTTACAAAATCTTAATAAAGTACTATTGGATAATGCCGTGGATTGTGATAAAATAGGCAATGTTCTTTCGGTGAGAAGCAGAAAAGAGGGCGACAAGTTTTCTTCTGCGCGCAGAAAGAATACAAAGACGCTTAAAAAGCTGTTTAATGAAGCGAAAATACCGCCGCAAATAAGAGTTTGCATCCCGGTTGTCTGCAACGGTGAAAAAACCGTTTGGGTTGAGGGGTTCGGTGCTTCGTCGGAATTTCGCGTCAATAAAGACACAAACAGATTTTTAATTATAACCGGTTTAATGGGGGAGAATAATGAAGGTAGACTATAAGAATGACATTGAGAGCGTTCTCTTGTCGGAGGAAAAATTAAAGGAAATTGTTACGTCGCTCGGTAAGCAGATCAGCGACGACTACCGCGACAGCGGCAGAAAATTACTTTTGGTCAGCGTTTTAAAGGGCTCTGTTGTATTTATGGGCGACCTTATGCGCGCCATCGATATTCCGTGCTGTATAGACTTTATGTCGGTATCAAGCTACGGTTCGGGCACTTCAACAAGCGGCGTGGTAAAAATAATCAAGGACCTCGACACAAATGTTGTAGAGGGCGCCGATTTGCTTATAGTTGAGGATATCCTCGACAGCGGTAAAACTTTAAGTTATCTTAAAGATATTCTTCTTCGCCGCAATCCGGCAAGCTTTAAGATTTGTACTTTGCTCGATAAACCCGAGCGCCGTCTCGTAGACCTTAAGGCAGATTACAGCGGTGCCGTAATTCCCGATGCTTTTGTCGTCGGTTACGGTCTTGATTACGACGAGAAGTACAGAAATCTTCCGTATGTCGGTATATTAAAACCCCAGGTTTATGAAAAATAACAGCTTATAACACAAAATTACAACTCTGAGGAGTGATTAGTGAATTGAAAAAAATTGACTGGAAAACAATAGCTCCCTATATCGTAATTCCGCTTATATTTGTTCTGTGTATTGCGATTTACGCAACGATGGGCAACACACAGAGAGATAAAAAGCAGTATTACGAAATAGTTGATTTGTTTGAAGATAACGAGGTGTCCGAATACACTTTGAATCTTTCAAGCGGAAGCTTGCGGTACAAGCTGTTCGGCGACGATCAAACAACTTATGAATATACCGTGCCGAATGTTTCGATGTTTGTTGACGATATTCACGACAGCGTTGTTGAATATAACAAGCAAAATCCCGATAATCAGATAAAAATGGATTATAAGTCGGGGAATTCTGGTTCGTGGCTTGTAAGTCTTTTGCCAACGGTTGTAATAATGATTGTATTGACCGTCATTATGCTGCTGATGTTCCGCAAAATGAATCAGTCGTTCCAAAATGAGAATAACCGTACACTCTCATTCGGTAAGGCAAGGGTTAAAGACGCCAACGACGGCAAGCAGAAAAAGACTTTTGACGACGTAGCCGGAGCCGATGAAGAAAAAGAGGAACTCGAAGAAATAGTTGAATTCCTTAAAAATCCGTCGGCATTTAACGCACTCGGTGCAAGAATACCGAAAGGCGTGCTTCTTGTAGGCCCTCCCGGTACCGGTAAAACTCTTCTCGCAAAAGCGGTTGCGGGCGAAGCTGGCGTTCCGTTTTTCTCAATATCGGGCTCGGACTTCGTTGAAATGTATGTCGGCGTAGGTGCGTCGAGAGTACGTGACCTTTTCGACCAGGCTAAAAAGAACGCTCCGTCTATAATCTTTATAGATGAAATTGATGCCGTAGGACGTCACAGAGGCGCAGGTATGGGCGGCGGTCACGACGAACGTGAGCAAACCCTTAACCAGTTGCTTGTAGAAATGGACGGCTTCGGCGAAAATCAGGGTGTAATAGTAATAGCGGCAACAAACCGCCCGGATATACTTGACCCCGCACTTTTAAGACCCGGACGCTTTGACCGTCAGGTAACCGTTTCATATCCGGATATTGACGGTAGAGAGGCCATTCTTAAAGTTCACGCAAAGCGCAAACCCTTGGGTCCCGATGTGGATTTGAGATCCATTGCATCACAGACTGTCGGATTTACGGGTGCCGATCTTGAAAATTTGCTTAATGAGGCTGCTCTTTTGGCGGCAAGGCGCAAAAAGAAAGCCATTACAATGCCCGACATCGAAGAGGCGGCAATGAAAGTTCTTGTCGGAACAGAAAAGAAGTCGCACCGTATGACAGAGCGCGACAAGAAAATTACCGCATATCACGAGGCAGGCCACGCCGTAACCTCGTATTATCTTGAGCATAAGGACCCCGTAACACATATTTCAATCGTTCCGCGCGGTATGGCAGGCGGCTTTACCATGTATCAGCCCGAAAAGGACGAAATGCACCTTATGAAGTCGCGTATGCTTGACGATATAGTCGGGCTTCTCGGCGGACGTGTTGCCGAAAAGATAATATTCAACGATATTTCAACGGGTGCCTCCAACGACATCGAAAGAGCTTCCGATACGGCTCGTAAGATGATAACCAAATACGGTATGAGTGAAAAACTCGGACCGATAACTTTCGGAACAGGAAACGACGAGGTTTTCCTCGGAAAAGATTACAACCATATGCGTAACTACTCCGAGGCGGTTGCCTGCGAGATAGATGAAGAGGTTGAGAAGATAATTCTCAAAGCTTATGACCGTACCGAATCCATCTTAAACGAGCACATTGATAAGCTCCACGCCGTTGCAAAAGCTCTTGTTGAGCGTGAGAAGATAGATGCCGATCAGTTTAAAACTCTTATGGAGGGCGGAACTCTTCCCCCTTATGAGCCGAAGAGTGAAAAAGCTGAAAATAAAACCGAGACTGCCGAAAAAGACAAGACGGCAGCCGCTGATGATAAAAACGCAGACGAGGCGGTAAAAGACCTTGAAGATAATTTCAACAACGAAAAGAAATATCTTACAAAGGAGGTAGTCTCCGAGGCGGAAAAGGAAATAGATTCGGATGAAAAGAAAAATTCGTCCGATGAAACCGGCAAAGAAAACTGATTTTATTGAAGTAAAAGCGAAAGCGTGTTCTTTTGAACTCGCTTTCGCTTTTTCTCGCGCTTTTTTATAATTTTTATTTTTATATAACGATACCGTTGAAAAATTTTGGGCTTAGTGCTAAAATTAACTGTTGTGGAAGGAGAACGATATGAAAAAATTTCGCCTTGAAAAAATAGAGATTTTGCCCGAAAAAAACGGAAATCCTATATATAATGAACTCGAAAGCAAAACTCATACGGCATACGAGGCAGAAAAGCTGTTTTATACCTGTATTGAGCAGGGCGACATAGAGCGTCTTAACAGCACCATGGACGAATTCTTTAATAACGGGCTTGTAATAGGCAGACTTTCCGGAAACGATCTGCGCCAAATGCAGTATTGGGCGGTAAGCTGTATAACACTCGCAATACGTTATGCCATTGAGGGCGGACTTTGCGAATCCGAGGCATATGAGATAAGCGACGAAATGATACGCCGCATCGATTCTATGACGTCCGTAGAGAGCATACCGCCGTTTTTGCAGGAGAAAGCGATTGAGCTTACAACTCTTGTACGCAATTCGTCAATCGGCAAGGATTATCCGCCGCCTGTGAGAAAATGTATAAGCTATATTAAAGAAAACCTCGAAAAAAAGCTTACACTCAGCGGACTTTCAAAAGTTTGTTCTCTGTCTCCCGATTATCTTTCCGCGTTGTTTAAAAAAACGACAGGACAGAATATAAGCCGTTTTATTTTGAGGCAAAAATTGGAACTTTCCAAATCTTTGCTCAAGGGTAAATATGATTACAGCGAGATAAGCTGTTATTTGTCATTTTGCTCCGAAAGCTATTTCATCTATTGCTTTAAACGCGAATACGGTATTACTCCGCGCGAATACGCCAAGACATTAAAATATTAAACAGGAGATGTTTACTTTGACTCAACTTGAAAAATTCTTTAAAAACCTTAAGGCAAGCTTTTTTGCTTCGGCGGCAATTTATCTTGTCATAGGAGCGCTCCTTATGATTTTCCCCGAGCAGATAGCAAAAGTAGCATGTTATCTTTTCGGCGGTCTTTTTGTTCTTGCCGGCATTTATCTTATAATCAAATTCTTTTCGTGCCGTTCGGTTTCGTCGCTGTTTTCTATAACTCTTGTCAGCGGTATTATAATTGCCGCAATAGGCATTTTCCTTATGTTTAAGCAAGATGTTGTTTATTCCATAATTCCGTTTATTTTCGGTATAGTCGCCATAATTGACGGACTTGTTAATATTCAGCGCGCCGTGATGCTTGCACGCAATCACTTCCCGATGTGGTGGCTCTCGTTGCTTTTTGCCGTTGTAGCGATTATACTCGGACTTATTATGGCGATAAGGCCTTTTGAATCCGCTATGTTTGCATTCCGTTTCATCGGCATTTGCTTTGTCTTTAACGGCGTTATGGATATGTGGGGCACATACAGTTTCAATAAATTTGTCAAAGATACAAAGGACGACTATGTTATTGAGGCAAAGACAGAAGAGAAGAACGGAGAAGATAAATGAATTTTACACAGCTTAATAATAACGGACTTGTTGACGGATTCGGCATATTGACCAAGTGCGAAAAAAAGACAAGTTCGCGAGGCGGTGCTTACCTCGATATAATTCTTTCCGATAATGACGGCGAAATCTCCGCAAAGCTTTGGGATTATAACGAAAACACGCACGGGAAGTTTGAACCCGATATGTTTGTCAAGGTTCGCGGAACAATATCGCAGTATAACGGAGCCGATCAGCTGCGTATTGAAAAAATGCGTAAGGTAACTCCCGAGGACAATGTGGATATTACCGACTATGTCAGACATTCGGAATATACCGGCGAATATATGTATGACAAGATTATAGAAACAATAAATGCCTTTTCCGATGAAGACCTGAAAAAGCTTGTCGGCACAATATATTCCGAAAACAAAGAAAAACTCCTTAAATGGCCGGCAGCATATAAACTTCACCACGCCATACGCGGCGGACTTTTAATGCATACACTGTCTATAGTTAAGCTTTGCGAAGGTGTGTGCGAGGTTTATCCGTTTGTGGATAAAGACCTTTTATTGTCGGGTGCAATTCTCCACGATATAGCCAAAACTCTCGAATTCAACGTGGGTGAGACGGGGCTTGCAAGCGGATATTCCGTAGAGGGTAATCTTATAGGTCACCTTGTTATGGGCGCTATGATGGTTCGCGAGACGGCTGAAAAACTCGGAACCGATAAAAAACGCGCAATGCTGCTTGAACATATGATATTATCGCATCACGGCGAACCTGAATTCGGCGCCGCGGTAAGGCCTCTCTTCCTTGAGGCGGAACTGCTGTCCGAACTTGACCTTATGGATGCAAGAGTGTATCAGATACATGAGGCGATTACACCGCTTAAAGAGGATGATTTCTCCGGTCGTCTTTGGGCGCTTGACAATCGAAAGATTTATAATCACGGGCTTGCCGACAATAAAAAAGACGTCGATTTGGAATGAGTTTAACAAAAACACGTCGCTGTTTTAAAATTTGTGCATAATTTTGTTAAATTTGAGACAACTAACTATTGAAATATATTTCCCTTTGAGTTACAATACTGAAAGTGAATAAAAATTCAACATTTCCAAAGGAGAGAGTTATGGATCAGAATTGGATGAACAATACGACCGTTATTGTAACGGGCGCTTCCGGCGGTATGGGCAAAGGTATTGCCGAATCCCTTATCGTTGATCACGGCTGCACCGTTATCGGTATCGCTCGCAGCGAGGAAAAAATGAAAAAAGTAGTTGAGGAGCTCGGCCCCAATGCCGAAAAATTCAGCTACAAACTTTTTGACGTATCGGTCGAGCAGAATTGGATAGATTTTGCAAAGTATCTTGAGGAAAACGACATTCACCCCGATATTCTCGTTAATAACGCAGGTATCTTGCCGAAATTCGACAGATTCGAGCATTATTCAATGGCAGACATTGAAAGGGCTATGAATATAAACTTCTATTCTGCTGTTTATTCAATACATACGCTTCTTCCGATGATTCTCAAGTCAAAAACTCCCGGAATCATAAATATAGACAGCTCAGCCGCACTTATGTCTCTTGCAGGCACTTCGGTATACTCCGCAAGTAAGGCGGCGCTCAAGTCTCTTTCCGAGGCTCTCAGAGAAGAGCTCCGCGGCAAATGCTATGTCGGCATAGTTTGCCCCGGATTTACAAAGACCGATATCTTCAGAAGTCAGGATGCTTCCGATGCAAAGGGTCAGAAGATGCTCAACGCTGTCAGCACTTCCTGCGACAGAATGGTTAAGATGATAATGCATGACATCAGAACAAGACGTCCGCTCGGCGTTCACGGTTTTGACGCGGCATTTATGAATTATTTCGGCAGACTTATGCCCGTACTCGGCGGTCATCTCTTCAGCAGCGTTATGAAGATTTCAAAGCTTCCGCTCTTTGACCCCGTATTCAAAGACTGATTCAGTTTTTAATTTTGCAAAAATATATAGTTTAGACAGGAGAATTGCTATGAAAATCTTTATGATCGGCGGTACAGGCCTTCTCGGCTGTGAAGCTGCCACAACCCTCATTAAGAGAGGTCATCAGGTAAAGAGCGTTGCTCTTCCGCCTCTTCCGGAGGGAGCTCCCATTCCGAAGGAAATGGAACTTGTTTTCGGCGACATCAACAAAAAGACCGATGACGAAATTGAGCAGATGCTCGAAGGCTGCGATTGCTTTATCTTCGCAGCAGGCGTTGACGAGAGAAAAGAATTCCCGGCGCCCGTAATGGATTATTACTACAAATACAACATCGCTCCTCTTGAGAGAATCTTCCCGCTTTGCAAAAAAGCAGGCGTTAAGAGAGCTGTTGTTCTCGGTTCTTACTTCTCATATCTTGCTAAAATCAAGCCCGATATGAACCTTGAAGAGAGAAACCCCTACTTCAAATCACGTCTCATCCAGGAGGATGTCTGCAAAAAGGCTTGCGACGACAACTTCAGCGTAGCTGTTCTTGAGCTTCCTTACATATTCGGCACTCAGCCGGGCAGAAGACCTGTTTGGACAGTTCTTATCGAGCAGATCTCCGGTATGGATAAGCTTCCTTTCACCCTTTATCCGAAGGGCGGTACAGCAATGCTTACTTGCCGTCAGGTAGGTCAGGCTATTGCCGGTGCAGCAACCAAAGAAGGAGCTAAAGGCTTTGAGGCTATCCCGATCAGCATGTACAATATGAAGTGGGATAAATTCCTCGACATCGTATATGAGGCTCGCGGAATGCATCACAGAAAGATTGTCGGCATCCCTCCGTTTATGATGAAACTCGGTATGTACGGCATCGTTAAGGATTACAAGAAGAGAGGCATCGATTCCGGTATGGATCCGCTTCAGCTTCCTTATATTATGGACTATGACCTCTTCATCACAGATAAGTTCACCCGTGACCTCGGCGTTGAGGATGACGACATTGAGGCTGCTATAACCGATTCAATCAAGGTTTCTCAGGAATCCTATGAGGGTAAGGTTAAGCTCCTTGATATGAAGGGCGAATAATTTATCCTTTTACATCAAACAGAGTACGGTTTTTCCGTACTCTGTTTTTTTATGGCGTTTACTCTGCTAAGTATAACGTTATAAGCAATGTGCACAAAAGAGAAAACTTATAATTGTCGTTTGTAGACATAAATTCAACATATATGAACAGTTTGTTAACAATATTTACTTATTATTGACTATTAGTCATTTTTGGAGTAATATTCTGAAATGTAAAAAGTGACTAATGGTCATTTTAAAAAGCGCGATAAATACAGCTTGCAGCGGCCAACGAAACGCCGTTAAATATCAGAGATTCAGTCGGAAGTGAAAGTGTAAAATGCCGAGTGTAGAAGAAAACAAACTTAAAAAGCGTAATAAAATTCTGGACGCCGCATATAACTTATTTGCAAAAAACGGCATAAAGACTACTCCCATAGATGAAGTCGTTAAATGTGCAGGCGTGGCAAAGGGTACGTTTTATCTTTATTTCCATGATAAATACGACCTTATGGATCAGATAATTCTTTATAAAAGCGCCGCCATTATAAAGTCGGTTATAGAGCAGATGAAAAGTATAAATACCGACAACAAAATGGAGGCTATCGACCAACTTACATTCTTTGTTGACGCAATTATAGATTATATGATTGAAAACAAAGATATGCTTTCGGTGATAAGCGAAAAAAGCTCGATTTTGTATTCGTTGATAATCGATAACGGCGATGATAACATTAAAGTCGATTTTGATTATCTTACAGATATTATAGTAAAACTCGGAAATCCTCCCGAGGATGCCAAGAAGCTGTTGTTGCTCGTTTCAACAATGATATTTACAACCGCTTCAAACGCAATCCTTTCGAGATCTCCGTTCACCATAGAGGAAATAAGGCCGGAAATTCATCTGGCTGTCAAAAAAATGTTAGCATAGTAAATTATTACAGAAAAGGGGAGATACGATGATAGACAAAATGGCAAGGGGCATTGCGAAACACCCCAAAACAGTCCTCATAGTTTGCCTTATATTATTGATACCGTCGATAATATGTTATCTTAATACATTCGTAAACTATGATATTTTGTCATATCTGCCGGAAGACCTCAATTCGGTACAGGGCGAGCATATCCTTGATAAAACGTTCAATAACGCTGCAAGCGCCATTGTCGTTATAGAAAACGAGGATCAAAAAACCGCCGTTAAACTGAAAGAGGAAATTTCCGAAATCGACGGAGTAAGCAATGTTATGTGGGTCGACAATATCGCCGATATTTCGATTCCCGAAGATATGCTTCCCGACGATTTAAAGAACGTCTTTTACAGTAAAGACGGTACAGCCACACTTATGATGGTTCAATTTACGCAGGGCGGCGCCTCAGAGTCTACAATGAACGCCATAAAATCCATACGTAAATGTATGAACAAAAATATGTTCATGAGCGGTGTTTCCACAATAATGTATGATACTAAGGCGCTTGCCGACGCGCAGGCTCCGCTGTATGTCGTTATTGCAATAGTGCTCGCTCTTATCGTTTTGATGTTTACCCTGAAATCATATGTCTTACCGTTTGTACTTCTTGCGGCGCTGTGTACCGCGGTTGTATATAATATGGGTACAAATATTTTCTTCGGGCAAATATCATATATTACGCAGTGTATAGCGGCTATACTACAGCTCGGCGTTACTATGGACTATTCGGTATTCCTTATGGACCGTTACGAAGAGGAACGCAAGCATAATGATGACAGAACTATGGCAATGGCTTCGGCAATAAGCAGTACGTTCGTATCGCTGGCAGGCAGTTCGTTGACTACGGTATTCGGCTTCCTCGCATTGTGCTTTATGAGCTTTAAACTCGGCCTTGATATAGGTCTTGTAATGGCTAAGGGCGTATTGCTCGGTGTTATCACAGTCGTTACATTCCTTCCGGCGCTCATACTTTTGCTTGACGATAAAATCGAAAAGACAAGACATAAGAGCCTCGTTCCCCATTTCGGCAAGCTTAATGAATTTACACTTAAGCATCGCCGCGTAATTGCAATAATCTTCCTTCTCCTTATAATTCCCGCATACGGAGCTTCAAAGAGCGTAAACGTATACTACAATATGGATAAGGCTCTTCCCTCCGATCTCGCGTCTATCGTTTCTCTTCACGAAATGAAAGACAAATTCAATATGGCAACAACTCACTTCATCATAGTAAGCGATGACCTTCCGAGTCAAAAGCTTGAAGCTATGGAGCAAGAGATTGAAAATGTTGACGGCATAACTACCGTAGTTGCCATGAACGAGTATTTGGGTTCGGCGATACCTGCCGATATGATTCCCGATGATATCCGTAACATTTGCATTAAAGACGGTTATCAGCTTATGATGGTAAATACAAGTTACGCTACGGCAACCGACGAAGAAAATGCACAGATTGATACGCTGAAGAGTATTGTATTGAAGTACGACCCGAACGGTTATCTGACCGGCGAGGGCGCTATGACAAAGGACCTTGTTGACGTAACGAACCGCGACTTTATAATAACCAATATAATTTCCGTTGCGGCAATATTTATCCTTATAGCGATTATCTTTAAGTCAATATCAATACCTGTAATACTCGTTGCGTCTATCGAGATAGCAATATTTATAAACGAGGGCTTCTCGTTTATATTCGGCGAGACGATACCGTTTATCGCACCTACAATAATCGGTTGCGTACAGCTCGGTGCAACGGTTGACTATGCTATACTCATAACCTCCAGATTCCGTGAGGAATTGCGAAAGGGTCTGTCTAAGGATGAAGCCATCAGAAAGGCTGCCAATGAATCCGACCGTTCGATTTTCCAAAGCGCAATGGTATTCTTTGTTGCAACCTTCGGTGTTTACCTCATTTGCGATATAGAGATAGTAAAGAGCATTTGCGGTATGCTTGCACGCGGTGCTATCATCAGTGCGTTCATAATAATTTGCACATTGCCGCCTATCCTTTATATCTGCGAAAAGCTCATAAACAAAACTTCGCTTAATTGGCGTACAATGCCGAAAGAAAAATTTAAGAAATCAAAGGCAAAAATAAAGGCCGTTAAGGCTAAGAAATCGGAGGCAGCAAAATGAAAAACGCAAATAAAATCAAAAGTATAATCTGTGTTTTGCTTGTTTTCTCAATGCTTTGCGTCACCTTTACCGGTTGTTCGTCCAAAAAGGATGACGACGCGGTAGCCGAGGTTGATAAAAAGACCGAGGAAACTATTTACACAAACAGAATTAACGATTATAAAAAGACCGAAACAGTTTACGCCACACTTGATAACTCCGGTGCGGTTCAGAATATATCTGTTACCGACTGGATTCACACCGACACACCTGAGGTTTACCTCAGAGATGTTACGGACCTTGAAAACGTAACCAACGTAAAGAGCGATACCGAGCCTTATTTTAAGGACGGCGGATTGTTCTGGAATATGCCGACTACGGACCTTTATTACCGCGGCACAAGTACTAAAACACTTCCCGTAAGTTTTGCAATCAAATATTATCTTAACGACGAAGAAATAGCCGCTTCCGACCTTGCAGGCAAGAGCGGTAAGGTTAAGATAGAAATCCAAATGACAAACAACATCTTTAAAACCGAAAAAATTAACGGTAAAGATGTTAAGGTCTGCAACCCCGTACTTGCCGTCGGCGGTATGATTCTTCCCGAAACCAACTTCCAGAACGTAAAAGTTGAAAACGGTATTTCTCAGGGCGACGGTTCAAATGAAGTCGCAGTAGTAGCAGGTTTCCCCGGAATCAATGAGACGCTCGGTCTTGATTCCAAAACTCTTAAAGACGCTGCCGATATCACTTTTAACGATAACTTTACAATTACCGCCGATGTTACGGATTTTGAACTTACAAATATGTATTTTGCGGTTCTTCCTCTCTCGGCTGTAAGCAATAATATGGCTGTTCCCTCAAGCGTTGACGATCTCAAATCAAGTCTTAATCAGCTCAAAGAAATTGAATCTTCAATTAAGTCAATAGACCCCAACAACGTCCTTTCCACTCTTATGTCAAATCCCGACAAACTCGGTGATCTTGCACAGATGATAAACGACGCAACCTCGCTTTATGAGAGCAATAAGCCTCTTATAGATGTCCTTTCCAAGAACCTTACTCCTCAAAATATAGAGACGCTTAAAACTCTTCTTGATTCCTCAAGCAATTCCGACCTTCAGAAGATGATTAAATTGCTTTCCGACCCCAATGTACAGCAGTTCTTAAGCCTGCTCCCGTCGGCATCAAGTGAGTTTAAAGACGCACTTCCGCTTCTTCAGAATATATCAAACGATATGCAGGACCCGGAGGTTCAGGCGGCAATTGATAATTTGCCCGAAACCATGAGTAAGATTTCCGATATACAGAGTGAACTTAACAAAAATCAGGATCTTCTCAACAGTCTCAGCACTCTTCTCAACGAAGACAATATGACGAAGATAACCAATCTTATGAATTCCGTCAGTGCCGCAGATTTTGCGTCAAAGCTTGAAAAATACGGTGTGCTTACCGATAATTCCGATGAGCTTTTACAGAAAGCCACCAAGATGATTGAATACGGTAACGAATATAAGATTTACTCTTCGGTTGCCGACGGCATTGAGTCCAGCGTAATGTTCGTTATGAAAACACCGAGCATTGAAAAGGCTGCGGAGGCTACTACCCAGGCAGAAAGCAGTAAGCAAAACTGGTTTCAAAAAGTTTTCGGCAAAAAAAGCAAGTAAAAAATAAGCCGAAACGCGTTGTCCGGTAAAACGGGCAGCGCGTTTTTTGCGTTAAAAATGCACAAACGGGAAGCTCGAAATTTGACATTCGCGATTTAATGTTTGCTTTTTAAACAATCTGTAATATGCAGTTTTCAGCACTTCCTACAAAGAAAATTTTTCTGCAAAAAAAGAGTTGACTTTTAATATAACGGGTTGTAAACTATGGGCGTAGGGTAAACGATTACCCGTTATTTATTACAAACCGAGTAAACGATTACATAATTTTTCGGAGGTATTTGAATTGAAGGGGAAAATATCAATGGTTGAAATTGCGGAGATGTCGGGGGTATCTATTGCCACCGTTTCGCGCGTTTTAAACCATAACGGCAGATTTTCTCCCGAAACCGAAAGAAAGGTTATGGATATCGTTAACAAGTACGGCTATAAGGTAAATCTCAATGCCAAAGGACTTCGAACCAATAAAACACAGAGCATCGGGGTTATAGTTCCCGATATAACAAACGAGTTCTTTGCCAAAATTATCCGCTCCATTGAGACGTCGTTACTGCAAAAAGGTTACACCGTTTTTGTCTGCGATTCAAATGAGGACAGCAGCACCGAGGACAAACATATTTCTTCGCTTGCCGCCAAAGACGTTGACGGTATAATCTACATCAGCACAAAGAGCGACGTCAAGCAGATATACAATGACTACAAAATTCCCGTAGTTCATATTGACCGTCGGCCCGAGCACGCGGGCACTCTGATAATTTCGGATAACGAGATGGGCGGTTTTTTAGCCACGGAAGCTCTTATAAAGGACGGCTGTAAAAATATATTGATGCTGAGCGACAAAAACTGTTACTCCACAACGCGAAACAGATATAAAGGTTATGTCGACGCTCACAAAAAATATTCTTTACCGCTTAATGAGAGCAACGTAATAAAGACGGAGGTCAGTTACGCGTCGTCTTATAAGGCGATAAAAAAAGCCGTAGCCGACGGTAAAAAATTTGACGGGATTTTTTGCAACAATGATGTAATGGCGCTCGGCGCTTTGCAGGCGCTTAAAGATTCGGGTATATCGGTGCCGGGGGAATGTAAGCTTGTCGGATTTGATGACGTTACGCTGTCTGAGATATGTGACCCGCCGATAACCACAATACATCAGGATACCGATATGTTCGGCAAAAAATCGGTTGAAACACTTTTAAATCTTATCGAGAATAATGAGGCAAAAAACAAAAACGATGTTTATGTTATTCCGGTGAAGCTTGTTAAAAGAACAACCGCATAAAATATGAGCCGCAACAGGCAAACGGGAAATTGTATTTCCCACATATTTTTTGAAAATGAGTAAACCTTTACCCAATAAAATGTATATACTCTCCGCATATGCAAATAACTAATATGTGGAAATAATCAACATTAAGGAGGAAAATATGAGCGCATTAGTTGAAATGAAAGGCGTCGTTAAAAAATTTCCGGGCGTAACGGCACTTAAAGATATATCGTTTGACATACAGCCCGGTGAAGTACATGTGCTGCTCGGTGAAAACGGCGCCGGAAAATCCACACTTATGAAAATCCTCAGCGGCGTTTACCAGCCCACCGAAGGTGAAATAATTGTAGGCGGAAAAAGCTATAAGAAGCTTACGCCCAAAGATTCCGCCGAAAACGGTATCAGCGTAATTTACCAGGAATTGAGCGTAATAAACGAGCTTTCCATTCAGGAAAACCTTTTTGTCGGCAAGCTGCCGATGAAAAAATACGGTCCCGTTAAGGTTGTAGATTATAAGTATATGAATGAGCGTGCGAAAGAGTTGCTCTCTAAGGTCGGATTAAAACGCGACCCCAAAACTTTAGTTGAGGATATAAGTATTTCCGAAAAACAGCAGGTTGAAATTGCCAAGGCTCTTGCCGCCGACAGTAAGGTAATTATAATGGACGAGCCTACCGCTTCTTTGACGAGCGAGGAAGTAAATCATCTGTTTAAAATAATCCGTCAGCTTAAAGAAGAGGGAAAGGGAATTGTTTTTATTTCCCATAAGCTCGGCGAAATAATCGAAATAGGCGACAGAGTCTCGGTACTTAAAGACGGCGCTTATGTCGGTACAAGAGATGTTAAAGACGTTACGGCGGACGACCTCGTTACCATGATGGTAGGCAGAACCATTCAGAATACTTATCAGCACGAGGACGCACCCGACACTTATGAAAATGAAGAGGTCATTTTTGAAGTCCGTAATTTGTCGCGTAAGGACAAAAAAGTCAAGGATGTTTCATTTAAGCTCCATAAGGGCGAAATCCTCGGCTTTTCGGGACTTGTAGGTTCCGGAAGAAGTGAAATGATGAATGCGATATTCGGTTCGGAGCCTCGCTCGGCGGGAGACATTTTTATTCACGGCAAGCAGGTTAAAATAAAAAGTCCGTACAGCGCTATAAAGAACGGACTTGCAATGGTAACCGAAAACCGACGTGAGACAGGCTTCTTTTACAACTTTGACATTAAGCAAAACATTTCGATACTCCCGTTTATAAAGACTTCAAAGGGCAAAGGAACCATAGGTCTTACAAACAGTAAGTTTGAAAAGGAATGTGCCGAGGAGCAAAAGAAAAATCTTAATATCAAATGCGCTTCCGTTGATCAGAATATAACAGAGCTTTCCGGCGGCAATCAGCAAAAAGTAATTCTCGGAAAATGGCTTGCCGCAGATTCTCAGATAATTATTTTCGACGAACCCACAAAGGGTATAGACATCGGCTCCAAAAGTGAGATATACACTTTGATGCGTAAACTCGCCGACGAGGGCAAGGGCGTGCTTGTTGTATCGTCCGAACTTCCGGAACTTTTGTCGGTGTGCGATACCATAGCGGTTTTCCGCGAGGGTCAAATCGTAAAAACTTTCCCGCATAAAGACGCAACAGAAGAAAAAATAATTATGGCTTCAACTGCCGACCATGTATCTTAAAGAAAGGACTAAACAAAATGTCACAGTCTAAATCATTAAAAAAAGAAAAATTGACCTTTAACACGATTTGGCAGAAATACGGTACGTTCGGAATTCTTATAATTCTTCTTGCCGTTTTAGCCATATTAAAACCAACATACTTTTTCTCAAGCTCTACGGCGCCCCAGATTTTGGCTCAGAGCTCGGTTAATATCCTTATTGCAATGGGCGAATTCTTTGCAATACTTATTGCCGGTATCGACCTTTCCGTAGGCTCCGTGGTAGCCTTAACCGGAATGTGTATGGCAAAGCTTATGGTAGCGGGAGTAAACCCGGTGGTCGCGGTACTTCTCGGAATTTTGCTTGGCGCATTCCTCGGCTTCCTTAACGGACTTCTTGTAAATGTTACGGGACTTCATCCGTTCATCATTACACTCGGTACACAGGCAATTTATCGCGGCGTTACGCTTATAATCTCTAATTCAAGCGCCGTTTACGGTTTCCCCGCAAGCTTTACAAGAGTTATTTCAAAGTCTGTTTTCGGTATTCCGCTTGTTGCGATAATAGCTGTTATAGTGGCGCTGATTCTCGCGTTTCTTACCAAAAAGACAAAGCTTGGACGCAATATCTACGCACTCGGCGGAAACAAAGAATCGGCTTGGTATTCGGGTATCAATGTAAACCTTCACACGCTTATAGTTTTCATTATTTCCGGTATTTGTGCCGGTATAGCCGGTGTTGTTTTGCTCGGTCGTGTCGGTTCTGCAGAGCCGGCGGCGGCAACAGGCTTTGAGACTTACGCCATAGCCGCTTCTATTATCGGCGGAACAAGCTTCTTCGGCGGCAAAGGTAAAATTTTCGGAGTTGTAATGGGCGGCCTTATTATAGGCGTTATCAACTTCGGTATGAATATACTTTCGCTTTCGAGCACACTTCAGCAGGTCGTAATGGGCGCTCTTATCATCGGCTCTGTCGCTCTTGACCGCTTCGTAGCCAATAAGAAATAACCGTGCAGCTTAAAGGAGGTATTTTTTATGGAACCTATGTTTAACCCGTCGCTCATGTGTATGGATCTTCTTGACATTAAGAATCAGGCGGAAATATTAAATGAGCGATGCGACCTCTATCACGTCGATATAATGGACGGGCATTTCGTGAAGAACATCACTTTGTCTCCGGATTTTGTAAAGGTGTTTTCGACAATCGCAAAAAAGCCTATCGACTGTCACCTTATGGTAACCGACCCCGATGATTATATTGATGTGCTTGCAAAAAACGGTGCAGGATACATTTGCCCGCATGCCGAAACGATAAATACGGACGCTTTCCGTATTATGAATAAAATCGAAGCTTTGGGATGCAAAAAAGGCGTGGTTTTAAATCCTGCAACTCCGCTTTCATATATCAGAGAATATATTGACCGCATAGATAAGCTTACCATTATGACGGTGGACCCGGGATTTGCCGGTCAGCCTTTTATAAAAGAAATGCTCGGCAAAATCAGAGAGGCAAAAGAGCTGAAAGAAAAATACGGTTACAAGTTTTTGATAGAGATAGACGGCTCTTGCAACCAAAGGACATTCGGAGAGCTTTATAAAGCGGGAGCGGAGGTCTTTATCGTAGGCTCGTCGGGACTTTTTTCAAAGGACAGGGACCTTAAAAAAGCCTGGGATATAATGAGAGAAGAGTTCCGCACGGCAACGGGCATATAAAATGTGTTTAAAGGAGGTGACCGACCGTTGGACTATACAATCGGTATAGATATCGGCGGTACAAATTTCCGTATCGGAATGGTCGGCCGCGACGGTGAAATTATCAATTTTGAAAAGAATTCGAGCAGAATTTTTGATGAGGGCGACGTAATCAATACCCTGTATCTTAACATTTCTGATTATGTAAAAAGGCATAATGCCGCGAATTCGATAAAAGCGGTAGCGATAGGCTTACCGTCCATGGTCAGTAAGGATAAAAAGACCGTTATATCCACTCCGAACCTCAAAGGATTCGATAATATCCCGTTCGGAGATACGCTCAGCGAAAAACTCGGCGTACCCGTATATGTTGATCGCGATGTAAATTTTCTTCTTCAAAACGATATTGTTACATTGGGGCTTCCCAAAGATGCAACCGTTCTCGGATTTTATATAGGAACAGGCTTCGGAAACGCCATCTATTTAAACGGCGGTTTCTATTGCGGTCGCAACGGAGCGGCAGGTGAGCTCGGGCATATACCTTTTCCGAATATTGAAGAAAAGTGCACGTGCGGAAATGTCGGCTGCAGCGAAGTGATTTGTTCGGGTAAATATCTTGAAAAGATAACCGCGGAGTTTTTCCCGGAAACAGATATTAAAAACGTCTTTTCCGAACACGGTGACGATCCGAGAATAATCAAGTATGTTAAAGACCTTGCAATTCCCATAGCCACCGAAGTCAACATACTTGACCCCGATTACATCATAATCGCCGGCGGAGTGGTATACATGAAAGATTTTCCGAAAAATATTCTGATAGATTCGGTGCACTTCCATACAAGGAAGCCGTATCCGGAAAAAAATCTGAGAATATTATTTTCGGAGCACACGCAGCAGAGCGGAGTTTACGGAAGCGGAGACTTCGCATGGCATCAGCTTAAACAGTAGCTTCGGCTGCTGAAAAAATAAGTATAAAAAGAGAGAGGAATTAAATTATGAAAAGGAAAATTTTAAGTATCGTTCTTGCATTGACGGTAGTTATCGGCATTGTTTTCGCAGGCTGCGGAAGTAAGACCGACGACAAAGCAACGACAGGCGGTTCCGGCACTTCGTCGGGAACCGCAGAGTACGCAATTATCCTTAAACCGCTTTCAAATGACTTCTGGGCAAATATGAAAGCCGGAATCGAGAAAGAGGCAAAAGACCTCGGCGTAACGGTTGATATCTTCGCCGCACAGTCGGAGGATGATACCGAGGGTCAGCTTAAAATTCTCGAAAACTGCATCTCAAAGGGCTACAAAGCCATAGGCGTTGCACCTATTTCTCCGACTAATCTTATAAACGGTATAGTTGAGGCGAACAAAAAAGGCATTTATGTAATGAATATTGATGAAAAAATCGATATGGACACCCTCAAAAATGCCGGCGGAAGCGTTATAGCTTTTGCTACAACCGATAATGAAAAAGTCGGTGAAAAGGGCGCAAATTATATAATGGAACAGTTAAAAGACGGCGGTGAGGTTGCAATAATCGAAGGTAAAGCAGGCAACGCTTCAGGCGAATACAGAAAGACAGGCGCAACAAATGCATTTAATTCAAACAGCGCATTTAAGCTTGTTGCCTCTCAGCCTGCCGACTGGGACAGACAAAAGGCTCTTGATACCGCGGCTTCAATGATTCAGAAATATCCGAACCTTAAAGCAATTTATTGCTGCAACGATACCATGGCTCTCGGTGCTTTGCAGGCGGTTAAAAATGCCAATAAGCTCGGTCAGATAATGGTAGTCGGCACAGACGGCGCAGCCGAAGCCATAGACAGCGTTAAAGCAGGCGAGCTTTCCGCAACGGTTGCTCAGGACTCGGCAGGAATCGGCGCTGTATCGCTCAAAACTATGGTCGAAACCGTAAAAGCAGGAAAGGCAATCGACGTCAACGCCACTCCCGAAACGATTCCGGTTGATTCATATATAGTTACTAAAGACAGCTAAGAAGTGTTTTTTCCATCCGTTTTCAGATAAACACAACTCCCAAACTCCCAAGCTCAGGCAGCACCGATTATTCGGTGCTGTCGAGCTGTATAACGGAAAAAGAAAGAGGTCTTAAAATGAAAATAGCAATAGGCAGCGACCATGTAGGTTTTGAACTCAAGGGCAAAGTCATAGAGCACCTAAAGGAAAAGGGTATAGAGGTAAAAGACTTCGGAACAAACAGCACCGAGCGTACCGACTACCCGATTTACGGCGAAGCCGTGGCAAATGCGGTAGCGTCAAAAGAATATGACAAGGGCATACTTATATGCGGCACAGGCGTCGGTATTTCGCTTGCCGCAAACAAGGTAAACGGCATCAGAGCGGTGGTTTGCAGCGAACCGTATTCGGCGCTTTTGTCAAGACAGCATAACGATACCAATATTTTGGCTTTCGGTGCAAGGGTTGTCGGACTTGATCTTGCGCTTATGATAGTCGATGCTTGGCTTTCCGGTGTTTACGAGGGCGGCAGGCACGCCCGTCGTGTGCAAATGATAGCCGACATCGAAGAAAAACAGAAAAATAAATAAGTTTTAATTTTGTAAAACCGAAAGAAGCCGCAGGAGCTATGCTTTTGCGGCTTCTTTTTCTTGAATTGGAGTCTCTTTTCTGTTACAATATCTGCGTATTTTCGGCAAACCCGTAATATTTGCCGCTATTGTTTTTTATTTTGTAACAGGAAAGGCTATGTAAGAATTATGAGCAAGATGTCAGAAGTAATGCCTAAATGGGGCCCGTATTCAAAAAAGTACAGCGGTGTATCAAGAGTAACCGAGCACGAAACCGAAAAAGGCGTCAGATTTGATTTTATATCGCTTCCCGCTGTTTCAAATACCGATGCAAAGGCTCCGAATGTGACCATACCCGTGGGTGTGCATCCGTGGGACGCAAAAAGCGACTATTCGTTTTATTCTTACAGACAGGACCTTGAGTGGAAAGACGTTATTTACTCCGACGTTTCTTTTACAAGGCTCAGCGATGAGAGCGTACTTGTCAGAACCGAGATTTTCAATAATTCGGAACTTATGCAGAATTGCCTTGTCAATTACTTCTCTTCAATTCAATTTCCTTTCCCGACCTCGTATAAGATTTCGCTCCCGAATAAATCAATTGTGTTTGACGCGCTCGATTACAGCGAGTTTACATATAAAACAATCCGTCCGTGGGATAATGAGACTATGGACGCCATGCATAAGGGCGAATTTTTTGATGACCGTTTCACTTCGCACAGAGGTCTCGGCGATAGGGATGATAACCGCTACATATTACCGAAATATCCGCGTCTCGGCGAAGAAACCGGCGACAAAATCGTATATGAAATAAAAAATAATTACAGCTTTTCCGACGCCGTTTTGTATATAAGATACCGTACTGCGGAAGATAAAGCCGCCTCCTTTACCGTGAACGGCAAAAGCGTTGTTTTTCCGTCGGCAGAGGATATGGCCGAAATTACGGTGCCGATAGGTAATGTGGATAAAGGGGATTATACTCTCGTTCTCGTTTCCGAGGGCAAAGGCGGCATAGAATTTGATTTCTTTGCAATATGCGAAAAAGACGAAGCAGATAAAATAATTGTCGAAGCGAAAAAAAATAATTTTGTGCCCGAAGTCAAAGTTCGCGACGAAATCTGCGGTAAAACCGTTGAGATAAAATATGAGGGCGTTGAAAAGCCTTTTGTTTTAAAAACATTTAATGATGAAACAAGACTTCGCAGTATACCCTCAGGTTGCCTTGAGGACGTCCCGACTCCCCGCATATCTCAACCGGATAAAAGCTTTGACAATATGATGGAAACTTTTTCGGGTGAATTCAGTTGGAAACACAGCGATGAGGGATACTATCAGAATACCCTTGTTCACACCCTTTACATAGAGCCGGGAAAAAGTCATACGGAATATGCGGTTATTTCGTACGGCGGCACAGAATACGAAACACCCGAAGATTACGAAAAGCTTTATTTATCGGCGTCCGGCTCAACAGAAAAGCTCAGCTATAATGACAGCGGTAAAAAATATGAGTTTTCAAACCGCCTTTTGAGAGCCGCAATGTTCCAAAATACCGTTTATCCGCTTTACCATCACGGAGAATATGTTATACATCACACTCCGGGCAAGAGGTGGGATTCTTTTTACACCTGGGATTCAGGCTTCATAGGTCTTGATATGCTTGAATTTTCACCGAAAATAGCGGATTATATTCTCGATTTGTATTTGAGCGATAAGGATAATAAGGACTATGCGTTTTTACTGCACGGTTCTCCCGTACCCGTTCATCTTTATCAATATTATGAGATGCTTCAAAAAGCGTCTGATAAAACCGAACTGTATAAATACTACGACCGTGCAAAAATGTTCTATGATTTTCTCGCAGGTAAGATAAACGGCTCAACTACCGCAAAGTTTAAGAGCGGTCTTACAACCACATTTGAATATTTTTACAATTGTTCCGGAATGGACGATCTGCCGCCGCAGGTTTTGATGTACAAAAACAATTTACAGCTTAAAACCACACCGTGTATTTCATCTTCGCAAGTTATAAGGACGGCAAAGCTTCTCTCCGTAATAGCCGAACATCTCGGTAAAGCCGAAGATGTAAAAACCTATTCGGAAGATATAAAGAGAATATCGTATGGACTTCATAAATATGCGTGGGATGATGAGGCAGGGTATTACTCATATGTAATTCACGATGAAAACGGCGAAGCAAAAGAACAGCTGCGCTCTGAGTCGGGCGAGAATATGAATAAAACTATGGACGGTATATATCCTCTTATAGCCGGCATAACTACGGATGAGCAAACAAATAAGCTCTTGTCTCATCTTGAAAGTGAAGACGAGATGATGAGCAAAGTCGGTATAAGTGCCGTTAATATGAAAGCCGGTTATTATGCCACTAACGGTTATTGGAACGGAAACGTATGGTTTTCGCATCAATGGTTTGTCTGGAAAACCATGCTCGATATAGGCGAGGCGGATTTTGCATACAAAATTGCAAAGGTTGCGCTTGATTCGTGGAAACGCGAGGTGGAGTATTCGTACTATACTTTTGAGATGCTTTCCATAACTACGGGCAGGGGAGGATGGTTCCACAACTTCGGCGGCCTGTCCGCTCCCGTAAACATCTGGGCTTCGGCGTACTTTAAAGCAGGTACGTTTAATCTCGGTTTTGACAGCTTTTGTGAAAATTGCAGCTTCGCCGATAACTTTTCTCACTTCTCCGCAGACGTTTCGCATTATAACGACAAAGACAGCGTAATGCTTGTCGTTATGAACGATAAAAACGATTATACGGTAACCGTTGACGGAGAAAAAGCCGATTTTACCGAGCGGAGCAAAGGAACGATTGAAATTAAAATTCCATCGGACAAAAAGCACGTAAAAATCGAAATTCAGCTTGTGTAATCCTCCACAAGTCTTTGGGCTTCTTCATCGGAATAAGCCGTAACCCCCATAATTATAAGCTCCCTGTCGCTCTGCGGCAGGGAATTTGTGTTTACATCAAAAATTTCCACCGGCATAGAGTATCCGCGTTTAAATAAAGCTATTTTTCCGTTGTAATCGGTTATTGTGTAAAGCGCCGCTGCGGTTGTTTCTGCGCTTTCAGTAATTTTGTTTCCCTTTTTGGGAGCCTTTAAAATCACTGCGGTTACAGCGCCTATTAAAGTCAGCGCCGCCACGGACGCGGCAATACATTTAAGCAAAGCATTTTTCATTTTATTCACTTCCGTATATTATTTTTGACAACGCAAGGAAAAATATAATATTTTTTCAAAATTTTGATGAAATAATCATCGGTTTGTGTTACAATAAAGCAGTATAGTTATAATGTATCCGAACTTTTAAACGGAGGACTTTAAAATATGGCTCAAAAGCGACGTGCAGTCACAAAAAGAGTACCTAAAAAGAGAAAAAATCGCAGTAAGGGCGCAACTGTTTTGTTGTCGGTTCTTTTTACCCTTTTGCTTACCGCGGTTTTTATCTGCCTGTATCTTCTCATATTTATGGTGTCATATGTAAACGGAGACAGCAAGATAAATCTTGAGGAATACAAGGAAAACCAGGATCAGACTACAATTATATATGCGTATGACTCCAACAATGAAGTAACCGAGCTTTCGCGTCTTCACGGTGAGCAGAACCGAGTTTGGGTAACATACAGCGAAAATCCGGACGAAAGCGTTATACCGCAAAACCTTGCAAATGCGTATATTGCACTTGAAGATAAGCGATTTTACGATCACGGCGGTGTTGACTGGTTCAGAACATTATCGTCGGCGGTGAGATACCATTTTAAGCAGGGCGGTTCAACCCTTACCCAACAGCTTATTAAAAATCTTACGGGAGAAAACGGTAAAACAGTAAACCGTAAATTCTATGAAATACTCTCTGCGCTGAACCTTGAGAAAAATGCCTCCAAGCAGACTATACTTGAGGCGTATATGAATACGGTCTATATGAGCCACGGCTGTTACGGCGTGCAGACCGCGTCCGAAAAATACTTTGGGAAAAATGTGCAGGATCTTAACCTTGCGGAATGTGCGTCTTTGGCGGCAATAACTCAGTCTCCGTCAAAATACGATCCGCTTATACATCCCGAAGAAAACAAGAAACGTCAAAAGGTCTGCCTTGACAATATGCTAAAGCAGGGCAAGATAACAAAAGAACAGTATGATGAAGCGATAAATTACACCATGGTGTTCACTAACAGCGAGGGCTATGTGCCGAGCGAAAACCTTACAAGCGCTCAGCAGCAGACCACTACAACCATTCAGAGCTATTATGTCGATTATGTTATTCAAAAAGTAATCGCGGACCTTATGGATAAATACGGTTATACAAAACCGCAGGCGTCTACGCTCATTTATTCCGGCGGACTTCGTATCTACTCCGCTGTGGATATGAATGTTCAGAGTATTCTCGAAAACGTATATGTAAACAGAATATCGTTCCCGTCTTATAACAAAAATGTTCCGGACGCACAGTCGGCTATGACAATTATGGATTACAGCGGCAGAGTGCTCGGTATGATAGGCGGAGCCGGAGAAAAGACCGAAAACCGCGGACTTAACCGTGCGGCTAATTCATACAGGCAGCCCGGTTCTTCAATAAAACCGCTCTCTGTTTACACACCGGCAATAGAAGAGAAATACGCTTATTGGAGCACAAGAGTTAAAAACTACGGTATCCCTCACTATTACAGCGACGGCGGAGTGGGTCCCGTTAACTACGGTAATGACCCGGGTTCACCGGATTCGTATGTAAACGTACAAAAGGCTATTTGTAAGTCTTACAATACAGTACCGGCGCAGCTTCTTAAAAAGATGGGCTATGAATTGAGCTTCAAGTATGCAAACGGTAAATTCAGACTTGATCATCTTTATGATGTTGATAAGAACGCATCATCGCTTGCCGTAGGCGGTACAAGCAAGGGCGTGTCAACTCTTCAGATGGCGGCGGCATATGCATCGTTCGGAAACGGCGGTAAATATTACGACCCGTATTGCTACTACAAGGTTACAAATTCAAGCGGTACTATGGTATATCTTCAGCATGATGAGACCGACGGCGATCAGATTATGTCCCAGGATACCGCGGATATTATGAACGAGCTTCTTCAAACTGTTGTTACGGACGTAGCGGGCGAAGCAACAGCACGTAATTACGGTCTTAACAATATGAAGCTCTATGCAAAAACCGGTACTACCACCGAGGATAAGGACCGTTGGTTCTGCGGAGGAACTCCGTATTATGTAGCTGCCGTTTGGTATGGCTGTGATACGCCGAAACAGCTTTCAAATTATGTTTCGGGAAATCCGGCAGGTAAAATATTCGACGAAGTTATGAACAGAGTTCATAAAGGACTCGCTTCAAAAGATTTCACTAAATTTTCATCAATCGTCGAGCAAAAGGAATATTGCACAAAGACAGGCTTGCTTGCCGGCAGCGGCTGTTCAAGCCGTGCAACCGGTTGGTTCTCAAAGAGCAATATGCCGGGTTACTGCACATCCTGCTCCGGCGGCGGAAAGAAAGACGATAAAGCTGAGGGCGAGACTAAAAAGACGACTGACGGCAGCACTAAACCGGCAGAAACAACAAAGGCGGCAGAAACAACAAAAGCTCCCGAGGCAACAAATGCCGCAGAGGCAACCAAAGCACAATAATCAAAGGAGTTTTTATGGGCGATTTGCTGTTTAAAAATGCACACGTTATAGACCCTTCACAAAATCTTGATACTGTCGGCGACGTTCTTGTCGCCGACGGTAAAATTGCCGATTTCGGCAAAAATTTAAATTGTTCTTCCGACAATATAATTGACGCTTCGGGGCTTGTTTTAGCTCCGGGGCTTATTGATTTACACGTGCATTTGCGCGACCCGGGGCTTACATATAAAGAAGATATAATATCCGGATGCCGTGCGGCGGCGGCAGGCGGCGTGACAACGGTTTGCGCCATGCCAAATACAAAACCGGTGTGCGATAATGTCGAAACAGTAAAATACATAATTGAAAAGGCGGCGAATGCCGACGCTCATGTCTTCCCCATAGGCGCTGTTTCAGTCGGTGAAAACGGTGAAACTCTTACCGATATGGAGGCTTTAAAAGAAGCCGGTTGCTGCGCTTTTTCGGATGACGGCGTTCCGGTTAAAACCGCAGAGCTTATGCGTGAGGCACTCAAAGAATCTGCAAGACTTAATATGCCTATATTTGCTCATTGCGAAGAAAAATCAATTTCACGCGACGGTATTGTGAATGAATGTGATGTGGCAAAAGACCTTAATATGCCGCAGATACCGGTTTCGGCAGAAGACGTGGGAACCGCGCGCGAGATTGCACTTTTAATGTCGGCACCGAAAAATGCACGTCTGCATATTTGTCACGTCAGTACGGGCAATTCAGCTCTTCTTATAGCTTCCGCAAAGAGAAACGGGTTTAATGTAACTGCTGAAACTTGTCCGCATTATTTTATATTTAACGATGAAAAGCTTTTATTAAAAGATGCGGATTACCGAATGAATCCGCCGCTTCGCAGTGCCGTGGATCAGTTTTCTGTTCTCTACTCGCTTATCGACGGTGTAATAGACGTAATTGCAACCGACCACGCGCCTCATTCTCCCGAAGAAAAGGCGGATTTTTATAAAGCTCCCAACGGCGTTATAGGTATGGAAACATCTTTTTCCGCTTCATATACCGCGCTTGTTGCGTCGGGACTTATCAGTCTTTATGAGCTTATTGATAAGATGTCGTGTAAGCCTGCCGAAATTTTAAACAGACCGATAGGCACATTAAAAAAGGGAAGTACCGCAGATATTATTTTGATAGATGAAAACGAGAAATTTACGGTAGACGTAAATAAACTTCACGGTAAATCCAAAAACTGTATATTTAAAAACCGTGAGCTTCAGGGCAAGGTAAAAATGACCGTACTCAGCGGCAGAATAGTATATAATGAATTAGGAGATTGACAAATGGCTTTTGACAGACTTATCCGTGCAATTGACGAAAAGAAAAATCCTACGGTGGCAGGGCTTGACCCAAAGCTCGATTACGTTCCGGAGTTCATAAAAAAAGAGTCGTGCGAAAAATACGGTGACACGCTTGAGGCAGCGGCAGACGCACTTTTGACATTTAACAAAGGGCTTATAGATTCTCTTTGCGATGTTGTGGCGGCTGTAAAACCGCAATGCGCGTATTATGAAATGTACGGGTGGCAGGGTGTAAAAGCGCTTTATGATACAATAGCCTATGCAAAGGAAAAAGGTCTGTTTGTAATAACCGACGGCAAACGAAATGATATAGGCACTACCATGGAGGCGTATGCCGCCGCACATATCGGCAAAACAGAGGCTTTTGGTAAAACCTTTGAGAGCTTTTCCTCAGATGCTCTTACGGTTAATGGTTATCTCGGAAGTGACGGTATAAATCCTCTTTTAAGTATTTGCAAAGAAGAGGACAAAGGTATTTTTGTGCTTGTTAAAACCTCAAATCCGTCCTCCGGTGAACTTCAGGACAGATTGCTCGGCGATAAAACCGTTTACGAAACTATGGGCGAAATGTGCGAAAATTGGGGCAAGGATTCTATAACGGATTACGGCTATTCATGTGTCGGTGCGGTTGTCGGAGCAACTTATCCGAAACAGCTTTCAAGTCTTCGCAGAGAAATGCCGCACACGTTTTTCCTCGTACCGGGTTACGGCGCGCAGGGCGGAGCAGCCAAAGATATTGCAGGCGCGTTTGATAAGAACGGGCGCGGAGCCGTAATTAATTCCTCAAGAGGCATAATGTGTGCATACAAAAAAGGCGGTTTTGATGAAAAAGATTATGCCGTTGCCGCACGTGAAGAGGCTATCAGAATGAGGAACGAAATCAATTCCGTTTTATAAAGGGTGAATGATATGAAAAATAAAAAGGCTTACCTTGTTTTGGCTGACGGAACCATATTTAACGGAATTTCCATGGGGAAAGAGGGAACGGCTTTAGGCGAAGTTGTTTTTAATACGTGTACGGCTTCTTACGGCGAGTTGCTTTCCGACCCGACATATTACGGTCAGATAGTGGCGCAGACCTATCCTCTTGTAGGCAACAGAGGCGTAGAAAAAAGAGAAAACGGTTCAAAAATAATGGCAAGCGGATATGTTGTGCGTGAGTGGTGCGATACCGGTGACCTCGGCGAAGAAACACTTGACAGCTATTTAAAAGAGTGCGGAATAGTAGGAATTTGCGGTATTGATACACGCCGTCTTACCCGTGCCGTCCGCGACAAAGGCTATATGAAAGGCGCTATAACCGATAATCTCAATGATTTTGACGTACTTATTAAAAATATCAAGAATTATACTATTTCCGGTGCGGTTGAGGCAGTTACCGTAAAAGAACCTCGGAAATTCACGGCGGAAAATCCGAAACACAATGTTGCGGTGCTTGATTACGGTTCGCCGCGCAGAACTCTTGACGGATTTTTGTCGCGAGGCTGTAATTTGACCGTTGTCCCGGCTGATTTTACTGCTGAGCAGTTAAAGGAGTTTTCACCGGACGGTATTTTCCTTTCCGACGGTCCCGGAGATCCGGATGATAACCCCAAGCTTATAGAAAACATCAAGGAGTTTAAAAAACTCGGTCTTCCGATATTCGGCATAGGGCTCGGCCACCAGATGCTGGCTCTTTCCGAAGACTTCAAAATTGAAAAAATGCCTCAGGGCCACCGCGGTTCAAATCAGCCTGTAGTTATAAAATCTACCGGAAAGCTTATGGTTACAGAGCAGAACCACGGATATTCGGTTGAAGTTACGAGCGTCGGTGCCGATAAAGCCGAAATTACAATGGTCAATGTCAATGACGGCTCCTGCGAGGGACTTGAGTACAAAAATTTCAGCGGCTTCGGGGTTCAGTTTACACCGGACAGCGACCGTGACAGCAGTACATCATGGATATTTGACCGCTTTGTTGATATGATGGGGGAATGAGTTATGACAGAAAATAAATATTCAAAAATACTTGTTCTCGGAGCAGGCCCTGTGGTTATAGGCTCTTCCTCTGAATATGATTATTCGGCTGTATCTGTTTGCAGAGCGTTGAAAGAAGAGGGAATTTCCGTAGTTTCGGTAAACTCGAATCCGGACACAATAATGACAGATAAAAATGTTGCGGATACGGTTTATATTGAACCGTTAAACGGAGAAACAGTTAAAAAAATAATTGAAAAAGAACTCCCCGATGCAGTAATAGGTACTACCGGCGGAGAAACCGGTCTCGAAATTTGCCTTGAGCTTTTACAAAACGGTTATCTTGATGAGCACGGAACCAAGCTTCTCGGAGTTAAGCCGGAGACCATAAAGGCAATAAGAAATGAACAGGCTCTTCGCGATACTCTTGAAAATGTTGGCGAACCGTATGTAGCCGCAAAGGTGTTGCCGACAGATGCGGAATGTGTGACATTTGCTAATGAAATCGGTTTTCCCGTGCTTATAAGTCCGGCATTCACGCCTGATTTTTCAGAGCCGATACGTTGCGAAAATGCAGACGATATTTTGTCGGGCTTCGGCAGTTGTGCCGAGCGGTCTCTCGTAAACGAGGTATACGTAAGGAAATGTGTCGATGATTATAAAGAAGTGGAATTTGTCGCAATGCGCGATTCTTTCGGCAACTGCATAAGCGTAAGCAGTGCCGAAAATATCGACAGCGTCGGTATTCATTCCGGTGACAGCATTGTTGTTATTCCTGCGCAGACTCTTACAGACAGCGAAACCGTAAGGCTTCGCAGAGCCGCAAGAAAAATAGCCGATTATTTAAATATCGAGGGCAGCTGCAATGTCCGTTTTGCAATAAATTCGGACGGCAGCGAGTATATGGTTTTGGCGGTTGAGCCGCAGCTTAACCGTACCACCGCTCTTGTTTCAAAGGCTACGGGTTATCCCATAGCGCAGGTCTCTGCCAAAATTGCTCTCGGTTACAAACTTTATGAAATAAAAAACGATATAACGGGCGTTACCACAGCGGCAAATGAACCTGCCATTGATTATTGTGCCGTAAAGGTTCCGAGATGGTCGTTTGAAAATTTTGATGCCGCCACCAGAAAGCTCGGCGGAACTATGCAGGCTACGGGTGAGGCGCTCGCAATCGGCACTTCGTTTGAGTTGGCTCTTATGAAAGCGATACGCTCTATGAATCCGCGTACCGAATCCGTATCAATGCCTAAAATGAAGCAAAAAACCGACGATGAGATAAAAGAGCTGGTGTCCGGCTCCGACGATGAGCGGATTTTTGCCGTTTACGAAGCTATAAGACGCGGATTTGACCTTACCGAAATACAGTCTCTTACCGGCATAGATAATTATTATCTAACCAAGCTCAAGAATATTGCCGATACCGAAACATCTCTCGGCAACGGCTTTTCGGGTGACCTGTATTTCCGTGCAAAAACTCTCGGCTTTCTCGACAGCACAATTGAAAAAATAACAGGCGAGGAGATTTCGGCGCCCATAGCCGCAGGATATAACACCGTAGATACTTGCGCAGCCGAATTTGACGTTAAAAAGCCCTATTTCTATTCTTCGTTTGACGAGGATAACGAGGCAGCAATGTTCGGAAAAGCGCACCCGACCTCGAAAAAGAAAATCCTTGTAGTAGGTTCCGGTCCTACCTCAATCGGTCTCGGAACAGACCGCGATTATGCAGCGGTAAACTGCATCAACACACTTAAAGACTTCGGTTATTCCACTATTTTGCTCAACAATAATCCGGCGGCTGTTTCCACAGATCCCGGAGTTGCCGACACGCTTTATCTTGACCCCATTACAGATGAAGATGTCAGAAATGTTGTGCTTACAGAAAAACCGTACGGAGCCGTTTTGCCGTTCGGAGGCGGCAACGCCGTAAGGAAGTCCGAAATGTTGCGTTCTCTCGGAGTCAAGGTTTTCGGTGCGGATGACGAGGCTCACCGCAGACTTAAAAACAAAATCGAGCTGTTTGATATTCTTGATGATCTCGGTATCCGTCACACAAATAATCGACACGTTATGATAGGTAAGGGTGCCGAGGTGGATGTCTTGTCAGACGGCAGCGATATATTGGTTCCGGGCATTTGCGAGCATATAGAAAAAGCCTGTGTAAACCCCGGCGACACTACTACTGTTTTTCCGTCGATAACGCTTTCTTCGGCAGATAAAGCAAAGATATACGAATATACCGAAAAGCTCTGTAAAGAACTTAAAATTAAGGGACTTATAAATATTCAGTTCGTCATATATGACAACGAAGTTTATGTTTCGTCGGCAAGTGTTGTGGCAACGCGAAACGTGCCGTTTATGACCAAGGCGTCGGGGCTGCCCATAGTTGCCATAGCTACGCGGCTTATGCTCGGCGAGACGCTCGGCGACATCGGTATGGGATGCGGAATTTTGCCGGAACCCGCAAGGCATTTTGTCAGAGTACCGGTATTCAGCTTTGAAAAACTTCAGGGTACCGATGTTCAGATAGGCGATACCGAAAAGTCAACGGGTGAAGTTATGGGCATAGCAGATACGTTCGACGAAGCTCTTTTAAAGGGATTAATAGCTTCCGGAATGCGTATTAAGCGTACAGGCGGCGTACTTGTATCCGTTGCCGATACCGATAAGAGGGACAGCGTTATGCTTGCCGGTGAATTTTTAAAGCAGGGCTTTAAGATATATGCGACTTCAAATACCGCAAAACTTTTAAATTCAAACCATGTTGCGGCAAATTCCGTTCGCAAAATACATGAGGGCGAACCGAATACAATGTCGCTTATTAAGAATAATAAATTATCATATGTTGTTTCTACCGCTGAGCAGGGACCAAAGGTTAATGAGGACGATATTCGCATACGCCGTACCGCTCTTTTACGCCGCATTCCGGTATTGCCGTCGGTTGACACCGCCTTTGCATTTGCAAAGTGCCTCGAAAACAACAATATTCTTGAAGAAATAAAGGTTTGCAAGCTTTAATTTTAGGTGAGTGATTTATGTTTCAAAAATCGTATAAAATCCTATCGACCGAAAAACTGAACAATACAACCTTCAGCTTTGTTATTTCTTGCCCGGAGCTTGCCGAAGAAAGCTGGTGCGGAAGATTTGTAAATGTTTTATGCGGAGAAAAAACTCTGCGCCGCCCGATTTCAATTTCTGAAATTGACAAGCAAAACGGCACAATAACAATTGTATTTGAAGTCCGCGGTGACGGAACAAAATGGATGTCTGAGAGAAAAGCAGGTGACGAACTTGATATTTTAGGACCTCTCGGCAACGGATTTTTCCCCGATAAAACAAAACGCGGAATTTTTATCGGCGGCGGTATAGGCTGCCCGCCTATGCTCGGTGCTGCAAAAGAATACGGCGATGAGGCAGAGGTGATACTCGGTTTCAGAAGCAAAGAAAACGCCATACTTACAGATAAGTTTAATTCTGTCGCTAAGCGAGTGGAAATCACAACAAACGACGGCACACTCGGCACAAAAGGCTTTGTTACAGATGTGCTTAAAAATATGGTTCAAAACAGCGAAAATGCCGTAGTTTATGCCTGCGGACCCACACCTATGTTAAAAAGCGTTGCCGCAATTTGTAAGGAAAAAAATATTAAGTGCTACATTTCGCTGGAACAGCGTATGGCGTGCGGAATAGGCGCTTGCCTTTGCTGTGCACAAAAGACCCGCGATAAAGACGGCGAGCATATGAAACACGTTTGCAAAAACGGACCTGTTTTTGATTCCGAGGAGGTCGTATTCTGATGGCTGATTTAGGTGTTAATATAGCCGGAGTTCATTTTAAAAACCCCGTAATTACGGCGAGCGGAACTTTCGGTTTTGGGCAGGAATATGCCCGTCTTTATGATATTTCACGTCTCGGCGGCATATCTTGTAAGGGCACTACGCTTAAAGAGCGCCCGGGAAACCCCGTTCCGCGAGTTTGTGAAACGCCGTCGGGTATACTCAACTGTGTAGGGCTTCAAAATCCCGGAGTTGACGCGTTCATAAAAGATGACCTGCCTTTTTTGGAAAAGTCAGGTACCGCTATAATAGCTAACATTGCAGGAAGCGCAGAAGAAGATTACGTTGAAACCGTATCAAGACTTAACGGTACGAGCGTAGATATGATAGAGCTTAATATTTCATGCCCAAATGTCAAAGAGGGCGGAGCTTCTTTCGGAACAAGCGCAGCGAGCGTCGAAAAGATAACGTCGGCTGTCAAAAAAGCAACCGAAAAGCCGCTTATGGTAAAGCTTACGCCTAATGTAACCGACATAACGGAAATGGCTCTTGCCGCAGAGAGCGCCGGTGCAGACGCCGTCTCTCTTATAAATACGCTGACCGGAATGATTATTGATATAAACACAAAAAGACCGCTTCTTCGCAATAATACGGGCGGTATGTCGGGTGCGGCGGTTTTTCCCGTGGCACTTCGTATGGTTTGGCAAACCGCATCAAAGGTTAAAATTCCCGTTGTCGGTCTCGGAGGTATAACAAAGTGGGAGGACGCCGTACAGATGCTTTTAGCCGGAGCAAGTGCGGTTCAGGTCGGTACCGCAAGCTTTACAGACGCATTCGCACCGCTTAAAATTATAGACGGTATAAACAATTATCTCGATAAAAACGGTTATAAGAGCGTCTCCGAGATAGTCGGAAAGGTTGAACCATGGTAATACTTTCGGTTGATTACGGCGATGTCAGAACGGGAATTGCCGTTTGCGATAAATTCGGCATGTTGGCGTCACCCGTCAAGGTTATTGTAGAGCGTGACAGCGGCGCTTTGGCAGATGAGATAACTGAAATAGCCACAGAAAAAAAGGCTGAAAAAATAGTATTGGGGCTTCCGAAAAATATGGACGGCTCAGAAGGCTTTCGTGCCGAGGCTTGTCGGCAGCTGGCGGAGCTTATTTCAGAAAGGAGCAATCTTCCGATAGATTTTGAAGACGAGAGATTGACTACAGTTTCGGCGCATAATGCGCTGAACGCCACAAATACACGCGGCAAAAAGCGCAAGGCGGTCGTTGACGCTGTTTCTGCGGTTATAATTCTTGAGGATTACTTGAGACGAACGAAAAATCAAAAATAAAACTAAAAGCAGCCCGTATGTCGTATGATATACGGGCTGTTTCGGCAAAAAACAAAATTCACTTGTTTAAACACAATAGAAGTTTGTGTCCCATCCGGGAATGTACGGATGATGTCTGAAATATATTTTGTATTCGGGATTTATCCCGAGTATTTTTTTGGGCAAAATAAATATGTCTTCGATTTTGTGGTATGCCGCAATGTTGAGCTTGGGCTTATTCCTTTTTAGCGTAATTTCGGCTCCGTCAAGCATTTCGCTTTCCGCTCCTTCGATATCCGCTTTAATGTATGTTATGTTTTTACTCTGAGAAATTTCATCTACCGAAACAGTATCTGTCTTTGCTTGTGCATTTTTTAAAAGATATGAATTTCTGCCGCCCTTTCCCGCAAAACCCATAGTCGATTCTCCGCTCCAAATGCCCTTGTTCACAAGAGTTATATTGTTCATACCTTTTGTATATTCCGTAAGCTTTTTAAAATTCCGCGGAGCAGGTTCGACAGCCGTTATACTGCCGTATTCGTTGCCGCAGAAATGCAAAAACTCCTTTATTGTGTCGCCGTTATATGCGCCTAGGTCAAGGTAATTTTCATTTTTGCCGAGCCTTAATATATCGGCAAACACTTCTTCTTTATCGCTTTCGCAGGATAGAAGTATGTCTAAGCTTCCGTTGTATTCAAAATTGACAAACTTAAAAAATGCATCTTTGGATTTTTCGTCTGCAAGCAGGGAATAAACGTCACAGATGCGGCTTTTATTGCGCTCAAAAAATTCTCTGTTTGCTATGCCGTTTCCGTAAACCGACACGCTCGGTACAAAAGTTTTGTGCTTTGCTGCAATGCTTTTAATGTTGTCGGTGACCGATTTAAGCTGGGAACCGAAACATATTACACAGTAAAAATCGCCGAATTCGTTTTCGCAGTCGGATAGGCTTTTAACTTTAAATCCACGAAAGCTTCTGTCTCTGACAAATCCGTCACTTGCCATAACGGCTGATATTTTTATACCCAGTCTTTCAAATTCGTCAAAAATCTTATCGGCACCGTTTCCCGTTCCGTAGCAAACTATCGGAAGGTCGGCGTCTTTTAATTTCTCCCATACAGAAGGGGATTTCAGCATTTTGTCAAACATTATAACCACTCTTTTTATTTCTGCAAAAGTTCGTTATTGATTGTAACATATAACGTGAGTTTTCACAAATGTTGTTATTTACTTTGGTAAAAAAAGATATTATAATATGAGTGATGAATTCTAAGGAGGTATTATTATGAACGATATTAACTCTCTTTATAAATTATGGTGCGAAAAAGCCGTGAATGATAAAGACCTTATTCCGGAACTTAAATCAGTTGAGGGGAATCAGGATGAGATTCTCGACAGATTTTATAAGAATCTTGAATTCGGTACGGCAGGTCTGCGCGGCGTTATAGGTGCCGGTACAAACAGAATGAATGTTTATACCGTTAATCAGGCAACACAGGGTCTCTCGGATTATCTTAACAGCGAGTTTAAAGAGCCGAGCGTTGCCATTGCCTATGATTCACGTATAAAATCAGACGTCTTTGCTCGTTCCGCGGCATCTGTGCTTGCCGCTAACGGTATTAAGGTATATATCTATCGTGAACTTGTACCGACTCCGATGCTGTCATATGCGGTTCGCAAGCTTCATTGCAGTTCGGGCATTATCATAACCGCAAGTCATAATCCCTCAAAGTACAACGGTTATAAGTGCTATGACCCCAACGGCTATCAGATGACCGATGCAGCCGCCGCCAAAACCTATGAGTTTATAAGCCGTGTTGATATGTTCTCAGGCGTCAAAACCGCCGACTTTGAGGAATGTGTCAAGAGCGGAAAGATTGAATATATCAGCGATGAGGTTTACGAGTCGTTCTTTACCGAAGTGCTAAAAGCAAGGGTTAATCCCGGCGTATGTGAAAAAGCGGGGCTCTCGGTAATTTATACTCCGCTTAACGGTACCGGAAACAAGCCTGTCCGCAAAATCCTTAAAATGATAGGCGTTGAGGATGTAACCGTTGTTCCGGAGCAGGAATTGCCTGACGGAAACTTCCCGACCTGCCCGTATCCCAATCCCGAAATCAAACAGGCTTTTGAATGTGCCATAAACCTTTCAAAAACGAAAAAGGCAGACCTTCTTGTTGCAACCGATCCCGATTGCGACAGACTCGGTATTGCTGTGCTTGATGACGGCGAATATAAGCTTATGACAGGTAACGAAGTGGGAGCTATGTTTACCGAATATTTGCTTGAAACACTTACGGAGCAAAATAAACTTCCGAAAGATCCCATCGTTGTTAAAACAATAGTTACTTCTCCGCTTATCTCGGCTATTGCTTCTGCCCATGGCGCAACTACTGCAAACTTGCTTACCGGATTTAAATATATAGGTGAACTTGTTACAAAACTTGAAAGCAAAAATGAGGCTGACCGTTTTGTAGTCGGTATGGAAGAATCTTACGGCTATCTCCGCGGTACACACGCAAGAGATAAGGATGCCGTTGTAGCTTCGATGCTTGTGTGCGAAATGGCGTCTTACTATAAGCTTAAAGGTATGAGCCTTTATGACTTTATGCAGAGCATATATAAAAAGTACGGACTTTATCTTAACACACTGCTCAATTTCGGCTTTGAAGGCGCCGCTGGAATGAAGAAAATGGCTGATATGATGGATTCGCTCCGTGCAGACGGTCTTAAAAATATCGCGGGTATGGATGTCGTAACATCTTCGGATTATGAGACAAGTGTCGAAACAAATCTTAAGACAGGCGAAAAAACCGAAATTACTCTGCCGAAATCAAACGTGCTTGCATATAACCTTGAGTGCGGCAACAGCGTAATAGTTCGTCCGTCGGGTACAGAGCCGAAGATAAAGATTTATATTACGGCAGTCGGTAATACGCGTGATGAGGCTAAGACTGTTACCGATAAGATAAGCGCCGACATGGAAAAATTGCTCGGTATTAAGAATTAAAGGAAGATTCCGAAAATGATGCAAAAGAAATGGGCCGTTCGTGTTATAGCCATAGTATTGGCTGTGCTTATGGTGGCGACAACACTTACGGTTTTGCTTAATGTTTTTTACTTTAAATAATTGAAATAACACGTCGCTTTTGTCGCGACGTGTTGTTTTATATGTAAAATTTGTCATTATTGCTCATGTTGTGTAATGTATACAAAAAGTGTGGTTGACAAATACATAAAATATGCTATAATAATTAAGCTTGCAGTTATATTAGCAATGTTTAGCCAAGGGGTGTGCCTGTTTTGACTGATAATGATGAACTTCTGAAGTTAGTCAAAATGGCGTCTTCGGGCGATAATGAGGCTTTATCTCTGCTTGTTTCGAAAATGATTCCTGATGTGCGCCGTGAGGCATCAAAGTTTTCCGGAGCGGTCGGAGTTGACTCCGACGATCTTTTTCAGGAGGGGATGATAGGGCTCTTGTCTGCCACGCGTTCCTATAAGACGGAATGCGGCGCGTCATTCAGAACTTATGCCTCGGTCTGTATACGTAACAGAATCATTTCGGCTGTAAAAAATGCGTCCGGCGGTAAAAGTATACGCCGCGACCTTTTGGTTCCTTTGGAAACGGATTTTTTATCCGTGCCGGAGCTTTCCTATGATGACGGTCTCATTGTTAAAGATGAGTGCAACAGGATTTTCGGCTTTATTGAAGCAAAACTTTCCGAAAGGGAACGCAGCATTTTAAAATTATTCCTTAGCGGGTTAAGCTACGGCGAAATAGCCCAAAGACTCGGTTCTTCATCCAAATCCGTTGACAATGCGCTTCAAAGGGTTAGGCGAAAGCTGAAGAAGTATAACTAAGGCGGTAATTCATACTTCATCAAAAGCCCTTTTCTCATTAGGAGAGCATTTTTGCGGCGGTGCAATTCCGCTTAGGGTAAAAATAATTTTTTTCAAGCGAGGTAGCAAAATGTACGAAGACAAAACCCTTATTTGTAAGGAATGCGGTAAAGAGTTCGTTTTTACAGCAGGTGAGCAGGAGTTCTATGCTGAAAAAGGCTTTGTAAACGAGCCCCAGAGATGCAAGGCTTGCCGCGATGCAAGAAAGAACGCTGCTAAAGGCGAAAGACAGATGTACACAGCAACATGTGCACGTTGCGGCGGTGAGGCAAAGGTTCCTTTTCAGCCCAAAGACGATCGTCCCGTTTATTGCAGCGAGTGCTTTGCAAAGATGAAAGAAGAGCAGGCATAATTTTAACATAAATTAAATAAATATGTTTCGCTGAGTCTGTTCGTTAATTCGGGCAGACTTCTTCTTTTTATGTATATTTTTTGGCGAATTTATGCTATTATAACTATGGTGATTTAATGAAAAAGACTGTTTCTGTTTTGCTTGTTGCAATAATGCTTTGTACATTCTCTTTTTGTGCCTTTGCGGCGGATAGTACCGTGTCCGTAAGCATCGAAGAAACCGCTGACAGCGAATATACGGTTTATCTCGGATTTAACGATGACGCAAAATCGGTATGCGGCGGCAGTATGAATTTAGTATATAACGGCGACAAGCTGAAACTTGAAGATTATTCGGTGGATTCCGAAAAGTGTATGATGCTGATCAATCCCGATTATCAAAACAGCGGCAATACTGTCCGTTTTGTTTTTGCATCGGCTACTGCTTTAAGCGACGGAAAAAATTTGGCAACAATAAAGTTTTCGGCAAACGGCAACAAAGTTACATCGTCGGATTTTTCGGTATCCGAGTATAGATTGTATGATATTAATTCGTCTCTCATAGCCAACGAAAAGACAGCTTCTCCCGTTATTTCGTTTAATGCTTTGTCTGTTAAAAACAATGTTGACACATCTGTTGTTGCGGACGGTAAGAATACAGCTTCTGTTAGAGAAAGCACCGATTTTTCCGGCAATGATACATATTTTTCATCCGAGGCTAGTGCAGAAGACGTTAATAATGTGTTGCCGGACGAAACTTCTGCCGGTACTGTATCCGTAAATTCAGCGTCACCGGTAAAACATTCTTCAAAAAGCCGTAAAGCGCTTATCATATCGCTGATAGTTTCATCGGCTCTTGTTATCATTGCCGCAGTTATAATTTTAATTATGCGGAAGAAAAGAAAAAGGTAATCGGATTTAAAATAAAAAATATAATTTAGGGCTTGCAAAATTCCCCGTATTATGTTAATATATTCGGGCAGTAAAAAAGCATACGATTATCGGGGTGTGGCGCAGTTGGTAGCGCACTAGACTGGGGGTCTAGGGGCCGCAAGTTCAAGTCTTGTCACTCCGACCAAAAGGACTTAGCATAAGCTAAGTCCTTTTTTACATTTTTTGATTAAAGATTTATTCTTATTTGTACATCGTTAAGTATCGCCGTTTAATGATGACTCAAGGTTCCTTGTTTGCATCGGCGTCTGATTAAAAAATTTTTTATAGTCATATGTGAAATGATATTGTGAACTGAAACACAGTAAATCCGAAATTTTGCATATAGGCATTGAAGTTTGAACTATCAGACGATAGCCTTCTTCCATTTTCTTTTTTAATATATATTGTTTAGGGGAAATACCGAGTTCACTCGAAAAAATCTGATGTAGTCTGCGCGGCGTTATTTGGAAAAATGCGGATAATTCATCAACCGTGAGTTTTGAATATACTTTTTGTGATATAAAAGCGCACATATCGTCAACTTGGCGATTTTTGACTTTCGTTTGTGTTGTAATGCCGTCCAAAGCGCTTTTTGCCGTTACGCTGAAATAGTATTCAACAAACAGAGCATTTGTGTAACTGTTATCAATATCACTGTTTCCGTAAAGCAATATATTATCAAAAATTTTTTCTTCATATTCGGTTATGGGGTATTGCTTGCACTTGTTAAGTTCAAAATCACAGGAGTCGGTACAAAAATTTGTCCAGCGGTAACTCCAGATAGGGCTTTCTGCCTTGTATTTCAAAATGTTATCAAATCTGAGTAAAAGCGCGTCGGATTCGTTGATTTCAATTTTACCGTGCGAAGTGTATATTTTCCCTTTGCCGGTAATGCACCTGATAAATGCCAAAGTGTTTTTGGGGTATTGCATTATTTCTTTACGGTCGCATATATGAAAGTATGAGCTGTCGGTAACGATTTTTTATGCGCTGATTAAAGTCGGCGCAAACGGTTTTGCGGCTCTTTTTTGAGAATCGATAAAAAATGATTTGTTGTGATACATTGTTTTCAGCTTTCCTTCCGATTTCTGTATCTATTATACTTTATTTGAGATTTTATTTCAATGTTTGAGAGTGTATAATTAAACTGAAAAACTAAGCTTGGTATGGTCGTTTGTTTACACAGGTTGTGTTTTCAATCGGAATAACGTTATGAGGTTAAGAGAGGGATTTATATGATTAAAACGGGAAATAAAAATGTAATAATTACAGTCGTTTGTTTGGTACTTCTTGTATTGTGCATATCAGTCGGTATTACGGCCTGTGCCAAAAAGCAAGATACCGGTTGGAAAGAAAACAAAAATTATGATTTGTCTGTTCCCACGCTTTCTGAGGACGGCTGGTATCTTGTGTTTGAAGATGATTTTAACGGTGATAATCTCAACGAAAATATTATATTCGGCGAGAATTACACGGGCAACAGAGAGATATGGACAACTTCTCCGCACGCAATAAGATGGAAAAGCGATAATAAAGATAAGCCGCAGCAGGCATGCTGGTGGTGTCCGACTATGGTTGAGGTTAAAGATTCCAATTTAATAGTACACTCAAGATACGAAGATAATCATACCTGTGACGGCGATTGTCCGAAGCAGGGGAGATTTACAAGCGGTATTGAAACACGTAAAATTGTCGGAGATAACAATAACAATAAGGGCACAAATGATGAATTGCTTTTTTCACAGGCCTTCGGTTATTTTGAAGTTAAGGCCAAAATTCCGAATTCCAAGGGGCTTTGGTCGGCGTTTTGGCTTCAGTCTCCGAATATGAGAAAAGTCGGCAACGAGGGCAAGGACGGAACGGAGATAGATGTTTTTGAGAGTGCGTTTATAAACTCTAAAAAATCAAAAATGGGTCACGCTCTGTTGTGGGACGGTTACGGAAAAAGTGCCAAGAGCAACGGATATATAACAGAGCTTTCGCAAAATCTTTATGACGGCTATCATACCTATGCACTTAAATGGACGCCCGAATACTATGTGTTTTATATTGACGGTGAACCCACCTGGGCTTCATCCGACGGCGATGTTTCAAGAGTTAAGGAATTTTTAAGGCTTACCGTTGAAATTGATGCCGGCGACGGCTGGGGACCCCATGCTCAAAAAATAGGAAAATTTGACGATTCAAAAGCTGCCGATGATTTTATGGTGGATTACGTAAAAGTATATCAGAACTCAAATTTTGAGCAGTATATTTGCTCCGATGATGAGTTTGAGGGTTCATTCGACCTGGACTGAACCGCTTTAGGAGCAAATAGCAATGTATAAGTTAAACATTAAATACGAATGTGCGGGCAGAGTCCGCAGAACACATGACCTGAAAACCAAAGATTTTGAAATTGAGCTTTCCTCGGCAGACGAATGCCTCAAAGCGGTACTTAAACCGAAAGGCAAGATAAAATTTTATGAATTTAAGCTTGTGTCGGATTTTCGGTTTACATCGGAACACAGGATATTTGTAAACGGTTACCAGTCGTGGACCGAGAGCCGAGAATACGCTCCACGCGAAAAAATGGACCTGCTTAATATTGTAAACGACTTCTTTTTGAAATCACCGTTCAATAAAAATACAGGTCTCGGCGCGGCAGGCGATTTGTTTTTCTGTAAACATCCGAAAAGGGCAGGGGAGTTTTACGGTTACTCATACGGCTATGTGAGAAATAAAAATGAAATTGACTTAATAGCTTCGCTTGACGAATCAACCGGGTATACCATCATAAGATTTAATTCGAATAATAATACTTTTTCGGTGGAAAAAGACCTTGAGGGCGTGGTTTTTGACAGGGAAAGTACAATAATTGATTTTGTAAGGCTAAAAGGAGCTTATGACGACGTTTTTGACAGATGGTTTTCTCTTATGAATATTTCCTGTCGGCAAAAGGAAAAGATGAACGGTTATACCACATGGTACAACTATTACGGAAATGTTGACGAAAGCATAGTAAAACGTGATTTGAAGTCAATATCCGAGTTGCCGCAAAAAGTCGATATCTTCCAAATTGACGACGGCTATCAAAAAGCAATAGGTGATTGGCTGAATACCAATGAAAAAAAGTTCCCCGGCTCAATGAAAAATACCGCCGACAATATACACGGCAAAAATATGCTTGCAGGGCTGTGGCTTGCGCCCTTTGCCGCCACCAAGGAATCGTTTATTTACAAAGAACATAAGGATTGGCTTGTAAAAGGCAAAAGCGGAAGGCCTTGCGTTGCCGGAGCCAATTGGGGCGGATTTTATGTTGTGGATTTTCTTCATCCGCAGGCTCGAAAATATCTGCAAAAGGTTTTTGATACCGTATTAAACGAGTGGGGCTACGATCTGGTTAAGCTTGATTTCCTCTATGCCGCCTGTATAGTTCCGCGACAAAATAAATTACGTGGTCAGCTTATGTGCGAGGCTATGGATTTCATTAGGGAGTGCGTCGGCGATAAGTTGATACTCGGCTGCGGAGCGCCGCTGATGCCTTGTTTCGGTAAGGTGGATTTTTGCAGAATAGGGCCTGATGTTTCGCTCGATTGGAGGTTTAATCCTCTCGGTATACGAGAGGATGTAAGTACGCCCAATACGTTAGCGTGTACTGTTTTTCGCCGCGGCTTAAACGGCAGGGCGTTTATGAACGACCCGGATGTATTTTTGCTTCGTGATAATAATATTAAAATGGATTATAACAAACGAAAACTTCTTGCAACAGTAAACTCTGTGTTCGGCAGTTTGTTGTTTGTGTCGGATAATGTAAGTGAATACACCGAGGAAAAGCTTGCTTTTTTCTCTGAAGTAACCTCAAAAAATCGGGCAAAAATCTTAAAAGCCGAAATTGGCAAGGACGACATAATAAATATGTCATATGAAAAATACGGTAAAAAGCACAGCCTGTCTTTTAATTATAAAAACGGGTCTTTATTGCAGTCCGCGACCGAAAGGTATTAGTCGGTACGTTTTCAGTTGATTGTGTTAATTTTGCCTAATTTCATATATTACGCAGCAATGGCTCAAGGAACAAAAACCTTGAGCCTTATTTTATATGTGAATTTTATTAAGTTGAAAGGTATAAGCCTGTTTATTTTGACATTTTAAACCCCGATGCGTGCTGCGGTAAACGCTGCAGCGGTATCCGCAATCGTTTCTGCAAAATAAATCCGATTAGTGCATATTGCCATAATTGCAAATTTGAAGAGCAGCGCCGTTTTCCATGACCGCAAACCCATGCTTTGTGTAAAACGGTACATAGTTTTTATCTTCCGGCATTACCTCAATGTACAAAAAGTCTTTATATTTTTCTTTTACATGTTCAATCATTTTGCCTGCAATACCTTGTCCTTGATACTTAGGGTGAACAAGAACATAGTGTATCTGCGCCAACATCTCAGTGTCATCTAAAACTCTTGTCAGACCGACAAGCTTTTCATCATCCCAAACGGTAAGTACCGTTGATGAATGCATAAGGGCTTTGTATAAGCGTTCCGGATAATTACCCGAACCCCAATGAACGGACAAAAACAATTGCTGCACCTGTTCCTGCGTGAATATCTTTTCCTCTGTATATTTAAGCATTATTTCTCCTTATCTGCGATAATCACATTTCTGACATTGCACCATTTCATTTTCAACATCTTCTTTATAAAAAATATCTGACCACTGACAGATACTTTGCAAAATAGGCACAACGGATTTTCCTTTTTGTGTCAGCGAATACTCCACCTTTGGCGGAATTTCATCATAGGATTTCCGGTCAACGATTCCGTCATCTATCAAGTCTTTTAATGTTGCCGCCAAAACAGCATCTGTTATGTTATACATTTCTCTTCTGATTTCACTGTAGCGCAGTTTTTCATTAGCTGACAGTACGCATATAATACGAGACTTCCATTTGCCGCCGAATATTGACAGTCCGTATTCGAGGGGGCATCGTATATCATCATCTAATTTTTTCTTGTATTTTGCCATGTAAAATCACCTTCAAGCTATGTTTTATATCATTATAGCTTGAAGGCGTTATTTTTTAAAGTTACTATTAAATTTATTAGTACCTTACTTCAGATTTTTTTTTTGTTATCTGCACCCGGCGTTGTAACAATTACTTTAGTGGGAGTTATAATAAGCGCGCCCTTTGCAGTTGCTGCTCCGTTAAACATCTTCTCTACCATAGCCTTAAATGTATCTACGATTGTTCCCTCTGTTACATATTCGGCGATTCCTTTAATCTGATATCCCTCAAGGCTCTGTGAATCATATACGGAGATGGCAATTTTTCCGTTGTTTGCTTTAATATTATTTAATGTTGTCTCAAGGAAAACATCTCCGATAATAAGCTTTCCGTCATTTGTAACATCTTTGAATGCAACCGGTACTACATTTGGTTCTCTGTTTGCACATGTTGCAAGATCCCACATACCGGTTTTTAATAATTTGATTACTGATTCGTTTAACATTGAATTTACCTCCTGTTTTATATCAATAAGCTAATTGATGTATTTATGTTAGCAAATCAGCTTCTGTATTGGAAGATATTATCAAATTTATAAGTTGCTATTAAATTTAATAGTAAAAGACCTTAATACTATTACATTAAAGCAGGCTAAGGCTTTGCCAAAGAACACAGAAAATGAAAAGGAAATTCGTAAGCTTGCAATTGAAAATATAAGAATAGAAAAAGCATTCAAGAAAGCAACTGCTAAAAATTACGCAAACGGTATAACGGAATTTGACGACAGTATTTTCGGAGAACTCTTTAATAAAGAGGACGAACTCAACGCCGAAATTAAGGCTTTTGTTGATGATTATCGCAAGGCAAAAGACAGTAAGGATAAAAAGCAGTCTGATATTTTGAATTTTGCAATTAAGGTAAAAAGAAAAATATGCTCTTGAAAAAGAAATTAAGAAATTAACTGCTCAATATTCTGTTTATAACCGTGCCGCAAAGCCATATATTGACGCTGAAAAACTTCTTATTCAAGAAGAAAACTATCGTCATTACGATGATATCAAAGAAAACTATGAGGAACCAAAGGCTCGTGCGGAGGCTCGCAGATTAGAACAGGAGGCGGCTGAAAAGCAAAAGATAAAGAAGTAAACAAAATTTTATGGCTGCTATCGATGATTAATAAAAACCACGGCTATATTGGGGCTACTCTTTACCTGAAATACAGCAAAAACAGGCGGCTATCGTTACAGATAGCCTCCTGTTAATATTACATTATATTATATTATTTATTGTGCTTTTTCCTCTTTGCCGCAATTGATGACCCGGTCAATACGCCGCCGCTGATGAGCAGCAAAGCTATCCACGGAGCAAAATTGCTTCCCGAACCTGTTTTGGGATTTTCGGCATTTTCTGTGTCGGGTTTAACTTTATTCGGCTTTTTATTACCGGTGTCAATATCCGTGTTGACAGTTGTCGGGGTGTTTCCTGCGGCTTTAACTTCAAACTCTGCGCTGCACTCACCGTCATTGTAAACAATCGTAACAGTGTGCTTGCCGACAGATAGTGTGCTAAGATATTCCGCTTTCAGCGTAATTGCAGCGGTTTCGGAAGAGACGGTATAATTATCCGCAGAAATGATACTGTCGTCTACTTTAACATCGGCGAATTCAGAGAAATTTCCGTTTGTACGGAATGTCAGGGTGCTGTCGCTGTTTTGCATCCAATAGCTGTTTGCACCCTCAATAATTCTGTAATTCGGAGTTGTACCGGATGACTGCGGCGTCATGGTGAGGTCGGTAATGACCCACATGGTGCCGTCAGAGCCATCGCTCGTATCGCCTTCGTAGCGCTTATAATTTACAAATTCGCCGTTGATCTTCAGCTTGGTGTCGGGTCCGAATACATAGCTGACATTTCCGACATCGCCGTAAGTCGTCACATACACACCGTAATGATAGGCCTTTCCGGCCTCAAAAGCGGTGATTTTGTTTTCATAGAAATTGCCGAAGTCGGTGGACATCGCACCGTTCTTGCTGTCCAACTCCCACCACTCACACCGATATGCGTAGTTTGCACCATCAGGTACCTTACCGGTGAATACGGGCTTGTCGCCGTCCTTGAAGCTGACGGTGACACCGTTGATTTCCACTACATCAATAACGGTGACGGTAGGCATAGTAATCGTTTTAATGGATGGAATATACATAGAACCGCCGACGAAAGGCGCCGATACTTTTTCTCCGTTGACTGTGATGACAGTTTCGTCGCTGAAGGAATATCCGTCTTTCGGCTGTAGCATAAGTGAATACACATAGCTCTTGCCGCTTTCAAACGCAGTTGTGGTCGGTAACGAGCCGTGTGAGCCGTTATCGGAATACCATGCGGCAACGGGTTCGTTGTTTTCAAATTGTTGCCAGCATTCGTAGGCTATCTCATATTTATCTGTATCTACCTCTGAAACCCATGCTGTTGCCTGCGGAGTATCGCCCGGCTGATAGTTGAATTTTGCATTCTCAACCGTTGCTGTGGTGATGACGGTCGATGCAGATGTGGGCGTCCATTTGGCTTTCAGGGTAATATTAGCGGCGACATTTGAATCAAATGTATATTGCGCATCCTCCAGATACCATCCGACAAAATTATACCCGGATTTCTTCGGGTCGGCGGGCTTAACAGCCGGTGAATTCAACAACTTCTGCTCTGCCACAGCACTTCCGCCGTCAGAGTCAAAGGTCACGATGAACTCGTCAAAAGGCCACGGAAATACGCCACAGTTTTCAATTGTACCGCCTGAAATGGCGACGATTGCCGTATTGTTCTTGCCATACACCGCATTGCCCATACCGCCCAAATCCACTTTACAATCCTTAATGATGCCGCCGGTCATGGTGAAGCTGCCGTCTTCGTATATATTCACCGCGCCGCCGTTATTATATGCAGAGCAATTTTCGATTGTTCCGCCGTTCATCACAAAGAAGCCGCCCTGCTTAATGAATACAGCACCGCCGTCATCGTCGGCTCTGCAGCCGCTGATGGTGCCGCCATTCAATGTAAAAGTGCACCCATTGCCTATATCCACGGCAGCGCCGTCATCGCCGGCTTTGCAGTCCATAATGGCACCGCCGTTCATAATGAAATTACCATACTTGACCGGTGTTTCCGCTACACCGGTGTTAGAAACATCCACTGCGCCGCCATCGCCATCGGCATCCGTACAGTTCACGATACTGCCGCTCTCCAAAGTCAAGATTCCGCCCTTGACATTAAATCCACAGTTTTTGTTTTGCCCGTCGATCTTGCCGCCGGTGCCGCTGTCCTTTACCGTCAGGTTTCCGCTGCTGCGCACCCGAATTATATCCTCATCCGTCCTGCTGCAGCTCAAGGTATATCCGTTCAGGTCCAGCGTAACGGTGCGGCTCACCTCAAGTTCCCAAGTGGTTTCAATGTTTCCGCCTAACTTGATTTCGGCGCAGTCCGCATTATTAAGTGCCGACTCCAGTTCCGATTCATTGCCGACTGTCGAACCTGCTGCAAATGCCGTGAATGGCACCAATGACAGTATCATGCACAGCGCGAGCAGGGCTGTCAGCAGCTTGGCTTTCATGGTTGTTCTTTGCATATTGATTTTCTCCTTTTTATAATCGAGTGTTGCTGCTTGTTTCTATATTTTTTGACCGCATTTCGGACAAAAAGCACTTTCCGGAGGAATATCTGCGCCACAGGCCGGACACGTATTGTTAAGCTTTGTTCCGCAATGGTTGCAAAATTTGGAATCTGCGGCGATTTGTTCTTTGCAATTGGGACAAATAATAGTATTTTCCGGAATTATCGGACCGCTACCGTTTATTACAACTGATTTCCCCGATGACATTATGCAGTTTTCGATTACCTGAAAAATCTCGGCAGGCAGTTTCTTTTGTTTGAAAGCACCCACTCCGGCTGTTATGGCTAATGGCCACGCTACAAACAGACCTATTGCACCGGCACCGATTTTATCTGACCATTGACCTTCGCCAACTGTTACATTCATCTGTTCTCCGATAACAGCCATCTGTACCGTGACAGCTAAGCGCATTCCGGTCAGCGTTTTCCAACCGTCCTTCGGCTGACTTGCCTGCATAACGTATCCGTCTGCGGTTTGTGAGCTTTGTATCTCCATACCTTTCTCACCGCGGAAAAAGTTTTTAAGGCGGTTAACAACGGTTTGTGTACTCACGCCGTTTAACATAAATACTCTTGATTCTGACATTTTAAAAGCCTCACTTATTAATCTTTTTCAATGTATCCGCTTATCGGCTGCGTATACATATTGTCATCGGTTACAGGCTGAAAGCGTTTGCCGTCGTAAACATCGGTAAACCCGTTAGTCGCCTTATAAATCTCGTTTGTTTCGGTGTCATATACACGCTCGTAGCCGAGTATGGCGTCGCTTTGCTTTTGACTCATAATGTCTTGGCTCTTGTTGCGGTTTTCCCAAGAGGACATCATAGCGTCCATCGTTTGATTGAAATTTTGGCTTATCTGTTTGGCAAGTGCAACTTTTTCATCACTTGCTCTGTTTGCGGCGCTGACAAAGCTGTCGGAATACTGAAGAGTCTTCATACATTCGGTCAGTACGCTTTCCCATTCAATAAAAGTGTCTTTTACAGCAGTAATTGCTAAAATGTTGTAAGCCATATAATATCCGCCGTCTACCGCCTGAAGCTGATAATTAACAACATTGCCACCTGAAATCATATAGCTACCGAAATCCACAACGTCTGCGGCAAACATACCTTCGCCGTTTTTCCCGTTATCGGTAAAGGTGGCTCTGAGCAGCTCGTCTCCCAATGACACTGATTTCATACTGCTTGTGGAAGCGTATCGGTCTGTTACCGTAAACCCGTCAAAGCGAGGAAAAACATATCCGGAATAATCAGGCTCCACCTCGGATACAAAATCGCTATATTGTGTAAATGTTTTGAAAAAACCTTCTGTTGATGGGTTTTCAAGGACAGGAGCCTTTGCAAAAAGTGCAGCCTTGGTGTTCCCCATGTTATAATTCTGCTGCCATGCCGTCTTTCCGGCTTGACTGTGTAAAAGAATATCGGCTTTCAATAAAATGAACATCTGATTAAGAGGTTCGCTTGGGTCGCATATACGTATACTGTGATAGATGTTTGTTCCGCCGGTTGTAACCGTCCAACCTTTCGGTATGGTAATGCTGAAATCGGATGTTTCGTATTTTTCGGTCTGTACGGATTTTGCGGCGGTTTGAGTTATCTTTATTCCTTTTTCGGCTTTCTCTGTTTTTGTGCTGTCACTGTTTACAACGGTCTTGCTTCCGCAGGCGGAGAAAAGCAATGCAATTGACAGCGAGAGTATAAGTGCGGTTAATTTTTTTGTGTTCATAATGTTGCGCTCCTTGGTTTCTTTATTGCTTCAGTTTTGTACCCGTCTGACGGAACACTATTCCCAACAGAAACCGCACGGATCATATTTTGTATACTTGCCGTAGCCGTCTGTAATTATTTCCGCAATGGGCAGCATTGTGTAATCATCGGTAATTACGTAACCCGTGCTGATATTTCGTACATCGCTGTAGTAGTTGCTCAATAATGTTATTTTGCGAAGCGTGAGATTGCAATTCGGATGTGTCGCCGTAGGGTAGTAAGGGGAAACAGAGCCATCCGGTGCAAGCTGTACTTCATTATCATTGTCATCGAGCGGTTTTGAAGCATATACAATCTCATAAAATGCACAGTTAGTCATAAGTATGTTTTTGTTGAAAAGGCGTACAGGCGTTTCATTGCCGATTGTCGATAAATCCAAATCAAAGGCGATATATTCTCTTTGCCCCATGTCCCTGTACCAATTCCATTCGGGAGTGCCTTTATCAAGGTATTTCCCTGAGAAAAGCAGGCTTACCTTGTTGCCTGTAAAAGCCATCATCGGAATACCGAAGTCATAAATCTTATCAGTACTAAGATATTCCTCTGTATGATCTTCCAAGGTTTTCCCGTCTGCGGCATAGCGGTATACTTTGTTGAACAACCGATACTTGGTTTTATCAAGCGGTGTTATCGTGAAAGGGGGACCGCTTATTTTATAGGCCGAACCGTTTTTGAAATAAATACTGCCCATTTCGCCGTCATATGTGAGATGCCAATACAGTATGTCTTTCCCGGGCAATACACCAATCTCTTGTATATTTTTCCCGTTAGCAAGTGCAGAATTGAAATTTGCCTGATACAGCTTCCCGTCGGACACAACGATATCGTTTATTGCTTTACTGTAACTGTGGTCCAAATAACAGTCAAACTCGGTGTATTCGTTAATTATGTTTTCGCCGCCTATAAACTTTTTGTAATCCGATTGGTCAAAAGGAATTCCGCGATTTTTCAGCAGCACTTGCTCTAATGCCACAGGTTCTGCTTCTGTTGCCGCATTCTGTATATTGCTTTTATTTGAACTTGTTGCTCCGTCCGATGTCGGTTTTTTGCCTTTAGAGCACCCACAAAATACAGCCGAAACCAGTATTGCGTACAAAACGATTTTGTACACGCAAAAACAGAACTTTTTTCTGCTGTTTGACCTCATATATCATTTCCCCACAAAATTATTTAAAAGTTTTGCATTTCGTTTTTACCTGTACAGTATTGTATCATAGCAAATACTGTAATTTTATGGTATTTCCCGAAGAGTCAATTGACTCTTCGGGAAATACGCATGGCAAGTATCTTTATTTTTAATGAAAATATAGTATAATATTGATAAATTAATAAAAGTATCGGAGCAGTATTTATGAAATTCAGCGAAAAATTAAACGAGTATATGGAGAGACTTTCTTGCTCTGCCAGAGATATTTCAAATCTGTCAGGTGTGTCGGCTGCGTCACTCAGCCGATACAAAAACGGGGAGCGCATACCGGAACTCGGCACAAAATCTTTCAACGGATTATGCGACGCCATATCCGGAATTGCCGCGCAAAAGAAATTCTCGGATATTACGGTGCAGTCCGTAAAAGAATCGTTTATGGATTGCGATGACTTTATAACAACCGATAAGGAACAGCTGCGGCAAAATTTCAATACGATGATTTCGGTACTTAATATCAATCTTGCGCGTCTGAGCCAATATACAAATTATGACGCTTCCGCTATTTTTCGTATCAGAAACGGTTCAAGAAAACCGGGCGACTCCGAACAGTTTGCGTCGGCTGTGGCATCTTTTGTGTCAAGAGAAATGAGCACGGCGTCGGAGATATCGGCTGTTGCGGAACTCGTCGGGTGTAACTCAGAGGAAATACGGGATTTGTCGGTGCGTTATTTAAAAATTAAAAGTTGGTTGTTGGAGCAGTCGTCGCAGGAGGTTGGAAATGACAATATATCGGATTTTTTGAATAAGCTGGATGAATTTGACTTGAATGAGTATATAAAGGCTATAAAATTCGATGAACTCAAAGTGCCGACTGTGCCGTTTCAGCTTCCGTCGTCAAAAACATATTTCGGATTAAAAGAAATGATGGAAAGTGAGCTTGACTTTTTAAAGGCAACCGTGCTTTCCCGAACAATTGCTCCCGTTACCATGTACAGCGATATGCCGATGAAAGAAATGGCAAAGGATCCTGAGTTCCCGAAAAAGTGGATGTTCGGCATGGCGTTGATGCTGAAAAAGGGCTTGCATCTTAATCAGATACATAACTTAGACCGCTCTTTTGATGAAATGATGTTGGGGCTTGAAAGCTGGATTCCGATGTATATGACAGGTCAGATTTCGCCTTACTATTTCAAAAACGCGCAAAACAACATCTTCTTGCATTTCCTTAAGGTTTCAGGTGCGGCGGCTCTTTCGGGAGAGGCCGTTGCAGGGTATCACGCAGACGGCAAATACTACCTTACCAAGTCAAAACGAGAGGTGGAGTACTATCAAAAACGGGCAGATGAGATGCTTGCTAATGCCTATCCGCTGATGGATATCTATCGCAGCGAGCGTGAGAACGAATTCAATACTTTTCTTATTGCAGATGCTGCGAAATCAGGCAAACGTCGCAGTATTCTGTCGGTTCCTCCGCTGTATACTATCAGCGAGGCTCTTTTAGCCAATATCCTTACGCGGTACGGTGTTGACGCGCGGCAAAAAGACGTAATTAAGAAATATGTTGACGTGCAAAGAAAGCGTGTTTTGACTATTCTTGACTCCGACGTTATTGAGGACGAAATTCCGGTGCTTACGGCAGAAGAGATAAGGGAAAATCCACCGGCGCTCGGGCTTTCGGGTGTTTTCTTCGAAAAAGATGTTCCGTATAGCTATGATGAATATATGGCTCACCTAAACGAAACCAAGGCCTTTGCGGAAGCACATCCGAATTATATTTTGAAACAGAGTTCCGTTCAGGCATTTCGCAATTTGCAGATTCTTATCCATGAAGGGCAGTGGGCAATGGTCTCAAAAGGCAAGGCTCCGGCAATTCACTTTGTTATCCGTCATCCGAAACTGCGCAGCGCCATAGAGAATTTTATTCCGCCCATGACAGATAGCATATGATTTGCGCAATAGCTTAAACTAAATAAAAATTCGGGTAAAATCAAGCCAAACTGTTATGAAACAAAGATAAAGGCGACAACCACAGAAAAATGGTTGTCGCCTTTGCTACTTTATATTATTTAAAACTTTGCGTGTGTTGTATCCTTTAAGGATTATTTTTTGTATTTATTTGTACTGTTTCTTTTAAAAATCCTCAACCGGTCTTACATAACGGACCGATTTGTAATCATGCTTTTGTGTGTACAGGGCATTGCTGTCAATGGTTATTTTATTGCCGTCGGATTTTATTTTAAAGAGCGTACCGCCGTGGTTGCCCATGTCGCACTCTTTGTCTGTATATATATTACCTGTTTTAACAACGCTGTCGTATGTAATGCCGTCAAATGTAACCTCGTATCCGTCGCAATGATTGTGACCCGAAACCATGCGTTTTGTGCTGCCTTTTTCGTATACCGCACTTATAAACATATCGTTTTGTTTATGGATTTTATAACCGTCGCTGATTTCATTAACAAGCTCGTCTATATGTTTTGGAGCAGGGTAGTCGGGATTTTTACCGTCAATGGAATCCTGCCTTTTATTATTGTCGGCAAGGCACCAGTATTGCGCCAGAGCGTCATTACCGGATTTCTCAATTGAGTTTTCCTTAAATGCCGATATTTTTGATGATATTTCCTTATTGTCTTTAATTTGTTTGTCACTTGAATCGTATTCTGTATACGGTCTGTCCGAGGGCGATGACCATTCGGCTTCCGTGTGAAACGGTAGGTCGTTGTTGTCAAAGCCTGTTTTTGAATACTCGCCGTCGTAATTGTTTTCATACTGTGAGAGAATTGTTGCATAGTCAAGCACTTTCATACCGATATGTGAAATGAACATAGTTTCAGGCGTGTATCCGCCTTTTTCTTTATTATAAGCGCTCAAGCCATCTATTACCCATTTGTACCATTCAATCTGACGATCGGTGAGACCGGCCCCGACCCGTGAAAAGGGGCGTGCGCCTACCGAAAGACGATTTTTTGCCTCCATATTTGAGTACATATTTTGCCAATCGCCCGTATCGGCGAGAATAATGGAATAATAGATAAGCCCCGTGTCTTTATCTCTGAGATTTATAACGGTGTTGCCGAGTCCGCCGGCATATTTATCGGTGTTTTCATTGTATACGTTTTCGTCAACGACTCTGTCCTTTGTAATTCCGAGGTTTGTGGGCCCCTGGCGAAAAACACAGTACTTGCTGTTTTGTAAAATATTCATAATGGCGGGTTTGTCTGCTCTGTGCTCTGCGTCATGGTTGCCGAAAACTATTGTCCACGGAATTTTAAATTCGTCCATAACTTTTACAAAATTTTCGTAATTTTTATCGTTGAGCGAACCTGTCTCAATATCTCCCGTTGCTATTATAAGGTCGGGCTTTGCTTCATTTACAAGCTCTTTTATGTCTTTGTCGGTCTGCGTGTTCTGATAGTTGATTGCCCACGTGCCGTACCAGCCGTCGTTTCTGTAATGTATATCGGTCAGACACAGCAAATTAAAATCCTTGGAACTGTCAAAATCAATTGTATGGTACAGGGTTTCGTCGGTCGGATCAAATGTGTTGTTTTTGTCCCAATCGGTTTCCACCCATGTGCCTTTGATAAAATTTGTGTTTTCTTTTTTTAGTTGTAATCTTGATATTCCCCAAAGAGATGTCGGAACCAACGCGGCAATCAAAACAACCGTTATAACCGAAAGTATTTTTTTCTTCACAGTATCACCTTATCTTCGTTTTTGCAAATCACCAATTGTTAACATATCTGTTAAGTGTGTTCTTTATGCCGTTTGAAACCGAATTCGGGTCGTCGGAAGTTTTATCGCAAGCGACTCTGAAGACCATTACGCCTCCGGATCCCGAAAGAAGAGCGTAGGCGGTTTTATCACCTGCGAGGGCAGGCGAGCAGAAAGTGCCCTCGTATATCTGGTCCGAGTCCTCAACCGTATAGTATTTGTTGTTGTAATAATCCGCGTCTTTGAGAGTACGCCAAACCGCCCAATACGGCGAACCGTTTACGGGTCTGCCGTATGCGGCTATACCGATGTTAATTTTGCTGATGTCTGCACCGTTGGCTTTGAAAGTACGAAGACCGTCTTCAGCCTGTTCGAGTGAACTTTGATACCCGTCTTGATCGTTGCCGTCATATGCCATAAATTGAATTTGATCTATGCACTCGTATGTCTCTTTTGAAATGCCGAGTTGACCCGAAGAGAGCGCCGTGGAAATAATTGAATCCGGCTTATATGCCTTTAAATCACGGCTGAGTTTTTGAATAAAATTGTCGTAATTCGACCAATCCGACGTACTGACAGGGTATTCCCAATCAATATCAACACCGTCAAAGTCGTATTTTCTTGCCATATCAACTATTTGATTTGCAACCTTTTCCCAATTGGATGCCATATATGTGTTAACACCGTTGTGCCCGTCACCCCATGCTCCGTCAGCAAGGGCGGTCACTATAAGCTTAACTTGATGCTCGGGATTTGACCGGTTGCCGATTATTGTTTTGAGAGCTGCAATTTGCTCGGCAAAATAATCTTCACCCTTGCTGCCGAAATTCATATCTCCGTTTTCGTCCCACTGCACGGCGGCAAAAACAATTATTGTGCTGTAAACGTCATAGAATTTTGCATAGTTCTTTACATATTCGTCGCCTTTGGCAAGAATTTCTGTGGGAATGTCGCCGTCAAGCCTTTGATATGCCGTAACTTCAAAATTCTCGGCGTCTCTTGATTTTTCATTGTAGAGCTTTATTGATTTGATTTTTGCGGGAATATCGTTGTTTCTGAATTTGTCGACGGAGAGTCTGATTTTGTTGGTCGTGACCGCGTCAAAGCTGCAAATTCTCATTGACTGCATTTTTTCACTTCTGTAAACGGTAACCCACTCATCGTTTATGAAAGCCTGCAATCTGAAATATTGTACTTCGTTACCAATCTCTTCAATAACGGCAGTATTGAACGTCGCCGGCGATTTCAGCTTTATTTGGACAAAGCTGTTGTTTATGTCTTTGGTTCCGTCAGCAGGAGAGCGGTTGGGATTTTGAGCGCTCCAATATGTATTGTCTGAATTAAGTATATTTGCAGCGTCGGCTTTTTCGCCCTTTTTCAGGCTTTCATATTCAACTGATGCGCCGTCCAACAGATTTTCGGATGAGAAATTGCATTGTATAAAATCGGAGCTGTCCGTTGAAACGGAAAAACCGGAAAAATAAAAGATTGAGGATACTATGCCGCATACCACTACGGAGCATATAAGTGCGCCGACTGCCTTTTTCTTTCCGCTGCAAAATACAAGGACCGTACCGAGACATCCGCTGAGAGATACAAATATCAGCATGTCTTTAACTGCGTTCATTCCTTTTGCGAATTTTGAAGCACTGAAACCTGTGTCGAGCCCGAATATCAACACAAAAGAGTATATAAAAGTTATTATCGCTGTTATAAAGAAAACGGTTTGTATTACGCCGATTGCTTTTCCGATTTTTGCATTGTTACCTTTTTGCCCCAAGTAGGCACGAATAAAAAGACATATATAGTTTGCTGCGGCACTGACAGCAATAACTGTCAGCAACGTCGGAATAAACTTATTGCCGAGAGGGTAGCTGGCGGCAATCCAACCGTATGTCCAGTCTGCTCCCTTAATAAATATAAAAGCAAACAGGCTTAGCAAAAAAGCAATAAATGTGCTTATGCGGGAATGGAATAATTTTGATGCTTTTTCGGCAAATTTCATATCTATCACCCTTATACAAATTAAAATTCAGATAAATTATACTATTAATTGGTGTTTATTAAAAGCCACGTTTCGGCATCTTAGATATAATAATCGGTATATGTTTCGTAATATATGATTTATGCGGCGCCGAAAAATATCAAAACGAAATATGATTTGAAAAAATCACTCTCTTTCCGATTTATATATCTTTTATGCCTTATTTAAGATTTAAATTTCATAAAAATGTGTGTATAATTACAGTTATGAGAGGTGGATTATGGAATTTTTTTTATTTGACCGCACCGATAAAATTATTCATTTTGATGATTTGAGTATTTTAAACGGAGCTAAGAAAATCGATGAAAAAGTAAAAACAGTTATGTCGCAAAATGAGGTATTCGTTCTTCAGATAGCGACGCTAAGCGAAAAGGACGACGTTGTAAAAGATGTAAAATGCGTGTCCGACGGGCTCGATATCTGCTGCATAAATACAGATGTTGTTGATAAATTCGGCAGGCGTAGTACACAAAGCGTAATGTTAAAAGCCGACTGCATTCAGCCGTTTTTCTTTACTGTTGAGGCACAGAAAAAGGGGCTGCATTCCGAGACGGCTGTTATTGAATTTATATGTGAAAGCGGTACATATTCTTTCACCGTTGAATTTGAGATTAACGACAATGCCGTTAGAAATCACGGATACGACGACATCAAAAGCCTGTCGCGAATTAAGTGGCTCAATTCAACGCTTGCCGAAGATGATTCGCTTGTTAAACCTTACACGCCCGTAAAAATAAGCGGCAATTGTGTTTCTGTTTTGGGGCGTGATATGATTTTGTCGGATAACGGACTTGTAAGTAATGTTTTTTCAAAATTTGATGAGAGCATTGAGCTTTGCGATGAGACACAAAAAGAGCTTTTTAAAAAGCCGTGCGAGTTCGTTATAGGAGAAAATCCGCTCGAATGTAATTCGATTGAATTTAAAGGCTTTAAAAATCGCGCCGAAGTAAGCTCGCCATTTGACAACAGCGATTTTTGCGGCTCGGTAAAGGCTGTTTTAAGGTATGACGGTCAATTGGAATATTCGGTTAAGATTACACCGAAAAAGGATTTTGTATCAGATAACGTATCGCTGAATTTTTATGTCAACAATGATTGTGCTTCACTTATGCACGGACTCGGTCACAGAGCGTCAAAGGCTTGCAATCTTGATTTCAAGTGGGATATCGACAAACAGCAGGACTGTATTTTTATAGGTGCGGTTAACTGCGGTATGCGTGTTAAATTCAAAGCCGAAAATTATCGTCGACCGCTCATAAATATTTTTTATAAAAATCTTCCGCTTATAAAGCCCGAAACCACTTGGGACAATCATTCAAAAGGCGGTATATATGTAAGGCCATTTGATGATTTTGTTAAACTCAGCGCCGAAACCGGTAGATTTGAATTTAAAGAGAATGAAACGAGAAGCTTTGATTTTGAAATTCATGTCACTCCGTTAAAACCGTTTGATTACAAAAAGGCGTTTAAAGTCAGATATTCCCACTCAAACTGTCTTAAAAATGAGTACAAAGAAATTGACGAAGCGGCAAAAAACGGCTTGAATTATGTTATATTCCATCAAGGCAATATGATTATGCCGTATATAAATTATCCTTTTTACGAGACAGACAGGCTAAAAAAAGCAGCTGAATACGCAAGAAGCAAAAATATCGGAATCAAACTTTATTACACAGAACGCGAACATTCCAATCATATGGCAGAAACCTTTGTTTATAAGGCTCTCGGTGATGAAATAGTTCTGAGGAAAAAAGGCGTCAGTCATTCGTGGCAAAAAGAAAAGCCGCAATGGCTCGTCGATAACTTCGGCGAAGATATAATTCCGGGTTGGTTTGTAAAATATAAACACGGAAAATATAAAAACGAGCATGACATATCCTTTATAGTGAGACCCGATACAAGACTTGACAATTACTACATAGAGGGGCTTAACTGGCTTATCGAAAATATAGGCATAAGCGGTATTTATATTGACGATACAAGCCTTGACAGAACTACGCTTGAGAGAGCCAAAAAACTGCTTGACAAAAAAGACGGGCTTATCGATATGCATATGTGGAACCACGAGGAACCGCGCGCGGGAGATGTAAGCTGTTTAAATCTGTACTGTGAACTCTTGCCGTTCCTTGACAGCATATGGCTCGGAGAGGGTTTCTTTTATAAAAAGTATTCGCCCGAGTATATGCTAAGTGAGGTCTCGGGCATTCCTTACGGTGTTCCCGGACAAATGCTTCAGGACGGCGGCGATTTGTATGAAGGTATGCTGTACGCTATGAACAACCGTTACGGCTGGGGATATAAAAATTCTAAAAAACTCTACGACATTTGGGACGGTTTCGGCATTGCAAGCAGTAAAATGCTCGGTTATTGGCACAGCAAAAATCCTATTAAGACAACGTCACAAAGCGTGCTTGCAACTGTATATTTAAAGGGCGACAGCGCACTTTTATGTCTCTATAATTTCTCAAAAAAGAAACAGGATTTTGCTCTTTGCGTGAATGATAACCTTTTAGGTTTTAAAGTCCATAAAGCAAAAAGAATAAAAATCGGCTCCAAAACCAAAAGACAGACAAATATAGTAAAAACTTTTTCGCTGTTCGCAAGATCCGGTATGATGTTGCTTTTGGAAAAATAACAGGCACAAAAGCATTAAAAGCAGGTGAAATTATGAATGAAGAGGAACGTCTGGAACTGTATACATCAATAGTTCCGAACGAGCGTCAATTAAATATTCAAAAAATGCCGTTCTATGGCTTTGTGCATTACAGCATAAATACATTTACGGGAAAAGAATGGGGAAACGGAAAAGAAAGTCCAAGACTTTTTAATCCCAAATGCCAAGATACCGATTCATGGTGCAAGGCTATTAAAAGCGCCGGAATGAAAGGTGTGGTCCTTACCTGTAAACATCACGACGGCTTTTGCCTTTGGCCTACAAAGACAACTGATTACAGCATAAAAAACAGTCCGTATAAAAACGGCAGGGGAGATGTTGTAAAAGAAGTTTCGGAGTCCTGTAAAAAATACGGGCTTAAATTCGGCGTCTATCTTTCGCCTTGGGACAGAAACTCAAAGCTTTACGGTACCGATGCGTATAATGATTTTTATATTGCACAGCTTACCGAATTGCTCACCGGTTACGGCGAAATATTTATGCTGTGGCTTGACGGTGCCTGCGGTTCTTCGGCGGACGGCAAACCAAAACAGAAATATGATTTTGAACGCATTTGGAAAACCGCTCTCAAACTTCAACCGAACATCGTTATGTCGGGTTGTGCACCTGACGTTCGGTGGGTCGGTAATGAGAGCGGAAAAGCACGTGAAAGCGAATGGTGTGTAGTTCCGAAGTTTCAGTACGAACTGCAAAATATTGCCGCAAACTGTCAGCAGGACGATGACTTAAAGAAGTTCCAAAAACGTTGCAGAGACGTAATGCTCAGTGACATCGGTTCGAGAGATTTTCTTAAAAATTACGACGAATTTATGTGGTATCCGGCAGAAGTTGACGTATCAATCCGTACAGGTTGGTATTATCACCCCATGCAGTTTATTACACGAAAATCCTTAAAACATCTTATGAAAATATATTTCGGTTCCGTAGGAGGCAATTGCCTTCTAATACTCAATATTCCGCCGAATAAAAAGGGCGTTTTTTCGGGCGGAGATGTAAAACTGCTATGTGAAATGGGTAAGTGGCTAAAAAAAGAGGATGAATGTGTAATTGACAGCACATATACCGTGTCCGATGATAAAAACATTTATAATTTTAAGTTTAACAGGCAGTCGGTTGACCGTATGAGACTAAGTGAAGATACTGCAAAATCACAGAGGGTAGAAAAATTCAGAATTTATGCAAATGGTTTGTGCGTCTACGAGGGTACGATAATCGGCTTTTCAAAAATCGCAATATTCAAAAAGCCTGTGGTTACAGACAATTTAAAGCTTGTTATCGAAAAATCGAGAAAAGAAGTGTATATCGATAAAGCCGAGGTCTGCAAAACGGGAGCTTATCGCTTTGATTAGTGCCACATTCAACAGTTAAAAGCGTCGGATAAAGCGCTATGCCCGAAATCGGCATAGCGTTTTGTCTTTCATGATATTTTTTAAAACTTGTGTTTAATTAACTTTTGTTTTTCGGTGGATTTAAAAATCAAGATATGATAAAATGTATATAATTTTTATCGGAGGCAATATGTTATGTGCGATATTTCCATACGTGTCGCAAAAGAAAGCGACGCCGAAAAATTGCTTGAAATTTACAAACCGTATGTTTTAAATACAGCCATTTCTTTCGAGTGCGAATTGCCGACGGCAGCCGAATTCAGAGAACGCATACACAATACGCTTATTCGCTACCCTTATCTCATTACAGAGAAAGACGGTGAAGCGGTGGGATATGCATATGCCGGCGCATTTAAAAATCGCGAGGCGTATAATTACTCGGTAGAAACAACCGTATATGTCAGAAATGATATGAAACGCTGCGGTATAGGCAAAAAACTTTATTTATCGCTTGAAGCAATACTCAGTTTTCAAAATATACTTAATCTCAATGCCTGTATCGGATATACGGAAGTTGAGGATGAATACCTTAATAATAACAGTGAGCGGTTTCATCGCCGTTTAGGCTATCGTCTTGTAGGCAAATTTAATAAGTGCGGGTATAAATTCGGCCGTTGGTATGATATGATTTGGATGGAAAAAATGTTGGGAGACCATAAAGAGAACCCGAAACCGATTAAGTGGTTTTCGGAATATCGTGATGAGCTTTGTAAAGAAGCAGGCATTTTGTGTGATTAAATTATTTATAACGTGAAAGGGGTTAAAAATTATGAGCAACAAAAAAGAACGTCGCAGAATAGTAAAGGAATTGCTTGACGTTACGGATAAGGAATTTACGGATGAGGAACTGATACATCAGCTTATCAACACCGAGCTTTCTAAGGATTCGGATAAAACCGACAAACTCTCTTTCGGTCAGCGTGCGGCGGATGCTGTTGCGCGTTTTGCCGGAAGTTGGGCGTTTATATTCAGCTTTATAGCTATAATGGTTATTTGGATGGTTCTGAATATAGTACTTAAAGATAAGGCTTTTGATGCATATCCGTTTATCCTTTTGAATTTGGTGCTTTCTTGTATTGCGGCAGTACAGGCTCCGCTTATTATGATGAGCCAAAACAGGCAGGAGGCCAAGGACAGAGAGCGTGCGGAAAATGATTTTAAAGTCAATTTAAAAAGTGAACTTATAATCGATGATTTGCACAGAAAGATGGATCTTGTTCTTGAAAACCAAAAGAAGATAAATCGCCGCCTCGATCTTTTGGATCAGGCGGAAAATATAAGTCCCGAGCAAAAAAAGAACATCGTTTCTTCGTCGAAAAAAACACTTCCGCAGGATAATGATTCTCTCACATAAAAGTATTATATTGAGCAATGAGATTTTTTTGGGGGTGAAAAATTATGACAGAAAAGGATTATTTAAAACAAATTGATTACGTTATCGAATCGGGACCTTATACAGACAGTTGGCAATCTTTATGTAAACATAAAACACCAGAATGGTATAAGAATGCTAAATTTGGAATCTTTATTCACTGGGGAATTTACAGCGTACCTGCATTTGGCAATGAGTGGTATTCGCGTGAGATGTATGATAAATCAAAGCCGGCATATCGGCACCACCGTGAAAAGTACGGTAATCAAAAGGACTTTGGATATAAGGACTTTATACCGATGTTCAAAGCCGAAAACTTCAATCCCGAAAAGTGGGCGGAGCTTTTTAAAAACAGCGGCGCAAAATACGTAATGCCGGTTGCTGAACATCACGACGGCTTTGCCATGTATAATACCGAGTTTAATCGTTGGAACAGTGTGAATATGGGACCGGAACGAGATGTTCTCGGAGAACTGAAAACGGCTGTGGAAAATGTCGGACTTGCCTTTTGTGCGTCAAATCATCGTGCCGAACATTATTTCTTTATGAATATGGGCAGAACATTTGACAGCGATGTGTGCGATGAAAGATATGCCGACTTTTACGGACCTGCTTATTATTGTAAGGAGCTGTCATCCGATAAAATGGGTGTAACGACATCAAACTGCCGTTCTGTACCTCCGACGGAGGATTTCTTAAAAGATTGGCTTGTCCGCATATGTGAGCTGATTGATAAATACAAACCGAAAGTTGTTTACTTTGATTGGTGGATACATAACAGAGCTTTTAAACCGTATTTAAAGAAATTTGCGGCATATTACTATAACCGTGCCGCGGAATGGGGAACCGAAGTTACGATAAATTACAAACTTCAGGCTTTTGCTCCGGGCAGCGCTACGTTTGACGTTGAACGGGGAGCATTGACGGATATTTCGCCCGTACCGTGGCAGACCTGCACTTCAATAGCAAAAAATTCATGGGGATATACCGAAAACAACAAGTTTAAGTCGGCATATCATGTTATATGCGATTTAATTAACATTGTAAGCAAAAACGGTGTTATGCTATTAAATGTCGGCCCGAAACCCGACGGTACGATTACAGATGAAGAAACTGCGGTTCTGAACGAAATCGGTGATTGGCTCAAGATTAACGGAGAGGGGATATACGATACGGTCCCGTGGAAAACCTTCGGCGAAGGAAAAGTCAATGCAGAGGACGGTTTCTTTAAGGATAACAAGACAAAAAGGTATACCGAAAAGGATTTCCGTTTTACATATAAGGACGGAGCGGTTTATGTTTTCCAAATGAAACCGACACATGACGGTGTAATAAGAATTAAGAACTTTAAAAAGATAACGCAGGATGCAATTGTATATTCGGTAAAGCTCCTCGGTAATCACTCGCCGATAATGATTAGCCGAACCGAAAAATATATGGAACTTAAACTTATGGAAATTCCGCAAACGACCTTGCCGTTATGCTTTAAAATTGTTCTTGAATAAAAAAACAAAGAGTCTCAATGATTGCTTATGGCAACCGTTGAGACTCTTTATTTTGGCTTATTCGGTAATTTCGGCATCCTTTGTGAGTCTGCCGTGATATATGGCGTTCGAGATATTTATGGGCGATAAAAAGACTTTGAGCTGTTTAAGCTTTGTATCAAGTTTATTATTACTGAACGGTATGTCCGAGAGGGAATATGCCGTAATACTGTTTCTGAGTTCGGCAGGTGAAACAGCCGTGTCATTTTTTATCGTTGCTGTCTTTTTCTGACCCGGGAGCAGGTCGAAAAAGTTATCGCTGAACGGCAAAGTGCTTTTGCTGCTTTCAACTTTGACAAGGCGAGCATATTTGTCGGATGATACCGTAACTTTCAGTCCGTCTGCCGTTTCCTCAAAAACGGTTTTAAGCTTGGCTTTTGGCAAGCGAAGCTCGTTTTCACGGCAGAAAAGAACAGTTTTTTGTTGAATAATGGTGTTGTTTTCATAAAGTCTTACTGCAATGCCTGTTCTTTTTTTATCGTATTCCGAGCAAATAAACGGAACATTTAAATCAAAAACAACGGAATTTTTTACGGCGCCGACGGTTAACGTTCTTTTGCTTGTTTCAAGAGTTCCGTTTTCAAAATCAAATATTTCATATTCTGCGTCGACCGTTTTGCTTTCGTTTAAATCGTTCAGCACGAAAACACGTATATAGTCGTTTGTATTCTCTATCGATATGCTGAGCGGTGCGTTAAAGTGCTTTGCACCGTATTGTAAGGCCTTGTAATTACCATAGTAATCAAGACTTGACCATGAGCATACACCCCAACAGTCGTTAAACTGCCAATACATTGAACCGTTGCATCTGCCCTTATTTCTGCGCCAATGTTCGGTGGCGTCTGCAATACATTCATTTTGCGTTACCTGTGACAAATATACATAATCCTTGAAGTTCTTTGGTAAATTAAACCTCGAAGCTATATAATATATCATTTTGTCATTTCCGTTGGCACATTTTTGGTGAGACTTAAAAACGTCGCTCGAAAGGGAGTAGTCGGAAGGTTTTGCAAACTTTTCGATAGTCTTCATATCGGGCAGGCTTTCAAAGCCGAATTCGCTGCAAAAACGCGTCATACGTTTGCGGTAATAATTCATCGGCTTCAAACCGTGCCATACGCCCCACAGATGGGTGTCGCCTACATTGTCGCTTTCTACTCCGACGTTATGAGATTCACCTACCGGTGATCCGGGTGTGTACGGAGTGTTTTTGTCATATTTCCTTATTTCGGGTTCGAGAATATGATAAAAGAATTTTTCCGTCCATTTGACATACTTTTGCATATGTACCCAAGCCATATGCATATCCTCAATTTCATTGTTGCCGTTCCATACAGCGAGAGAGGGGTGATGACAGAGGCGTCTTACATTGTATTTAACCTCTTCTTTTACATTGTCGAGAAAGTCATTATCAAAGAACGGATAGGCTTGACAGGCAAACTGAAAATCTTGCCAAACAAGTATTCCTTTTTTGTCGCAGAGATTATAAAACTCGTCACTTTCGTAGTATCCACCGCCCCAAATACGTATCATATTTATATTTGAAAACAGGGCTGTGTCAATCAAATATTCAAGCTTGCCGGAAGTAACCCTCGCTATGAAGCTGTCGGGCGGTATGTAATTTGTGCCTTTGATGAAAAGCGGAACACCGTTTAATCTGAATTGGAAGTTTCTTCCGTATTCATCTTTTTCTCTGTTTAATTCAATTTTCCTGATTCCTATTTTTTTAGAAACGGAATCGACTTCTTTGCCGCCTGAAACTACTGTTGCGCTTATTTCGTACAACGGCTGTTCTGTTTTACCCGATAATTCGTATGTCCACCAAAGCTCAGGCTCGGTTATCGTAAAGTCGGCTTCTGTGCCGCTCTTTTCAAGTATGTTGCCGTTCGGCAATACAACTTTTAACGAACATTCGTAATCTTTATATGACTTTATATCGGCTCTTACGGAGATAACGGCGGTACCGTCGTCATTGAGCGTTTGTGACGCAAAAAGATATTCAATTTTTGCACCGTTTACAAACTCAAGGCTTATTTCCTTTGTTATACCGCTGCACGGCAATACGGGACCCCAGTCCCAACCGAAATGGCATTGCGGTTTGCGTATGTGTACAATGCCGTTTTGCCCGTTTGAGTTCATCGGCGTAGGGCATGCTTTGTACTTCTCTTTAACATAATTTACTGGAGAACGAAACAGTATCCTTATTTCGTTTTTACCTTTAACGAGACGTTCTTTTATTGATACGCTGTAAGCCGTAAAACAATTTTTACCGGAAAAAGCAAGCATGTTATTTACAAAGACGTCACAAATCGTGTCAAGCATTTCGCAGTTTAAAAGTATGTCGTCACTGTTTAACTCTTTTTCGGTTATTTCAAAAGTCTTTTTGTATTCCCAATTTGCTTCGCCTACCCAGTATACATTCTTTTCATTAAGTCCGATAAACGGGTCCGGAATATCTCCGTTTGCCATCAGGTCAAGATAGTTACAGCCGGGCACAGAGGCGTCTTTATAAACCTTGTCACCGACTTTTCTGAATTGCCATTTTCCATTCAAAGTCTTTTTCATTTGCCAATCCCTCTCTTTGAAATATCATTGATATTATACTTTATTACTACGTATATTGTAAATGTTTTTATGCACTTTTTGTTTTTTGCTTTTTTATCAGTAATTCTAAAAATGACCTCGTAGCGTATAATTCTATTGACAATTTGATATATTTAATTTAAACTGTAATGGTATTTTGTGCATTATGCTAAAACAAGAGGGACGTTAGGGAGATTTTTTATGGCAAAGTCAAAAAATAAAATCGGAAATGTTTTAAAATCGGTAAAAGAGCATTGGAGCAAACCGCCTGAGGGCAGGTATATACCGTATAAGGAGATACTTTCTTATTCCGTAGGCGGTATCGGCGTCAAATTTGTAATATATACAATATATTACATAGGACTTTCGGCGACAAGCCTTCTTGCCGGTGCGGCTTTGGGTCTTAAAAACGGAGACCTTGTAAAGCTTAATCTCATAGCTACGGTAATAGGTATGTTTTTAGGGCCGCTTCGCGGTATGATAATTGATAATACGCGCAGCAAAAACGGCAAATTCAGACCCTACCTTCTCTATGCCGGTATACCGTCGGCAGTTATAACGACGGTGTTTGCTTTTTTGCCGTTTGAAAGTATGAGTTATAACGCCAAACTGTGGTCTCTGTTTGTTACGTATATGCTTTTACAGCTTTGCTATCCGTTTTATGACCAGGCGTATACAACCCTCGTTCAGGTTATGAGTCCCAATTCAACGGAGCGAGCGGACGTTATAACCGTATCAACTTTTATTTATTCTTTGGCACCTACAATTATGGGCTTTGCCGTGCCGCTTGTTGCCGGTTTTACGGGCGGACTTGAGCATATAAACGCGTATCGTGTTATTATGCCAATTTTCGGTATCGGCGGTGCTGTTTTGGGAATTTTCAGTTATACGGGAACAAAAGAACGTATAATTGTATCAAAGGACTACACACCTAAGGTGCCTTTCTTTCAAGGAATCGGCGCAGGTATAAAAAACAAATATCAGTGGGCGCGCTCGATATCTTCGTGGTTTATACTTTTACAGTCGGGCGTCGGTAATGTAACAACATGGTATTTCTACTACGGCATAAAAGATACTTTAGGTCTTACAACGGAGCAGCAGGGCGTTTTAAACGGTACGCTCACAACGATTCTCGGTGCAGCCGCAACGCCGGCTATGCTTTTGTCTCCGTTTTTGATAAGAAAAATCGGAAAGCGCAATCTTTTCATAATGTATATTGTTTGCTCCATTTTCTGCTTTGTGGGTATGTATGTCTTTATAGAGCAGATATGGGTGCTGTTCGTCTTTATATGGCTTAGGGGATTTTTCTCGACATTTACGCTTATAACAGACGGTGCAATGAATGCCGATGTGCTTGACTACCAGCAGTATAAGACCGGAGAGCGTCTCGAAGGCCTTATGAGTCAATTTGTGGGTATAATCGGAACTTTCGTTTCAATGGGTATAACTTATCTTATACAAACGGTTATAATGCAGAACCATTACGGTCTTGTTAACAACTATGACGACCTTTACAACGTGTCTTTCAGAGAGCCGCTTTCAAAAGGTATGATTGTTCTCGCTACAGTGGGATATGCACTTTCACTAATTCCGTTTATTACAATGTACACTCTCACCGAAGAGGAGCACGAGGCGCATATTTCCGTCCTTAAAATCAGGGCGGCACTTGAGGATTATGCGACAGACTGTTTGTCGGATGGTGAGCTTGAAGAAGCCAAAAATATTTATGCCGATGCAGTAAATGAACTCGAGGCTTGTCGTGACAGAATAGGAAACGCAAAGGGCAAGGAGAAGAGAAAACTTAAAAATAGAATTAAAGCTCTCCAAATTGTAATAAACGAAAAAGACCGTTTTAATGATCCGAAAATGATAAAGAAAACCGAAAAGGCAAAAGAACTTTTATCTCATTCGGTTGAAGAACTCTACGGAATCAGCGAACCTTCGATGGAAAAATACAACGCTGCAAACGCAATGGGCGAGTCGACAAAAGAAGAAATACGTTTAAAATCCGTGGCTCTTAAAGAAGCGTCAAAAGAACTTGACCGTTTCCACAAAAAAGCATATGCGTATATTCAGGCAAGAAAGCTTTTAAAACAACTTGAATATTATTCGCATTGGTCGGATATCTTCAATTCGGAACAGGTTACGGTTTCGGAATGAATTAAGTTCCGTATTTCAGAGCGGTGCTGTTGAACACCGCTCTTTTTAAGCAAAAAGTTGTCAAAATGTTAACAATTTTTATTGCACACTTTAAAGCAAGGGTGTATAATAATTTTCGGTGATGTAAAATGAGTAAATCAACAATTATAGCAGTTGCGGGCAAAGGCGGAGTAGGCAAAACTTCATTATCAGCTACTATCGTCAGGTGCCTTACGGAAAGGTATCCCGATAAAAAGATACTTGCCATAGACGCCGATCCTGCAGTAGGTCTTTCAACCGCTCTCGGAATAGACGTCAAAATGACCATTGATGATATTCGTAAAGAGATTATAGCCTCAGTGGACGAGGGCGATACCAGAGGCGCCGTTGAGCTTTTGGGAGAAGCCAAGTACCGTATTTTCGACGCTCTTGTCGAGACTGACGGATATTCGTTTATCGCTGTAGGAAGACCCGAGAGTGCAGGCTGCTACTGCAAAATAAATTCATACCTTAAAGAGGTTATCTCTATACTTTCCGATGAATTTGACTATGTTGTTATTGACGGTGAGGCGGGAATAGAGCAAATTAACAGACGCGTTATGGAGAAAGTAACGCATCTTATCTTAATAACGGATCCCAGTAAAAAAGGTTGCCAAGTAATAAAAACAATAAAAGGCGTTGCCGATGAACTTGTTATGTATGACAAAATAGGTGCAATAGTTAATCGTATGACGGACGAGTCATTAAAGGATTATATTAATATCGACGGTATTGAGGTCCTCAGTTATATTCCGAACGATACAAATCTCGCTATGTTTGATATACAGGGCGAAAATGTATTTAATTTACCGGAATCTTCACCGGTGGTAAAGGGAGTACGGGAGGCTTTAACTAAAATAGGGGTGCTGTAATGAAAGATCTGAAACATCTGATTTATTTTGAAAACCTGCTTCAGGAGGCCAACAATGAACTTGTGCAGCAGGCAATAGGCGAGGGGAAAAAGGCGATTGCATATACCTGCTATCACATTCCGGAAGTTCTGCTCAATGTCGATAATTGTTTTTCGGTAAGGCTCAGAGCTCCGAGAACAGGTTCTATGGATATTGCAACTTATTATCTGAGTTCGTATCTGTGCGGATATTCCAAGGCTCTTTTGGAGCGCGGCATTGAGGGCGGCTATAATTTTCTTTCCGCTCTTATAGGCTCGGAATCATGCTCCGAAATGAATCGTACATACGAGCATTTCGCGCTTTTAAATCTTGTGCAAAACGATAAGTTCTTTGTCTCCATTGCCGATATTCCTTTTAAAATTGAACCGCATACAGTCAGGCATTATACAGAGCAGATGCGAGTTAAGGTGCTTGATAAGCTGCGTGATGTTTACGGTGTTGATACAAGCGACGCTGCGCTTCGTAAAGCCGTTGAGGAACATAACGAGGTTTGTCGTCTCATAACAGAAATAGGTGAATATCGCAAAGAGGAAAATCCGCGAATAACGGGATATGAATTTCACGTAATAAACCTTGTTACATATTGCTGTCCCAAGTATTTGATAATCGACAAACTCAGAGAGACCGCAGAGGAGCTTAAAACAAGAGTTCCTGACGAAAAGAAAAATTATCGTGCAAAAGTTGTTGTCGTGGGATCTGAAATGGATGACCCGGATTTCACAAAGCTTATCGAAGAATCCGGCGCTCTCGTGGTTGCCGACCGATATTGTTTCGGCTCGCTTCCCGGCAGAGAAGAAATAAAGCTTAACGATACCGATGATGTTTTATCTCAGATTGTGTTGCATTATATGAAAACCTGCCAATGCCCGCGTTATATGAGTAAAGAAAAGGTACAGGGCAGAAAAACCTATGTACGTGACCTTGTAAACGCGTATCACGCAGACGGTGTAATATATGAGCAGATAAAGTTCTGTGAATACTGGGGATACGAAAGGGCGCTCGCGTCACATATTATAACAAACGAATTCGGAATTCCGTCGGTTTCGGTCGACAGGCAGTATACGGCAAGCGCATCGGGTCAGCTTCGAACTCGCGTTCAGGCATTTGTAGAAAGCCTTGAAATTAAGAATATTCAAAAAGCAAAGGAGGCGAAGTAACGTGGCAAATCAGCCTAAAAATCTCGGTCTGCTGCATGAAGACAAGACCGGTCTTTTAAAACACCGCGAGTGGCGTGGGCTTAAAGACACAATGTATGATTATTATCGTTGGCTCATAACTTGGAAAGATATGATAGTTATGGTACTCAAAGCGCCTGTGTCGACGATAAAAGGTCTGTGGAATTATCGCTGGATGGCAAGTTATCTCTCGGCCCCTGCGTGGATAGACCGTCACACGGAGGGCGCGCGCGGAACGCACCTTCGCATAGCGCATCTTCACTTTGACGCGATGATTAAGCATACATGTAATATGATACATATGCTTTTTAAACACGATAAGCATTTCCACCCGAATGACAAATTTTCAGATAAAACTGTTTGTATGGATGAGCTTTTCTCTTTTGAAATAATGGCGGGTTTTCCGAACTTATACGGTGTTCCCGTACAGACTATACCGATATTTTTGTCATCAATGATAGATCAACACATAACACCGCCGTATCTTGATATAACCGAGAGTTACGGTGTTCCCGCCGATGTTTGTCCCCTTCCCTCTGCGGAGGCGGGCGTGGCAATAAACGATGATTACCCGATGTTCGGTAAATGCTTTTTATCATGCAATATGCCGTGCGACGGCTCAACAATGAACTCGTCATATATCGACAGGCGTTTTAATCTTCCGTCTCATGTTGTCAATGTTCCGCTTAGATATACCGAAGAAGAAGTGCAGAAATATGCCGTTGATGAGGTTAAATCATGCATCAGATTTATTGAAGAACAGACAGGCGAAAAGTTTGATTGGGACGCATATTTTTCCGCTATGAAGACATACAACAAACAGCTTGAATATGAGCTGCAAAAATGGGATGTCAACAAAACCGATTATCCTCAGATGACGGGCGCCACATTTTGGCTGTACAGACTTTTTTACTTCCATCTCTCCGGCGGAATCGATAAGATATTTATTAAAACCGATAAAAAGGTTAATAAGCTTATGATGAAAGGCTATGAGAGAAAAGAACGTGTTTCCAAGGAAATGCGACACAGAGCTATAGTTTGGTCGTGTCCCGCAAACTATTATACGAGTCTCGCTAATTGGCTCGAAAATTGCTGGGGCATAAATGTCGTTATGGATATGGAGACGATGATATCTTACATAATGTATGATACCGAGGATAAAGAAAGATCGCTTGCCACATATGCCAAAACTCTTCAGCGCACCACAATGCGTAAGCATACCAAGGGCGGCTATCAGAATGTACTTGATGAACTTTGGCGCATTTGCGATGAATATAATGCCGATACCGTAATAATGTATAATCAAATTTCATGCAAGGGCATGGATGGCCTTAACGGTATATTCGACGACCAGGCAAGAGAAAGAAACATCAATTTCATTTGGGTCGATCAGGACCTTATGGATCCGAGAACCGTTTCGCGTCGCGATATGCGTGAACAGATCAACAAATATATGACCACCGTTCTTCAGGAAGAACCCGTTGACCCAACGCTGGTCGATTTCGACGATACAATGGCTTGGTAAAAGGATAGGAGAGTGTTTATGAAATATTTTGGCGGATGCGACGTTGGTTCAACGTATGCAAAATGTGTAATTTTAGATGAAAACGGTAAAATCGTTGCCGATGCTACCGTAAGAAGTAAAATAAATCCGGTAAAGAGCGCCGAGCTGGCTCTCGGAGAGGCTATATCGAAAGTCCCGGAATTGTCTTCTCCCGAGGATCTTGCGTATCTTATAGGTACAGGTTACGGCAGAAATAAAGTTCCGTTTGCCGATGAAAATATATCTGAAATCAGTTGCCACGCAATGGGCGTGCATGTTACAGACCCGAGTGTAAAGGCAATTATAGATATCGGCGGTCAGGATGTAAAAGGCATTGCAATAGACACTGACGGTACGGTTAAGAATTTTGCAATGAATGATAAATGCGCCGCAGGTACGGGTCGTTTTTTTGAGGCGATGGCAAACGCATTTGAAATGTCACTTCCGGATTTCTGTAAATTGTCGCTCCAAGCAAAAAATACTATTCCTATAACGGCGCAGTGTACTGTATTTGCCGAGTCAGAGGTAATTTCTCTTGTGGGCGAGGGCAAACCCATGGATGAGATAGCGGCAGGTATTCAGCTCGCAGTTGCCAAGCGTTGTTTCGTTATGGCAAAAAAAGCAGGAGCTACCGACAGCATAACACTTACCGGCGGTTGTGCCAAAAACGAGGGTCTCAAACGTGCCATTGAACACGTTCTTAAAATTAAGGTTGTTGACCTTCCGATTGACCCTCAACTTATGGGCGCGCTCGGCGCTGCCGAGTATGCAAGACAAAAGGGGATGGCGTAAATGAAAGCATTAATTATAATTTTAATTGTTCTTGCCGCGCTTTTTGTGCTTACATTTTGCATCTATTTTTTCAACCTCGATATGAAACTTGTTCGTAAGATATATGATGCGCTCGGCAAACATTATGATTCGCTTGAAAAGGACAGAAAACTTTAATGAAGCTTTATGACAAGCTTATCGGGCAAATAAAAGACCTTTTGCCGGAAAACGGCAAAAGGTTTTCTTATAGTGAACCGACGCTTAAAATAAAAAAAGATAACTCAATACTTTTATTGAAAGAAACGGCATATGAACTCGGCGGAAGTCAAAAGCCGTGTGTAAGCACGGTTGCGGTGAGCGACAGTATGAAGTTCGACAATTGTACATATCTTTACGGGAAAGATATTCCCGAAATAAAGTCGGATTGCTGTTTCGGGAAAATAGTTTTCCTTGAAATAGAAAATATCGGTGAGGAACAATCGGCTTTTGATAAGATAAAAGAGCTTGAACGTCTTAAATACAGCTTTTGCCCCGAGGGATTTATGACAAGAGCATCTGCATTTAATATGCGGGAGCAGATAAGAGTCAGCAAAAAAACCGTAAAAAACGGTGTGTCGTTCTCGGACTACGGTTCATCGCTTATCAAGGCTTATCTCGAATTTCCTACGGTGAAGAGTGTGCATATAATATTTATTACAGATTTTGACCGTTTTAACGAACTCGGTATGATTTGTGATAAAGTAAGGCAAACAACCGATGCTCTGAATCATATACTTGATAATGTGCTTCTTGATTGCAACACATGCAATTTAAAATCAATTTGCGACGAGGTTGAGGGTATGAAAGAACTGCATATGAAAAATGCCGCAAAGAAACAGTAAAAAAGCAGGCAAGGCTTAAATGCTTTGCCTGCTTAAATTTTATTTGAATTCGTTTTCAACAGCCTTTTCAAGTTCTTCTTCTTTTTCTTCTTCAATTTCAAGGCGTATAAACATAATGACAAAGCTTATAAACAAAAATGCACATGAGAACCAAATTGAGCGGATACCCCATCTGTCTGCCGCAAGACTTCCGAATCCGGCACCGACGGCGAACATAAATATGATGCTGAAGTATTCAAGTGCCTTTATCAGCAGCTTTTTGTTGTGCGTTTTAAAATAGCCGCAGAGTGCCTCCGAACCGCTTCTCATATTGCCTATACACATAGTGCTGGCATAGGTGTTTCCGCGCAGCTTGCGGAATGTTTGAACCTGCATTGCCGCCACAAAAGAAACAAGGGCGTTAGCGAGTATGTTTAAGTTATTCGGGATAAATCCGACGACCAAAAGTATAACTATTTCAAATGCCAAAACTATTTGACGCCAATGTATCTTTTTGTAATTTTTAAAGAAAATATGCTGTATTTCGGCAATGCATATCCCGAATATAAAAGAAATTACCGGTATAAGATAATGTAATATTAATCCGAATTCTCCCTCAAAAAAATGTGTGCTCATAAGCACAATGTTGCCGGTTTGAGCGTTTGCAAAAACCTTTCCGCGGCAAAGATATGTATAAGCGTCCTGAAATCCTCCCGAAAGAGTCAGAAAAATTGCATTTGTAAAGGTGTCTGACATTTGATTAGCCTTTAATCTTTCTGCCATTTTGGTTTTAATCATATTTTACCTGTCCTCTAACAAAGTTTGACAATCCCAATCTTTATTATTATAATACATACATATCTATATTTAAAATATATTGTTGATATGGCTAATATGTAATTTTTATATTGAGAGGAATTAAATGTTGATAAATTACGAATATTACAGAATTTTTTATTATGTTGCAAAATATCAGAATTTTACGCGTGCTGCAGCAGAGCTTGATAATAATCAGCCCAACATATCAAGGTCTATTAAAAACCTTGAAAATGCACTCGGCTGTGTCCTGTTCAGCAGAACGAGCCGTGGAGTTAAGCTGACTCCCGAGGGAGAAACCCTTTATTCTCATATTGTTCCGGCTGTTTTGCAGATTGAAGCCGGGGAAAAAGAATTACTTATGCAAAAAGAGCTGAAAAGCGGTGTCGTTTCAATCGGTACTACCGAAACGGCTTTGTCGGAGGTATTACTTCCGGTTCTTGATATGTTCCATAAGGAATTCCCGGAGATACGTATAAGGATAAATAACTCTACCACGCCGGCGGCTATGAACGCGCTTAAAAGCGGTGCCGTTGATTTTTCGGTCGTAACTTCTCCTATTGAAGATGATGAAGAGTTTGAAATATTCTACATTAAAAATTTTAATGATATTCCCGTTTGCGGAAAAGAGTTATCCTTCTTGAAAGACAGGGCAATCGGCCTCGGTGAGATTAAAGAATATCCTCTTATAAGTCTTAATAAGGGCAGCTCGGCATATGATTTTTACAGCAAACTGTTTGCCGAAAACGGGTTGCAATATGCTCCCGATACGGAAGTTGCAACAGCCGATCTTATATTGCCTCTTGTAAAAAATAATCTGGGAATCGGCTTTTTACCGGTAAACCTCGTAAAAAATGACATTGAAAACGGCGAAATATTTAAACTTAATTTAAAAGAAAAAATTCCTTCAAGGAAAATATGCATTGTTGAAAATAAAAATGTTCGCCTCGGTGTTGCCGCCAACGAACTGAAAATTATGCTGCTTGATTATTGCCAGAATTTCGGTAAATAGTATTTTATCATATTGTTTTATACCTTACGGCTGTGATATTAGATTAAAAAGTATAAAAAAATCAGAAAAAATTAAAAAAATTTATATTTTTTATTGACGAAACGATATAGAACAATTATTATTTACTTATTATTTTTTATTGAGAGGATGATTTTTTTGGGAGCGACAACAGAGAAACATATGAATTTTAAAGAAATTGCGGCTTATTCGCTCGGCCTTTTCGGGTTTCAGGCGATAGTCGGTCTTTTAAATTCATATCAGGCAGAATTTGACGCCTCGATTTTGGGCGCCGACATTGCGGTTGTAGGTATACTTATTCTTGTAGCCAAAATCGTGTCTGCGGTTTTTGACCCGGTTGTAGGTAATATGATTGACCGCTCAAAGAGCAAAAGGGGAAAGTTTAAATCGATGATATTGAAGTCGATAATCCCGCTTCTTGTTATGACGGCGGTTGTTTTTATTAATGTTCCGTTTAAAGAAAACCGCACGGCAACTTACATTTGGATATTTGTTACATATCTTGTGTGGAGTCTTGCCATGACGCTCGGCGATGTACCGTCTCAGGGTATAGCTTCGGTTTTAACACCTAATCCCACAGAGCGTACAAATGTTGTTTCTATATCAAATACATTTAAGCAGATAGGCTTTTCGGCGTGTGTCGTTATTGTGCCGATAGCTTGCCTTATAATTCCCGGCGGCTCAAAAGTTTTTGTTAAAGCCGGTGAAACGGATACCCCGATGATTGCGTCCGAGTACCTCTGGACAGCTATTCTTACGGCTGTTTTCGGCTGTGCATTGTTTGCACTTATACCGCTTTTAAACAAAGAGCGCGTACCGTATGTATCCGGTGAAAAAACAACGGCTAAAGATATGTTTAAGGCTCTCAAAGACAACAAACCTCTTATGCTTGTTATTGTGTCATATTTCCTCGGCTTCGGCAGACAGATGTCAATGGGTATACAGGTACAGGCTGCAAATACCATACTCGGTTCGCAAAATCTTGTTGCGGTACTCGGTATAGTTACTGCCGTCGGTTCTATGATAAGTATGGCGATTTGCCCGGTTCTCATTAAAAAGATGGGCGAGAAAAAGGTATATATTCTTCTCTCGGTATATGGATTTATTGCGTCCGCGCTTTCATTTGTTGTGGGTCACTTCTGGTTCAGAAACCCTGATAATATGGTGCTCACCGTATTATTCTATGCGTCGCTCTTCTTAATCGGACTTCAGTTTGCCGCTGTTACGCTTATGCCCATGATAATGACAGCCGATTGTGTAGATTATTATGAGTTTGAGACCGGTAAACGTATGGAGGGCGCAGCATATTCTATTTTGACTCTTACCATAAAGGTTTGCCTTGCTCTCGGAACAGCTCTCGGCCTTGTATTTATACAGGTGTCCGGTTATTCCGATACGGTTGCACAGATTGCTGCCGGAACTGCAAGCGGCTTCAGCGAGAAAACCAAAGATATTGTATTCTTTGCTTATACCGTAGTTCCCGGTTTTCTTGCTCTTATCTCTATATTCCCGATTTTCAAATATGACATAGTCGGAAAGAAAAAACAGGATATAGCCGATGAACTGCAAAAAAGAAGAGCTAAAGTTGCTGCTGAAATCAAAGACTGAGTTACAAAATAAATTTACGGCTGTACCGTTTTTCGGTACAGCCTTTTTGTCTCTATATATTTAAAAATCCGTTGTTTTCGCGATATTCACCGGAAATAAGAAGAATTCCCGCCGCGGTCAAAAGTGTGTGTATGTCGGTGACACTTGCAATTTTTGACTTTATTTCACAGGGATATATATACTTACCGCATAAATCTTTAATAACCGATTGTATACCGAAACTGATCTCATTGTAATTTCGGCTCGATAATGTTATGTCGTCTTTGAAATCGGTACCGATGTGCAGTTTTTGCACTTCTCCCGCGGGATCTTTATATATCAATGTCTCGTTAAAAACATCACCGCTTTTAGATATTTCCACGGAAATTGCATTTTTTAAATTACCGCCGAGTTTTACGCCGGAGTCGGCTATTACATATTCGGGCGTATCAATATAATTTTTTATTATTGTGTTATTGCCGAACAGCAATACACCCCCGTGCTTACTCAGCAGTCGTGATAGTCCGCAAGATAAACGGCCGCTTCTGTCATCGGAAACTACAACGAGCTTCACTTCATCACCCCGAAATATTATTTTCATACCGTAAAAGATTATTCAACGGCTAAAAACCGTTCGTGAAAAGGAAACCTCTTTAAAATATTAAAAAAATGTTAAAAAGCTATTGGAAAGTCGGTAATAATAGATTATAATAATACAGTATAATTGTTGTAAAAAGGGAGGTTATGGTTTGGCATCAAAGTATTCCGTTTCGTTAGATAAACTGATAAAAGAATTCGGTTTTGAGACATTGTATTTACCGGGAGATGCCTGTGACCTTTCCGTTACGTCGCAGGATGTTAACAGACCTGGTCTTATTCTTGCCGGGCGCGATGACTATTTTGACCCGGAACGCGTACAGTTCCTGGGCCTTTCGGAAATCGAATTTCTTAAAACTCTCAGCGACGAAACACGATATGAAAGTCTTAAACGGCTTGTAAAAACTCAGCCGCCGTTTATTCTTATTACGCGCAACTTAGAGATTCCGTCACATCTTTCTTCACTTGTTGAAGAATACAAGGTTCCGCTGTTGCGCACGGGTGAATCCACATCAAGCTGTATGTCGGCTCTTATTTCTTTCTTGGGGACAGAGCTTGCCGAAAGAATAACGCGTCACGGAGTGCTTGTAGAAGTATACGGCGAAGGTGTGCTGATTGTCGGTGACAGCGGCGTAGGTAAAAGCGAGACCGCGATTGAACTTATCAAGAGGGGCCATCGTCTGATTGCGGATGATGCCGTCGAAATTCGTAAGGTCTCTTCAAAAACCCTTGTCGGTTCGGCGCCCGACAATATCAGACATTTCATTGAACTTCGCGGTGTAGGAATTATCAATGCCCGCCGTATTTTCGGTATGGGAGCTGTAAAACTTACCGAAAAAATAAATATGGTGGTTCAGCTTGAGCCTTGGGATTCCACTAAGGTTTATGACAGAATGGGGCTTGATAACGACTATATTTCAATTATGGATATTAAGGTACCCGTTACTGTTGTACCCGTAAAACCCGGCAGAAACCTCGCTATTATCATTGAGGTTGCCGCTATGAATAACAGGCAGAAAAAAATGGGATATAATGCCGCGCGCGAGCTTCTTCATCAACTCGGTATGGATGAGGGCGAGTCAAAGGATGAAGAGCTTGAGATTTGGCAAAATTATTAAGGAGAAAATGAAAACGGAGGATTATTATGTATAGAATTGGTGTAGACCTCGGAGGAACAAATATCGTTGCCGGAGTTGTTGACGAGTATTATCGTATAGTAGGTAAGGGGAAGATGCCTACAGCTTGCCCGCGTCCGTCGTGGGAAATAATCAACGATGTTGCTTTGTCAATAAATATGGCTCTTGAGGAAGCTAAAATTTCACTTGATGAGGTTGTTTCAATAGGTATAGGAACTCCGGGTTCCGTCAATAAAAAGTACGGAATTATTGAGTATGCCAATAATCTCGGATTTGATAATGTTCCTGCAAAAGATATTCTTCAGTCAAAGTTTAATAAGCCGATTTATCTTGAAAATGACGCTAACTGTGCGGCACTCGGCGAAGCAAAAGCGGGTGCGGGCGAGGGAGTTGCCAATTTTGTTGCAGTTACTCTCGGTACAGGCGTCGGAAGCGGTATTGTCGTAAACGGTAAATTGCTTAACGGTTGTAACGATGCAGCCGGTGAAGCAGGTCATATGGTTATTCTTGCCGACGGCGAGCAATGCACCTGCGGCAGAAAAGGTTGTTGGGAGGCATATTCCTCGGCAACGGCGCTTATTCGCCAGACGAAAGAAGCTATGGGCAAAAATCTCGACTCAGCTATGTGGACTCTTGTTGACGGAGATATAAATAAGGTCGACGGCAGAACGGCATTTAATGCAATGCGCAAAAATGACGCGGCAGGTACAAAGGTTGTTGATACATACATTCATTATCTCGCTATCGGTATTACAAATATGATAAACCTTTTCCAGCCGGAGATACTCTGTGTCGGCGGCGGTATCGGTAACGAGGGCGAGTCGCTTCTTGAGCCTGTTCGCAAAATTGTAAATCAAGAGCATTACAGCGTGCACAGCGTTGTTCAAACAAGAATATGCTCTGCTAAACTCGGAAATGATGCCGGTATAATCGGAGCAGCACTTCTTGACGAATAATTTTGAGGGGAAATTATTTTGCTAAGTAATATAAAGGCTGTTGCAGAAAAATATGGCTGCGAATTCCGCGAAAATGCTCCTATGGGCGATTACACATCGTTTAAAACGGGCGGACCGGCGGATCTCGTTATAATGCCTAACTGTATTGATTCTCTGTCGGCGCTTATTTCTGCTTGCCGTGAGAGTGAAATAAAGCCGTATATCATAGGAAACGGCAGTAATATACTTGTATCAGACAGCGGCTTGCGTGGAGTTGTTTTAAGGCTCGCGAAGGGTTTGTCTGAGCTCAAGTACCTCGGTGACGGTGTGATATATGCCGATGCCGGTGTTTCTCTGTCAAAGCTTTGTGCTTTTGCTCTTGCCAATAATCTCTCCGGGCTTGAATTTGCCTACGGAATTCCCGGTACTGCGGGCGGAGCCGCATATATGAATGCCGGAGCTTACGGTGGAGAAATGAAAGATGTTCTTTGCTCTGTATCGCATATCGATTTTAACGGCACGGCAGGGTGTTTTGAAAAAGAAAACTTGAAACTCGGCTATCGTTGCAGTGCATATACCGACAGTAATCTTATTATAACAGGGCTCACACTTAAACTGAAAAACGGAGATTATAATGAAATTAAGGCTGCAATGAATTTGAACCTTAATAAGAGAAAGTCGAAACAGCCGCTCGAATATCCGAGTGCAGGCAGTACTTTCAAGCGCCCCGTGGGTTATTTTGCCGGCGGACTTATAGAGCAGTGCGGTTTAAAAGGATACAGTATAGGCGGCGCCGAGGTCAGCGAAAAGCATGCCGGATTTATTATAAATAAAGGCGACGCAACCACAAATGATATTTTAAGCTTAATAAAATATGTACAGAATAAGGTGTTTGCCGAAACAGGCGTGCACCTTGAAACGGAAGTGAAATATATTGGGTAAAAAATCGGCAGACAAGACAGAGCTTGTAATTGTTACGGGACTTTCCGGAGCAGGAAAGTCAAGAGCCGTTGACGCACTTGAAGATATAGGTTTTTTTTGCGTTGATAATATGCCGCCGAAACTTATTCCGACCTTTGTCAAGTTGATTTTTAATTCTAACGAAAAACGTGACAGGGTCGCTATTGTTGCCGATATCAGACTCGGCGATTCTTTCTCTGACCTTTTCGGAGTATTAGATGAATTAAAGGAAGAAAAGGTTAATTATAAAATCCTGTTTATAGACGCCGATAATGATGTTATTATGCGTCGCTATCAGGAGACAAGGCGTAAACATCCTCTCGCAGACGAATTTAACACCCCGTCTATACTTGAAGCAATACAAAAAGAACGTGAGATACTGTTGCCGGCTCGCTTGCAGGCGGATTATATAGTTGATACGTCAAATGTAACAAGTTCACAGTTTAAAGAACGTATTGCAAAGCTGTTTCTTGACAATGCTTCAAGTTCTCTTAAAGTTTACAGCATTTCTTTCGGTTTTAAATTCGGCATACCGAAGGAAGCCGATTTGGTGTTTGATGTCAGATGTTTGCCTAACCCGTTTTACATTCCGGAACTTAAAGAGCATACCGGGCTTGAAGCGCCGGTACGCGATTTCGTTATGAAATTTGACCAGGCAAAGGCGCTTGAGCAAAAGCTGTTTGACCTTCTTGACTTTTTACTCCCGCTTTACAGAACAGAGGGTAAAAGTCAGTTGACTATTGCGGTCGGTTGTACCGGCGGAAAACACAGGTCTGTGGTTTTTGCCGAAGCAATAAATAAACATCTTCTCGAAAACGGCGCAAATTCAAGCGTATTTCACAGAGACATAAAAAGGTAATGTTATGACTTTTTCATCAAAAGTTAAAGATGAATTATTAAATATTGAAACGATAAATCCCTGCTGTATATTGGCGGAATGTTACGGCCTCTTGCTTTTCGGCAGGGGCTTTTCCGCAGGTGAAGTTTATATTTCGACCGAAAATAAAAATGTTGCGCACAGATACAAAGAGCTTGTTGAGCGTTTTACCGAAGAACCGTGCGATGTTACTGAATCGGCATCCGGCAAAATTAAAGTCAGCGTCGGGAATAAGCAGGACCGTTTAGCTGTTTTAAATGCTTTCGGGTATAACGGTAAGGAACAAACACGCAGGATGAATTGGGCGAACATATCAGAAGAGTGTTGTATAGGTTCTTTTTTACGCGGAGCGTTTTTGGCATGTGGAACTGTTAATTCGCCGGAAAAGAATTATCATCTTGAATTTGTTGTTCCGCATATGTATTTGAGCCGCGATCTTCAGAAGTTTTTGTCGGATAACGATATGCCGGCAAAAGAGGTAACGCGGAACGGCGCATATGTTTTGTATTTCAAAGACAGCAGCGAAATTGAGGATATGCTGACGGTTATGGGCGCTTCAAACTGCGTTCTTGAGCTTATGGGCGTAAAAATGTATAAAGATATGCGAAACAATGTTAATCGCCGGCTTAATTTTGAAAGCGCAAATCTTGACAGAACCGTAAATGCGGCGCTTGTTCAGATAGATGCGATTAACAGACTGAAAAAGTGCGGAATGCTAAACGATTTGCCGTCGGAGCTTCGCGAGATTGCCGAGTTGAGAACAGAAAACCCCGACTTTTCGCTGAAACAGATAGGCGACAGTATGAGCGTTCCAATGACTCGTTCCGGAGTTAACCACAGGCTGAAAAAGCTTTGTGCGTTAGCGGAAAAATGTAAGTAGAATATTGCTATGAATTCGGCCGTAAACTTGAGTTGTTTACGGCTGTTTTTATGTAGGTTATAAGGAAATATGTAATTTATTTTTGCCGTATAAGATATTTTTAAGGATAACCAAAACATTACAATTCTGACAAAATTCACAGAATATATTGACAATATATATATATATATATATATTTGTAAACGCTAATATAAAAGTGAGCCACTTAGTCGAGAAACGCTCATGAATAATTGAGCCACCGGAAATAGTCCTCTATAATAGTCTCAGACTATATAGGGGGCGAACAAAGGTGGTTATTACAGTGGAAATTTACAAA
>JALELS010000002.1 GCA_022768065.1 Ruminococcus sp. | reverse complement strand
GATTGCAATAAATTAAAATATTTAAATAAATCATTTGACAAAGGTATGTACGTTTGGTAAAATATATAAGCTCTTTGTTGAGCTTAATAAAACAGAATACGGAGAGTTATCGAAGTGGTCATAACGGGCCTGACTCGAAATCAGGTAATCCCTAACGGGACCGAGGGTTCGAATCCCTCACTCTCCGCCAAAAACAAGAAGCAGGTCATTTGACCTGCTTCTTGTTTTTGACTGATGAAACGAATCAACCCCCTAAAACACTTTGCAAGGGAAGTATGTCAAAAACAGTCTGTATGAGGTTTGCGGAGCGGGTTTACGGGCAAACGAAGTGAGCCGAAGTCCTCTTTATTTATTTTAGCCAAAGATTTTTTTAGCCAAAGCTTTTTATCCGTTTTGTGTGCGGTATTTTAAAATATTGTCATTAACGTTGTTAACTATGAATTCGGCAATATATTCCGGTGATTGCTTCGTTCCATCATTTGTACGATAATCGGGACAATTTTAGAACAAAATTCATTGACACAGAATATAACATTAAATATAATATTTTATAGAAACATTGTTATATTTAAGAGGTGGCATTATGCAGAAACTTATAAAACAGATAAGAGCATATTTGAATATGAGTCAAACCGAGTTTGCAGAACAACTTAATGTTACCTTCCAAACCGTAAACCGCTGGGAAAACGGCCGTGCCCTGCCCAACAAATTGGCACAGTCAAAAATGTTTGATTTATGCAGGGAAAAACAAGTCCCTGTTTATGATATGATTCTGAAAAAGATTGAAGACGAATCGAAAGCAATCACACTTGATTCAAACCGAGTTCTTCTTTATCACGGTTCAAAAGCCGGCATTGAGGGGACTGTTGAGCCAAAGAGCAGAAAACAATGTGATTTCGGAAAAGGTTTCTATATGGGAACCGACTCAGGTCAGGCACTCACCTTGATTTGCGACTATGAAAAATCTAAGTTCTACATTGTTTCCGTAAATACGGATAATCTTGCACAAATTGAAGTGCCGGCAAATATTGATTGGGCAATGCTCGTCGCATATCACAGAGGAAAAATGGAAAAAATAAACGGTACGCCTTTTTATAATAAGTACCGTGATATGACGCAAAATAAAGATTTGATTATCGGCAATATTGCCAACGACCGTATGTTTTTCGTTATCGACAACTTTTTTGTCGGCAATGTTACCGATATGGCTCTTATCAACAGTCTTTCTGCCCTTCAACTCGGCAAGCAGTATGTCGTTATTTCTCAAAAGGGCTGTGATGCCGTTCGCATTGAAGCGGAGGTTGAACTTTCTTACCTTGAAAGACAGTTTATAAAAGAAATAGCCGAAGAAAACCGTGCGAAAGGCATTTCTCTTGCCAACGATATTTGCAAAAATTATCGCCGTGAGGGTATGTACTTTGATGAAATACTCGACGAGGCTAAGAGCGGAGGAAAACAATGAACGAAATTCAGTTAAAACTCTGTGATATTCAAGGAAGATTATTTGAGTTATCAGCCGAGAAAAAATATGACAGCGTCGCATTTATCAAAGCATTTATGATGTCCGAAGTTGCAAAGGAGCTTGATTCGACTTACAACCGTATGCAGTGGGCAGGAGAAGAATATTTGCTTGAGGAGGTCGCCGCAGGTGCAGGTGAAATGCGTACAAGTAATGGCGAAATATTCTCTGCCGATATGCTGTACTGGATAGGATATATCTACCGTTATTGGCATTATTATAACGGTGAGGACAGTACAAAAATTTATAAGCAAGCCCCTGCCCTGACTATGAAACGCAACTATATGATTTTTCACACAATGGATCCTGTTCTTGCTATCGAAGACTTGAAAGAAATCCATAATCAAAAACAGTAATTCGTTTTGGAGGTGCAATATGGCACTTGAAAATAAATTAGGTCTGACAAGCTCTGCCGACCTTGCCCGTGAAGAGGAACGCATCAGCAAGAAAAAGGCTGTCAAGCTTTTTGAAACAGGTTTACTCGATACTCTTCCGGCAGGTAAATTTGCAACATTGCAGGCAATCCACAAGTACCTCTTTGAGGATATTTACGACTTTGCCGGAGAAATCCGCACGGTCAATTTGGCAAAATGTAATTTCCGTTTTGCACCGCTTATGTACTTGCAAGCGGCACTTGAAAATATCGACAAAATGCCACAATCAAACTTTGATGAGATAGTGGAAAAGTATGTTGAGATGAACATTGCACACCCATTCCGTGAGGGTAACGGTCGAAGCACTCGCATTTGGCTCGACCATATCTTGAAAAATGAAATCGGCAAAGTCGTAGACTGGAGCAAGGTGGATAAAGAAGGTTACTTACTCGCAATGGAACGCAGTCAGATTAAAGATATTGAAATTAAAGTGCTATTGAAAAATGCACTTACCGATGAAATAAACAGCCGTGAAGTTTATATGAAAGGTATCGACCACAGTTACTATTACGAGGGTTACACAACCTTTAAGGCAGAAGAATTGTAAGAAAGAGGTGCAAATATGCCCGACAAAAATTGGCAATTTGAACTTGAAGAATATATAAAGCAAGGCGAACCCGACAAAGCCGAAAAAAGCGAAGCGTGGCAAACTGCCATCGGTTTACAGGCTGTTGACGGGCTGAATACTTCTGACTATTTGTTAGATACCGCAAAAGAGCATATCGAGGGCAAAATCACAATCGACGAAGCTCAAAAGCGGATTCACAGTTACTATGAGCAGCGTTCTGTACGCACCGAAACGGAAAACGAAACCAAAGAGGCAGATATTGTTTCGACAAGAATTGCAAAGTTATTAGGCGAAAAAGCGTTTCAGTTCTCCCCTGCAGAGTGGCTTTCAATTCATCGCAGACTGTTCGAGGGCGTATTCGGTCACGCAGGACAAGTCAGGCAGTACAACATCACAAAGAAAGAGTGGGTACTGAACGGCGATACCGTCATTTATGCGGATTGGAACAGTATTAAAGAAACTTTGGATTATGACTTTGCTAACGAAAAACAGTTTTCTTACGAAGGTTTGTCGGTTGACGCGGCTGTAAAGCATTTGGCTAAATTTGCTTCAGATATATGGCAAATTCACCCATTCAGCGAGGGAAACACCCGTGCAACTGCCGTATTTATGATAAAATATATGAAAACATTCGGTTTTAGCGTAAATAACGACGCATTCGAGAAATATTCTTGGTATTTCCGCAACGCTTTGGTTCGTGCTAATTACAATAACCTGCAAAAGGGCGTCCATTCCACAACTAAGTTTTTGGAAATGTTCTTTTCAAATCTTTTGTTAGATACCAACTATGAACTAAAGAACAGATATATGCACATTGATTATGTGGAGAACGATTCCCAAAGTATCAACCCAAAAGTTCCAAAGTATCAATTTGATACTTTAGACTGCACTTTAGAGGAACTTGCAGTTTTAGAATTGGTTGCAAAGAACCCGACTATCAAACAGCAAGAACTTGTAGAAGCAACCGGAAAATCTATTGCAACAATAAAGCGAATTATGAAATCCCTGCAGGATAAAAACTATATCCGCCGTGAAAGCGGAAAACGCTACGGCAAATGGGAAGTTTTGGTTTGAATTTATAAATTTAAAATCTTATTATCCCGCATATATCTTTTCCTCAAGCCACAGTTCATTGGCACCATTAGTGCGAATTTTGCAAATTATGATAGATATTATAGAATAAGGAGTTGATCAAGATGGTATCAAATATTTGGAATAAGGACATTCCTGTAGAAAAAAGTTCTTACTTATGTGATGATGACATCACATTCTTTAATCTTGATAAATTCAAGCATGACAAAAACAAACTTACTATGATTGATTTATTTTGCGGAGCAGGCGGTTTTGCGGTTGGTTGCTCTTGGGATGGATTTGAATCAGTACTTGGCATAGATCATTTTGAACCCGCTATGCGTACATGGTCTTATAATCATCCCAATGCCATTGGATGTTTAGGAGATATTACAAAGATAGAGCCTAATAAAATTAAAGAATTACTCCAAAACAAAGGAATTAACAAAGTTCATTTAATAACCGGCGGAGTACCTTGCCAAGGTTTTTCTATTGCCAATAGAAAACACAATGATAATGACGAGCGTAATTTCTTGTTTTTGGAGTACATGAAGTTTGTCAAAGAGTTTGATCCTGATTATATAATTCTTGAAAATGTATCGGGTATGAGAAGTACTGCTGGAGGACAATTTGAAAAAGATATTAAAGCGTTTATGAATTCGCTTGGATATACCACAACAGTAGATTTATTAAATGCTGCAGATTTCGGTGTCCCTCAGATTCGTCAAAGACTGATTTTTGTTGGTGTTAAACAAGCAAGAGGACTCACCTCTGAATACATCTTTCCTGTTGGTAAATTTAAAAACAATTATCGTACCGTTCGTGAAGCTATTTCGGATCTTCCAGAACTAGACAATAACGAAGAAATTTGCAAGTACACTAAACCCGCTAAAAGCGAATATCAAAAATTAATGAAGGGTAAAGGAAAAATAGAAAGCATTACTCCCCCTAAAAAATTAAGCAATCATATTTCTCCTAATCATCCACAAGAAACAATCAATAGGATTGCATCAACCGAACCCGGCAAACCAATGTATCCAAAATTCAAGCAAAGAATTCGTTTACGTGAAAACGCTCCAAGTCCTACACAGCTTGCAGGTGGCATTCGTCCACAATTCCAATTTGGACATCCTACTCAGCCGAGAGGACTTACTATAAGAGAAAGAGCAAGAATTCAGAGTTTCCCTGACAGCTATGTTTTTCTTGGCGGTATTGTGCAAGAGCGCGTACAAACTGGTAATGCTGTGCCACCGCTTCTTGTTTACAATTTGGCTCTCCCAATTGCGGAAGATATCAGAAGAAAGGAAAAAGAAAATGTATAGAGTTTAGTATAGTACAGAAAGTTTTGCTGATTTTATTATTAATCACACCTCACTTTCTCAACAGGATAATGTGATAAAAAATAAAATGTATGAAAGCGATGCCAATAATCCGACTCGTTTCCATACAATGCCCGACCATATTAGAAAGATTTTGTATCTTGATGCACCTGATCTTATTGTAGAAAAAGACAACGAACCTATTTTTTCTATTGAAGTTACAACTGAGGCTGGTACTGGTCACAATGCATTTCAGCGTTTTGCCAGAATAGCGGCTGCTGTCGAAAATAGTGTTCCTGCTTTCTATATTTATCCTGAAGGAGCGATAATAACAAGACGCAACGCATCTCCTCGATGGGATGTTATTAATCCTGCTATTTTTCAAGCACTTGAATCTGTTATGAGTATTTATGATATTCCAGCACTTCTCTATTATTTTCCGTCGGACATAACTAATTATTTAAACAATCCTCAAGAAGCTCCACACTTAGTACAAAAAGGTCTAAAGTACGATGCTGATATTATTAATTATTCTGGGTGTCCGGATTCCTCTGACAATAATATGATTCAGATGTTTGCAGCTATTGACGAGGTCATCGTATCAACCGAAACATATGGCGTGTTAGCAGGTCGAGAAAGACTTTTGCGAAATATCACTATTCGTGACCAGCGTAACAGAATGCAAGAGCAGTTTTTTGCTAAAGCAAACGGACGTACCATCAATGATATGTCTCCCATATCAGCTGTGCAAATGATACCTTCTGAATATCTGATTAATTATTTATCTAGATATGAGGATGCTCGCTATTCCATTGGTGAATTGTTGCGTTCAAGAGAAAATACGGCCATTTATCAAGTTAATGCACACTTCAGAGGCGATCCATATCCAGGTGCTTTGGCCGCTATTGATTACTTGAAATGTAGAGAAGGGAAAACTTTTGAAGATAGAAGAAATAATCTGATTTTAGTATTTGGCAAAGTGGAAATTGATATTGAAAATCGAACTATAAATGTCATTAACGAAAATAATTCTTCTATTAACGATTTCTTTAACGATGTTAAAAATAGCGAACGACACAATCTATTAACCAAAGATTATAACGAATTAGAAAATAAGGATATCCCTCGCTATTTGATGCAAGTTAGATATGGTTCTACTTATTCTAAAGTTAAGCATATAAGAGTTTTTTTCTACTTTGCTGACGCAATCTTATTTCCTGATGGATCACTTTGGAGGGATGCGTAATGACCGAAGAACAAGTTACAAAAGCATTACTACAGTATTTGACCGATAGTGGCTGGCATATCGTTTGTTTCGATTTTCCACAAAGTGGTACAGGCAGGGTTTTGCATCCTAACAATGCTGATAGCGAAAAGAATAAAGACTCAATTATTCCCGACATAGTAGCCGTAAAAAACAATATTTCTTTATTTTTTGAAAACAAAGATAGGTTTTATTTCCCAGACTATAAAAAAGTCAATGAATTGATTGTGGATAATCAATATACAAATGCCATAGATAAATTGCTTTCTGATTATGAAATAGATAACATATTCTATGGTATAGGTCTGCCAACAGATAAACATAAAGAAAAATCCGAAGAATCCGCCCATCTAGTAAACTTTATATTAGGTGTAAATACCGATAAGTCTATTGAGATTTTATACAACCCAGAAAAGATAGACCTATAAGGATTTGAAAAAATGTGCACAAGAATAAGTGGTTGCCTGTATTGGTGTATATACTAGTTGTGGGAAATTCATAATAAATATTTTGTATAATGATCAATCAACAAGCAACCGATTTTAATCAGCAGTCGATTGGTTGTTCTTTAGAAGGTGTTATTTTGAGCGGCAAAGTGAAAAACCAACATTATGTTCCGAGAATGTATATGAAACGTTTTGCTCCAGACCAGAAAAGAATCTGTGTTTGGAACTTGATGACAGATAGCATATTAACTCGTCAACGACCCGAAAACTATGCTGCGAAGAGATATTTCTATGATGCGGAAAAGGAACAACTGAAGAACGCTCTAGAAGAAATGTTAAAACTGTATCCTTCTTCTATCTCTATCATTGATGCAGCAGATGGACAGTTTGTGGAAAAAGGACTCTCTCGTATGGAGGCAGATGTTTCCCAAATACTTGATTTGATAAGCACCAACCACGAAGCATTATATAATGAAACAAATATGCGGAAGCTGATTATATTTCTGCATGATTTAGCTTATCGCTCTGAGAAGTATCGTGAACAGTTGGATATGACGAAACAAGCGGAACTATTAAGTACGGAACAAATGAAATGAAAGATGTAACTGCTGACGGTATGTTTAATGCTGCTGTTGAAAAAGGACCTATAAGTACCTTGTCTGATATACCCGGCATAGCGGTATGGCATCAAGGGCATATAGGTGTGTATATCGGAAACGGTTGTGTAATTCACGCAGCGAATGCATACGATGGTGTAATCAAAACTCCGATTACTTCAAGCGGTTGGACACATTGGCTTAAAATTCCATATATTAACTACATTGAAGAAACGGGGGTTAATTCAAATTGGATATTTCAAATGTAAGACAAAATGAAATTCTTGGCAATGTTCTTGATTGGTTTTCAGAACATTATGAGCAAGAAAAATTGCTCGATATATTGCACAATAATATCTCAAATTTGAAAGATATTAACGAAGGGCAATCAAGATTATTATGACAATGGACCTTTAGACAGAAAAAACGCTATAGAGAAAATAGTAGAGTTAAGAAAAAGAGATACATCAGTTGCTAAGATATTTATGTCGCAATTTATTATGCCGCAAATACTATTAGCGGAGGCTAGTGACTTGCAATTGATTAGAGAACTTGAAACGCAAATAGCAATATTATCAGGTAAATATACCGGTAGAAATAATATCGATTCACGAGAAGAGCAATCATAATAATTAACTCTGTGCAAGCTTGCACGGGTTCGTATTCCTATTGAAAATAAACAAAAAATCTATTTTATAGTGATTAGACAAAACCTCGGAACATTCGTGTTCCGAGGTTATTTTTTATGCCCGAATACTGCTTTTTACGGCAATATTCGGGCACTTTTTCTTTGTTCAAAAGTTTCGCGAGAACTTAGCCGAACTAAAATTCTGTGGTTACTCTCCCAAAATCGTATATATGAATTTGCCCATTTCGTCTATGACGTCCTCTGCCTGTGGGAATACGCCGGTTGCGTTGAGATATCCGTGGCCGAGACCGTTGTAGATTACGAGTTCTTGTTTTACCCCTGCGTCTTTTAATTTGTGTGCCCAGGCAACTGCGTCCTTTTTCAGGTAATCAAGCGCGCCTGCGGTGATGAAAGTAGGTGCGTTTCCGCCTGCCGAATAACTGTACGGGTTGTTATATTCGTCGGGCGAGTTTATTCCTATTTGCTTTAAATTGCAATTTGTCAGCATTTGCATTTGCCTGACAACGCCCTTTGAAAGCGCCTTTTGAGTAGGCTCAAAGGTGTAATCCGAAAGACCCTTTCTGTAATACTTGTCGGTAAATCCGAAAGCATTGAGCGTGGGATACAAAAGAAGCTGTGCTCTGATTACATCGGTTCCCCTGTATTTTGTTGTGCATGCCTGAGCTATGTTTCCTCCGGCGCTGTCACCGCATATGAAAATTTTGTCTTTGTCAACGCCGAATTCGTCGGTATTTTTACTTATGTAATCGACTGCATCAAAGCAGTCGTTATATGGAGCAGGGTAGGCGTTTTCGGGCAAAAGCCGATAGGCTATGCTTACCGCTTTTATACCGAATTTGTCGACGAACATTTTTAAGCTCTCGTCATAAGGTTCAAGAGATCCTCCTACAAACGCGCCCCCGTGAATAAATATAAGCAGAGCCCTTGTTTTTTCACAATCGGGATTTTTGTAAATCCTTATCGGTATTTTAAATCCGTCGGCGGATTTTATATGCGCGTCCTTAAGGCTTACGCCGTTAATGTGGCAGTTCGCATAGGATATTCTGTCGCACCCTTTTCTGAAAAATTCAAGAGACTTTGAATTTATCCTCATATGAATTCGGTTAAAAACAAAATCGGGTACTGCTTTAAGATACTTTGCCATTTTGCCTATGGGACCGCCGAGCATACGCGGATCTATGCCGTATTTGGATACGGCGTCGGGCGCATACTTAACCGTGTAAGTTAAATTTCCGTCTGTTTCCCGGTAGGCGGTATTTTTTAATTCGTTTAAAAATTCATCGCTGTACCATTTATTATCAAAATTCTTTTTCATACGCACGCTCCGTTTAAATTGTATTTCATATTATACTTTACAGCGGTCGTTAATTCAAGAATTTCGGCGTCCTCAAGATAGGTTTAACCCGTTGTTGAAAACTTTAGTTTATTGTGTTACAATCTCTTTGAATTTGACTGTGAAAAAGTCCCAAAAGAGCTTATTTATCAACACTTTTTCACGGTTTGTCCCAAAAATTTTGAAAGAAGGCCGACAAAATGACGGAGTATCCCTTCACCAAAGAAGAACTTTTGGAAAATGTAAAAAAAATGAACAGCTTCGGTTCCAGAACAACCGGCTCAAAAGGGCAAAATGATTTTATAGCCTTTTTAAAAGACGAGATACATAAAATGGGATTTGAAACTAAGAGCGACTATTATACTTTTGACAGATGGCAGGCAGAAAAAAGCTCAATAACCCTCCATACCGATACCGGCAATGTTGACGTTCACGTTTCTTCCCCGTTCCCGTATTCCGGCGATACGGATGAAAACGGCGTAACCGGCGAGCTTGTAAGAGTTCACGCAAAGCATATGGGATTCGGAATTGCCCACGGTAAGATAGCCGTAGTTAAGGTCAAGGATTTCAAAAGTACGTATTCGGGCGTTGCATTTGACCAAAAAAGAGCGTTTCCCGAGGGAACGACCATACCGAAATATTATAAAGGACCCGTTGCCGCGGCTTTTGTGAAATTCCCGTTTCTTAAAGTCGCCGCCCAAAAGGGCGTAAAGGGCGTAATATGCATTTGGGAGGATATGTCCGACGCAATGGTTGAGGGGCAATATCTTAACTTTATTCTCGGGTATCAGGGCATTCCCGCGCTTTGGGTAAACAGCCATGACGGAGAAAAGGTTCTATCTGCGGCTGAAAAAAAGCAGAGCGCAACACTTGTGTTAACAGCCGAAAAAGAGAAAAATGCGGTATCTGAGTCATTTTGTTCGATAATTAAGGGTGTAATCCCAAATGAAGCCGTTGTTATAAACACACATACCGACGGCGTGAATTGTGTTGAAGAAAACGGCGCTTTGTCAATGCTCGCCATGATGAAGTATTTTAAAGAGCATCCGCCGCAGAGAACGTTGATATTTGTGTTTGTAACGGGGCATTTCCGTCTCCCGAATTTCAAAAAACCGGGCGGTATGTCGGATCAGGCAACGTCTCTTTGGCTGTATGACAATAAACCGCTTTGGGACGGAAAACACGGACATATTAAAGCAGTTGCGGCGCTCACCCCCGAACATCTCGGCTGTACCGAATGGAAAGATGTGAACGGCGTTTATCAGAAAACGAACGATATTGATATAGAAGAGGTATACACAGGCAATAAAACTCTGGATGACGTGTATTTTGAGTGTATAAAGGACAGAGAGCATATACGTACCGTGACGTTGCGCGGACACAATTTCCTGCATTTCGGCGAGGGACAGCCGTTCTTTAATGTCGGAATACCCGAAATATCACTCGTAACGTCGCCCGATTATCTGTGCGCCGAAAGCCCGACCCATGAGATGGAAAAATTCGACCCGCAGCTGATGTATGAGCAGACCGTTACTTTTATAAAGCTGGCGGAGCGGCTCGATGAGATGACGGCACATCAAATAGGAAAAGCAGATAAGTATACATTGGGTATAGGAAAAGTATAATAATAGGGTTAATTACATGAAAATCAGAGGACATATCTCATTGCCGGATATGTTCTCTTGTTTTTTTGCCATATAATTTACGGTATGTTGGGAAGTATTTTTAGTTGGATTTCTTAGATCTTACAAAAAATAGAAACAAATATCCTTTTACATCCGAAAATAGTATTTAAAATCATTAAATACTATATTGACAAATTTGTAGTCTAATTATATAATGTAAACATAAGAGGTGATTGTAAATGAATAGACTTATTTCAAAATGTCCCGCATGCCACGGAGCTTTACAAATTATTACACTGCGGTGTCCCGATTGCGGAATGGAGCTCAGAAATATATTTGACCTTAGTGCTTTTGATCTGCTCGACAGCGATCAACTTGAGTTCCTAACAGCTTTTTTAAAGAACAGAGGAAATATGAAAGGGGTACAATCCGATATGCAAATATCATATCCGACAGCTAAAAAGAAATTGGATGACTTGCTTGAAGCCTTAAATCTCGGCGGCGCGACGAGTGATGCGTTCCCCAAGGAACCTGATGTGAGTTGTATGAATGTAGATTATACAAGTAACCTCGCGTCCGAAATCATCAAAGCAAAGTTAAAAGAACACGGCGGTCATGTAACCGTATATACAGCAAGAGGACTTCCTTGTGAGATTTACGCAGAACCGGACGGAACAACATTTACAAGCGATAAGTTACCGATTAAGCCTGCGTATGATTATACGGTGTTTGACGATATTGTTGATTTGCTTTACAGACAGAGCGGCAGCGCAAAAAAAGGAAACGGCAGAAACTGTAAACTCGGAGAACCGGGTTGCGAGGAAAATACCGTAGTCGGAACGGTTGCAATTCACCGCGGACGAAAAACAGGTGACTCTGTTTTTGATCCCGTATTTGTTTTGGCGGCAGTTTTAGAGTGGGCAGGTATAGCCGAAAATGGGCGCGGCGAGTTGATTCTTACCAAGGAGTATGCAGAAAAATTATGATATGTTTTTTACTTACTCTTTTTCTTAGATTTTGGTATGATATTTTGTTTAAAAATCCGTATTAAATCCTACTGTGTACCATTTGGGTGTGGGGGCGGACTGTTTTGTTTTAACAAAGAGAAAGTCGTATAAAGAATTTAACAAAAATATAAAAGGCGGTTATTATATGGATAAATTGGCAATAGAATTTGAAGAAGAATTACGGTCCAAAATGATTGAGGCGAAAAAAACGTGCGGGTATAATCCGACACGCTTTAATCAGATGTTGGCACGATATGGCGGTGTTGAAACTGCACGGCGGCTGATAGCAAATGCGCAAAAAAGGGGAAATCCGGCAGAGGGGCTTTCCACACTATGGGCTAACAGGCGTTTAGACTTATCTATGGAAGCTTCTGTCTGTAACCCTAAGTATGCACCGCTTTTTTCCGAAGCCGAAATCAGATATTGCAGAGAAATACTTGAAAAAATGAATCAGTAAAATCAAGTTATATATATTCTGCACATATGATGTGTATTATCTAAAGCGGCAGTAGCATTAAGGCTTATAAACATACAGTCATTTTAGATTTCCTGCTCTGTGAAAATTCTTGACTTTGATTATAAAAGTTGATACAATACAATAGCTCACTCGGAGGGCTGGTTATCGTATGGAAATAACAAGCCGGATAAGGTGCAGGCTGAAATGCCCGTTCCATATCCGGCTTTTTTAATATTTAAGGAGGAGTTATGGACCTTTTAAAGGATAATGTCGGTAAGCTTTACCGCAAATTTTTTATAGCTTCATTCGGAAGTGCGCTGATAGCGTGCATTTACGGACTTGTTGATATGGCTATGGTCGGGCAGTATCACGGACCCGACGGCTCGGCTGCCATGGCGGTAATTTCTCCGATATGGAATATAATTTACAGCTTCGGTCTTTTGTGCGGTATAGGCGGTTCCGTTATTTATGCCGTCGCAAGGGGAGAACGCGATGATGAAAAAGAGGCAAACGGATATTTTACCTCCGCTTTTATACTCGGAATTTCGCTTTCGCTGATACTTTGGGTGGCAGTCTGGGTCTTTGAAGAGCCTCTTCTCAGGCTTTTCGGTGCCAACGACGCGCTTATGCCGCTCTGCAAACAATATCTTGTAGCGCCCAAGCTCACCGTTCCCGTATATGTGTTTACAAATCTGCTCTCGTCGTTTCTCCGTAATGACGGCGACCCCGGCAGAGCCACTAAAGCCGTAATTTTCGGCGGCATATTTAATGTTTTCGGCGATTATTTCTTTGTGTTCACATTGGATATGGGCATTAAGGGCGCCGGAATCGCAACGGCAATGGGTGCTTCTATGTCCGTACTTGTGATGCTTACGCATTTTATCGGCAAAAAGAATACATTGAAATTCGTAAAGCCGCGCAGAATATTTAACAGCTTTAAAATGATAAGCGTCAACGGATTTTCTTCGTTTATAGTTGACGTGGCAATGGGTATAGCCACAATGCTGTTTAACCGCCGTGTAATGGAGTATCTCGGCACGGACGCACTTGCGGTTTACGGAGTGATAGTTGTGGTAAGTACATTGGTGCAGTGCTGCTCTTACGGTATAGGTCAGGCGGCACAGCCCGTAATTTCGCGTAATTTCGGCGCGGGACTTACGGCGCGGATTAAAACGATGCTGAAATACAACATTATAACCGCCGCCGTTTTCGGTATTATTTGGACTGTCCTCGCAATGGCTATGCCGCAGGTGTTTATAAAGCTGTTTATGACGCCCACCCCCGAGGTGCTGTCAATAGCTCCGAAAATCATCAGAATTTATGCGATTTCATTTGTACTGCTGCCGTTTAATATCTATTCAACGTACTATTTCCAGGCGATTATGAGAGCTAAGATTTCTCTTGTTATTTCCGTCGCAAGGGGTATAGTTATAAGCGGTGCCCTGATACTTTTGTTACCGGTCGCTTTCGGCGGCAGCGCCGTTTGGTGGGCAATGCCCGTAACAGAGGTGCTCGTATTTGTTTATTCGGTTATTATGATGAAAAAAGAAAAATTGTCAAGATAACGGCACTCTTCGGCGACACTTGTAAAATTTATAAAATAGGTGTATGCTGATTTGTATAAGTAAGAGATGAGGCGCAAAAAGTGACTGTTGACGAAGCGCTCTCAAGGCTTCAGAAGTCTGATTTCAGAGCGAGATTTCACCTGTCCGACGAGGATATAAGTTATATTGATAAAAAGGGTATTGATACCATAAAAAGACATGCGGAGGATTTTATAAAGAACCGTCTTGCGCCGGCGGTCATACCAAACGACGGTAAGCAAACGCCCATGCGCGGTCACCCCGTGTTTAAGGCTCAGCACGCTTGCGCCTGCTGCTGTCGGGGCTGCCTGAATAAATGGTATCACGTTGAAAAGGGCAGGGAATTGACTTCTGACGAGCAACGGCGGATAGTTAACCTGTTAATGGCTTGGATAGAAAAAGAATACAGGAGGAAAAGCTTATGAATATTAACGATGTATGCAAATTTTTAAAAGATGCGGGAACCTATTATCTCGCAACCGAAGACGGCAACAAGCCGCGTGTACGTCCTTTCGGAACCGCTCATATTTTTGAGGGTAAGCTGTATATACAAACCGGCAAAAAGAAAGCGGTGTCAAAGCAAATTTCCGAAAACGGCAATGTGGAAATCTGTGCCTGCAACGGCGACGATTGGCTTCGCGTGTCGGGTGAGCTTGTTGAAGATGACCGCCGCGAGGCGCGCGTTTCAATGCTTGAGGCATACCCCGAGCTCAAGGCTATGTATGACCCGGACGACGGAAATACACAGGTGTTCTATTTTAAAAATGCCACCGCAGTTTTTTCATCGTTTACAAAACCGAGCGAAACGGTTAATTTTTAAGTTCCGATAATAAAAATCCCGTGAATGTGCGGCAGCGCTTTCACGGGATTTTTTGTTTTTTATTCGCTTATAATGTTTTTGATGATTTCAACCATTTTGAACATTGCGTTTACCGAAACAGCCTCGTATATGCTGTGGAAATTCATACCGCCGGTAGAGAGGTTGGGGCAGGGCAGACCCTCAAACGAAAGTCTTGCACCGTCGGTTCCGCCGCGTATCGGTGAAATTTGCGGCTCAACGCCGGCTTTGCGCATTGCATTTTTTGCCCGCTCTACTATGTCTGTATGCTCTTTAATAACTTCAAGCATATTGTAATAGCTGTCCTTTATCTCGGCCGAAACCGTATTTTCGCCGTATTTGCGATTGAAAAAATCGGCAAGCTCCGCAACAAATTTTTTGCGTTCATTAAATTTTTGAGTGTCGTGATCGCGTATTATCATATGAAGAACGGCTTCGCTTTCATTGCCGTCAACCGATGAAACGTGATAAAATCCTTCACGATTCTCGGTGTGCGCGGGAGTTTCGGCGGCAGGGAGCATATTTATAAACTCCGCAAGATACAAAACAGCATTTTTCATTTTGTTTTTTGCCGAACCGGGATGTGTGTTTACCCCGTGAAAGGTTATTTTTGCACCTGCCGCGTTAAAGTTTTCATACTCGATTCCGCCAAGCTCTCCACCGTCAACGGTGTATGCAAAATCCGCGTCAAAAGCCGCAAAATCAAATTTGTCGGCACCTCTGCCTATTTCTTCGTCGGGTGTGAAACAAATTGAAATTTTGCCGTGGCAAAGCTCTGCGTCATCGCAAATTTCACGGCACGCCTCGATTATTTCGGCTACACCGGCCTTGTCATCCGCGCCGAGAAGAGTTGTGCGGTCGGTAACTATAATGTCCTCGCCCCAATATTTATTATCAATCATCGGTGCGTTAGTACCGTCAAATTTAATTATTTTTGCTTTGACGTCTTTTCCGCTGACGTCGGGAGAAGTATCCATATGTGAAATAAGCCCGATTTTAGGGCTTTTTTCAAGCCCTTCGGTTGCCGGTATGTGTCCGTAAACATAGCCGTATTTATCGCGGTATGCGTCGGTAACGCCTGCACATTTCAGCTCTTTTACAAGGTAATCCGCAAGAACCGTTTGATTTTCGGTTGAGGGTATGCTCTCGCTGTTTTCGTCCGATGTGGTTTCAAATTCGATGTATTTTAAAAATCTGTCGATAACGCTCATTTTTTCTTTCCGCCTTTAATATGTCGTTTTACCGTGTGTACGGCGCTTTTAATGATTTTAACATACAGTACCGGCCTTTTCAAGCGTATAAAAAACCGCCCGTACCGGTTAAGGTACGGGCGATCGCCGTTTTGTGCTTAGAGCTTTAAGAGAAATTACTTCTCAAGGGTAGCGTACTGGAAGTACCAGTAGCCGTACGGGCTGTGCCATACGCCTTTAAGCTCGGGTTTCTGGAGCCAGAAGTCATTGTAATAAGCAATCGGGATGCAAGCATAATCTTCCATCATGTTCTTTTCAGCGTCATGGAGAGCTGCAAAGTGAGCTGCGGAATCTGCAACCTTGGAGTTTGCAATGTCGGCGTCATATGCAGAGCTGTTGTATTTACCATCGTTGTTACCGTTGGTAGAAACAAAGAGTTCAAGCATATTGGAAGCGTCATTGTAGTCCATAACCCAACCGTTACGAGCCATATCATAATCGCCTGCGCGACGCTGAGGAGTGAATGAAGACCATTCAACTATGTCAATCTTCATTGTGATACCGAGCTGAGCATATGCATTCTGGAGATACTCTGCAACAGCCTTGTGGTAACCTGCGTCATTTGTTGAATAGGTGATGGTCGGGAAGCCCTTACCGTCGGGATAGCCTGCCTCTGCGAGAGCTTTTTTAGCCTCTTCGAGGTTAGCCTGATAATCCTTGCTGATATAGGTTTCGCCGCCGTTAGCCTTAACTGCGTTGTCAAAGAACATACCCTCATTGTCAACAACGCCGGGACCTACAAAGTTATAAGCGGGGGAATATGTGCCCTGCATTATTGTGTTTGCAATGTAGTCACGGTCAATTGCAAGGTTAAGAGCCTTGCGAACGTTCTTGTTGTTGAAGGGAGCTCTGTTAAGGTTCATATTGAGGTAATAGGTACCGAGAATGGTGTCAACATAGAAGTCGCCGCCGTCGGTAGATTTCTTGAGGGTCGGAATTTCCTCTGTGGGAACGTCCTTAATGAGCTGAGCCTCGCCGCTGTTGTATGCGGTGAAAGAAGCGCTCGGGTTCTCAAGAAGCAAGAATGTGAGCTTGTTGTTAACTATGCGCTTAGAATCCCAACCGCCCTTGTAGTTCGGGTTCTTTTTGCATACTATGCGCTCACCGGGGGTCCACTCGGTAATCATGTACGGACCGTTGCAGACATAAGTGTCGGGTTTTGTAGCCCAAGAGTCGCCGTTAGCTTCAATAGTAGCCTTCTGTACGGGGCTCATAGTACCGAATGCAACAATCTTGTCAAAGTAAGAGCAGGGGTAAGCAAGCTTGATTGTAAGAGTCTTGCCGTCCTCGCTTGCAACTACGTTGAGCTTTTCGGGGTCGGGAGTGGTGGTGGTTTTACCGTCATCGTCCGGATTGCCGATAGCGTCCTGGTAGCCGTCGATCATACCGATAACAGTCTCTGCATAGGGAGCGGCAAGCTCTACGTTTGCAAGACGCTTAAAGGTATATTCGAAATCCTTTGCGTTAAGCTCTGTGCCGTCTGACCATTTAAGACCGTCACGCATTGTGAATGTCCAGGTAAGACCGTCGTCGCTTACGGTGTACTTTTCAGCCTGACCGGGCTGAACCTTGTTGTCCTCATCAATTATGAGAAGAGTCTCATAGAGTGTGATGAGCATATTGCCGCCGTCAACAGCACTGTTGAGAGCAGGATCAAGTGTCTCGGGGTTAGATCCTATCTGAACCGTTATACCGGCATCGTCCTTCTTGCTGTTGCCGCACGAACTCAGGAGTGCCATTGCCGACAGACACATGACAACTGCGAGTATTGCAGCAATAAGTCTTCTGGTTTTCATTAAATACATCTCCTTCTTTTAGCAACTCGCGCTGCTTTAAAATATATCCATTGCGCTCCAGATGCACAATAAACAACTTATTTAACCTTATCAAGGTGGTGGCAGGCAGCAAAGTGACCTGCCGATATTTCGCGAAGCTCCGGGCACTTTTCGGCGCAAAGACCGTCCGCATACGGGCAGCGTGTCCTGAAACGACATCCGCTCGGCGGGTTAAGCGGGCTCGGAACGTCTCCTTCAAGCGGTATTCTGTGTGAAGCACGCGCTATTTTGGGGTCGGCTTCCGGTATAGCCGAAATAAGGCTTTTGGTGTACGGGTGTGCGCTTCGTGCTATAAGCTCATAGCTGTCGGCAAGTTCTACAAGCTTACCGAGGTACATAACACCTATGCGGTTTGAAATATGCCTTACAACGCTTAAATCGTGTGCTATGAAAAGGTAGGTGAGATTAAGCTCTTTTTGCAGATCCTCAAACATATTTACGACCTGTGCCTGAATAGACACGTCAAGAGCCGATACGGGCTCGTCGCATACTATAAATTCGGGATTTACCGCAAGCGCTCTCGCTATGCCGACTCGCTGTCTTTGACCGCCGGAAAATTCATGCGGATAGCGGTTTGCGTGTTCGCTGTTAAGACCGACCGTCTCAAGAAGAGATATGATTCTGTCGCGTCTTTCTTTTTTGTTGGCGGCAAGGTGGTGAATGTCAATAGCTTCACCTACAATATCGCCTATCGTCATACGCGGGTCAAGGCTCGCATACGGGTCTTGAAAGACCATCTGCATTTTTCTTCGATAGGGCAGCATATTGACCGCAATTTTTTTCTTTTTGTCAAATATAACGTCTCCGTCATATATTATTGTTCCGTCGGTAGGCTCGTAAAGCCTTAAAAGAGTGCGTCCTACGGTGGTTTTACCGCAGCCCGATTCACCGACAAGACCGAGAGTTTCGCCCTTTTTGATGTAAAACGAAACATCGTCTACCGCCTGAACGTATTTTTTCTTTTTGCCTCTGCCTCCGGCAGGAAAGTACTGCTGTAAGTGCTGTACTTCTACAAGCTTTTTATCGTCACTCACAGTTTTTCTCTCCTTCCTCAAATTCTTCTTTCTGAAGCAGCCAGCAATGGCTGTAATGTGTGTCGCTGAGCTCCGTTTTCGGGGGCATTTGCTTTAAGCATATCTTCATGCATTTTGAACATCTCGGCGCAAACGGGCACCCTGCCGGCGGATTGAGCAAATCGACAGGCTGACCCTCAATCGGTACAAGCCTTTCGGTGTTTTCGGCATTCAGTTTAGGAATGGACTTTATAAGACCTTTTGTGTATTCGTGCTTCGGCTCGTAGAATATCTCGTCTGCCGTGCCGTATTCAACTATGTGACCTGCATACATAACGGCTATTTTTTCGCACATACTCGCTACTACGCCGAGGTCGTGAGTTATCATAATTATGCTCATTCCGAGCTTTTTGCGCAAATCCTGCATAAGGTCAAGTATCTGCGCCTGAATTGTAACGTCAAGAGCCGTTGTAGGTTCGTCGGCGATTAAAAGCTTCGGTTCGCAGGCAAGCGCTATGGCAATCATAACTCTCTGGCGCATACCGCCCGAAAGCTCGTGCGGATACTGTTTAAGTCGTTTTGTAGGCTCGTTTATACCGACAAGCTCCAAAAGTTCTTTTGCACGCTCATATGCCTGTTTTTTGTCTTTATCCGTGTGCAGCCTTATAACCTCTGTTATCTGGTTGCCTATTGTGTAAACGGGGTTCAGACTCGTCATAGGGTCCTGAAAGATTATGGAAACCTCGTTTCCTCTTATCTTTCTGAAATCCTTTTCGGACATTTTTTCGATTTCGTGACCGTTAAATCTGATTGTTCCGCCTATAAGCTTGCCGGGGTAAGCGGTAAGACCCATTATAGAATAGGCTGTAACGGATTTACCGGAGCCTGATTCACCGACTATACCGAGAACCTCGCCCTCATCCATCGAAAACGAAACGCCGTTAAGCGCTTTAACTTCGCCTGCGGGAGTAAAGAACGACAGTCTCTCGTCTTTTATTTCCAAAAGTTTTTCACTCAAAGTATTTACCCTCCTTTAGTTCTTGAGCTTCGGGTCAAACGCGTCGCGCAGACCGTCGCCGAGAAGGTTAAAGGCGAGTATGATAACGCTTATCAGCACCGCGGGTAAAAACAGCAGGTACGGATAGGTGTTCATACCCTTAACAGCCTCCGTGGCAAGAGAACCGAGCGACGGCATCGGAGCCGTAACGCCGAGTCCGAGGAAGCTTAAATAGCTCTCGGTGAATATGGCGGAGGGTATCTGAAGTGTCGTAGTTACTATAAGAGTACCTATGCAGTTCGTCAAAAGGTGCTTTCTTATAATGCGCGCATTGCTCGCGCCGAGCGCCTTTGCCGCGGTAACATATTCCGATTCCTTGAGTACAAGTATTTGTGAACGTGTTATTCTTGCCATACCTACCCAGTATATCAGAACAAACACAATGAATATCGCTATAAGGTTAGGTCCCATTTTCTGCATCCACATAAATCCGGGCGTCGCAGAGAGCGCTTCAAGACGCGGCTTCAGGGACGTCGCAAGCAGGATTATCAAAAGAATGTCGGGAATGGTATACAAAATATCGGTAAAACGCATCATAATATTATCGACCCAGCCGCCGGCAAAACCGGCTATTGCGCCGAACAGCGAACCGACTATGAGTACAAGCGCCGCGCATACAAGACCTACCGTGAGGCTTATTCTTGCGCCCATCATAAGGCGAACGGCAAAGTCTCTGCCGAGCTTGTCTGTTCCGCAGATATGCGGGAATACCTTTTGACCTGCGTCTATTTGCGCCTGTTCCGTTTCGCTGTAATGGAACGGAGCGAGGTTTTCGCTGTATTTTATCTGCTGCTCATAGCTGTATGGCCAAAAACTCGGTAAAATGTATGCGAAAATAATTATCAGTATGATAAAGACAAGGCTTACCATGGCAACCTTGTTTTTGCGCAGACGTCTGAATCCGTCCTTCCAAAAGTTGACGCTGTCGCGCATTACAACAAGGCTTTCTTTTTCCGTGGATGTAGCCGGTACAAAATCGTCCGCCTTTAAATGCAGACTCGGAAATTTTTTATTCATCGGCGATGCCGCTCCTTACTTAAGTTTGATTCTCGGGTCGATTATTTTATAAAGTATGTCAACTATGACGTTTGCAATTATAATAAGCGTTGCGAGAACTATTGTCGTTCCCATTATCATAGTGTAGTCGCGGTTGGTCATAGCCGAGACAAATTCACGGCCGAGACCGGGGATTGCGAATATCTGTTCTACGATAAACGAACCCGTCATAAGGCTTGCAAGCATCGGTCCGACGTAAGTTATTACGGGGAGAATTGCGTTTCTGAGAGCGTGCTTAAAGAGTATTTTGAAATTTGAAAGACCCTTGGCTTTTGCGGTCCTTATATAATCCTGACCCATAACGTCCAAAAGACTTGACCGCATAAGACGCGTTATATATGCCGTCGGGTAAATTGACAGCGCCGTCACAGGCATTATATATGACGACAGCGTGTTAAGCCCTACCGTGGGCAGCAGGTTAAGCTTACTGCCGAAAGTATACAATAAAATTACGCTGCTTATAAAACTCGGTATTGCGATGCCGCATGTCGCGAGGACTATAATAAAGTTATCGGCAAATTTGCCTCGGTTGTAAGCGGAAAGGCATCCGAGCGGTATGCCTACAAGAAGAGAGACGAGAACCGCTATTCCGGCGAGCCTTGCCGATACCGGGAATTTTGAAAAAATAATATCCGATACCGTTCTTCCTCTCTGGCGCAAGCTTACGCCCATATCGCCTTTAATGAAATCGGTAATATATGTTATATATTGCTCAAATAAAGGCTTGTCCAAACCGTATTTGGATGCAAGAGCTTCCTGTGCGGCTTTGCTTATGGACTTTTCCGCAACGAACGGACCGCCGGGAACAAGGTTCATAAGGAAAAAGGTCAGCGTGGCGACAATGAAAATGCTGAGCAAACCCATTGCAATACGCTTGATGATGTACTTGGTCAAATGGTAGACCCCCTGTTTATTGTGTATTTTTTTCAAAAGACCCACAAGCCTTTTGGTATTATTGTCTCAAACAACCAAATATTGCTAAATTACAGATATTTGTGACGATATTATTTGTACATTTTAGCACAATGTCACACTAAAATCAAGATTAGACCTGCATTTATTTAAATATTCCGCAAAATAAAACATATTTTCGGGATTTGTACAATCATAAGGAGTTTTGACGCAAAATTGATAATATATGAATAAATTGCAAATTTTTTCTTGACAAAAAAAAGAACACCGTGATAACATAATCCCAACATCTAAAAAACCTGTGATTAAGAAGAGTAGCTTTACTCAAAGCTTGCAGAGAGCGGTTGTCGGTGGAAATACCGCAGGGGAGAGTACAGTGAATGGACTTATGAGGGCGGCACGAAAGCGTTTGTGAGTAGCGGCCGACGGGTTCCGTACCCGTTATCAGAGCGGCTTATATGTCAGTATAAGAAACGAGCGGTCGGTTTTTCCGGCAATTTGGGTGGTACCGCAGGATTCAAAGTCTTGTCCCATATATGGGATAAGGCTTTTTTTATTTGCTTCTAAGGAGAAAAGAATGAAACATTATTTAAGACGATGGCGATGGCGACTTTTAAATTTATAATCATTATATACCGATTTATATTTTAAAATTAAGGAGATTGTCATCATGAAAAAAATAAAAATAACAGTAGCGGTAATTTTAGCGGCAATAACATTGTTCTTTGTAGGCTGTACGGCAAAAAAAGATAAGGTTCCGGTAATAGGCATAAGTCAGTACGGCGAGCACGCTTCGCTTGACAATTGCCGTGAGGGCTTCCTGCTCGGACTTAAAGAGGCAGGGCTCACAGAGGGCAAGGATTACACAATAGATTATCAGAACGCCTCCTTTGACAATGCTACCGCAACACAGATAGCAAATAACTTCTCTTCCAAAAACGTCGCGCTCATGTGCGCAATAGCCACTCCCTCGGCAACCGCTTGTTACGCCGCGGCAGAGGATAAAAACATTCCCGTTGTATTCAACGCCATAACAGACCCCGGTGAAGCCGGTCTCACAACAGGCAACATAACGGGCGTTTCCGATAAACTCCCCGTAGACCCTCAGCTTGAGCTTATAAGAAAGCTTCAGCCGGATGCCAAAACAATCGGAATTATATATACCACAAGCGAACCGAATTCAGTATCAGCAATTGCCGAGTATAAAGAAAAAGCAGGTAACTACGGATTTACCATTGAGGCAATAGGCGTTGCGGACCAGGCGTCCGTTACACAGGCTGCCGATACTCTTATAAACAAAAATGTAGATTGCATTACAAATCTTACCGACAATAATGTTGTAGGCGTTCTTCCGTCAATACTTGAAAAGACAAACGCCGCAGGTATTCCCGTATACGGCAGCGAAATTGAGCAGGTTAAAAAAGGCTGTGTGGCGTCTGCCGGTATCGATTATATAGAGCTCGGTAAAATGGCAGGTAAGCTTGCTGCTGAGATTTTAAAGGGCGAAGCCAAGGCATCCGATCTTCCGTACGAAACCGTAACGGAGTATAACACATATATAAATTCCGACGCCGCAACAGCTATGGGAATTACCGTTCCGTCGGATGTAGCCGCAAAGGCAATAGAATGTAAATAAGGTAGTGTAAAAGAATGCTTGATCTTATTATAAGCACATTAACTCAAGGCTTTATATACGCCCTGCTTTCTTTCGGCGTGTACATAACATATAAAATATTGGATTTCCCCGACCTTACCGTGGACGGCAGCTTCCCTTTGGGAGCTGCCGTAACGGCTGTTTTGCTGGTGAAGGGCGTAAACCCTTTTCTCTCGCTTTTAGTATCGCTTCTTGTCGGAGCTCTTGCCGGATTTGTCACGGGATTTATTCACGTCCGCTTAAAGGTACGCGACCTGCTTTCGGGTATTATTACAATGACGGCCTTGTTTTCCATAAATCTTCAGATAGCCGGTTCAAACCTCTCAATCGCACGTGAAATCGACACCGTGTTCACGTCGCCCGTTACAATGTCTGTTTTCGGCTCGATGTCGCTTATTTTAAGAAAACTTATCGTTTCCGCAATTATAATGATAGTCTGCAAGGTGCTTCTTGACCTTTACTTTAAGACGAAAAACGGATTTTTACTTCGTGCGGTAGGCGATAACAGCGTGCTTGTTACCTCTCTCTCAAAGGACAAGGGCAGAATCAAAATAATCGGACTTGTAATATCAAACGCTCTTGTGGCTCTCTCAGGTGCCGTTGCCTGTCAGGAACAGCGCTCGTTTTCCGCTACAATGGGAACCGGTCAGATAGTATTCGGTCTCGCTGCGGTAATTATAGGAACAACGCTTTTCAGGCGCGTAAGCTTTATAAAGGGTACCACCGCCGTAATATTCGGCAGCGTAATTTATAAAGCGTGCATACAAATTGCAATAAGCCTCGGCTTGCCGGCTAATCTCTTAAAACTCATTACGGCTGTTTTGTTCTTGCTTATACTTGTCCTCGGCAATTTCCAGAAAGGTTCGGTGAAGAAAAATGTTAGAGCTTAAGCATATTTCAAAAATATATAATCCCGGACTCGTAACGGAGATGTGCCTTTTCGACGATTTTAATTTTACCGTAAATGACGGTGAGTTCGTCTCCGTAATAGGCTCAAACGGCAGCGGAAAAACCTCCATGCTAAATATAATATGCGGCAGTATACCCGTAAACGCAGGCGAAGTTCTTATAAACGGTAAATGCGTGAATAAGAAAAAAGATTTTGAACGCTATGCCTATATCGGCAGAGTGTACCAAAATCCCTCGATGGGCAATTGCCCGAATATGACAATACTCGAAAATATGTCCCTTGCCGACAATAAGGGTAAACCCTTCGGCTTATCGTTTGCGCTCAATAAAAAACGGTATGATTTTTACCGTGAGCAGCTCGCGTCGCTCGGCCTCGGACTTGAGGATAAATTGCACGTGAAAATGGGCTCGCTGTCGGGCGGTCAGCGTCAGGCGGTTTCACTTATTATGGCAACATTAACCCCGATAGACTTTCTTATCCTTGATGAGCACACCGCCGCACTTGACCCAAAGACCGCGGAAATAATTATGGAGCTTACCGATAAGGTGGTTAAGCAGAAAAAACTGACGGCTGTTATGGTAACTCACAATCTGCGCTATGCCGTGGAGTACGGCACACGCCTTGTTATGATGGACAGGGGAAATATCATACTTGACAAGGCGGGTGAGGATAAAAAGAATACGTCGATAGACGATATCCTCGAAATATTTAATAAGATAAGCATTGAATGCGGTAATTGAATTTTACACAATAAAACGGTCTGTGAAACAAAAGTTTTACAGACCGTTTTCTATATTTTTTAATTATTTTGCAGCTTTGCATTTTGATTTGTTCTTATCTTTTTGCATGAGCACAAAGAACATAATGAGACAAATGAAAACGGACAAAAGCGACCCTGCCGCCGACGCCAGTCCCATCGGCAAAAGCGTCTCCGGGAAAAGCTTTGACATAAGGTATGCCCCGGGAATCCGCACAGTCAAAATCGATACGGTGTTGTGTATAAACGACAGCTCCGATTTTCCGTTTGCGCAGAAATATCCGCTGAAGCAGAATTGTATTCCTCCGAAAAGGCAGTCGAAAATATATCCGCGCATATAGTTGCCGCCCGATATCATGGCAGCTTTGTCCGATGTGAAAAGACCGATTACGGGCTCTGCGGCAAACTGCATAATGACGGATACGATAACACCGAATGTTACCGCAATCGACATAGCGTACCACATTGTTTTAACGGCTCTTTCGGGTTTGCCGGCGCCTATATTCTGAGCGCCGAGAGCCGATATTGATGAAAGCATCGAAGAGGGTACAAGGAACAAAAAACCGATTATTTTTTCGACTATGCCCACAGCGGCGGCATCGGTAAGCCCTCTGCGGTTTGCTATTATCGTTATAACTATAAATGATATCTGTATGAATCCGTCCTGAAGCGATACGGGTATACCTATTCTCAACAGTCCGCCTATTGTGCGCTTTTTCGGCTTTAAGTTGCTTTTTTTAATGCTTATATTGCTCTTTGATTTTTTTATGAATAAGAGCGAAACTATGACGCTTACCGCTTGCGAAAGCGTAGTGCCGAGTGCGGCGCCGAGAGGACCCATATCGCAAGCACCGATAAATACAATATCAAGACAAATATTTACAACACAGGCTGTCGCCACAAAATACATGGGGCTTTTTGAGTCGCCCAATCCGCGAAATACCGAGCTTATTATATTGTATGCTACTATAAACGGTATGCCGAGAAAGCATACGGTAAGATATTTTATTGTGCCCGTTACAGCCTCCGCCGGAGTGGACATAACCGCCGTGATAGGCTTTGTCAGAAGAAGCAAAAGTACAGTCAGAACCGCCGACAGCGACATAAACAGCGTTACCGTATTACCTATATTCTCAGAGGCGTTTTCTCTGTCGCCGGCTCCTACGGCTCTGCCTATGTTTACGGTTGACCCCATAGCAAGTCCCACTATCATTACGGTCAGCATATGCATTACCTGACTGCCTATTGATACGGCGGTAGTTCCCTCTACGCCGTCAAACCGACCGATGATTATAAGATCTGCCATACCGTACAGTGTTTGCAGAAAATATGATAAAAGATACGGCAGCGAAAATTTGATTATATTTTTAAATACACTGCCGTTTGTGAGGTTTTGTTCCATAATACAGCAATTCTCCCAAAAACTATGCTATATTATAGGCTCCCTTGTTATTGTGTTGTCAATAGCCAATTTGAAACAGAGCGTATTTTGTGGTAAAATATCAAAAAATATCCGATTTCGGCGGTGACTTAATTGAATCTTTATAACGGAAGACCGAAAAATACGGAAAATCGGTTGCCTAAAGAAAATGCTGTGTATGATATGCTTGACAAATTAAAAATAGAGTATATGCGTATCGATCACGAGGCGGCGTTTACCATGGAGGCTTGCGCAGAAATCGACAAAGCCTTATATCCGGCAGTCGTCTGCAAAAATCTTCTTCTCTGTAATTCCAATAAAACCGCATTTTATCTTTTAATGATGCAAGGCGATAAAAGATTTAATACAAAGACAGTCTCTTCGCAAATAGGTTCTTCACGGCTTTCGTTTGCACCGAAGGAGTATATGGAGAGCTTCTTGAATATATCACCCGGTTCATTAAGCGTTATGGGGCTTATGAACGATGCGGATAACAGAGTCGATTTGCTTATAGACGAGGACGTCTTAAAATATGAATTCTTAGGCTGTCATCCTTGCGTAAATACGTCGAGCTTAAAGCTCAGAACAACTGACGTTTTAAATAAATTCCTGCCTGCGGTGCATCACAGATATACAACTGTAAAAGGGCTTTAAAAACATAGGTTTTTAAAGCCCTTTTATACGAATTTGCAATTTCATATACCGACTGTCGTTATTCCGTATGTTCCGTCAATCGGGTCGCGAAACAGCGGTATTCTCGGTGTGTAAAAAGTAAATATCATAAACAATACTGCAATAAGGCATATTGCCGCAAACGGCAGATGCGTTTTTTTACAATGCAGACATCCTTTCTTAAATAACAGCATTTCTAAGGCAAATGCGCCTGCCGCCGAAATAAAAAATATCATGATATTCACTATGTCGGGCGATTTTCCGAACACACCGTTGTAAGTGTAAAACAACACCGGAATGAGGGCAAGACCTGTTAAAATTCCTAAAGCCTTGATACACCAAAACACCTTATATTCTTTAAAAAATCTGTGTTGTATCAAAGCAAAAACAAGCATCGGGAAAAACAACAGCTTCATATGCTCCCATGTGGATTCGTTTACGGCGGAAAACACGGCCGCCGCGATGCTGCGGTGCGTCCAATCATACAAAAAATGCAGGAGTGTTCCTATAAGCGCAGTAAAGGCAAAGCCCGAAAACTGCCAAACGGATAATTTTCGTTCCATAATACGCCGCCAGTATATACATATTTATTTAACATTATGTGCCGCCGCAGTTATTTATTCCTGCAAAAGAGAAAGATTGTGCCGTAACGACGATAGAATATTTTGCGGCTGTGTGATATAATCAAAGGCAGTAAAGTCGTTTGTGTAATTGCAAAACGTAAAACTATGAATGGGGCAAAATTATGCTGAAACAACTCAAATATTTCCAGTCCGTTGTCCGACTGAACAGCTTTTCAAAAGCGGCAGAGGAAAATTTTATTTCGCAATCCGCCGTTTCTCAGCAGATACAGACATTGGAACGTGAATTGGGGTTCCGACTTTTGGAGCGCAAAAACCGCACGTTTACCCTTACGCCGGCAGGCGAATATTTTTATCGTAAAAGTCTAATTCTGACGGCTGACTTTGAGCAGATGTGCAGCGAGGCGGCAAAAATAGCAAACGGCAACAGAGCATCTTTAAAAATCGGTTATCTGCGCTGTTATACGGGCGCAGAGTTTAACAGAGCGCTGGAGCTTTTCTCCGAAAAGCACCCGAATGTGGAAGTGTCCGTTATTTACGGCAACCACGAGGAGCTGTTCTCTCTGCTTCGCACAGAAGAAGCGGATCTTGTATTTAACGATCAGCGCCGCACATTTTCCGATGAATATGTCAATCTGCTTTTGACAACGTGCCGCAGCTGTATTGAATTGTCCGCACACAGTCTGCCGGCACAAATGAAGCGAATTTCACCGTCGGAACTTAAAAATATTCCCTGCATTTTGGTCACATCCGAGGCTCAACGGGAAACGGAGCAGGAATACTATCGCGATGTGATCGGTTTCCACGGGGAATTCTTGTACGCGGAGAATTTAGAAGAAGCCCGACTTATGGTGATCGGGCGCAAGGGCTTTCTCCATGTTGACGGGGCAGGGAAGTCATCTGCGGCAGGTACATCCGTCACCGTGCTCCCGTTGATGCGCGGCGAAGAACCCATTTTGCGCAATTACTGTGCATTTTGGAAAAAGGGCAACTCCGGTTACTATGTGGAGGAGTTTGCCGAACTGCTTAAAGCACAATTTGAAAACCGTAATAATATCACTGAGAATAGGACGACAGAAAATGATTGATAAGCTGCTGATTCGCGGAGCAAAAGTTCACAACCTGAAAAACATAGATGTCGATATTCCGCTTGGTAAAACGGGCAGATATTTATAATATATTGTTTTAAACTGCCGGAGAGGCGTTAACCTTTCTCGGCAGTATTTTTTGCTTTTGTATAAGTTTTTCTTATCTAAAAGGTCCGAAAGCAAAATTGATTGTCATACTTTTTGTGATTATAATATAGTCATAAATGATTCAGAGGGTTTCTTATGAAAGCGCTCGCTTGCTTAAAGACAGCTCATACAGGCGCCCATCAATAAAACAGGCTTATGAAACGGGAAAGGAGATTTAATATGGCTGTTTTAATCGCATTTTATTCCCGTGCGGGAGAAAACTACTTTGGCGGTGCATACCGCCGTATTACCGTCGGCAATACAGAAAAAGCGGCAAAAATGCTTGCCGATTTGACCGACGGCGAACTTTTCAAGATCGAGCAGGTACATCCGTATTCCGAAAATTACCAAACCTGCATTGCCGAGGCAAAGGCGGATTTGCAAAAGAAAGCTCGTCCTAAGGTGCTGAATCTTCCCGATAATCTTGACGCCTACGACGAAATTTACATCGGTTATCCAAACTATTGGGGTACAATGCCGATGGCGGTTTATACATTTCTCGAAAACTATGATTTTACGGGAAAAACGATTCATCCGTTTTGCACCCATGAGGGCAGCGGACTTTCGGGAACGGTGCAAGACATTCAAAAATCCGCGCACGGAGCAATTGTCACAAAAGGTCTAGCTATCTGCGGCAGTAATGTTGACAGCGCAGAATCGGCGCTCGGCGCATGGGTTAGAGAGGTTAAATTATGAAAAATGTAATGCTTTGGGCAGGTGCCGGGCAAATCGGTATGGCTATTGCACGCCGTATGGGTGCAGGTATGAAAATCGTGGTGGGCGATAAAAGAATTGAAAATGCACAGGCAGCTGCCGAAATTATGAACGAGGCAGGCTTTGATGCAGTACCCACGGAAATGGATTTGTCCGACAGAGTTTCCATTAAAAACATGATTGCAGAGGGTCAAAAGTACGGCGAAATCAAGATGCTTGTAAATGCCGCAGGCGTTTCCCCGAGTCAGGCTCCGATTGAAGCCATTTTAAAAGTCGACCTTTACGGTACGGCAGTGCTGTTGGAGGAGGTGGGAAAGGTCATAGCTCCCGGAGGTGTCGGCGTCACAATTTCAAGCCAGTCGGGTTAGCGTATGCCTGCGCTGACCGCCGAGCAGGATGAGCTGCTTGCCACAACTCCCACAGAAGACCTGTTAAAGCTTGATTTTTTACAGCCCGAAAACATCCGAGATACCCTGCACGCCTATCAGATGGCAAAGCGCTGCAATGAAAAACGCGTTATGGCACAGGCGGTGGAGTGGGGCAAACGCGGTGCACGGCTCAATGACATTGCTCCGGGTATTATCGTAACCCCTCTGGCGCTCGATGAGTTCAACGGTCCTCGCGGAGACTTCTATAAGAATATGTTTGCAAATTGTCCGGCAGGCCGCCCGGGCACAGCGGATGAAGTCGCCAATGTTGCGGAGCTTCTCATGAGCGATAAGGGTGCATTTATCAGCGGTTCGACTTTTTTAATTGACGGCGGCGCAACGGCAAGCTATTTCTACGGCCCGTTAAAGCCGCAAACAAAGGCATAATGTGTAAGTATTAAATCACACAAAATATCGCCTTGTTTCCGCTCCGATATATATGCTTATAATAAAAGTAAAGGAACGTCTCAACTCCACCACGCCGACATAAAGATAATATACAAGCCCACCGCCGCAGTATTCTGCGGCGGTGGGCTGTTATGCGTCTATTTGTAGATTATTATTTAATTGTATGATATAATCAATTCAATTCATCAAAATAAGAGGGGGAAAATCGAATGGATATTTCCTTTAAGATAGGCAATGAAAAGTTTAATTACAGAGTATGTGCTATGATAATTTCCGACGGTAAAATTTTAGCAATGCATGATGAACGGTCTCCGTATTACTATCTACCCGGCGGAAGGGTCGCAATAGGAGAAACTGCGGAAAATGCCGTTGTCAGAGAGATTCGGGAGGAATTAGGTGTAACACCTAAGATTGTCCGCCCTGTTTGGCTAAACCAAGCATTTTTTACGGAAGATGTCGATAATCTGCATTACCACGAATTGTGCATTTATTTTTTAATGGATATAACAGATACCGATTTATTATCGCGGGGCAAAATTTTCACAACAAACGAAGGTGATCGCATAAACACTTTTGAGTGGTTGGAGTTTGCTCAATTAAAGGATGAATACTTTTATCCGGTGTTTTTGAAAAAAGAGGTTTTCAATATTCCGGATGTGTTTACTGTTCGCACGGAAACCGAATAAGTAAATGCCTGCTTTTAGGGCTTAAATATCACTTAAATTCTGCACCGTTGTAAACAAAGAAAAAGAAATTTTCAGTCCGCATTTGATTGTGTGGTCGCAGAAAAAATACTCTTCTCGAAAGCGGAGGTAAAATACCTAAAAAAGCGTAAAAAATGACCGAAAGCAGAGAAAAAACTTTGCTTTCGGTCAAAATTTTGGTCGGAGTGAAGGGACTCGAACCCCCGGCATCCTGCTCCCAAAGCAGGCGCGCTACCAACTGCGCTACACCCCGATGTATTTGATTTTTTACTTTGCTATTCCTGTGAATTTCGATATATCGGTCAGCAGAGCCGACATAAAATGCATTAAGTTTGGCTTAAATGCTTAGATATTATACATTTTTAAGCTCTGTTTGTCAACGCCGACTATTGCTATTTTGCTTTAACGGTTGTATTATAAATTCGGTGAATAAAATGAATAAAGAACTTACGCGCGAAATGATTAAGTATTTAAACGGAGACGTAAAACGCATTAACCATATGCTTAAAGTGTGTGCCTTTTCCGAAATAATTGCCGACGGAGAAAAAACAGATGAAAAAACAAAGGATGTTTTACTTTCCGCCGCTGCGGTGCATGACATCGGAATACATATCTGTGAGAAAAAATACGGCAGTACGGCAGGTTGTTATCAGGAAAAAGAGGGGCCGGACGAAGCTCGCAAACTTATGACTTCTCTCGGTTTTCCGAAAGACAATATTGAGCGCGTGTGTTTTCTTGTGGCGCATCATCACACATATACCGATGATATGTCGCCGGATTACAGAATTTTGATTGAAGCGGATTTTATTGTAAACGCATTTGAGGATTCGCTCGACGAAAAAGCCGTCCGTGCGGCAAGAAAAAATATTTTCAGGACGGAAACAGGCAAAAAACTGTTAGACGAAATGTATTTGGAGAAGCATTGTGAAGAATAATATCGGATTTATTTGCCCTGTGTGCAAAAAACCTCTTGTAAAAAACGGAAAAAGTTATATTTGCGAAAACAGACATAATTTTGATATTGCAAAGAGCGGTTATGTCAATTTGCTGACGGGCAGCAGTCAAAAAAATCACGGTGACAATCGTCTTATGACGGTTTCACGTAGGGAATTTTTATCCAAAGGTTATTATGAGCCGCTGAGACGTGCTCTGTGCGACACCGTAAAGAAGTATGCCGCCCAAAAGGGAAATGTGCTTGACTGCGGCTGCGGCGAAGGGTACTACACAAAGGCTGTTGCCGACGCACTGCCGCTTTTTTCTGTTTTCGGTACGGATATTTCCAAGGACGAGCTGACCGTTGCCGCAAAGCGCGCCGAAAATGTTGATTTTGCGGTGGCGAGTTCTTTTTCTCTTCCTTTTGCGGATTTGAGCATCGATATTTTACTCGAAATTTTTTCGCCGTACTGCGGTGCCGAATTTAAAAGAGTATTAAAAAAAGACGCTGTTTTTATAATGGTGATACCGCTTGAAAATCATCTGTGGGAGTTAAAGTGCGCCGCATATGATACGCCTTACAAAAACGAGGTTTCGGATACATACCTTGACGGTTTTGATTTTACGGACAGAATCGACGTAAAATACAAATTTGATTTGAATTCTGGCGAGGACATATCTTCTCTTTTTAAAATGACTCCATACTATTACAAAACCGGAGTTAAAGAACAAAAAAGGGTAGAGGAGCTGGAAAAACTTACGGTGAGCGCCGAATTCGGTATACTTGTCTACCGCAAAATATGATGTTGCAGTTTTTTAAAATATAAAGTATAATAATATTTGTAATAAAAACAGGGGTGTGAATGTCTTGGAAAAAAACAAGGTTAAAGTAAATATCGCCGGAGTTGATTACGCTCTCACTACTGAGGAAACTCCCGAATATACGGCAATGCTTGCTGCCGAAATTGACGATAAGATGAAAGAGCTTCGTGCTGTAAATCCGTTTATTTCAACCAACCAGGCGGCTGTTTTGATAGCGCTTGATTATGCCAACAGCGCCAAAAAGGCCGAGCAGAGTGCAGATAATCTCCGTGCTCAGATAAAAGATTATCTTGAAGATGCGTCTCAGTCAAAGTCCGAAAGAGACTTCTACAAGCGTGAAATAGACCGCCTTAAAACAGAGCAAAAAGCCGGAGCGGCACAGATAAATCTGTTTTCTTCCGAAAAAGAGCCGGATTCCGCTAAATGATAAAGCCCGAGATATTGGCTCCCGCAGGCAGTTTTGAAGCGTTGACTGCCGCAGTACGAAGCGGAGCGGACGCCGTGTATTTCGGCACCGGTAACTTCAACGCGCGCAGAAATGCCTCTAATTTTTCGGGGGACGATTTGCAGCGTGCGGTGGATTTTTGCCACGAAAGAAATGTTAAAGTTCATATAACCTTAAATACTCTTGTTAAAGACAGTGAAATGTCGGAGCTTAAGGAAAGCGTCAGGCGTATCTGCAAAAGCGGTGCAGATGCGCTTATTTTGCAGGACCTTGGCGTTTCGCGCATCGTAAAGGATATTTGTCCCGATATAGAGCTGCACGCTTCCACCCAAATGTCGGTCGGCACTTTGGATGGCATACGTATTCTTGCCGATTTAGGCTTTACACGGGCTGTTTTGCCTCGCGAATTATCAAAAGACGAGATTAAATATTTGTGCGAAAACTCGCCGATTGAGCTTGAGATGTTCGTCCACGGGGCGCTTTGTATGTGCGTCTCGGGGCAATGCCTTTTGAGTGCGTTTTTGGGGTCGCGAAGCGGCAACCGAGGTCTGTGCGCTCAGCCCTGCCGACTTCCTTTTGCGGCGGAAAACGGAACGGGACGCGATTTGAGCTTAAAAGATTTATCACTTATCGAGTACGCACCGATACTGTCAAAAACGGGAATATCGTCTTTTAAAATAGAGGGCAGAATGAAACGCCCCGAGTATGTCGCAGCCGCTGTTACGGCTCTGAAAAATTCGCTGTCGGGGGAGTATTCAAACGAGAATTCCGACGACCTTTGCTCGCTGTTTTCACGTTCGGGATTTACAAAGGGATATTACGAAAATGTCTTGGGCAGAAATATGTTCGGGTTCCGCGAAAAGGAAAATGTAACTTCAGCTACTGCCTCGCTTCTCAAAAAATATGAACGTATTTACGAAAAAGAACGTGCGGTTTACAAGGTGCATTTTGTTCTCTCTGTAAAATCCGACGAGAAAATCAGTCTTACGGCTTCCGCAAATGATTTAAGCGTTACTGTTTTATCCGAAAACTTGCCGCAAAAAGCCGTAAACAGACCTTTCACCAAAGATGAAGCTGTTTTGAGACTTCAAAAATGCGGCGGAACCGTCTTTTCGTTCGGCGATGCCGACATCGTTATTGACGACGGATTGAGTGTGTCGGCGGCAGAAATAAACGCGCTTCGCAGGGAGGCTTTGTCCCGCCTTGCCGACAGACTTAAAGAAAGAGCACCGTACCGTATATACAAATCAAATATCGTTATTCAAAATCGCAAGCCGAATAAAAAGCCGCAGACGTATATTTCGTTCCGCGATACAGCCGCCATTCCCGAAGATGTGGAATGTGATAAGCTCTTTATTCCGCTGTTTTCAAAGCCGGAGCTTTTTAAAAAATATTCCGCAGGAGCTGTTTTGCCGAGAGGTATATTCGGTAATTTCGATGAAATTGTCGAAAGGCTTATAAAAAGCGGCGCAGAGTATGCTCTTTGCAATACGCTCGATTCGGTTGCAGCGGCAAAGAAGGCGGGAGTTCGGATTATAGGCGGACCGTTTTTAAATATTTTCAACTCGGTTTCTCTGTCCGAAATACAAAAACTCGGAGCGGAGGAATGTGTGCTCTCATATGAGATGACTTTAAAGCAGCTGTCTGCACTTGGGGGAGAGTGTCGGCGCGGAATTTGCGTCTACGGCAGAGTGCCGCTTATGCTCACAAGAAATTGTCCGATAAAAAACGGAAAAAGCTGTCGCGAGTGCGGCAGAAACTCCTCCTTACGCGACCGAAAGGGCATAGAATTTCCGGTTCGCTGTACAAACGGATTTTCCGAACTGTTTAATTCGAGACCCATATATATGGCTGACAGAATGAGCGAAGTCAAAAACGCGGACTTTGTGTTTTTGGAGTTTACAACTGAGGACAAAGAACAGATAAGTTCGGTACTCAAAGCGTATCAAAACGGTTCTTCGCCCGAAATTGAATTTACCCGCGGACTTTTGTACCGCGGCGTGGAATAAATGCAAAGAATTTTTTGTGCCAAAATTAAAACGGAGCCGTAAAACCGTGCGTCTTACAGCTCCGTGTATTTTTATGCTTTTTTATTTGTATTTTTCACACAGATATTCCATCGCTTTTTTGTACCCGTCAAATCCGAGCCCTATAAAGTGCGCCTCACACGCCATACCGGCGTATGAAATGTGTCTGAATTCCTCACGTTCGTTAACGTCCGAAATGTGTACCTCGCAAGCAGGTATGGAAACGGCTTTCAGCGCGTCGAGTATTGCAACGCTTGTGTGGGTGTATGCCGCCGGGTTTATGACTATACCGTCGAATTTGCCGAATGCGTCCTGTATTTTGTCTACTATATCGCCCTCGTGGTTTGATTGGTAACATTCAACCTCGGCATGAAGTTCCGTGCCCCAGGCATTTATCTGATTTATAAGGGACTCATAATTCCTGTCACCGTAAATCGCAGGCTCCCTTATGCCGAGCATATTGATGTTCGGACCGTTAATCACAAGTATTTTCATTTCGCAACTCCTTTAAAATATTGTTCGCAACATTTTCTATCGTGTTATTTCCGTCCGCCTCAATATCACAGAATTTTCTGTAAAGCGGAAGTCTCTTTTTGAACATCTCGTTAAGATCGTTACTCTGCGACAGCGGCCTGCCGTCTGTCGGCAGATAAGAGGTGTTGCGGTTTAAAAATATTATCGTTCCGTTTTGTCTCAGAGCGTCAAAATTGTCGTCCGTTACCACAACTCCGCCGCCGGTTGAAATTACCTTGCCGCTGAGTTTGCCCGCCGCAAGCACCGCGTCGTGCTCGTATTTTCTGAAAAGCTTTTCTCCGCCGTTTGCAAATATGTCGGTAATAGGTTTGCCAACGTTCTTTACTATCATTTCGTCGGTGTCTATAAAGTCGCGGTTCAAAGCCGCGGCAATTCTTTTTCCGACTGTCGTTTTGCCGGAACCGGGCATACCTATTAAAATAATGTTTTTCATCTCAAGCGAGAGCTTACGGTATATCTCGTCATTTTTGCTGTCGGGTATTTTTGTTCCCAAAAACAACTCGGCGGCTCTTTTCGCCTGAGCAACAAGCATTGAAAGACCGCTCAGCGCTTTGATATTTCGCTTTTCGGCGTCAAGTATCAGTTTGGTCTTTTGCGGATTATATACTATATCCAGAACACCGGAAAGATTTTTAAATCCGTCAAGCGATAACGGTGAATTTAGATTGTTCGGATACATTCCGACGGGCGTTGTGTTTACGATTATGTCCGCGTCAAAATGTTTGTCTATATTTTCGTAATTGTTTTCTCCCGAACGTGAAATGTTGACAATTTCGCGTGCTTTTTTATCCTTGAGCACCGCTATTACCGTTAATGATGCGCCGCCCGAACCCAAAACAAGACATTTTTTGTTTTCTGCCGATATTCCGGAAACATCAATTAAATATGAAAACCCGTCGTAATCCGTGTTATATCCCGTGAGCGTGCCGTCTTTTTCGGCAACTATCGTGTTTACGCTCCCTATTTTTTCGGCGAAGGGCGAAAGACGGTCAAGGTAGGGGATAACGGCTTTTTTATACGGTATTGTTACATTTATGCCGTTCCAATTTCTGTTTTTAAAAAAGTCGTCAAGCTCATCTTTTTGTTTTTCAAACAATCTGTATTTATAATCGCCGAGCAGGGCATGTATCTGCGGCGAAAAGCTGTGACCTAATTTTTCTCCCAAAAGTCCGTACATATGAGTCTCCGTTTCAATCAGTATTTAATAAGAAGCGACAAAGTTCCCGCCACTATCAGCACAAGCCCCCAAAATGCCTTTTTTGAAAGCTTTTCTTTTAATATTATGTATGAAAATGCAACAGTTACAACAATGCTCAATTTGTCTATCGGTGCAATAATACTTGCCGGGCCCTCTTTCAGCGCTCCGTAATAGCAAAGCCATGAGCCGCCTGTGGTGAATCCCGAAAGAACCAAAAACAGCCAGCTCTTTTTATCAATGTTCTTGATTTCACCCTGCTTCTTTTCCGCAAAGACCAAAATCCAGGCCATCAGAAGAACAACCACGGTTCTTATCGCCGTGCCGAGATTTGACTCTACACCCTCTATGCCGACTTTTCCGAAGATTGAGGTCAAAGCCGCAAAAACAGCGGAAAGCAGAGCATATATAAGTGAAGCTCCGTTCTTCTTGTCGGCGGAGGAATTATCTGTTTTTTTCTTTTCTATCATAAGAAACGTTCCTGTGCCGATAAGAATCATACCTATTATTTTAACTGCGGTCAGCTTTTCTCCGAGAAAAATCAGGGCAAGTATCATTGTAAGTACCGTGCTTGATTTGTCTATGGGAGCAACTTTGTTGACGTCGCCGAGCTGGAGCGCTCTGAAATAGCAAAGCCATGAAGCACCCGTGGCAAGACCGGATAAAATCAGAAATATAAATGTTTTTGCACTTATTTCCTTTATTCCGGAGGCGGAGCCGACAATGAAAACCATCAGCCACGAAAACAAAAGCACAACTATTGTGCGCAGAGCCGTGGCAAGATTTGAGTTGACGTTCCGTAAGCCGATTTTAGCAAGAATTGCCGTTATTCCGGCAAATCCGGCAGATAAAAATGCTAAAACGAGCCACATAAAAACACCTCTTATAAGCAGCTGTATAATTATTTGCCTGATTTTTCATTGTAAAAAAATCGCAGCGTTACGGTTTCGGTGTCATCAACGCTTGTTGCATCGGTTTTATAAGCCTTGTAACTTACAAGACAGCCGCCGTCAGTCCATACAACGTCTATATCTCCGTTCTCGTCTGCCATATCAACGACTTTTTTTCCGTTTCCGCGAGCGGACATAAGAAAAGGGGAGTACCGTCTGTAAACGGTCATATTCCATTCGCCCGAGCCCGGTTCGCTGTCTATTATAATAGTATGGCGCTTGTCATCCGATGTGGCTTTTTTTACGGTATCGGTATATAGAATTCCGTCGATTGTGATACCGGCAAGGCAAAGCATTATGCAAATTATTATCGAAAGCACTCTTAAAAAAATCCGTGTTCCTTTGCTTTTAAAACGGCCTCGGTGATTTTTAACAACAAGAAAGCATAAGACCGTGAAGCTGACGGCATATACTATAATAAGTATACCGATATAAGAAATAAGCCGCTTAGAGCCTATAAAAAGCGATGCGGAAAAGACCTCAAAAAGCAGGTCAAAGAGCATAAGCAAAAACGATGCCGTTCCGATTCCGAAAAATACTTTTTCCTCCGTTCGCATAAGTGCCTCCTTTGATTTTTATATACATTATATAGTTGTCAGCCTTTGCCGTCAACACAAAATCGGCGGAAACACCGCATCAAATCGGTTTTTTAAAACATTGACGCCGCAAAGTGTGGAATTATTAAAAAAACACCAAAATTGCGGAAAAATATTCTCTTTTTATAGTTGACAACCGCAAAAACATATAGTAAAATGTCATTAAATAATGAGTGACAACTCAAATAATTGAAATAAGAGGGATTTAATTATGAAAAAGTTCTTAGCAGTGTTGCTTTCCTTAGTGATGGCATTTTCATTCTGCCTCCCGGCTTTTGCTGAAGACACTACTGCAAGCGGCGGCGGAATCGGCGACATACTCGGCGGTATCACTCTTCCCGATGTTGATTTAGGCGGAGCTGCCGATACCATTAAGCAGCTTGTCGGCATCATCATCAACAGCAACGGCAAGATGGATGAGGCTGTTATCGCAGAATTAATCACCATTCTCGGTAAACTTGCCGACAGCGGTAAAGTTGCACCCGACGTTTTAATTATGATACTTAACGCTCTTACCAAGGGCGGCAACTCCGGCGGTTCAAATCCGAACCCGGGTACACCTTCTACCACAGGTTCTATCAGAACTGCTCTTGATTCTCTCACCAATGATCAGAGAGCATACATTGCCGAAGTTATAGAGAATTACCTTCTCACAGATTTCGACAACAATCCTTACATGCCCGATGACGAAGGCAATCCTACTGCTTACAACCCTGCAAAGGCTGCTGTAATCATAAATGCAATGAGCAGAATGGACTATGAAGACATCCAGAAGGTTCTTGATGAACTTCATGCTACTCAGCCGGCTCCCGAGGGAGAAGATGAGTATGTTCCCGCTCTTTCCGACGGCGCTTATGCTGCTCTTTCCGCAGAAGTAATTCGCCAGGAAGATATCTCTAAGAAGAATGACGAGACCGCAGGCCCGACAGAGGCTACCACAAGCGCTATTGACGGCGTTAAGGGCTTCATCGGTAAGGCTTTTGAGACCATTAAGAATCTCTTCGGCGGCGGAAGCAAAGGTGACGACACAACAACAACCACCAAGAAGTCAACAACTTCAAAGAGCGGTTCTTCGGCTTCAACCGGTAAGATTCCGCAGACCGGCGACGTTGCTCTCTTCTCAGTAGCAGGCGTAGCTGTTGCAGCAGGTATCGCTCTTGTTCTTACCAAGAAGAAAAAAGAGGATAAATAATTAACCCTGTAATTATTACAAGTGGCTTTGCTTTTGCAAAGCCGCTTGATTTTTTTTGTCCTGTGTATTAAAATATAGGCTGTAACAGACTTAAAGCTATATGAAAGGAACGGCGCGTTTTGTGCCTTTACTGAATTTATGATACTGACTATAGATATCGGCAATACTAATATTACTTTCGGAGTGTTTGACGGTGATAAGTTAAGTTTCGTTTCGCGACTTGCCACCGAGCGCAACAGAACGGACGATCAGTTTGCCGTTGAATTTCTCGCTATATTCAAAATGCACAATTTGGAACCCCCGAAAATCAACGGTGCTGTTTTAAGTTCGGTTGTTCCTGAACTTACAAGAAAAATAAAAACAGCGGTTAACAAAGTCTGCGGTATAGAGCCTATTATTATAGCTCCGGGCGTAAAAACAGGACTTAATATTTTAATTGACAATCCGGCAGAGCTTGGTGCGGACCTTGTTGCAGGTTCTGTGGGTGCAATGGTTCGCTATGAAATGCCTGCATTTGTTATTGATCTCGGCACAGCCACAAAAATATATGCAGTTGATGAACACGGCGGGTATCACGGCGGCACAATAGCACCGGGTGTTGAGATATCAATGAAAGCTCTTTCGGGGCAGGCGTCTCTTTTACCGTCTTTTTCGCTTGCTTCTCCGCCGCACGCCTGTGCCACAAATACGATTGAATGCTTGCAATCGGGTATTATTTTCGGCACGGCAGATATGATAGACGGTATGCTCGACCGTTTTTCAAAACAGCTCGGCGAGCCTAAGACCATTGTCGCAACCGGCGGCCTTTCCTCCTATGTGATAGGATATTGTCGTCACAATATCATCCACGACGATGATTTGCTTTTGTATGGCCTTAAAGCCATTTATGACAAAAACAGAAATTAACAATCGAATATAACGCTTAGTTTTTACATAGTTTATTATTTTGCGTTGCATCCGCATTGCGGAGCAGCAGCAAGGAGGATTATATATGTCAAAAACCACAAACAAGGCAAGAACGCAAAAGACTGTTCGCTTAGTCGAATTAGCTCTTCTTACCGCAATTATTGCCGTAATGACCTTCACGCCCATAGGCTATTTGAAGTACGGTCCGCTTGAACTGACGCTTATTATGGTACCCGTTATCATAGGCGCAGTTACTTTGGGGCCTGCCGCAGGAGCTTTTTTGGGACTTGTTTTCGGCGTCTCAAGCTTCATTCAGTGCTTTTCTCTGAGCGCATTCGGGGCAATACTGCTTTCAATAAGTGTAATTAAAACGCTTATCGTTTGCGTAGTTCCGCGTGTGCTTGCAGGTTGGCTTACGGGTCTTATCTTTAATGCCGTGACGAAAAAGACTAAAAAGGACGGTGCAAATTACCTTGTCGCAAGCATTTGCGGCTCGGCTTTTAACACTATCTTTTTCCTCGGTTTTTTGGCTCTGCTGTTTATGAATACAACCTTCACGCCCGAGCAGTCAAATGCTCTCGGCGGAGCTACAAATATCCTTACTACCGTTATAGGTATAGCGGCGGGCATCAACGCACCTATCGAACTTGTCGTGTGCGCCGTTCTCGGCTCTGCAATAGGTAAGGGCTTGTCGGTAGGACTCAAGAAAATATAAACTGAATTTTTAAAAGTAAAACGCTCCGAAGTTTAATCTTCGGAGCGTTTTCTGTATAGTAAAATTTAATTATAGCGCGACAAAACCAGTAATTATATTCTTGATACACCGGATTTTACGGCTGCGTCGTAAACGGCTTTTGCAACCGTTTTGCCGATTCTTTCGTCGAACGCCTTAGGTAAAATGTATTCTGCAGAGAGTTCTTCGTCCGAGACAAGCGAAGCTATGGCTTTTGCGGCAGCTATTTTCATTTCTTCGTTTATTTCGGAAGCTCGGCAGTCAAGTGCGCCGCGGAATATTCCGGGGAACGCAAGCACATTGTTTATCTGGTTCGGATAGTCGCTTCTGCCCGTACCTACAACAGCCGCACCGGCAGCTTTTGCCTTATCGGGCAGTATTTCGGGAACGGGATTTGCCATCGGCAAAACTATCGGGTCTTTAGCCATGGAGGCAACCATTTCTTCGGTTACAATTCCGGGAGCCGAAACACCTATGAATATATCCGCGCCCTTGAAAGCGTCGGCAAGAGAACCTGTTTTATGTTCTTTGTTTGTTATTTTGGCAATTTCTTTTTGTGCGGGATTCAGTTTTTCGTCGCCGTCACAGATAATGCCGTGGCTGTTGCACATAATAACATTCTTTATTCCCTGACCTATGAGCAGCTTGGCAATGGCTATTCCTGCCGCACCCGCACCCGAAAAGACAGCCGTGCAGTCTTTAAGTTCTTTTTTTACAACTCTGAGCGCATTTATTATTGCGGCGGCAACAACAACTGCCGTGCCGTGCTGGTCGTCGTGGAAAATCGGTATATCGGTCTTTTCCTTGAGCTTGCGCTCGATTTCAAAACATCTCGGAGCCGCAATGTCCTCAAGATTTATTCCGCCGAAGCTGCCGGCGAGAAGAGAAATACAGTTAACTATCTCGTCAACGTCTTTTGAGCGAACGCAGAGCGGTATGGCGTCAACGTCTCCGAATTCTTTAAAGAGAACGCATTTGCCCTCCATTACGGGCATACCGGCTTCGGGTCCTATGTCTCCGAGACCGAGAACCGCCGTTCCGTCGGTAACCACAGCTACCGTGTTCCAACGTCTTGTGAGCTCATACGATTTGTTTATGTCCTTTTGTATTTCGAGACACGGCTGCGCTACACCGGGGGTGTAGGCGAGCGAAAGTGCGTCTTTGCTGTCTGCCTTGGCGCGTGTTTTAATTTCTATTTTTCCGTGCCATTCATAATGTTTTTTGAGAGATTCCTTAGCGTAATCCATATTTTTATTCAGACCTTTCCGGCTACGACTTTGTGCAAAGCAAATGTCCTATGTAGCCTGATAAGACGTTTGCGTCAGAATTATTCGGACTTTTTTCGGCAGGTCAGCGCAACGGTTACGATGCATATGAGTGCACCTGCAAGAACGCTGATAAAATAGGCGGTAAAGAATTCCCTGTTAAAGAAGAACCCTAAAAGCGCCGTAAATACCGCGACGAAAATCAAATATATGCCGAATATTCTGCATAACTTTTTTGTATCAAAGTTTTTCCTTAACTCGTTGTCGGGAGAGGCGCTTCCTACAGCGAAATTTTCTGCTTTGCCGCTCACCATCGGAATACCGAATCCCAAAAAGAGCAGACCGCATATTATTGTAACTATTTTCACAACCCATCAACCCTTACTTGTATACGCATTTAAATTATATTTTAACATCTTTGTTTTTTATTGTAAATGTGCAAACTCAATAAAAACAAGGTGTTTTGGGCTTTGCATATTCATCTTGCGGTACAGCGGGCGTAACCGTTATTAAAAAACAGCTCTTGCAGGGGACGGTATACTGTCTGATATGCAAATCACAAAGTTGTAAACTCGCACAAAAACCTGCGCGCAAAAATGCTTATTTTGTCTATGGCACTAAATGTTAAAATAATAACAAATTACCATTGACAAACATTTAACAATAAGCTATGATTTTATCAGTAAGTAATTACTGATAGTGAGGTCAAAGATATGCGAGAGCAGGCTTTGCCTGTCCGTGAAATATCAAGGCAGGCACTTTATAGGTTACCTTTTTATTTGTCGTATCTCAAAAAAGCGGCGTCGGACGGAGTTTTGTACATATCCGCGCCGAAAATGGCAGCAGACCTTGATCTTAACGAGGTTCAGGTCAGAAAGGATCTTGCAAAGGTCAGTTCCTGTGCCGGAAAGCCCAAAATAGGGTATGAGACGGCGAAGCTTATAAAGGACCTTGAAAATTTCCTCGGCTATGACAACACAACCGATGCCGTTATAGTGGGCGTCGGAAGTCTCGGCAGTTCGCTGCTTCATTACGACGGCTTTTCGGAATGCGGATTTCGCATAGTTGCCGGGTTTGACGCGGTAAATTTCGACGAAGACCCTTTTGAAAAAGATAAACCCGTTTTCCCTATGAGAAAGCTCAGTGAACTTTGCGAGAGACTGAAAGTGCATTTGGCAATTATAGCCGTGCCGGCTGACAGCGCCCAGAGCGTGTGCGATGAGCTTGTCAAAAGCGGAATACTTGCGATTTTGAACTTCGCTCCGGTTCATCTTACGGCTGAGCCCGGCATACTTATACAGGACATGAATATTGCCTCGGCGTTGGCGGTTCTTTCCTCTCATATCAGAAAAGAACTGCTGTAAAATTTGTAATATCTTAAAAGGAGATTATATATCTATGGAAACTCAAAACAAGCATGAGATTGTCGATTCGGTTGAAAAGCTCGAAGCCCTTCTCGGAAGAGTCAGAGAGGCCGAAAAGATTTTTGCGACTTACTCTCAGGAGCAGGTCGATAAGATTTTCAAAGCGGCGGCTATCGCAGCAAATAAGGCGAGAATTCCGCTTGCAAAAATGGCTGTTGAAGAGACCGGAATGGGCGTAGTTGAAGATAAGATTATCAAAAACCACTATGCCGCAGAATATATTTACAATGCATATAAAAATACAAAAACATGCGGCGTAATTGAGGAAGACAGCGCGTTCGGTATGAAAAAGGTCGCAGAGCCGATAGGCGTTGTTGCGGCGGTTATCCCCACCACCAACCCAACTTCTACCGCAATATTCAAGACCCTTATCTGCCTTAAAACCAGAAACGGCATTATTATAAGCCCGCACCCGAGAGCGAAAAAGTCCACAATAGAGGCTGCAAAAATCGTTCTTGAAGCCGCTGTCAAAGCAGGCGCTCCCGAGGGTATAATAGGCTGGATAGATGTTCCGTCACTTGATATGACAAATCTTCTTATGCAGGAGGCGGATATAATCCTTGCAACGGGCGGTCCCGGAATGGTTAAAGCCGCATATTCGTCGGGCAAACCGGCTCTCGGCGTAGGCCCCGGCAATACTCCGGCAATTATTGATGATACCGCCGATATAGTTTTGGCAGTAAACTCAATTATACATTCAAAAACATTCGATAACGGTATGATTTGCGCTTCCGAGCAGTCGTGCATCGTCCATGAAAAGGTATATAAAAAGGTTAAAGATGAATTTATATACCGCGGATGCTACTTCCTTAAAAAGGATGAGCTTGATAAGGTCAGAAAGACAATCATTATAAACGGTGCGCTCAATGCAAAGATAGTCGGTCAGTCGGCATATAAGATAGCGGCGCTCGCAGGCGTTACAATCCCCGAAACAACAAAGGTTTTGATAGGCGAAGTTGAGAGCGTTGATATTTCCGAAGAATTTGCTCACGAAAAGCTCTCTCCCGTACTTGCCATGTACAAAGCAAAAGACTTTGAGGATGCGCTTTCAAAAGCTGAGCAGCTCATAGCCGACGGCGGTTACGGTCACACCTCTTCCGTTTACCTTAACGCCGTTACGGAAAAAGATAAGCTTGCGGAATTCTCCGAGAGAATGAAAACATGCCGTATACTTGTCAATACACCTTCTTCACAGGGCGGTATCGGTGATCTTTACAACTTCAAACTCGCTCCGTCGCTCACTCTTGGCTGCGGTTCATGGGGCGGCAACTCGGTTTCCGAGAACGTCGGTGTAAAGCATCTCATCAATATCAAAACTGTTGCAGAAAGAAGGGAAAATATGCTTTGGTTCCGCGCTCCGCAGAAAGTATATTTCAAAAAAGGCTGCCTTCCCGTTGCTCTCAACGAGCTTCGTGACGTTATGGGTAAAAAGAAGGCCTTTATAGTAACCGACTCATTCCTTTATAATAACGGTTATACAAAACCCGTTGAGGATAAACTTGACGAACTCGGCATACAGCACGCTTGCTTCTCCGAGGTAGCTCCCGACCCGACTCTTCAGTGCGCTCGCAAGGGCACCGATATGATGCGCCACTTTGAGCCCGATACCATCATAGCAATCGGCGGCGGCTCCGCAATGGACGCAGCAAAGATTATGTGGGTAATGTATGAGCATCCGGACGTTGACTTCTCTGATATGGCTATGGACTTTATGGATATCCGCAAGAGAGTTTATACATTCCCGAAAATGGGCGAGAAAGCATATTTCATCGCAATACCTACTTCGGCAGGTACAGGCTCCGAGGTTACTCCGTTTGCAATAATCACGGACGCCGACACAGGCGTTAAATGGCCTCTTGCCGACTATGAGCTTATGCCGAATATGGCAATAGTTGACGCCGATATGATGATGAATGCTCCGAAAGGCCTGACTTCGGCTTCGGGTATCGACGCCGTTACACACTGCCTTGAAGCTTATGCTTCGGTAATGGCTACCGATTACACCGACGGTATTGCAATCCGCGCTCTTCAGATGATATTTGAATATCTCCCGAGAGCATACGACAACGGCCCCAACGACCCCGTTGCCCGTGAAAAAATGGGCAATGCCGCTACCATGGCAGGTATGGCTTTCGCAAATGCGTTCCTCGGCGTATGCCACTCAATGGCGCATAAGCTCGGTGCATTCCACCATCTTCCCCACGGTATAGCTAACGCACTTTTGATAGATTATGTTCTTCGCTTCAATGCTGCCGAAGTTCCCGCAAAGATGGGTACTTTCCCGCAGTATGATCATCCGCACACTCTCGAAAGATATTGCGAAGTTGCCGACGCTCTCGGCGTAAAGGGCAAGACCAACGAAGAAAAACTCGACAATCTCATTAAGAAAATCGACGAGCTCAAAGACCATATCGGTATTAAAAAGAGCATTAAGGATTACGGCGTTGATGAAAAGTACTTCCTTGATACACTTGACCAAATGGTTGAGCAGGCGTTTAATGACCAGTGCACAGGCGCTAACCCCAGATATCCGCTTATGAGCGAAATTAAAGAGATGTACCTCAAAGCATATTACGGTAAATAAGGGAGGATTATTTTATGGAACTCAAAAAAGTTATTGCAGTCAGAACCGCAAAAACAGTTTACAGAGACGGCGATAAAGCTATCAAAGTTTTCGGTGACGAATACAAAAAGTCGGACATCTTAAACGAAGCTTTGAATCAATCACGCGTTGAAGAGACCGGTATTCCTATGCCGAAACTCATAGAGGTTTGCAAGATTGACGGAAAATGGGCTATTGTTTCCGATTATATCGAGGGCAAAACTCTTCAGCAGCTTATGGATGAAAATCCTGCCAAGACAGAAGAATACCTTGACCTCTTTGTAGACATTCAGATGAGTATTTTAAGCAAGACCTGCCCTATGCTCAATAAGCTCAAGGACAAAATGCAGGGAAAAATATCTCAGACCGATCTTGACGCTACCACTCGCTATGATCTTCATACACGTCTTGCCGGTATGCATACCCATAACAAGGTTTGCCACGGTGATTTCAGACCGAGTAATGTCATCATAGGAAACGACGGCGTAAATTACGTAATAGACTGGGCGCACGTAACTCAGGGTAACGGCGCTGCGGACGCGGCAAGAACATATCTTCTTTTCTGCCTCAAGGGCGACCAGAAGCTTGCCGACAGGTATCTTGACAAGTTCTGCAAAAAGACCGATACCGCAAAACAGTATGTTCAGAAGTGGCTCCCTATCGTTGCGGCTTCTCAGAGCGTTAAGGGCAACCCCGAAGAGAGGGATTTCCTCCTGAGGTGGGCAGACGTAGTAGATTACGAATGATTCTTTTCGGCGATTATGCGCGATAAATTCACTTTGCTTACCCACTCGCGTACCTTATTACGCGTCGGGGCTCGCGAAGCAAATTTCTCATCGCATCTCGCCGAAAATAATGTTTTAAGGTTAGATTATGCGCGATAAATTCACTTTGCTTACCCGCTCGCGTACCTTAGTACGCGTCGGGGCTCGCAAAGCAGATTTCTCATCGCATCTCGCCGAAAAACAAAAAATAAGGCATAGTGCGGCGGTTTTGTGCTGCAAAATCCGTTTTGTCGCTTCCTTATGTACTTGCAGCACACATTTAAAACAAAATAAAATTACAAACAGGTACGGCTTGAAAATTTCTTTCCGTACCTGTTTGTGAAAAGCGAATTTTCCGAAAAAAACCTATATACTTTTTATTTAAGTTTTGGTAAAATAAATTAAAGTAAAACTCATATGCAAAGTTTTACGGGAAAGGGATTGTAATAATATGAAAGTAGTAGTTTGCATCGGCAGCTCCTGCCACCTTAAGGGCTCGCGTGAAGTCGTTGAAAAGCTTCAGAACCTCATAAACGACAATAACCTCAAAGACAAAGTTACTCTCAGCGGAAAGTTCTGTATGGGTAACTGCCAAAACGGCGTCAGCGTTACCGTAGATGGGGAGCTCTTCTCCGTTTCTCCCGATACCGTTGAGGATTTCTTTAAGACTAACGTGCTTGACAGGCTGTCATAAAACTCTTGCGTTGCAAGGAAAAAGGTGTATAATATGGCGGGGTACATAAAGCTGAAAAAATCAAACTGTAAAAACTGCTATAAATGTATCAGGAATTGTCCTGTTAAATCTATCAGTTTTTCGGCTAATCAGGCGCAGATCGTTGAGGATGAGTGTATCCTTTGCGGTATGTGCTTTGTCGCGTGTCCGCAAAATGCCAAAATCATACGCGACGATGTCTACAAGGCAAAAGAACTGCTGTCGGGCGGCAGCGAAGTTTTTGTCAGCCTTGCGCCGTCGTTTATCGCCAATTACGGCGTGTCATTTACCGCAATGAAAAAAGCGCTTATGTCGCTTGGCTTTTCGGGTGTTGAAGAAACCGCCGTCGGGGCCGCTACGGTAAAGGATGAGTATGACAAAATAGTTGACGGTGAAAAGCAGGATATTGTTATTTCAACCTGTTGTCACACCGTAAATTTGTTGGTACAAAAGCATTTTCCCGATGTAATACCGTATCTTGCCAAAGTGGTATCTCCCATGCAGGCGCATTGTATGAAGCTCAAAAAAGAGCACCCGGGGGCTAAAACGGTATTTATCGGTCCCTGTATATCAAAAAAAGCAGAGGCTGAGGAGTATCCCGGCTCGGTCGATTGTGTTCTTACCTTTGAGGAGCTCTCAGGCTGGCTTGCCGAAACCGACACGGTTTTGTCGCAGGAGACAGATGATGACGGCGTCAAAAAGGGTAAGACAAGGTTTTTCCCGACCGCAGGCGGCATACTTAAAACCATGCTTTGCGATAACGACGATTATACATATATGTCGGTTGACGGTATGTCCTCGTGTATTCACGCCGTAAAGGATATTGAAAAAGGCAACATACATCATTGCTTTATCGAAATGTCCGCGTGTCCGGGCAGCTGTATAGGCGGTCCGGCTATGGAAAAAAATCATCGTGCCCCGATACGCGACTATATAACTGTGCGCCGATTTGCCGAGGAGGCAGGCGACAAAGACTTTGAGCACGGCGATTTTAAGGAAGAAGAGCTCTCAAAAAATCTCATTTATCTTGCTTCGCCGCATAATATGGCAGGCAGCAGGGCAATAGAAGAGATACTTCGCAAAATGGGTAAGCAAAAGCCCGAGGACGAACTGAACTGCGGTTCCTGCGGCTACAATACGTGCCGCGAAAAGGCTCAGGCGGTTTTTGAGGGAAAAGCAAATCTTGAGATGTGTCTTCCGTTCCTTAAAGACAAGGCAGAAAAATTCTCCGACAATATACTCAACAACACTCCCAACGGCATACTTATATTGAATGAAGATATGGTGGTTCAGCAGATAAATTCCGCGGCAAGGGAGATAATGAATATTCGTTACGCTTCCGATGTTGTGGGCGAACCCGTTGTGCGTATTTTGGAGCCGTTTGATTTTATGGATGTTTTGTCAAACGGAAGAGATATTCACGATAAACGCGTCTATCTCGCCGAATACAAGAAATATATCGAAGAAACCATAGTTTACGACCATGTTTACCATATACTTATGTGCATTATGCGCGACGTTACCGCCGAGGAGACCGAAAGGGAAAAGAAAGCGGAACTCAGCCGCCAGACGATAGAAATAACGGATAAGGTCGTCGAAAAGCAAATGCGTATAGTTCAGGAGATAGCTTCTCTGCTCGGCGAGACCACGGCCGAGACCAAGATAGCTCTCACTAAGCTTAAGGAGTCGCTGAAAGATGAATAATCTTTGCACAGACATAGGCCATATGAGTCTTACCAAGTACGGTGAAGAGCTGTGCGGCGATATGGTGGAGGTTATAGAGCAGGGCGACGATGATTACGTTGTGGTGCTCGCTGACGGGCTCGGTTCGGGGGTAAAAGCCAACATTCTCTCAACCCTGACTTCAAAGATAATATCCACTATGATTGCAAACAATATGCCGCTTGAGATGTGCGTCGACACAATAGCGAAAACCCTGCCTATCTGTTCGGTGCGCGGAGTGGCTTACAGCACGTTTACCATAGTACGTATAATAGATAATAAAGAGGCTGAAATAGCCCAATATGACAATCCGCACGTCATTTTACTGCGCGACGGCAAAAATCTTGTGTATCCCGAGACCGCAGCAGAGATTGACGGTAAGATGATATATAAATCAAAAATATCCTTAAAACTCAATGATACGCTGATTTTTACGAGCGACGGAGCGGTTTATGCCGGTATAGGCGAAAATATGAATTTCGGCTGGCAACGTGACCAAATAATCGAGTTTATGGAAGAGTATTATCGCCCCGATTTTACCGCAAAAACGCTTTCATCATTACTGCTTGACCAGTGTGATAAACTATATGGTGGAAAGCCGGGCGACGATACTACCGTTTGTGCAGTGAAAATACGCGAACGGAAATCCGTAAATCTTCTTATGGGGCCGCCTCGAGATCCCGCAGACGTCAATAAAATGATGTCGCTGTTTTTCGGCAAGAACGGCAAGCATATCGTTTGCGGAGGCACTACGTCTACGCTTGCCGCCGAGTTTTTGGGCAAAGAGGTCAAAACGGATTTAAAATACCTTGACCCCGAAATACCGCCCATAGCAGAAATTGATGGCGTCGATTTGACTACCGAGGGCGTAATTACAATGAGCAGAGTGCTCGAGTACGCCAAGAGTTACCTTAATGATGACGATATTTACGCCGATTGGAGCGTCCGTGCGGATGGTGCGTCGCAGATAGCGCGCATACTTTTCCAGGAGGCGACTGATATAAATTTCTTTGTCGGAACTGCAATAAATCCGGCACATCAGAATCCCAATCTTCCCATAAACTTTAATATCAAGATGCAGCTTGTTACGGAGCTTTCGGAATATCTGAAAAAAATGGGTAAAAGGATCAAAGTAAGCTATTTTTAACAAAGGGTGAATTGAATGAGAAAATTTGATACGAAGGTACAGCTTTTAAAATATAAAGTCCTTCGTGAGGTCGCGCGAATAGCATTTGACGAGGGAGAGTTTTCCCTTGCAAATAACTTTAACGATATAGCAAAGACCGTAACGAGTGACAAGGCTACAATGCGCTGCTGTATATATAAGGAGCGCGCAATAGTAGCCGAGCGTATAAAGCTTGCCTGCGGCGGCAACAGGGCAAATCCCAATATAATTGAGGTTATAGATATAGCATGCGACGAGTGCCCCGCAAGCGGTTATCAGGTATCGCATGACTGCCGCGGCTGTATAGCTCACCGCTGTGAAGGCGCTTGCCGCAAGGGTGCGATTTCTTTTGACGAAAATCAGAAAGCGCACATTGACAAAACCAAGTGTGTAAACTGCGGTCAGTGCGCTAAGGTTTGCCCGTACGGCGCAATTTCAAATTATACAAGACCGTGTGAAAAGGCGTGCAAAATAAAGGCGATTTCTATGGCGGACAGCGAAGAAAATCCCGCCCAGATAGATAACAACAAATGTATAAACTGCGGCGCCTGCTCTTATGCCTGCCCGTTCGGCGCAATTATGGACAAGTCGTTTATACTTGACGCCATAAGAATGTTAAAAGACAGTAACGGCGGCGAAAATTATAAAGTGTATGCCGTTGTGGCTCCGTCAATCGCAAGTCAGTTTGTGTATGCGAAGCTCGGTCAGGTTGTAACCGCGATTAAAAAGCTCGGCTTTTACAGCGTGGTTGAGGCCGCTCTCGGTGCCGATATAGTCGCATACAGCGAATCAAAGGAGCTTGCCGAAAAAGGCTTTATCACAAGCTCTTGCTGCCCGGCATTTGTTGACTATGTCAAGAAGTTTTATCCGAAGCTTACCGATAAGATTTCTCACAATTTGTCACCCATGGCTGCAATAGCAAAGTACATAAAAGAGACCGATGAAACGGCAAAGGTCATTTTTATAGGACCCTGTACGGCGAAAAAAGCCGAGATAAAACAGGAAAAAGTTGCAAAATACGTGGACTGTGTACTCACGTTCGAGGAACTTCAGGCTCTTATCGACTCACGTGATATTGAGCTTACCGAGCTCCCGGAAGACGTCCTTGACAACGCTTCCTATTACGGCAGAATATTTGCGCGCAGCGGCGGCGTTTCCGAGGCTGTCGGGCAGGCTCTTAAAGAGCAGAATATCGACTTTACCGTTGATCCGCTTCCGTGCGACGGTATAGAAGAGTGCAAAACGGCTCTTTTGAAGGCGTCACGCGGAATCCTTAAAAATAACTTTATCGAGGGTATGGCGTGTGTCGGCGGATGTATCGGCGGCGCAGGATGTCTCACCCATGAGGCAAGAGATAAGAACGAGATAGACAAATACGGTAAAGAAGCTCTTGAAAAGAGCATAGGCGACGCATTGAGTCAGCTTTAAAATATTATATCAAAAAAAGGAACGTATGGAAAATTCTCCGCGTTCCTTTTTCTTTTTGTATAAATATGATTTTTCTTCCAATAATTACCTTACGAAAGGATGAAAAAACATATGAAAACAAAAACAGAAAAACTTATCCGCAGATTGGAAATATCAATAGCAGTAGCGCTTGTTATAACATCGGTTTTCAGCCTTGTATCTTTTGCCGCGTCGTGCGGTGACGTAAGGCGCGATGTATTGCGTATGCACGTAATAGCAAATTCAAACAGCGACGAAGATCAGGCTTTGAAGCTCAAGGTGCGCGACGCCGTACTCAAAGAGGGAAAGGACATATTTGACGGCTCTCTTACAAGTGCGGATGCCGAAAGGGTGTTGATTCCGCAAAAGGAGCGGCTCGAGGAGGCTGCACGCAAAGTGATACGCGAAAACGGGTTTGATTATGACGTCAAACTCGAAATAGGCAATGACTTTTTTTCAACGCGGACTTATGATGACCGTATTACCCTGCCTGCCGGCGAATATGAGGCTGTGCGCGTAATAATAGGCGAGGGAAAGGGCAAAAATTGGTGGTGCGTTATGTTTCCGCCTATGTGCCTGCCTGCCGCCGAATCCTCAGATGATACGGAACTTAAAGACGTTTTGTCCGACGACGAGCTTAAAGTTGTAGAAAGTGACCCAAAATTTGAACCGCGTTTCAAAATAATTGAGATTTATGAGAAATTAGCGCAGAAAATGAAATAAGGCTTTTAATATCCTTTTGTTTTTGCTATAATTACCATAATGGTAATTTCTGAGACAAAAGGATATTATTTTTGCGAAAGGGACGTTGGAAATGCTTAAATATAACATTATTCCCAAGCCGAATAACTATACTTCAAAGGACGGTACATACGTAATTTCGTCAAATACCGAGGTTCTTTGTTCACCCGAATTTGTTTCTGCCGGCAGATTTCTTACCGACTATCTCAAAACAAAGCCCGTAAAAGGCGAGGGTGCAATTAAATTTCAAAAGGTCGCCGGAATGGAAAATGAGGCTTACTCTCTTTCGGTTTCTCCGGACGGTATAATGATAAAAGCGTCCTCTTCCTCAGGAGCATTTTACGCGGCTGTTACGCTGAAAATTATAATAATGCAGTCCGAAAAGGCAGACGGCAAGGCAGTTATAAACTGTCTTTACATAAGCGATAAGCCTGCGTTCAAATATCGGGGACTTATGCTCGATGAGTGCCGCCACTTCTTCGGTGCCGAAACCGTAAAAAAGCTGCTTCAAAATATGGCGCTTTTAAAATTAAATAAATTCCATTGGCATCTTTCCGACGATCAGGGATTCAGAATAGAAAGCAAGCTGCTCCCGAAACTCAATGAAATAAGTTCAAAAAGAGAGTATGCCGGGCTTGAGGGCCTCGGCTTAAAGCATCGCGGCGGAGAGTATTTCCATTACTATACGCAGGAAGAAATAAAGGATATAGTATCATATGCCGCAAAACTTAATATAGAGGTTATTCCCGAAATAGATTTGCCGGGTCATACTTCGGCAATACTTGCGGCGTACCCCGAGTTTGCCTGCAAGCCGCGCGAGTTTAAACCGACTTGCGAAAACGGCATATTCGATGCTGCAATTTGCCCGGGAAATGAAGATGCGTATGATTTCATTGACAAGCTGTTTTCCGAGATTTGTCCGCTCTTCACAAGTACGCATTTCCATATCGGCGGCGACGAGGCGTCAAAGGGACACAAGATATGGGATGACTGCCCCAAGTGCAGTGCGGTAAAAGAGAAAAACGGCCTTAAAAATTCAAAAGAGCTTCAGGGCTACTATATGACTCGCATAGGCGAGATACTTAAAAAGTACGGCAAAACGCCCATTGCTTGGAACGACTGCATAAACGACAGCTTTTCACCGGATATTACGTGTCAGTACTGGCTGCCGTCGAATTCGGGCGAAGTTAAAAAGCAGTCGTATAAGCGTGATATAATCCTTTCTCCCACGTCGTATTTCTACTTTGACTGCAAGTATTCGGTTATATCGCTCAAAAAAGTGTATAAATATAATATCGTAAAATCAGGTTTCGGCAGATCCGGTCAACGCGTGATAGGAATAGAAGCGGAGAACTGGACCGAGTGGATAGATACTCCGCGTGCACTTGAGTTTTCGATTTATCCGCGTATTGCCGCCCTTTCCGAGGTTGCGTGGACCAACCTTGAAAACAGAAGATATAAGGACTTTTTGAAAAGACTTGAGTGGTATAAGACTTATCTTCGCAAAAAAGACATAAACTATTCGAGGGTAACCGGCAAAACCGGTATTTCCGTAAACAAAACAATATATCATATGGGTGAAGACGGTAAGGAATTCAAACTCAGCGAAAAACGCAAAGCGGCGGAAAACTGAGTGTTTTAAAGGTGAAAAAATTTGAGTATTACTAATTATCTGACCTTTGCAGGCGGTCTCGGCTTGCTTTTGTACGGCATTAAGCTGATGGGCGAGGGGCTTGAGCTCGCGGCAGGGTCGCGTCTTAAGCGTTTGCTTGAAAAAATGACAAAAAACCGCTTCCTTGCGGTGCTTGTGGGTTTTCTCATAACAACGCTTATACAAAGCTCCTCCGCAACTACGGTTATGGTGGTCGGCTTTGTTAATACCGGTCTTATGAATTTAACGCAGGCGATAGGCGTTATTATGGGTGCAAATATCGGTACCACCACCACAAGCGTACTCGTCTCGCTGAATCTTACGGGTATAGCGCCGATAGCTATTTTTATAGGCGCATTTATGATTCTTTTTGCCAAAAAGAATTCGCTGAAATATGTCGGGCAGGCGCTTGCGGGCTTCGGTATGCTGTTTATGGGTATGGAGCTTATGCAAAACGCCATGGACCCGCTGAAAGATTCTGAGGTGTTCCGCAACTGGATAGTAAATGCGAACAATCCTCTTGTAGGTATACTCATAGGCGCCGGTGTTACGGGCGTCATTCAGAGCTCGGCGGCAAGCGTAGGCATACTTCAGGCTCTCGCGTCGCAGGGGCTTGTGCCGCTTTCATTCGCGGTATATATAATTTTCGGTCAGAATATAGGTACTTGCGTTACCGCGCTTCTTTCAACAATAGGTACAAAGACAAATTCAAAGCGAACCGCGGTTATGCACATCCTCTTTAATGTAATCGGTACGGTTGTCTTTGTTATAATATCCATGTTCCTCCCGTTTACGAAGTGGATACAGGCCATGAGCGACAATGTGATGATGCAGATATCGCTCGTTCATATCATATTTAACGTAGTGAGTACGGTGATAATGTTCCCGTTTGCCGGTGCTCTCGTAAAACTTTCCTGCATTCTCGTTCCCGATAAAAAGAACAAAGAGGACGACGGAATGCACCTTCAGTTTATTGACGAGAGAATGCTCAACACCCCTCCGCTTGCCGTAGTGCAGGTGGGCAAAGAGGTACTGCGTATGGCTTCTTTGGCAAGACGTAATTTCGATATTGCGTCAAACGACCTTATAAACAAAGAAATAAAGCATTTCGACGAAGTAAATCATACCGAAAAAATAATAAACTATCTCAATCACAATATAACGCCTGTGCTTGTCAAGATAAACTCTCTTGATTTAAGCTATCAGGACGCTAAATATATCGGCCGCCTGTTCCATGTTATAAACGATATAGAGCGTATAGGCGACCACGCGACAAACCTTGAGGAAGCCGCTTTGTCGCGCGTAAATGAAAATATAGAGCTTTCAAAGGAAGGTGAAAACGAACTAAAAACCATGCATAGTACCGTCATTTCGCTGATTGACGGCTCGGTGGACGCTTTTTCAAAGCAGAACCTGAATGTGCAAACGGCGGAAAGACTCAATTCCCTTGAGGCACAGGTCGATAATATGCAGGAGACTTTTGAGCAGGCGCATATTGACAGGCTTAACAGTCACGAATGCACAACCCGTGCGGGAATGTTGTTTGTAAATACAATAACCGACTTTGAACGTGTTGCAGATCATGCTATAAATATAGCCTGGAGCGTTCAGAGCAAACCTAAAACCAAAATACCGGAGACTTTACCGGTGACAGATACAGAAAATTAAGGAGTATACATCTAATGTCAGATTATATTTTAAGCTGCTGTTCAACGGCAGACCTTTCGCAGGAGCATTTTGACAAAATCGGAGTGCATTACGTTTGCTTCCACTTCAATATGGACGGTAAGGAATATCCCGACGACCTCGGAAAATCAATGCCGTTTGCCGAGTTCTATAAGAGAATAGCCGACGGAGCGGAGCCCACCACTTCACAGGTAAACGTAGGTCAGTTTAAGGAGTATTTTTCGGAGTTTCTGAAAGACGGCAAGGATATCCTTCACGTTTCGCTTTCGACGGGGCTTTCGGGCGTATACAATTCCGCCTGCATTGCGCGTGACGAGCTTCTTGAGGAGTATCCCGACAGAAAAATATATATAGTTGACTCTCTCGGTGCTTCCTCGGGGTACGGCCTTTTAATGGACACTTTGGCAGAGCTTAAAAACAGCGGCAAGAGCATAGAAGAGGTTCGTGATTTTGCCGAAGAGCGTAAACTCAATGTTCATCATTGGTTCTTTTCTACCGACCTTACAAGCTATTATCGCGGCGGCAGAATAACAAAGACCGCGCAGATTTTCGGTACAATGCTCAACATATGTCCTCTTCTCAATATGGATAATAACGGTAAGCTTATACCGAGAACAAAGTACCGCGGAAAGAAAAAGGTTATTGAAGAGATAGTTAACCGTATGGTTGAGCACGCAGAGGGCGGTCTTGATTACAGCGGTAAGTGCTACATTTCCGAATCAGCCTGCTATGACGACGCAAGAGCCGTTGCCGACCTTGTTGAGTCAAAATTCAAAAAGCTCAACGGCAAGGTCGAAATCAACAGCGTAGGCACCGTTATCGGTTCTCACACGGGTCCCGGTACCGTCGCGCTCTTCTTCTTTGGCGATAAGAGAGTAGACTGATAAAATTTAATCGCTCATTTCGGCGCAGTATCTGGCAGTATTGTCTTATACCGCGCCGATTTTTGTTTTATATCGACAAGCCGCCGTATTCGTGTTAAAATACATACGAAGGTGAAACTATGCAGAAGATACTTATAATTGAAGACGATGAGGTCATAGCGAGAACCCTTAAAGAGCATTTGTGCAAGTGGGATTATGAGGCGGATTTTGTTGTTGACTTTAAAAATATAACCGAACAGGTAGTAAAGTTTGCGCCGCAGCTCATTCTCCTTGATATATCTCTGCCGTATTTTAACGGGTTTTACTGGTGCGGCGAAATACGCAAATTTTCAAATGTGCCTATAATATTTATTTCCTCGGCAAACGATAAAATGAATATAGTTATGGCTGTTAATATGGGCGGCGACGATTTCATATCCAAACCGTTTGATTTGAGCGTACTCACCGCAAAGGTGCAGGCGGTAATGCGCCGCACGTATTCTTTTTCGGGGGCAACGTCGGTTATCGAACACGGCGGTGCAATTCTCAACCTCAATGACGCGACGATAGATTTTAACGGCAAAAAAACCGAGCTTACAAAAAATGAATTTAAGATATTACAGTTGCTTATGGAAAATTCGGGTAAGGTTGTTCCGCATGATATGATTATGGATAAGCTTTGGGAAAGCGACAGATTCATTGACGACAATACACTCACGGTAAATATGACGCGGCTTCGCAAAAAACTTGAAGATGCCGGGCTTTGCGACTTTATCGTTACCAAAAAGGGACTCGGTTATATAGTCAGGTAGGTTTTTATGAAAGATTGGTTTAAAGCACTTTTCGGATATACGGCGGACAATATTTTGTCCGTATTATCGTTTATATTTGCGGCGGCGGTATTTTATACGGTATTCTGGCTTTACGGAGTGGAAACGGAGCCGGTGCTGTATGCGACGCTCATCTCCGCCGTAATTCTTTTTATTGTATTTATTCTGCGATTTTCCGCAGTATACAAAAAACATAAGAGACTCGAAAAAATTAAAAACGACGCGGAGTATGCCGTTCTCAGATTGCCGGATTATAATGATCCCGTAAAAAAGGACCTTGCCGATATTGCCGAAAAGATGTCCGCACTCAAAACAGACGCCGAAACACGTATGAATCGCAAATACAGCGATTCGGCGGACTATTTTACTCTCTGGGCGCATCAGATTAAAACTCCCATAGCCGCTATGAGGCTACTGCTGCAAACAGGCAATTCCCCGGAAAACGACGAGCTTGAAGAGCAGCTTTTTAAAATAGAGCAATATGTTGAAATGGTGCTTCAGTACATCCGTTCCGACAGCATCTCTTCCGACCTCGAAATTAAAAGCTATGATTTAGGCAAGATTGTGCGTTCTGCGGTTAAAAAATACAGAAAACAATTCCTGCGCAAAAAGACAAAGGTTATTGTGGGCGACATCGACTGCCGTGTGCTTACCGATGAGAAGTGGCTGTCGTTTGTAATTGAACAGATTATTTCCAATGCGCTGAAATATACTTCGGAGGGCACGGTGGAAATATATATGGATAAAAACGCCGAAAAGACGCTTGTTATTGCCGATACGGGCATAGGGATAAGACCCGAAGATTTACCGCGTATTTTTGAAAAGGGCTTTACGGGATTCAACGGCAGAGAGGATAAAAAATCTACGGGAATAGGGCTTTTTCTCTGCAAAAAGATACTCACAAAGCTCTCCCATACAATTACGGTGACCTCCGAAGTGGGAAATGGGACTGCGGTCAAACTGGGTCTTGACACCGTCAGCCTCGGAGTGGAATAACGCTTCCTTACAAAAATGTAAGTTTAAAAGGGGAATTGTAAGCCTTTTCGATGGCTTGCGATTCTCCGTTTTGATATACTGAACGTGCAATAAACAAAGGGAAGCATTCGGTGCGAAAAATCACGCCGAAAAATTAAAGTCGCTCAGTTATGAATTTTGAGACAGACGAAATTCCCGTCACGCCTTGTACGGCTACAGCAAGGATTAACCGTGTTTGTTTATGAAATATTTGTAGCGGAAAGGCTACGGTAATTATTATGCCGCTTTTAGAAGTAAACAATTTGAAAAAGGTTTATACGACCCGTTTCGGCGGAGCACACGTTCAGGCTCTTTCCAATGTCAGTTTTTCCGTGGAAAAGGGCGAGTATGTCGCCATAATGGGAGAATCGGGTTCGGGCAAAACCACCTTGCTCAATATTTTGGCGTCGCTTGATAAGCCTACGAGCGGAGAGGTGCTCTTGAACGGCAGAAGCTTATCTGCCATAAGCGAAAAAGAAATATCGTCATTTCGCCGTGATAATCTCGGATTTGTATTTCAGGATTTCAATCTGTTGGATACATTCTCTTTAAAAGACAACATCTTTCTTCCGCTTGTGCTTTCGGGCAAGCCGTACGATGAAATGGTAAAGAGGCTGAAGCCTCTTGCCGAAAAATTGGGTATTACCGAAATACTCTCAAAGTTCCCCTATGAGGTTTCGGGCGGACAAAAACAGCGCGCCGCCGTGGCAAGAGCGCTCATAACTTATCCGCAGATAGTATTGGCTGATGAGCCCACCGGTGCTCTTGACTCAAAGGCTTCCGATGCTCTTTTAAAGCTGTTCGGCGATTTTAACGAGGAGGGTCAGACCATTTTAATGGTTACACACTCCACAAAGGCGGCGTCCTGCGCCAAAAGAGTTATGTTCATAAAGGACGGCGAGGTGTTCAATCAGATTTATCGCGGAAGTATGGATAACGACGAAATGTTCCAGAAAATTTCCGATACTCTCACCGCAATGTCAACGAGAGGTGAGAGCAATGAATAAATTTTTCTATTCAAAGCTTGCCGTTCAAAATCTTAAAAACAACCGTAAAACATACGTGCCGTATATTTTGACGTGTATATTTACAACGGCTATGTTTTTTGTGGTCGGCACAATAGCAAACATAAAATGGGTAGATAACGACTCTCTTCATCTGCTTTTGTCGTTTGCGCTTGTAACGGTCGGTATTTTTTCCGCTATATTCTTGTTTTACACAAACAGTTTCCTTATAAAGCGGCGTAAAAAAGAGTTCGGGCTTTATAATATTCTCGGTATGGAAAAACGCCATATAGCAAAAATTCTCTTTATCGAAACTGCCTATACCTATATTTTCGGAACTGCGGCAGGTATTGCCGTAGGCGCACTCTTTTCAAAGCTTACATTTTTACTGCTGCTTAAAATACTGAAATTCGGCGGAGACATCGATTTCAGATTCTGTCAATCAACGGTGGACGCTACACTTTTGGTGTTCGGAGCGGTTGCGCTTTTAAATCTCTTCCATAACCTTTTAAGTATTCATCTTGCAAATCCGGTTGAACTTCTTAAAGGCGGAAGTGCAGGCGAAAAAGAGCCGAAGGCAAAGGCGTTAACGGCTGTTTTGGGCGCTGTGTGCCTTATAGCCGGCTACACCATAGCTCTTGTCGTAAAATCTCCGATAACGGCAATGTGGGCGTTCTTTGTGGCGGTTTTGCTTGTAATAGTCGGGACGTTTATGTTGTTTTCTTCGGGCAGTATATGGATATTAAAAGCTCTCAGGAAAAATAAAAAGTATTATTATAAGGCAAAACATTTTACTTCCGTTTCAAGTATGATGTACCGTATGAAGCAAAATGCGGCGGGACTTGCGAGTATCTGCATACTTTCCACCGCGGTGCTTGTAACCGTGTCTACCACGGTATCGCTCTATGCCGGTACGGAGGACGTTATGCGCACGCGGTATCCTCGCAATATTTATATCGACGTGCAAAACGCAACGACGGAAAATTGCAAAGATTATGCCGATGTTATGACGACACAAGCCAAAAAATACGGTATAGAAAGCGAAAATGAACTCTATTATCGCTATCTCTCGTTTTCGTCTTATGCTAACGACAGCGGCTATACGGCTACCGTAACCCCCGACTACAACGACGGACTCGGAGTAGATATAGTGACGCTGATACCGGTGTCGGAATACAACAGGATAACAGGTCAAAACGAAACGCTCCAAAGCGACGAAGTGCTGGCATATACGCCGCGCGGAAAAGTATTTTCGGGTACGGTAAAATTCGGCGACGGCACATATAAAATAAAGCATACCGTGGGCGTTTTCCCGACCATTGATTCTTACGCGGCGTTTACCACAAATTACAGCTACTATATTGTTTCCGATGAAAAAGCCGCCATGTCGATATATAATTCCATGGGTTACAAAAGCGAGGGTGCAGACGCCTCTCACACCGATATGAGTTTTGCTTACGGATTTGATACCGACGCGCCCAAAGACGTGCAAAAAGGCTATATGAAAGATATATCGCTTCTTTTTTGCGATATAAGCGAGACCTCCGCTGTCGAATTGAATTGTGCCGAAACCTCACGCGACAATATGATGTCTCTGTACGGCGGTCTGTTCTTTATAGGCATAACTTTAGGACTTCTCTTCCTTGTGGCAACGGTTTTGATAATTTACTACAAGCAGATTTCCGAGGGTTATGACGATAAGCAGCGCTATATAATAATGCAAAATGTCGGAATGAGCAAAAAAGAAGTCAAAAAGAGTATTCATTCCCAAGTTCTCACCGTGTTTTTCCTGCCGCTCGTTACAGCCGTAATTCATATCTGCTTCGGATTTAAAGTAATTACAAAGCTCTTAAAACTGCTGAACCTCAGCAATGTTACGCTGTTCTTCTGGTGCACCGTTGCCACAATAGCCGTATTTGCAATTATTTACGCTTTGGTGTATGCTGTAACGGCAAGAACCTATTACAGAATAGTTGAGGATAAAAACCAATGACTTCGGAGCATCTTTTGCACACAATACCGCCGATTTATGACGGCAATTCCAAAATTTTGATACTCGGTTCCTTCCCGTCGGTTAAATCAAGGGAAGTATCCTTTTACTACGGGCATCCCCAAAATCGTTTTTGGCGGGTGCTCGCCGCCGTACTCGGCTGTGCGGTGCCGTCGTCCCGCGAAGAAAAAACCGCTCTTTTGCAAAGTCACAATATCGCGCTTTGGGACGTTATAAAAAGCTGCGATATAGTAGGCTCTTCCGACAGCTCTATTAAAAACGCAGTGCCCAATGACATAAGAGAGATTTTGTCTTACTGCGATATAAGGCAGATTTATTCAAACGGTAAAACAAGCGAAAGATTGTTTAATAAATACATTAAAAATACCGTCGGCAGAGATACCGTGGCTCTGCCGTCTACAAGCCCCGCCAATGCGTCATATAATCTCGAACGGTTAACAGACAGTTGGTCGGTGATAAAAAACAATCTTCGATAAAAGAGAAAAGAACCGAGCAGATATACTCTGCCCGATTCTTTTTTTGTCCGAACAAATTGTTTTTCAGTCGTCATCGTCACCGAACATCTCGTCATAATCCGCCATCTCGTCAATCCAACTCGGGTCATAACTGTGGTAGCTTTGATAAGATGTCATTTCCGAGCCGCAGTGCGGACACTCTAAATATGGTTTGTCGCTTTTGTTGCCGCAATGCGAGCATTCGTATTCGGCTGCTCTGAAAAGATGTGAACATTTCGTCCAATGAGCCATGGGTAACCACTCCTTTTTTATATTTCTTCTACCGTAGCCACGATGCTTTGTGTTTGAGTGCCGCCGCCGATAAACAGCCCGCGGTTGATACCGCAGTCCGCAAAGTCTCTGCCGTGGCTTAGCGCAAGGTATGTTTCATCGCACATTCGGTGGTTCGTGGGGTCAATTCCGACCCATATGCCGTCGTCGTAAAACTCTGCCCAGGCGTGCGTTTCACCGGTACCTTTTTGTATGCCTGCAACATATCTTGCCGGAACACCCGAAAGTCTTGCCGCCGATAAAAATATATGCGCGTAGTCCTGACAAACGCCGCACCCGAGGTGCAGAGCTTCTTCCGCGGTGGTGTTTATGTTTGTTACGCCGCTTTTGTAACTGAATACTTCTCCGATTCTTTTTGAAACCGCCTGTGCGGTCTCAAGCATGGTAAGGTTCGATATATCACCGAGCCCCGATACGAGTTCGTTGATTTTTTCTCCGGGCGCCGTATGCTGCGACGGATATTTATAAATGCAGTTAAGCTCTTCCTTTTCGCGCTTTGAAAAGTCTATGCTCGCTTTTCCCTCAACTATTGCGATGAATTTTGAGTGAGGTTCGATTATTCTGTCGGTGAGCACCCTGTTGCCGAAGCCGTCCGTCGTTTCGGTAAGCATATTGTGCGGCTCTATATCTACATTTATGAGTTCTATCCTCTGCGACGGCGTATCAAAGGGTAAACACCTCAAAGAAAAGCAGTGCCTTATCACAGGGAACGAAAAATCAATTTTCATACTGTAAAAAAATCGTATATGCTTCACGCTGACCTCCAAATTCTTTTATACCTCGTATTTAGTACAGCGGCGCGGTAATAAATACCTTAGACAGCTCGTCGCGCACGGTATAAAGGTCGTATTCGCTGTATTCGTCTTTTTCAAGGATAATGTTCATAAGAGTATTTATAGCGTCGATGTTGCAGTCTACGCCGACTTTGTAAAGACGGTTTAAAAGTATGCTGAATTCCTTTTTTATAAGCGACGGAGAAAACGAAAATCTCGTATATAAATCGAGCCTTTCTACGCTTCTGCCGAATTTTAATATGTTTCTCGTCGTTTCCGATTCCACAAAATCGTCGGCGCTGCCCCAAAATGCAAATATGCAGTCAAATACCTCCTGCAATTTAAGCATCGGCGCGCTGCTCTCTCTGCCTTGTTCCATATAATTTACCGCCATTTGAATATATGACAGCGTTTCGGAGCTTATCTCGTTACGCATAACAACGGCGTTGTCATAGGCGCAGAGTAAATTACTCATAACGGAATTCGGGTCGTTTTCGTCAAAAAGGTATTTCGTTATAAATTCCTGCTTGTAGGAATATGTGTTTTCTATACCGAGCTTGCGGCAAAAATCAATATAGGCGTTTTCGTCTTTGTCTATCATTTTATCGTAATATTCCGAAAAAACGCGAAGAGTGGTAAAGACGCGCTCCACATATCTGCCGAGCCAAAAGAGATTGTCCGTGGATTTTATCGAGATAATACCCATGTGTCTTTAAATCCTCCTCCCTGAGATGAGTTTACAACAAAAGACTCGGGGTCTTGCGAATAGCGTGTAAGTCCGCTGTGCCAAACGGTTATTTCGTCTCCGTAGAGCACAAACGCGCGAAGATCCGCTTTTCTTTCGACCTGCCTGCCGTTTTCAAAAACTTTGAGACCTTTAAAGTCTATTACCTCCTGCGCTATAAATCGGCGCGGCGAAGCTTTAACGGCTTCTTTTAGGGCAGAGAGTTCGTTTTTGGAAAGAGTGTTTCCGAATATGACCCCGTAGCCGCCGGATTCCGATACATCTTTTATAACGAGCGACGACAGATTTTCGGTTATATAATCGAGATCTTTTTTTATTATCGGCAGATAGGTGACGGCATTGTTTAGTATCGGTTCTTCTCCGAGATAGTATTTTATCATTTGCGGAACAAAATAGTATACGCCTTTATCGTCGGCTATGCCGTTTCCCGGCGCATTTACAATCGCAACATTGCCCGCTCTGTAAGAATCTATGATATGCGGCACTCCGAGAAGAGAGCCCGCATAAAACGTCATAGGGTCAATGTATTCGTCTGAAATTCGGCGGTAGACCGTGCCGACGCGACGCCTCTCACCCGAATATTCGCTGTAATAGAGAACATTTCCCTCAACAAAAAGGTCCTGCGGCATTGCAAATACCGCTTTGGTGCGCTCTGCAAGATACGAATGTTCAAAAAATGCCGAATTGTATCTTCCGGGAGTTAATATTACATTTATGCCGCCCGTGTTTACATCGTCGAGAACACGGCGCAAAAGCTCGCCGTAGTCGCGGTTGTCGTCTACCGAATTGTTTTGGAACGTGTCGGGACTTGCTCTGCGGCAAAGCTCGCGCGCTATCATCGGGTATGACGCACCGGAGGGTATACGTAAATTGTCCTCAAGTACATACCAGCACATATCCTTGCCCTGTACCAAATCTATACCCGAAATGTGATTATATATCTTTTTAGGCGGAGTCAGCCTGTCGCACGGTGCGGAAAAGCCCGGCGAAGTGTATATGAACTCTTCGGGAATTATTTTATCGCGTATGATTTTTTTGTCGGAATAAATGTCGTTTAAAAACAAATTAAGAGCGTAAACACGCTGTTTCAGACCTCTTTCGAGAAATTCAAATTCGTTTTTCGGTATTATGCGCGGTATTGTGTCAAAGGGAAAAAGCCGTTCGTTGAATTTGTTGTTTTTATAAAGTCCGAATTTTACGCCGTAGCGTGACATAAGACGGTTTATTTCTTCCTGATGGTCTATAAGTCCGTACAAAGTCTCACCTCAACTGCTGTATGTTTTGTACAAAAACAGAGCTGCATAAAAGCCCGTTTTTATAATTATATAATAAATCCTCGGATTTGCAATATGTAAAAGTGTCAAAATCATATAAAATTGTGCGTTTTTACGCAAGTTTCGGCGGCGAACTTCGGAACGGTAACTATTTTAAAAAAAGAAAAATTAACTCTTGACAATTGTGCCGTTTATATATATAATAGTCAAGCAGTTTAGATGCGGACCATTAGCTCAGTTGGTTAGAGCATCCGGCTCATAACCGGGCGGTCCGGGGTTCGAGTCCCTGATGGTCCACCATAAAATAAAGCCGATACCAAACGGTATCGGCTTTATTTTTTGCATACGAAACTTAAAAAGCCTTTTAAAAATATAGTTTCGGAAAAACATTTTGCAAGAATTTTTGTTGACAAAATGATGCAATATATGTATAATAGCTAAGTGGTTTCCGCAAGGAAGAATTTAATATAGGGGTATAGCTCAGTTGGTAGAGCAGCGGTCTCCAAAACCGCGTGCCGAGGGTTCAAGTCCTTCTGCCCCTGCCAAAAAGAAACAGTCACCGTTTTGGTGACTGTTTCTTTTTGGTATTTAGACGGCGAGCCAAAGCATAGCATTGTCGCCATATCGACAATGTGGGTAAAAGAAAGCGCAGAGATTTTCCAAATTTGGGAGCGAGAATATCAGACAATGATCGATGCTTTGCACCCCCAGAAGATTTTTATTTACGGAAAGATACCGAGCAATGTAAAGCACGAGAATATCGAG
>JALELS010000022.1 GCA_022768065.1 Ruminococcus sp. | reverse complement strand
TAAAACTCTTCGATAAAACTATTCATGGCAGTTTCTCCTTTGATTTATTGAGAAACCCGTGCGTCCATGCCGTAAAAAATGTAGCGTTTTCAATGGTTTTTGTTCGTGTTCCCACACTTCCGTATCACTCTGCGGGACCATATAATTAATTATGGGAACTTACGGGAGATTACGGGAAGATATGGGAACTTACGGGAAAGATCATCTCATTTAAAATTTCATAAGATTATTTTCTCATAATATATTGACAAACTGCATTTCATCGAATATAATTATTTCACCGAACCGGTGAAAGGCTGATATGCAATGAAACAAAATCTAACCGAAATGCAATACGTACAAATTGCTAAAGAAACTTTAACTCACGCACTGAATGAAGTGCCATTTGTTTCAGATATTGAAATTGAAAACACAGGTTTACAGCGTGGATTCGGAGATTTTCACGCTATAGTCCACTTTTCCGATTCCGATTCTTCACAGAACTTTTTCGTTGAAGTAAAAGCAAATGGAGAAAAGCGATTTGCTACAATGTTTATGAGGGAAGCACAGCAATTCAACAATAACGCTTGTTATCTTTTTATGGCTCCCTATATCTCCGAAGCAACTGCAGAAATGCTGCGTGATAAAAATCTGAGTTTCATGGATTTAAGCGGAAATTGCTATATATTAACAAAACGCATTATTTTCCATGTCAGTGGAAAACCAAATCAATATATTGAAAAACGGGAGAAAAAGAATTACTTATCAAAATCCTCTTCAGCTGCATCAACAATATTGCGTACAATGTTGGATCAGCCCGATAGACTTTGGAAGGTAAAAGAACTATCTGATATTTCTGGCAAGGCAATTGGAACAGTATCAAACGTCAAAGCCTTTTTGACTGAAAAAGACTGGGTAAATGATCAGATATACTCGTTTGGCCTGAAAAACATCAAAGAATTACTTCATGAATGGAGTAAAGATTATCACAAAAAGGATTCAATTGAAAAGCAGTTTTATTCCTTAGATGCAATACCGGAGCTTGAAAAACGCATATCGGAATGGAGCTTTTCGCACGATAAAAGCGCAGTACTTTCCGGTTTTTCTGCGGCTGCAAGATATGCGCCTACCGTACGATACAATAAAATCAATGTTTATGTAGAAGAGCAAAGTTTGTTCGAATTTATCAAAGACCTTGACCTTGAGCAGGTTCAATCCGGTGGCAATATTGTTGTTACTATTCCGCACGATGAAACACCTTGCATGTTTAAACAGGTCATTAATGATTCAATCGTAAGCTCTCCAGTTCAAACTGTAATTGACTTATTAAATTTGCCTAATCGCGGCGAAGAAGCAGCCAATGCAATAATAGAAAAGATGTTTAATAGGTGATAACTATGATAAAAGATGAAGATTTAAGGAAAGCCACTGACTATTCCAAAGGCCAAAAAGATGCTGCATATTCCGTACTTGGCGAAATAACAAATATATTGAGTGAATATTCAGATAATATCCGAATCATAGGTGGTTGGGTCCCTTCTTTATTATATCCGGATAAAGAGCACATTGGTTCTATTGATGTTGATGTATTGTTGAACCAGCTGAAAATTCACAAAGCGGAAAGCTACGAAAACATTAAACGAATTCTAACAAGAAACGGATATAGAAGGCACCCGGAAAAATACTTTACGTTTATAAAAACTGTTACAATAGATGGAATCTCTTATGATGTCGATGTTGATTTCTTGTCTGGGAAATACGGTGGAGACGAGGGAAACGTCAGCAAGCATGTTGACGGAATAAAAGTACTTCCTGCAACGGGAGGCAACTTCGCTTTTGATTTTCCTCCGAAGGATATTAAAATCGAATACCAGCGTCCAGACGGAGCATTGGATTTTGGCAACGTCCATGTCATTTCAATAGTGCCGTTTCTTGTTATGAAATCATCCGCACTTAGCAGAGGAAAGCCCAAAGATGCATACGATATCTATTGCACAATCAATTATTATCCCGGTGGGGTCAGAGAATTGGTAAAAGAGTTTTTACCGTATTCCGATAGGACTCTTATCCAAGAAATGTGTCAAAAACTTGAGGAAAAGTTTGCATCTCCCAAGCATGCCGGACCTGCAGACATTGTATCTTTTCTCGAAATTGAGGGAGAAGATGAAGTGCTGCGTGTTAAGCAAGATGCTTATCAAAAGGTCAAATATTTGCTAGAACGAATCCGTAAACAAGGAGAAATAACATGAGAAGTGCAAAAGAAACTGAGTTTTTTCCATACACATCTAATACATTGTGTTACATTGAAGTGGGAAAAGACGGCAATGTAAATCAAGTTCATTGCGCAAAAGAAGACATGATTTCGGCATATAAAAAATTGTAAGCGGAACAGCAATTCTGTATGCCGTATGGCCGGGAAAGTACAGAAGTGACCTGTTTATTATTGATGATCCGCATGCCTTGGCAAACGCATTTTGCATTGAACCACAAGAGCAGCATATACACGAAATTAAATACCGGATGAGTGATATTGATGACGGCAAATCCATGTATGCAAACATTGATCTTGAATTTAAGTGTGGCTGCAAACTTGATTCAAGCAATATTAAACGTATCGCAAATGACCTGAATAAACAGCTTGGATGGGTCATGGCAACATCAACAGGTTTTGGAAGTCACTATGATGTCATAACTGGCAGAGTCGAATATTCAGTTCGTATACGGCGAAGCAGTATAAAAGAAAAATAAGTATAGCGCGGAACAAATTGTATAATCTGTTCCGCGCTTTATCTAACCCGTGCGTCCATGCCGTAAAAATGTAGTGTTTTCAATGTGTTTCGGGGTGTTGCTCTCACTTCCGTCATACACCCTGTGACCATAAAAAGCACTTAGCGTTATGCTAAGTGCTTTTTTCAAATGAAGCGCACTCCGGCGGTGCATAAAACGGTGGCGTTTCGGCTTACACGGTCCATGCGGTTCCGAGCATTTTCAAAAGCAGGTCGCGGTACGTAAGTCCTGCGGCACGCGCCGCTATCATGGTGAGGCAATCCTGATTTTTTCTGTGCGGACGAACACCGCCGGTGATATTCGGCTTCGCGTTAAAATCAAATATTTTAAACACCCCGTTTTTATCCTCGCGGCAGTCGATGCGTACAAGCCCTTTTATTTTTAAAGCCTGTGACGCGGCAACACAATCCTCTTTAATTTTAACAAGCTCCTTTGTGTCGTCTTTTATCGCGAAGCTGTTTTGCGTTACGGGCACATCGCCGTTATAAGGCGCTATTCCGTTTTTGTGCGCCACACGCTCCACAGTCGGCAGAGCTTCGCCGTCGGGGAACACGGAAATTGTTATTTCCCTCCCACAGCGGAATTCTTCCCCCATAAGGGTATCGCCGTATATTTTCTTTTTAAGCTCGTCATCGCGTACTCTGCGAAATTCCCCGGCCGTATCGCATTTTACAACGCCCTGACTTCCGCGTCCTCTTATCGGCTTTATAACACACGGATACAAGCCCTCGTATAAATCGTTTTTCCCTATGCGGACTTCATCTATAACCGATAAATTACGGTCTTTTAAAAATTTATTCGTGCCGAATTTATCGTCGAGCTTTTCGGCGCAGGACGGTTCCTGCCCCACTACGTCTATACCTTTAAAAAGCGTTATGGGGTGCGTCGCGAACAGAACCGTATTCAGCCACAATGTATCCGCACCGAGTGAAATTGCCAGTTCTATCCCCTCTTTTGTATCCGGGAACACCCAATCGGTGTCTCGGTATACATCGGGATTTTCTACCGGTGTTATCACTTCTTCGCCGTCGGATTTCAGACAATATGCTATATCCGTTCCGCTGTCGCTGTATCCGCCCGGCTTCATCGGTTTTCTTATGCCGTCTTTTGCAGGCGGTTCGCTTTGTTGATACAAAATCGCAAGTTTCATTTTTCTCGCTTCCGAATTTTTTATTTCAGCGTTATTTTATCGCAAATACCGCAGATTTTCAAGAGAATCGTCCTTACGGCAGGCAAGTAAGTCACACTCGCGTGCTGTTTAAAATATAATGCATTGAGCGCTTTTAAATAAGAGAAAGGCTGTGATTTTTTATGAAGCGGGCAAAACGAATACTATCTTTTCTTTTAGTGCTCCTTGTTGCGATTTCGGCATCAGCGCTGCACGTTTCGGCACTTTCTGCCGACACCGACGAAGTATTTTCGGGAATAGATGTGAGCGTTTATCAGGGAGATATAGATTTTGACCGGGTTAAAAACAGCGGAATCGAAGTTGTATATATAAGAGCGGGATACGGTTTTTCCGTAACCGACCCGAAATTTGAGGAAAATTACACCAACGCGACAAAAGCCGGACTTAAATGCGGCGCGTACTATTTTGTGACTGCACGAAATACCGAGCAGGCATACTTGCAGGCGACGCGCTTTGCCGAGCTTATAAGCGGAAAATCTTTTGCGGCAAGACCTGCCATGGATTTCGAGGAATTCGGCAGTCTCGGAAAAAACGGCATAAATCTTGTGGGGCTTGCATTTATGCAAAAGCTCAAAGAACTTACGGGAATAGTGCCGCTTCTTTACACCGACGCATACAACGCCTCGGAAACCTGGGACTGGAATTTTGCGCAGTTTCCGCTCTGGGTTGCCGATTATGACGCGGAGGAACCGTATGTTACGAGTAATATTTGGCAGAGCTATGCGGGATTTCAGTACAGCGACCGCGGCGAAATACCGGGGATTTACGGCAATGTTGACCTTGACAGGTTTACTTCGTCGGTATTTTTGAACGGTGCAAACGAAGTTACGCCCACAAAGGCGCCCGAACCCGTAAGATATACGGTAAAGCGCGGTGACACACTTTGGGGGATTGCAAAGAAATTCGGCGTTACGGTGTCGGCTGTCGTAAACGCAAATAATATCAGGAATCCCAATCTCATATACGTCGGCGAAGTGTTTATAATCCCCCATATGACGTCCGCGGAAAGCTACGGATATACGCTTTACACGGTAAGACGCGGCGATACTCTTTGGGGCATTGCAAAAAAATTCGGCACAAGCATAAATCGTATAGCCGCGCTTAACGGCATTGAAAATCCGGACCTCATATATGCGGGCGAAGTATTTAAAATACCCTCTGCGCGCTCAGAACAAACCGTAATTTACACGGTAAAGCGCGGCGACACGCTTTGGGGAATATCGAGAAAATTCGGCACAACCGTTGACAATCTGGTAAAACTGAACTCCGTTAAAAATCCGAATCTCATATATGTCGGGGAAAAGCTGATAATCGGCTGACAGACAAAAGCCGTCCGCACTTTGGGCAAAACCACGAGTGCGAACGGCTTTTAAAGCAAGATGCATTATTATTTATTTGTCATTTTGAAGTGCAGGCGGCTGAGCGACTGTATGAGCCTGTAATGCTTGAAATTATATTTGCGAAGCAAACGCAATTTTCCGCTCTTAACAGAGCTGAGCTCATATATTTCCGGACTTAATTCCTTTGCCTTGCGGTCAAATTCCATAAAGCGTTTTCTGTTTTCCATATCGCTGTCGGGATAGCTCGAATATATTGCGCCCTGCGTAATTATGAGATCCGCTATGCAGTTTTTCATATAATCCGCTTTTGCGCTGTCTGCCTTATCCGAGGAAATATAGTCCCTGTAAAAGTCAAACATATGGAACGTAACCCTGAGATGGTCATTTATATGCTTTTGGAAACCGAGAATACTTACGCTCTGAGTTGAGAGCGCAAGTCTGTACATATAAACGTGCAGATCGAAGAATGTTACCTTGTTTACAAATGGCACCGGGAACATAACATATTCGACATCCACATAAAAGCACTTTTCGTCAATAACAATGTTATTATCTTTAAGCACGCTTGTCTTTATTGTAAGGGCGTGCATAGGAATGCATATTTCCTTTGCAACATCGGCAAAGTCATATTCCGTATCGTTTTTGAACTGCGGAAAATCAACAGCCTTTTGGCGGTTTACGTCGTCATAATACTCATAGTAGTTTGTAAACACATATTCGGATTCCGTGTTTTCAAGCTTGTTTACAAGCTTTACAAAATCGGTGGTGTTAACCCAGTCATCGCCGTCAACCACTTTAAAGTATTTGCCGACGGCATTTCGTATGCCGCAGTTTATGGTGGAGCCGTGGCCGCCGTTTTCCTTTGAGATGACTCTGAAAGTTTCGGGGTACTTATCGGCGTACTCCTTGCCTATCTTGGCGGTGTTATCCTTTGAGCCGTCATCAACCACGATAACTTCAAATTTTTTCATTGTCTCCAAATCGCATATAAACGAGTCGAGAGTCTGATTCAAAAATTTTTCGACATTATATGACGGTATAACTACCGTGAGAAGTTTATCCATAATTTCACCTCAATAATAAGTTCAGCGAACCGGTATTATTCTTTCCGAAACAAAATGATTTAAAATTTATTTACCCTGCGAAATTTCCTTAACGTCGGAAGGTTTCATCGTGACGGACTGTACGAGATATCCGAGTGTAAGCCAGAAGAGGAACGCTCCGCCGGTATTCATATAGAATGTCTCCGAATAGAACATCATAGAGGCAAATATCGGAGCTATAATGCTGAGCAGGACGGTGTGATATTTATATTTTTCACCCTTGAATTTAAAGAAATTCTTAAATATAAGCACAAGCACCAATATTATGTATGCCGCGATAATCACGACGCCCAAAATTCCCTGGCTTACGAGTATGTCAACAAAGCTGTTGTGCATACTGCGGAATTTATCGAAATCATTGTGGACTATATAGGTGTTGGGGAGCTTATCCTCGGCGTAGGGAACATAGTTTCTGAATGTTACGCCCGTTAACGGTTTCGACTTGAATATTTCAAATCCGCTGCTCCATATAGCAAAGCGGCGGTTACTCACGTCACCGTTAATATCGTCGCTTTGACGGCCGATTTCAAGCTTTTGCTTGTCTTTTTCTTTCTGAGCCTCGGTTTTATCCTTATCGCTTTTTACGATGTGCTCATACTGCCATTTTTTGAACGCGGAGGTTGAAACCGATACAACCTTTATTGCGCCGAAAGAGACAACTATTGTGGCAATCGCAAGCAAAATGCATATTGCTCCCTTTGCAAACGCCTTTTTGGCTTCGAGTTTTTTGCTTCTGAGCGCGGTGAGATACACATAGACCAAAAGCGCGCAGAACAGCGATACCATACCGGTTCGCGAATCCGAAAAAGCAATATAGCATATCTGCAAAACAATGTTTATGATATACAAAACCTTTAACGGCTTCTTGGCGTCCTTGTAAAAATACAGACTCATTATAACGGTTACAGCCGAGAATACGGCGCCGTAGTTGGGGTCGGAATACACGCCCCAAAGCCTGTTCCAAAGGAAGCCGAGAATTACGACTACTCCGTTTACCTCGGTATACGAATAGTAATCCGTAAAGAGCATAACCGTTCCGGCGGCAACCGCCAAGAATGTATATGCCATAAAGAAGTGCGAAATTATGTAAAATTCCTTTTTTTCCGCGGTGCCGTCCGACGTGGTATCATAAGTGTACAGTATAAAATACTGAAACGCCATCCAAACGAGCGCTTTTGCGTTTTCCGACAGCCCGTACTGCCTTGTAAGCAGTGCCGACAGCGCATAACTTCCGCAAAATGCAATCAGCAAAAACAAGCCTTTTGCATGCAAGTATTTTTTGAAGCAGACAACTCTTATTACGAGTACCGCGATTCCTACCGCCGTTACCGCATATGCAATCCACGTAAGCGCCGTGCGGTTTGCCATAAGGCCGTTAAACGAAAGCAGCGTAAGCGCAAGAAAAAGCAGCTTAAACCCGGTCGCCTGCGACCCCTTCCTAAGTAAATTTTCTTTCATTTTGACTCCTCACACCAATTCATAAAAATTCTGTGCAGAAAGGTCATAGCCTTCTTTTCGTATCTCATCTGTGCGGTCAAATCGCTTATAGCCCTTGGCTTTTTCGATTTTTTCCGCCCAGACCTTTGCGTCCTTATCGTTGTCAACGGAAAGGGTAACACAGTTTTCCGTTATCACGGCGTCGGACGGTATATGGTCGCTTAAATAGCACATAAGCCCGGTTGCCTCGGCCTCAATAGCAGCTATGCCGAAGCCCTCGAAATGCGACGGCATAAGATATATATCCATAGCCATCATATAGTCATACGCATTGGTCTGCCTGCCGGTAAATGTAACCCTGTCCGCTAAGCCGAGGCTCTTTACCTGCTCTTTTACATTGTCAAAAAGCAAGCCGTCACCGACGAGCAAAAGGTGCGCGTCCTTGTCAATTTTGCACAGCTCGGCAAATACCCGAACCATAAAATCGTGGTTTTTCTGATAGAGAAAATTGCCGACGTTTCCTATTACAAACTTATCGTCCAAATTTAACTCGGATCGCATTTTTTCGCGCTTTTCGGGGGAATACACAAAGTTTGTAAGGTCTATTGCGTTCTTTATAACGCGGAATTTATCGGACTCGACTATTTTTTCCGGGAACATCCATTTTCCTGCGAGTACCGAGCATCCGTAAAAGTCGGTTCCATATTTATAAAGGAACTTGCGGCAAATGTTGTTGAGCTTTATCATAAGCGCGCGCTTTTGGGGATTCGGGCAATCATACCACGTATTGTGCGAATGTATGATAACCTTTTTTACTCCGCAGTCGTGCGCCGCTTTGGGTCCCGGATAGCATATCGCGGTAGAGATATTGAAATATGCGGTATCATATCCGTTTTTCTTTATTATATCGCAAATCGCCTTATACTGAGCGCGCGGATTTTTAAGAGTCGGGATTTCAAAAAGCCCTGCGCCCTTGCTTTTGAGCTTATCGCGAAGCTCCTCGTCTATCTGCGTTGTGAGAAAGTCAAAATGCACCTCATCCGGAGAAAAGCGCTCAAAAAAGTTGAGCATATACTTGTCAATTCCGCCGGCTTTTCCGTTCATAATATAGCCGAAAAGTACCTTTTTCAACTGTTTGCCCTCCACATTATTTTTTTAATTTAAGCCCCGAAAACAGCGACGGGAAGCTCTTTTTGACTGCCGAAATAAACCTGCCCATAGAGAGCAGAACACCTGTATTTCCGCTTTTAAGCTGCTTCGCCATAATCCTGACAAGCCTGCTGTCGGGTTCGGCGTAAGGCATAAGCTCCTTATAAAGCTCGCTGCCATACTGCGATTTCAGCCAGTTTTTTCTGTCTTTGCCCGACATTCCGGAGCGCTTGTCGTTATTTTTTTCGAGAGCCGAAAAAACGCTTCTTACATATATACCCGCGAGATTTTTGAGTATGCTGCTGTCGCACAGATTGTTTTCGCGGTAAAACTCAAGAAGCTCATTTATACGCATTTTCTGAAGCTCAAAGTAATTTTTGACAAAGCGGCAGGTAAGGCTTTGATTATCTCTCTTGGCATAGTGGTATGCCGTATCGTCAAGAATTACCAGAGAATCGACATATCTGAAAAAATCTATGTTGAATTTAAAATCCTCGTTAAGCGGCATATCGCAAAACGTAACGCCCGAAGAGAGCACCGCTTCCCTGAGATAAATTTTATTCCAAAGGTAGCCGAAAAGCGTGGTATTTTCGATTTTAATAACTTCTTTTGCCACATTTTCTCTGCCCGAGAGTATTTTGCTCTCATATGACACGGGATTTGTCATATACAGCTTACCGGTCTTGTCGTAATACTCCTCTACCGCGCCGAACATCACGACCGTGGGAGAAGCGTCACGCGAAGCCGAATACATCTTTTCAAATATATCGCTGTCGATTTTATCGTCGGAATCCATATAATAAAGGTATTTGCCCGAAGCGGACTTTGTGCCGAGAATTCTCGCGCTGCTCGCTCCGCCGTTTTTTTCTTTATGGATTACCCGAACTCTGCCGTCGGAGGCTGCGACTTCATCGCATATCTTGCCGCTGCCGTCTTTGGAACAGTCGTCGACGAGTATAAGCTCAAAGTCGGCAAAGGTTTGCCGCAGAACGCTGTCAAGCGTGTCTTTGAGATATTTTTCGACGCCGTAAACCGGCATAACAACGCTGAAATACGGTGCGCTCATATTTTTCACAGCCTTTCGGATTTATTTTTTTATCTTCCTGCTTTAAGCTTTGCAAAAAGCTTGGTATTGCCGGACTTTACGGAAGAAATGACCTTACCCTCAAGATATGTGAGCGCGGTGCTCTTCATCTTAATCGGTATAAGCATAAGCTTCATATACTTTGACTTCGGCACAGCCGCCGAAACCGCCGCGCGCGCCTTGGGGTCGTTTATCATCTTTCTTATCTGCGCCTTTTTTTCGCCGGCAGGCAAGGTGCAGTTTTTGTTTGTAACGTTTTCAACGCATCCGACTATGCGCTCAATATATCTTCTCGAGAGAAATTCCTCTATCTCCGGAGTCATAATTCCCCAGTGCTCATAGAGCTCTCTCATCCACTCGTTCTCCTCCTCGCGCTTTTCGTACATATCGCTTCTGTACTTGGCGGTTTCGGACTCGGCTCTTTGACGGATAAAGTGGTAATACTTCTTTGACGTCACGCCGACTCTCTCAACGTCGCGCACAACGGAGAGGTTAAAGGGGAAATCATCCCAGAAGGTCTGCGGGAAATAGAGCTTGTTATCTCTGATATAATCGCCCGAGAAGAGCTTATTCCACGGGGTGTAGAGAAGATTGCGGTCAAAAAGGTTGTGTGCGTCGGCTCTGAATTCAGCCTGAGTTTTGTATATCTTATCCTTGTAGACCTGCTCCTGCGTGAATTTTTCGGTGTCACTGTAATATGTGTCGATATAGTAACCCGAAACAACGAGTTGCAAATCGTTTTTCTCGGCCAAATCGACCATATCCTGAAGCATGGTTTTTTCAGCCCAGTCGTCGGAGTCCATAAAATACATATATTTTCCGACAGCCTTATCTATTGCAACGTTTCTCGCCGAGGGAGCGCCGCCGTTTTCCTTATGGATAACCTTTATACGCGGGTCCTTTGCGGCGTATTCATCGCAGATTTTACCGCTGTTATCGGGAGTTCCGTCGTCTACGGCAAAAAATTCCCAATCGGTAAGGGTCTGATTTTGTATACTCTCGATAGCCCTGCCAACGTAATTTTCGACGTTGTAAACAGGCATTATAACACTAACTTTTACATCATTCATAGCCTTTGACCGTTCCTCGCTCAAAATAATTTATCTGTTACCGCCAAAGCCGAAGCTATGACCTTATCCATATCGTAGTATTTGTACTCGGCAAGTCTGCCGCCGAAGATTATATTGTCCTCACTCTTTGAAAGGTCGCTGTATTTGCTGTAAAGCGACTGATTCTTTTCGTCGTTTACGGGGTAATACGGCTCCATGCCCTCCTGCCACTCGGACGGGTACTCTCTTGTGATATAAGTCTTTGCCTGAGTTCCGAATTCAAAATGCTTGTGCTCTATGATTCTCGTGAATTTAGTCTTTTCGTCGGTATAGTTCATAACGGCTACACCCTGATAGTTTGCACAGTCAAGAAGCTCGTTTTCAAAACGAAGACTGCGGTATTCGAGCTTTCCGAAACGATAGTCGTAATACTGATCGATGGGGCCCGTATAAACTACCTTGTCGGCGAGCGCGCTGAGAGCTTCTCTGTCTTTTAAGAAGTCGGTATCAAGGCGCGTTTCGATTCCCTCAAGCAGTTTTTCTATAAGCTTGTTGTAGCCGCCTATCGGTATACCCTGGTATCTGTCGTTAAAATAGTTGTTGTCATAGGTAAATCTTACCGGCAGACGCTTGATGATAAACGCAGGCAGATCCTTACACTCTCTGCCCCACTGTTTTTCGGTATAGCCCTTTATGAGCTTTTTGTAAATATCGTATCCGATAAGGCTTATTGCCTGCTCCTCAAGATTTTTGGGCTCGCCGGTTATCTGCTTTTTCTGCTCCTCGATTTTGGCTTTTGCCTCCTCGGGAGTTACTACGCCCCACATCTTATTAAAGGTGTTCATATTGAACGGCAGGTTGTAAAGCTCACCGTAATAATTCGCAACCGGTGAATTTGTATAGCGGTTGAATTCAACGAGGTCGTTTACATAAGTCCACACTCTCTTGTCGTTTGTATGGAATATGTGAGCGCCGTATTTGTGAACGGTTATGCCCTCTATATCCTCGCAATAAATATTTCCGCCGAGGTGACTTCTTTTGTCGATAACAAGGCATTTTTTGCCGTGTTTTGTTGCTTCGTGGGCAAAAACGCTTCCGAAAAGTCCGCTGCCTACGATAAGATAATCGTACTGTTTCATAATTTTTCCTCCTGCGCCGAAACGCACTTAAAAAATGTATTATTTGAATTTATCACGCCGCCGACTTGGTTTCGTCGGACGCCGCCGTTGTCTTGTTTTCAGCCGTAGTATGCTCTTTTGTAGTCTCGTTGTTTACGGTTGCCTCGGCGGTTGTTTGCGGCTTTGTCGTCGCGCCGGACTGGCTGTTGCCGCCGTTGTGCTTAGTTGTTGTCGCGGCGGAGTTGTTGTTTTTTGAGCCGCCGTTTGAAGAGCCGCTGCTCTTTGTTGTGGACGAAGAGGATTTTGAGCTCTTGGTTGTTGACTGCGACTCGGGCTTTTTCTTTGACGAAGCCGTGGTTTCGGGAACTTCACCGTAAATGAAGAGGTGTATTCTGTCGGCAGCCGCCGCGAGGTCATATCTCCATACCCATGCGCCGTCGTAAATACCGCCTATTGCGTTATCCTCGTCGCCGGGAACGACCATAGTCTCTATGGTTATATCATTTGAAAGCATCGGAGCGAAAGAGAGAACCTCGGAAACCGACATCGACGTTTCGCAAAGAGCCATGCCCGCCTTTACCAAATCGGCATACTTTGTGGGGCTGATGTTTCTCGCCTTGTCGATAAGGCACTCAATAACCTTTTTCTGCCTGTCTACACGGGCGTTATCGGAATCGCGCTTTCTGATACGCGAATAAACCGACGCCTGCTCGCCCGTCAGGTGCACCATTCCCGACTTTTCAACGTATTGGAAATTCGGATTATCGTCGTCGCCGATATTGTTAAGCTCCAGACGCTCGTCCTCGGTTATTTCAAGATCTATGCCGCCGAGAATATCGATTGCCTCGGCAAGCTTATAGAAGTTTATCGTAGCATAATCGGTAATATTCATATTGAAATTCTGGTTGAGCGTTTTAATGGCAAGCTCCGCTCCGCCGTAAGCGTAAGCGTGAGTTATTTTCTGATTGCCGTGACCGTCTATCGCAACATAGCTGTCGCGGAGTACGGAAATCAGCTTTACGTCGTTGTTTGCCTTGTCGATGCTTACTATCATGATAGAGTCGGAACGGCCGGAGAAAGAATTTTTGTCTCTTGTATCGACACCGAAAAGCGCTATGTTTACAATATCGGTCTTGCCGTATTTGTTTGCAATGTCGTCGGATACGCCGAGGTTGTTTTTGTTTACGTTCTTTTTAAAACCGCCCCATATACCGAAAACAAGGGCGCAGGAGACAATAGCGAGTAAGAGAATAACGGCAACAACTATTATTAAAACGCGCTGCCATTTTTTCAGATTTTTCCATTTTCTCTTAAACTTTCCGGGTTCCTTTGCGTCCTTGGATTTTTTCTTTCCGCGAGCCGTGCGCTCGGCGGTATTTGCAATATTGTTCTGATTTTGTCTTCGCGGTACGTGACCGTTTTCAAAACGTATTTCTATATCCTTATCTTCTTTTTTCATAACTACCCCTATGCAACAGATTAAAAATGTCGTTTGTGCGTAAGTGCCGGTTTTTAAAAAATACCGAATGTCGGGCAAGTATATTCTGCCCCTTATAATTTTATTTATTTTACAACAAAAACTAAGTAGTGTCAATCGGATTTGGCGCTATAACGGCGAAAAAGGGCGTTTTCGTCGATTTTCATATTTTTTATGTTCCGAAATGCAAAGCCTCACACTATGGGGACAAACTTATTTCAAAGTGTTTTGTTCCACACAAACGCCCGTTTTGCGGCTTCGCTGCGGGGAACGCAGTATACGGAATTATACTAAATTATAATATTTTAAAAAAACAGTAGCATTTTGCGATTTTATATGATATATTATGTCTGGGCAAAAAATATGTAAAATTTGCTTTTTAATCTGCGGAAAGGAGGTAAACAATGCAGGTATTATCATCCTCGCAAAAAAAAGACATAACGCCTTCACAGCTTTTGCCCGAATCGGTATTCGATTTTATATATGCAAAAGACGGCGAAGCCGTAATAAAAAGCGGAGATACGGACTTTATTCTGTCGGGCGGTCAAATGCTCATCATATCTTCCGTCGGCGGCAAAACAATGTCTGTAACAAAAGCACCTTTTAAATATTACTCTTTTTCTCTCGCAAGCGAGGAGGTCAAAAAAATTCTCGGAACTTCAAGCATTTCGTCGTTTTTTGTAAAGAAGTTCAAAAGCTCATATCACATTTTTGATTTTTCGGAAAGCAGGGTTGCGGAGGAAGTGTGCGCACAGCTTGAAAAAGAGTGCCGAAGTCCTTACGGCACGGTCGGCAACACCGCCGCGGTACTTTTTAAACTGCTTATGCTTGAAATATATAAGCTGAACCCATCGCCGTTCGGAAACGCACAGCGTCAAAACAAGTCTATGCAAAAAATACGCGAGTATATCGACGTGCACTACGGCGAAGAAATAACCGTTGAAAAGCTCGCCGAAAGCGCTTTTTTGTCGCCGCCGTATCTGAGCCACTCGTTTAAGAGCTTTTCGGGCTTCAGTCCGAAGCAGTATCTCACCGCGGTACGTCTTGTAAACGCCAACAGGCTTTTAATGACCACAAACCTCAGCATAAACGAAATCTGCCGCAAAATAGGCTTTTCGGATATAAATAATTTTATACGCACATTCAAAGGCTTCTACGGAACCACACCGAAAAAGTTCCGCAGTATATAAAATCCATATAAAAAATAATAATACATAAAACACGGAAAGGACTTAATATGAATACACCTAATGCACCATGGCTGAAATTCTACGGGGACATTCCGAAAACGCTCGAATACCCCCAAATTTCAATGTATGAAGCTGTTGTAAACGCAGGTAAGACCCATCCGCAGGTAAATGCCTACGAGTTCCAGGGAAAAGGAACGACCTATGAAAAATTCATAGAAAAAATCGACAGAACCGCAAAGGCTTTTAAGGCGCTCGGTATAAAAAAGGGAGAAACGGTAACCATTTGTATGCCAAATACTCCGCAGGGCGTTGACAGCTTTTACGCGCTCAACCGCATAGGCGCAATTCCCACTATGATACATCCTCTCTCGGCGGCGGGCGAAATTACGTTTTATCTCAAAAACACCGACAGCAAAGCCATACTTGTTGTGGATATGTTTTACGACAAGGTTGAGCAGGCGGTAAAAGATCTCGGCAGACCCGTTAAAATAATCGTAGCGAGAATACAGGATGAATTACGCTTTCCGCTTAATATTTTGTATCCGCTCACGCTGAAGAAAAAGCCGCCGGAGCTTCCCGACAGCGAAAACGTCGTTCGTTGGAATGATTTTATAGCGGCAGGCAAAAACGAAACTCTGCCCGATGAATTCCCCAAAGCCGACGACACCGCGGCTATACTTTTCAGCGGCGGCACAACCGGAACCACAAAGGGAATACTCCTCACAAACCTCAATATGAACGCACTCGGTATGGAGGTTGCCGCGGCGGCCGGCTTTACCATGGAGGGTCTTCGTATGCTCTCGGTTATGCCCTTGTTCCACGGCTTCGGTCTCGGCGTAGGAATTCACACGCCGCTTATTAACGGAGGTACCTGCATACTCGTTCCGCAGTTCACCGTTAAGACATATGCGAAAATGATAAAGAAAAACAAGCCCAATGCAATCCCCGGCGTTCCCACGCTCTTTGAGGCACTGCTTCGCACGGAGGGTCTCGACGGAGTTGACCTCTCATTTTTGCGCGGTGTATTCTGCGGCGGCGACTCTCTTTCGGTTGAGCTTAAAAAGAAAGTCGACGCATTTTTAAAGGATCACAACGCAAAGGTACAGATAAGAGAGGGCTACGGCACTACCGAATGTGTTACGGCGTCCTGCCTTACCCCGCGCGACTTCTTCCGCGAGGGCAGCATAGGAATACCTTACCCGGACGTTTACTATCAGATAGTTGACCCGAAGGACGACAGCGAGCTTCCGCCCGACACAGAGGGTGAAATTTGCATAAGCGGTCCTACCGTTATGAAAGGCTATCTCAACAACGCCGCCGAGACCGCCGCAACGCTGCGTACACACGCCGACGGCAGAGTATGGCTTCACACGGGCGATATAGGCACCATGGATAAGGACGGATTTATCTACTTCAAGCAGAGACTTAAACGTCTTATCATAGTTTCGGGCATAAACGTATATCCGTCGCAGGTTGAAAACACCATAGACGCTCATCCCGACGTACTGCTCTCATGCGCCATAGGCATTCCGGACCCGTACAAGATGCATAAGGTCAAAGCGTTTGTCGTTTTGCGCCCCGGAGTTGAACCGAGCGAAAAGATTAAAGAAGAAATACTTGAGCACTGCCGCAAAAATATATCCAAATACGCCATGCCGCGCGAAATAGAATTCCGCACGGAGCTTCCCAAGACTCTTGTAGGCAAGGTAGCGTACAGGAAGCTTGAAGAAGAGGAGGCCGCAAAATATGAGCAGCAAAAATCAGAGCAGCAAAAATCAGAGCAGCAAAAGAGCGACGGAGAAAGCAAATAACGAAACTCCCGAAGCGCTGGCTCATATTAAACGCGCCCACGGCATTTATTTCACCGTAAAATTTTTATTCGGCTGGATAGTAAAGCTTGTCTCGAATTACAGAGGCAAGGTATATAAACCGAAAAACAAGAGTTTTATCCTCATATCAAATCACACCACCATGCTTGACCCCGTTTACGAAGCGCTTACGTTTAAACCGTATCTGCGCTTCGTGACGAGCGACCATCTTCTCAGAATGGGCGCATGGGGAAAGTTTATAAAATTTTGCGTTAATCCCATTCCGAAAAGACGCGGCGCCGATTCCGAAAAGACGATGGAAATGATGGCGGAATCCGTAAGAAACGGCGTCAGCGTTTGTATACACGCCGAGGGGTACTGCTCCATAAACGGCGAAACGGGATTTGTCTCTCCGCGTACCGGAAAGCTCGTCAAAGACAGCGGCGCGGGTCTTATCACGTTCCGCACCGTCGGCGGATACTTTAAGGATCCGAGATGGGCAAAGCACTCGCGCCGCGGAAGAATGCGCGGCAGCGTGGTTCGCGAATATATGCCGGAAGAGCTTCAAAAGATGTCCGTAGACGAAATCAACGAGGCGATAAGACGCGATATATACATAAACGCCTACGACCGGCAGAGAAAGGAACCGCACAGATATAAAGGACGCGCTCTCGCAGAGGATCTTGAGACTATCCTCTACCTTTGCCCCAAGTGCCATACAATCGGAAAAACCCATTCACACGGCAACGAATTTTCATGTGAATGCGGCTATAAAATGCACATTAACGAATACGGATTTTTTGAGGGCGACTCTCTCGTATTTGACAATGTTCTCGACTGGGACAAATGGCAAAAAAGCTATGTAAAAGAAAATCTCGAATTATGGCGTTCATTTAAGGAAAAACCCATAACCACCGACGAAAAGCAGATACTCAATTGCATAGAGGAAAACGAGACGAAAGAGCTGTTCTCGGATAACTGCACGCTGAGTCTTTACTCCGACAGGCTCGAATTTACCGACGAAAAGAAAGGCAAAAAAGTCTTTTTGCTCTCGGATATAGTTAAAATGTCGATGGGCGGCGAAACAAAGCTCTATTTCACAACGTCCAACGGTTTTTACTATGAGGTCGGAAGTCACATACGCCGTTCATCGGTAAAATACTTTGCGCTTTACAGAGTGCTTACGGGCCGCGAATACCTGTAAACCGACTTGACGTCGCCATATAAAATTACGCAAAAACAAGGATTGTAAAAAATTTACAACCCTTGTTTTTTTATTTATCATTTTTCGTTTTGCCGCATATAATAACACGGATAAATTATTAGGAGGGCAAAAAATGAAAAACGACATATCCTTTTTTCTCGGCACAAATACCAGAAACGGTTTTTACTCGCTTTTTTATGACCTTACCGAGCACACAACGCCGTACAGCACTTTTATAATAAAGGGCGGTCCCGGCACGGGAAAATCCGGACTTATGAAAAAGGCCGCGGACGAAGCCTTGAAACGCGGCATTTTCTGCGAAAAGCTTTGGTGCTCATCGGACCCCGATTCGCTTGACGGTGTATTCATTCCGGAAAAGTATTGCTCGATTTGCGACGGAACCGCTCCGCACGTGGTTGAGCCCGTATTTGCCGGCACCGCGGAGCAGATAGTTAATGTTGCCGCGCTTTGGAACAGAGAAAATCTCAAAAGGAAAAGCAAAGACATTATACGCCTGACAAACGAAAACGGCTTTTGCCACAAGAGGGTTTCATCGCTTCTTTGTGCCGCAACCGCATTAAAGCAAAATATGTCGGAAATATATAAAACGGCATTAAAAAAGAAAAAACTTCACGAGCTTACGGGTGATATTCTTTTACAATTTGAGCCTGTTCCCGATAAAAAAGGAAGAATCGAAAACCGTTTCCTCTCGGGAGTTACTCCGAAAGGGATTATAACATTTACAAATACCGTAAAAAATCTCGCCGACGACATAACCGTTATACGCGACGAATCGGGAATAACCGAAAAAATGCTTACCGACATTGCCCGTTACTCGGCTTCTATCGGGTATGACGTCATTGTTTGCCGAGATGTGCTCTTTCCCGAAAAGACCGCGCACGTTTTAATCCCCGAAAAACGCCTTGCCTATGTGACCACCTGTGACGCATTCCCGGTAAACATCAAAGGTGCAAAGCGCCTTTCCGCAGATAAATACTGCGATAAAAATATTTTGCGCGAATATGACAGCGAGCTGTGTTTCTATAAAGAAAATATTAAACTGCTGCTGCCTAAATGCGTTGACATACTTAAAGAGGCAAAGGATATACACGATGAGCTTGAAACCTGCTATATAAGCGAAATGGATTTCGGCGCTCTTAACAGGCTGACAGACGACCTGATAAAAGAAATGCTCGGATAACCACACATAAATACGGGGGCTGTAAAACACAAGTTTTTACAGCCCCTTTTAAAAATCAATTATCCTTTTTTAACTGCTTTACCACCTGATTGCCGTAAACGGCAGCTCCCGTAACGAGCACTCCCTGTATCACGGAATCCGCCGAAACACCCATCAGAGCGATGCTCCCCAAAATACCTGCCGCCAAAAGTATAAGCGGTATAAACTTATCCGGTATTTTTTCGAGCGTCTTTAAAATCATCCCTAATATATTGAGCACCGGTATCAAAACCAGCGCGCGGTTTATTATATATGACAATACGTCCATATTTCCCCCTTTAATTTATAAAACCGATAACCGCATAGCCTATCGCAGTCCCGACCGCACCGATAAGCGCAAATATGAGCTTATCCCAAAATGCCGAAGGTCTGCGTTTAATTTCGCTTATGCTCTCTTTCAGTTCGCCGACGGACAAAAGCAAATTATCGAGCTTTGTATTTTCTTCCGCCTGATTTATCGCAAAGGTATTCACCTTTCCGTACAGTATTTTGACGTCGTTTTCAAGAGTTTTGATTCGGTGCTCAAAAAGCTCGTTTTCACTCATAACGGCGCCTCACCTTATATCCCCGACGTTTACAAATCCCGTGACGTTTTTTCCGACGGGCTTTTTAAGAGCCAAACTTGCGGAAGATGTGATGCGATACCTGCCGTTTATCTCGATTCCGTCGTAGATGTAATAGGTTCCGGACTTCTTTACCGACGGCGACTGCGAATAAGCCGAAGAAAATACGGGCGTATTGCAAAGCGCCACGGTCTGACGCGGTGAAAATCCGCCGCTTTTTACGGCTTCGGTATTTTTTGCGGCGTCCTTTGAAAAGCCGTTAAGTCCGTTCACTCTCATTATATTCGGATAATCTTTAAAGGATAAGTCCATATCCGTATTTCCCGATATGCCGTCCGTTTTACCCGAGGACGTATACTGCCACATACCGTATTTTCCGCCGTAAGACGGGGTATCCGCCCACTGTGCGAGCCAGATGTCATAGCGTTCCTTTACTCTGTCCGAGATTTTATTATTGAGCCACCACAAATTTGCATAAACCGAAACAAAATATCCGGCTTTTTCCGACTGCCGCAAAAAGCCTCAATAATATTGCTTATTTCTTCGCGTGACAGATTTTTCTGCGAGTTGTCCTCAATGTCGAATGCCACGGGAAATTCAAAGCTTTTTCCCGATATAAGCGAGAGAAAATACTCAGCCTCTTTTTCCGCGTCCGAAGCGGTTTTTGCATAACTGTAATGGTATGCGCCCACAAGTATGCCGTTTTTCTTTGCCTCGCGGTAATTTCTTTCAAACGAGGTATCGTTTTGACCTTGGCATCTGCCGAAGCCTGCGCGCAACATGGCGAATTCAACGCCCGAAGCACGGACCTTTTCCCAATTTATATCGCCCTGCCACTTTGACACGTCTATTCCCTTATATTTAGCTTCCATATAATTTTCCTTTCGTTATTTTTACTTTTCTTCAAGTCGCTTTACAGCCTCGGATATATCTGCGCAATAGCATACATCGAATTTACCGCCCGGCTCCGAAACCGAAATTTCGGTGGTCGGAAAAACAGAATTCAGCGTCACCGGCGTAATCTTTTCCTCCGATTCGGACGCCAACGGGTAATATACCGTAACGGGCGTTCCTGCGGCATACTGCGACTGAAGATACGATTTGAGCCCGTCTACGGAAAGCGTAGTCAAAAAATATATTACGTCGTTGCTGTAACCGTATATTACGCCGATATAATTTTTACCCGCCGAAATGCGTGCTCCGAGCTCTTCGTCGCTTGTGATATTATCCGAGAACACCTCAAAATGCGTACAGTAACCGGGAAGGCAGGTTCCGCGAACCATTTTTGCACCGACGGGGGTCGGAGTATATATCCTGTTTAAAGTCACGCCGCCGCTTGTATATGATTTTGCAAGTACCGCCTGGGCGGTTCCCGTAAGAGCATATTTGCCGATTTTTCTTGTGAAAATTCCGCTTATGACATCGGCTTTGTCCGCGTAGTCTCCGGCAGAAAAAAGCTCGCTGCCCGTATTTACCGTTTGCTCCGCGCCGTTTATTCCGATTTTTACGGATGACACACCGCTTATTTTTACGGAAGAGGCAGGCTCCGCAGTACCTGTGACGGAACCCGTAACCGAAGTTTTGCCGTATACCGTAAAGCCCTTAAACGGCATGGCAAGAGAATCCGTAAGCGTCAGCGTGTTTTCTCCCGAAGCTCTGCGCGTATACGGAAGACCGTATGTGCTCTTATTTATCAGAGCCGCAATCTCTTGCTTATCCTCTTTTGTCAAAACATAGTTGCTGCCGTCTTTTCCGCTGTCACCCTTGTCGCCTTTCTCGCCCTTAAACACGCCGTTCTTTATATTTTCAAGCATCGTATTTACCGAGAAATCGTATTCGGCGAGAAGAGCCCCGTCGGCGTCGGCAAGTGTGTTAAAATACAATATGACGTTTTTCGGCTTCATAACCTCGGTTGTGAGGCCGTTTTCGTCGATTTTAACGGCGTTCAGACAACATTCTGCCGTACCGTATTTTGTGACTGACGCTGGCACATCAAACGACACGGAATTTTCATCTTCCTTATTAAGCGGAAGATAATCCGTGCGTAAGATTTTCCCGTTCGGCAGTACGAAGTCGAGATAATATTTAAATTCGTCGGTAAAGGTGCTCTCGAGAATGAATTTGAGCGTAGTCGCGTTATGCTCGGCGCTGTTCCCTGCCGTTATGCACTCAACGGACGGCTCGTCCTCTAAAAAAATATAGATGGAAATGATTTTCGTCATAAATACTCCTTTATTTCGTCAAATATATTTTCTGGTGGGCATATGAGCGAGAAACGCATCATCACGGGATATTTAAGGTAGGCATAGAGCTTTTTTTCGGCACTCAAAAGCACTCTGTCAACATATTTGCGCGAAGCATTGTTGTGTCGCGCGATTTCGGATTTGTTAAGTCCTTTAATATGCCGTGCAAGCAAAAAATCGCGTTCCTCCTGCGTCAGCTCGGTTTGAAGTACAAGCCCGACAAGCTTCTTAACGACGGAATTTTTGCGCGCCAAAATATATGCCGCCGCATTTTTGTCTCCGCCGTGCTCTATGACCTCAAGATTTTCCGTGAGATAGATGTACTCGTCAAGGCTTAATTCCGCAAGTATTTTTTCGTCCATAACTCTCCTTTCGGACGACCGACATTATCGGTAAGCCGCACCGAAACCGTCATCCCAAAACCAAATCAACACCCGAAAAAACAGATTTCGGGCGTTGATTTGTAGAACATTTGTTCGCTTACTCGTATAATATTAGTCCCAAAAACGGGACTTGTCAAGTGTTTATTAAAGAAAAAGGGGCGCTTTAGGTCTAAAGCCTTTGGGCGCCCCCGCTTTATGCGATTTTTCGGTGTCGGTTTTTACATCTTGTCTTTTCGGGTTACGGCTTTATGAAGCCTTACCCGCTTTTATCAAATCTATTTCGGCGGCGTCAAACAAATCCACAACTCCGTCGCCGTTTACATCGGCAGCCAAATATTCGTTTGAACCGTTTTCGAGTTTTTGCTCTTCCACCGAGTGCTTAATTACGGCGTCAAAATCGGAGCCGTCCACCTTGCCGCTCGGCACAACATCTCCGCGCATAATTACGGTGTAGCCCGTGCTTGCACCCGACGAAGTATTTTTGACCGTGAAGAGCGAGCCGGTTTTATTGCCGCCGGAAACAAAGCTGTAACCGCTCTGCATATAAACCGCCGAATTTACGCTCGCGCCGTTTGTGATATATAAAAGCTTTGACTTTTCGTTCACCGTTGCACCGGAGTTTATTCCCGGTACAACAGGCGAATAGGCATTTTCCGATACGGTGGGATATGTCAGCGTAAAGTTGCCGCCGTAACGTTTTCCCGTCTCGGTATGGCTGCTGCCGAAGGCCTCGGACGTATTGAAATACTTATTTCCGCTGGCTGTTCCCACGAGAAAATAGTCATACAGAATACTGCCCTGATCATCAAATGTGCAGTCTACGCCGTACCACTTGCCGTCCTCCATTTTAACGTAATTCCAAGCGTGACCTCCGCCGTTTGAAGTGCCCACCGCTATTACACACGGTATTTCGGCTTTGTCGCAGAGAATTTTAAAAGCTTCGCTGTATCCCTCGCACACGGTTTTGTACGGAGACAAAAATACACTTGTCGGTTCGTGCGCCGTAGGTATTTCAAAATTTTCATCATACTCGACTCGTTTGCAGATAAAGTCGTGTATGAACTTCACCTTTTCGTAACGCGTTGCGCCCTTTATTTCGACGTCGGCAACAACAGCCGCCATATCATTGTAATCCTGCTTTACCTTATTCATATCGGCATAGGCGTTTGTATTTATTCTTGGTTTTACCGTAACCGAAGTAATTGTAAAAATGTAGCCGCTGTCACCGTGACGGTAAGAATAACCGTAGCTTATACTGTATCCGTTTATCCAGAAGATCATCGGGAAATCGTCGCAAAGTGCGGATATTCCGCCCGAAACAGCCTCCGACAGAGCGGACTTTATGTCGCTCGGCACGCTTGTGTCGGTGCCGCTCCACGTAAGAGGCGACGGCAAGGTAACCTCAACCGAGCTTTCAAACAGCTTTTCTTTAAGCGCGTTATAAACCGCTTTCTGATTTGAATTCAGGAATGTGTAAAATGTATACGGAGTATCCGCTCCGTCCGACAAAAACGGCAATGCTTTGTTTTCTCCCTCCCGAACCAAATCGGAAACATCCGTTCTCGGGTCGTAGCTTACAGCCCACTCTGCCGGCATATCGGCATAAAGCGTTTTTTCATTCAGCGCGCCCGACACGAGCGACAAAAACGGCACGGTCAAAATGACCGCCAAAACTACACTTAATGCTTTTTTCAATACAATCACCTTATTCTCGAATTGTCACTTTTATAATATATTAAAATGTCTCGGCTTGTCAACCGCATAAAAAAGCAGAGACCCCGAAAAACGAAGTCTCTGCCGAAAAAGCACGTATACTGTTGCCGTAAAACGGATTTTATCTTTTTCTGAGAAGCTGCGACAGCTCGTCCATAAAGGCGTTTATATCTTTAAACTGCCTGTAAACCGAAGCGAACCTGACATACGCAACCTCGTCGATATCTTTAAGCTTCTGCATGGCAAGCTCGCCTATGTGCATAGACGAAACCTCACGGTCGAGCGAATTTTGAAGATTTGCCTCAATATCGTCAACGGCGCGCTCCAGCGTGTCCATAGAAACCTGACGTTTTTCGCAGGCGCGCATCATACCGCCCAAAAGCTTATTTCGGTCAAACACCTCGCGCGACTTGTCCTTTTTAACGACAAGTATCGGCACGCTTTCAATAACTTCGTATGTAGTAAAGCGCTTACCGCACTTGATGCACTCGCGGCGGCGGCGTATTCTCTCGCCCTCGTCGGTGGGTCTCGAATCTATTACCTTGCTCTCTTCGTATCCGCAGTAAGGGCACTTCACGGCAAATCACATCCAATAGTTATTTTTAATCTACGAATATTATAACAAACAAAATTTACAATGTAAAGCGTATTTTGACGCGGCGCTTTATCAGTACTTTCTCCAGACCATCTTGTCTACTATGCCTGTGTAAGACTGGATAATCTTAACTACCTTTGAGCTTACGTTTTCGTCGGTATAATCGGGTACGGGAATGCCCGTATCGCCGTTTTCATTCATATCCACGGCAAGCGTAACCGCTCTGAGAAGGCTTTTTTCGTCAATTCCGGCAAGCACAAAACAGCCTTTATCAAGAGCCTCGGGGCGCTCTGTGGAAGTCCTTATGCACACCGCGGGGAAGCTCTTTCCGACGGAGGTAAAGAAGCTGCTCTCCTCAGGCAGCGTTCCGCTGTCCGAAACCACGGCAAAGGCGTTCATCTGAAGACTGTTATAATCATGGAAGCCGAGCGGCTCATGGCGTATAACCCTCTTATCAAGCTCGAAGCCGCTCTCCTCAAGGCGTTTTTTTGAACGCGGATGGCACGAATAGAGTATCGGCATATCATATTTTTCGGCAAGACGGTTTATTGCGGAAAACAGGCTTATAAAATTCTTTTCGGTATCAATGTTTTCTTCGCGGTGAGCCGACAAAAGAATATAATTTTTCTTTTTAAGACCGAGCTTTGTTAAAATATCGCTGTTTTCGATTTTTTCCAAATTCCTGTGAAGCACCTCCGCCATGGGTGAGCCCGTTACGTAAGTGCGCTCCTTCGGCAGACCGCACTCGTGCAAATAGCGGCGCGCGTGCTCGGAATACGCCATATTCACGTCCGAAATAATATCTACTATACGGCGGTTTGTCTCCTCCGGCAGACACTCGTCCTTGCAGCGGTTGCCTGCCTCCATATGGAATATCGGTATATGAAGCCTTTTCGCCGCTATTGCGGAAAGGCAGGAATTTGTGTCGCCGAGAATCAAAAGGGCCTCGGGGCGAATATCATGCATCAGCTTGTACGAGCAGTTTATGATATTTCCGACCGTCTCGCCGAGATCGGCCCCCACGGCGTCCATATACACCTCGGGGTCGGAAAGCTCCAAATCCTTAAAGAACACGCCGTTCAGATTATAATCATAATTCTGACCGGTATGCGCGAGAATACAGTCAAAATACTCTCTGCACTTATCGATAACCGCGGCAAGTCTTATTATTTCGGGACGCGTGCCTACAATAATAAGGAGCTTTAATTTTCCGTTATCCTTAAATTTAATATCCCTGTAATCGTTTTTCATATATATTACCTCCGCCGTGTGTGACAGTATTAAACCTTTTCTCCGAATGTATCGGGGTGTTCGGCGTCAAAAATTTCATTTGCCCACATCAATGTGACAAGCGGCTGCGTGTCGCTTAAATTAACTATGCTGTGAGTGTAGCCGGGGAGCATCTGCACACATTCGGGCTTATCACCGGAAACATAAAATTCCATAACGCTGTCGGTGCCTATTTTGCGTTCGCGTATAAGACCTTTTCCCGAAACGACTATAAACTGCTCCCACTTGCTGTTATGCCAATGCTCGCCTTTGGTTATGCCCGGCAGCGACACATTAACGCTGAACTGACCGCAGTTTTTCGTTTTTAAAAGCTCTGTAAAGCTGCCGCGTGCGTCCGAATTTGTCTTAAACTCAAATGCGGTTTTTTCTTTCGGAAGATATGAAAGATACGTGCTGTAAAGCTTCTTCGCAAAACTGCCGTTCGGAATTTCCGGCATAATAAGAGTCTTTCGCTGGTCATCGAATTTGTGAAGCAACGACACGATTTCGCCGAGCGTAACGCGATATGTTACCGGAACGACACAATATCTGCCGTCGCTTTTCGGCACAGCGTCCGCACCCGAAAATTCGCAGTGATGCTCTTTCCCCTCAAGTAAGTCGAGCATTTCGTTTACAAGATCATCTATATACAAAAGCTCAAGTTCCGTTTTTTCATTATCGACTCTTATGGGCAAATCATTTGCGATGTTATTGCAAAAAGTCGCAACGGCGCTGTTGTAATTCGGTCTGCACCATTTTCCGAAAAGATTCGGGAAACGGTAAACGAACACCTTTGCTCCGGTTTTTGCGGCATAGTCAAAAAACAGCTCTTCTCCGCGCAGCTTTGACTCTCCGTAAACGGAATTTGCATATCTGCCGACAAGCGTCGCCTGTATGGAGCTTGAGAGCATAACGGGGCAACGGTTGCCGTACTTTTTGAGCGTATCCAAAAGCTCCGAGGCGAACCCGAAGTTGCCCTTCATAAACTCGCTGTCGTCTTTAGGTCTGTTGACGCCCGCAAAGTTGAAAACAAAATCGCACTCCCTGCAAAATTCCGAGAGCCGTGACTTGTCCGTATCAACATCATATTCAAATATTTCGTCAATCGAGAGCGACGGACGGGTGCGGTCCTTGCCGTCGCGCAGATTTTTAAGCGCCTCTGTAAAATTTTTACCTACAAATCCGGCTGAACCCGTAACAAGTATTTTCATAAAATCTGCCTTTCGGAATACCGATTACTTCTTGAATTCGGCTAATTCTTCTCTGATATAGCTCAGCGAGAGGAGCTTTTCCTTTACCTGCTCAACATTTAAAAGCTCGGTATTGTTTGAATTGAACTCGGTTAATGGGTTGCGTTTTATATCGCCCGTTTTAAAGTACTTGTCGTAATTGAGCGAACGCTTGTCCGCAGGTACGCGGTAAAACTCGCCCATATCAACGGCGTGTGCGCATTCCTCGTTAGTGAGAAGCGTCTCATACATTTTTTCGCCGTGGCGTATGCCGATAACCTTTATATCATCGTCCGAACCGAAAAGCTCTTTAACCGCTCTTGCCAAAGTCTCAATGGTGCAGGCAGGCGCTTTTTGAACGAGTATATCGCCCGAAACGCCGCTTTCAAAGGCAAAAAGAACAAGGTCTACCGCCTCGTCAAGGCTCATTATAAAGCGCGTCATATTAGGCTCGGTTACGGTTATCGGTTTGTCCTCTTTCATCTGCTCTATCCAAAGCGGAATTACAGAGCCGCGAGAGCACATTACGTTTCCGTAACGCGTGCAGCAGATTTTTGTTTTTTCCGGGCTTACCGTCCGTGATTTTGCAACTATTACCTTTTCCATCATCGCCTTTGAAGTACCCATTGCGTTAACCGGGTACGCCGCCTTATCGGTCGAAAGGCAAATTACGGTTTTAACTCCCTCGTCTATTGCCGCGGTGAGCACGTTATCGGTGCCGAGAACGTTGGTCTTGACCGCCTCTATCGGGAAGAACTCACACGACGGAACCTGTTTTAAAGCCGCCGCATGAAAAATATAGTCAACGCCGTGTATTGCGTTTTTGACGCTTGCAAGGTCTCTGACATCACCGATAAAGAACTTTATTTTATCGCTGACCTCGGGCATTTTCGCCTGAAACTCATGGCGCATATCGTCCTGCTTTTTTTCATCTCTTGAGAAAATGCGGATTTCGCCGATGTCGGTCTCTAAAAATCTGTTGAGCACCGCATTGCCGAAAGAGCCCGTTCCGCCCGTAATCATAAGTGTTTTTCCGTTGAATACTGACATTACCGTTTATACTCCTTTATCTTTTACAAGATTTGTTTTTCTCAATAATTTATTTAACAATCCAAAGGCTAAAGCCTTTTCAGATTTATTCATACCGAACACCAACATACATATACCGTAAATTACAATCATAACCACGCAATTTACAACAAGTCCAAGCCAGCCGTATTTTTCAAGACCAATAAGTGAGAACAATTTTCCGCCGACAAAGCAAATCAACAATGACGGCAGTACACCTTTAAGCAGTCCATAATAATACTCGCCGAGCTTTATTCCGATTTCTTTCTTAAACATTACATTCATACACAATACATCGCCCACAGTCAATGCAATCACAGAACCTATAACCGCACCCTCAAGAGGTTTCCAGCTTATCAAAACGGCTGTTAAGACAATGTTTATCAATGCGGAAATAATCTGTATTATAGCCTGCCCCTTGTGTCTGTTCATAGCCCAAAGAATTTGAGAGCCTATTGACTGAACAAGCGTAAACATAGTAGGCAGCATAATTGCAATCGCAACATAGTATGATTGCTCATAAGCATTTCCCGCCCACAATATCATAAAATGTTTACCGAAAGCGATAAACACAACAAAAATCATACCAAGCATCATAAGTATTATTCTGCCGATACGAACCATTTCATTTTGAAGATCCTTAACTTTTGCACCGTTTTCAACCATACGCACAACGCCCGCCATAAGCACTCCGTTGAAATGACCGCCGATTGTTTTAAAATACTGAATTATCTGCGAACCGACTCCGTAAATCGCAATGATTGCCGATGCATTTTTTGCTAAAATACCGAGTAAAATGGTATCTGTCATTGAATTTATCTGCGTTGCTATCATCTGCAAAAAAACAAATGCCGAATATGTAACAGTTTCCTTTATAAATGAAATATCCGGATTTTTGAACTTGGGTTTTATTTTTAATTTGAAAAGGACATAGAATACATATGCTATTCTTGTTAAAAGAGTAAGCACAAAATAGATTATCACTACGCCAAGAGCCTTTATGCCCATAAGCAAAGCTATGAACGAAACGCCGACTTTTAGTACGGAAAAAATTATAGCCATACCCTTTGAAAACGAAAAGCGTTCATAAGCCATAAGAGTTGTGGCAAAGCTTGATGTACCGAGAGTAACAGCGCAAGTGAGCATTGTAACGCTCAACATTTTCTGTGAAAGCTCAATTTCTTCTAATGTCAATCCTTTTGCGAAAGCACTCGGAAAAATTACAACAAGCACAATGCCTATTATCACTGTAATTACTGCAATTATCAAATAAAAAACAGTTGCTATTCCCAAAAACTCTTCTTGTTTATTTTTATCATTATCGGCTCTGAATTTAGCCATATAACGAATTACCGCATTGCCTATGCCCAAATCAAGAAGCATAAGATATGCCGAAATCTGCGAGGTTAATTGATAAACCGCATATTGCGATTGCCCCAACATCCTTATTAAAAAAGGTGTAAAGAGCATTGCTGAAACGACCTCAACAATCATCAGCATATAGGAGTAAATTACTCCGATTTTTCTATTCAATATTTATCACTTCCCACAGAAAAATTATTTAAGCAATGCCTTTCACTTTAGCCTGTATTACATAAATGATAGCATTTTCTTTAAGTCACAAATAAAATCTTTATCAAGCATACCGATTGCTTTTCTGCTGTCATATTCCTCTGAAAAATCAATGGACTTTATAGCTTTTGCTATGTTTTCCGGAGTTTGTTCATCGTAATAATACATAAATTTTCCGACAGCGGATTTTTCTATGGCAGGAATTCGGATACTTACAACTCTAAGTCCGTTTGCCATATAGGAAAGAATTTTAGACGGAAATGAAGTGTCATTGTATTTACCATTTGGATTTTGAGTGCTTAATCCGATATCACAACTTTGAATAAATTTAATATACTCTTCTCCGGATAACAGTCCGTCATAAGTTATATCGGCTTTGGATTTTTTTGAAATATTATCTATGGTATTAAGCATTTCAGCTTTTTCTTTTTCATTGCCAAAGCCTAAAATATGAACATGATAATTTTCATCAAGAAACATAGCAGACTCCGCCGACGCTATTGCCCCACCTTTTCTCGGATCAAATGTTCCTGCGTAAACGCAGTGAATTTTACCGTCCGAAAAGATTTTAGGCATTTCTTTTTCAATATGATATGTACCGTAAATTATCGCTTCCGGCTTTTTTTCTGTATTTACTTTTTCGGATAAAAGCTCTGTCGGGAAAATAAAAGCGTCGGCGATTTTGAAAAATTCATATTCTTTTTGCGATGTTTTTTCATCGCCGATAACATCGCCGTAAATCTCTTCCGCTTCGATAATCAACTTAAAACCTTTTAGCTTTTTAAGTCTTTTCACGAGGGACATATATCCGAGTGAATGGTAAACCATAACTATGCTGTCTTTGTTTGTATTCTTAATCATATACAAAAACAGCTTTGTTTTCAAGATCACTCTGTCTATAACCGAGACTATTCTGTTTAATCTTGGTAATGATGAAAAAAGTTTGAGTGTAGTTTTGTCTGTAAGTTTAACTTTTTTTGATTTGCAAAACTTTTTCTCTGTTGTTCCTGATGCAGAAACGATTTCTGTGTTATAACCGTTATTCTCAAGAGCTTCGCATATATAATTCATTTTATTAACAGAAGATAAAACTGCATTTCGTCTTTCGCTGCTATTTGTCGAATTATAATATGCCATATAAAATATTTTTTTCATTTTACCACCTTATTGCCAGAAGAATGAATAATTTGATGTATATATATTGGTAATAATCATCAACACAATAACTATTGCAATATATACAAGGTTTCTATACTTCTTTTGAACACACATAATAAGTTCGGGTACCAATAACATTAGATAAACGGAAAAGTACTGTACTACTCGCATCAATGACGGGTTAACAAAAACCAATGGAATAAACAGCATACCTAAAAACAATGCATTGTAATACATTTTATAGTTTTTGGAATTTTCTCTGACATACCTAAGCAAAATTAACGATACAATTACAATTACAAAATAAAAGAATGTAAAGCTTTTTGCTCCGCTTGTTGAAAGCTCTTCATATTCATATCCCGAAATAAAATTCAATAAATCAAGAAATTGATTTCTAAACACGGCAACTATCGGGAAGAGAGCAAGTACAAACAGTATATATTTACGAGTTATTTTCTTTTGTGAGATAAAGTAAAATGGCAATAAACACATTGACGATTTATGTATTGTAAATGCAATTAAGCATATCAATAAAAACGGGAAAAATTTTCTTTTTTTAATTAGTTCTGTGCCTATAAATACAACCAATGCAGTTGCAATAGTCTGCCTTATACCCGTTACAGCAAAAAAACTGTAAAACAATGTTGAGAAAAGGATATAACTAAAACAGGGCATTTTTGAGTTTTTATAAACCCATACAGCAAGACTTGAGAACAAAATTATCGCCACAATTACAAGATAGCATTGATAATTCTTTGTAAAAACCTGAACAAGCTTTACTAAAACAGTGTATCCGGGGTCTTTTCCGACGCCTTTTACATATGTATTATAAAATAACACAGGAATTTTACTCCAAGGCATATTCTTAACACTATTAAAATGACGAAGATACTCTATTGTATCCGGGTCGGCGCCTGAAGTAATATTGCGCAATCCCGAAACGAAAATCCATTGTATTGTAGCAATGGCTATAAATGCTTTTTTCTTCAATTTATTAGGATTGAACAGCAATAGTGCCATTGCCCAAAACATTATCAATAAAATGTTAATTACATAAGCGTTCATAATATACCCTTTTAATACTAATTTTTATCGGAAATCTCTTTGTACAAATCTATATATTCACCGATTTTTTTCTCTTTTTCAAAATTGTCATATACATATTTCAAGCAGTTGTCTCGGTAAAAATCTTTTCCGTTATTTTCAATCTTTTTTATTGACTCAACAACTTGATTTAAATTTCTTTTTTCACAGACATAGCCACAACCTTCGCCCACTATTTCCGGATTGGCGGTAGAGTTATAGCATATAACCGGTGTACCGCAAGAAAGCGCTTCCGCCGATACTTTGCCAAAAGTTTCTTCAAGGGAAAATGTTATAAATACATCTGCGGATGAGTAAAGTTCAGCAAGTTCGTCAATAGAAGAAGTGCTTGGAACAGTTATAATATTCTTTGGCAATTCGATACCTTCGTTTATTGTTCCAACAAGAACAACTGTTATTTCGGGCATTTTCTCCGCAAGTTCTATAAAGCTTTTCAAGCCCTTTCTTTCAGACCAAATCGAAGAAACGCCTATCGCCATAAACCCATTGATACCATACTTATCACGAGCTTTTTTTATATCTCTCGGATAAAACTTGCTAATATCCACCCAATTATATATCGGCTTAACAATGTCCGCATAACGAGCTATAGGTGATTTACAAACCTCATCGGTTGCCCATTTAGAAACTCCGACCAAAGCAAGTTTATCTGTTTTTGAGAACATTTGCGTTTTATCTTTAAGCAGTTCTTCTGTTTTGTCAAAAAACCATGTTCTGTTACCGTCCTGCAAATTAGGACAGTTGCCACATTGTTCCTGCCATTTTTCACAATTTGAAGTCGTAAAGTACATACATTTTCCCGTTATAAACCAAAAATCATGAAAAGTTATAACAACAGGGACTTTTTTATCGTCAAGATATTTCATAAGCATCGGTAAATTTATATAGTTCCCGTGCAAATTATGCAAATGGACAACATCAGGTTTAATCTTCTCTATGTATTTAACTAAATTCCGTGTTGCTAAATGAGAAAAATATCCTTGTTTTCCTGAAATTCTTGAAAGCAACCCATGAAGTTTAACATCAAGAGCCGAACCGATATGATATAAATTCGGGTCGTCAGGTTTATTAGTCTTTGAATACGCAACATAAGAATCAATGCCCTTTTCAAGCATTAAAAGATGTGATTCTGTTACATTTCTGCCTGTACTGCTTAGATTATAAACTGCATTTATCTGTAATACTTTCATAAATCTTTCTTTCCCGTTTAGATAAATAATTAAATATTTACTGAATTTTTAATATTACTTTTCCATACTCTCTAAAAGTAATTCTTGAATATCTTTTATATCGAAGGACTTTTTACCATACTGCCATGATTTTTCAGCATATGCGTCAATCAGTTCCTTGTCGTTTATAAGCAAATTTAATTTTTCGTATATTTCATCGTTGCTTTTTGCAACGACCGCGGCGTCATTTTTTATAAGGCAGTCAATTGAAGCCGCTTTTTCGGGTCCGACGGCAAAAATACATTTGGCACTGTGAAAACAGTCAACGAGCTTTGTCGAAAAAGAGTAATGGATTAAATTAAAATACTCCTCTTTAAAGCTTTCGGCGTGAACCAGTATATCGGCTTCGCTTTGAAGCTTCTGTACTTCGAGAGCAGAAACACTTCCCATAAAAAACGAATTACTCGAATCCGCCATCGTCTTTTTCTGCTCGTCGGTTAGCTGAGTCGCCGAATATATCATGAGTTCCGCCTTTTTGCCGTCACGATTGATTTTTTCAAGTGCCTTTGTAATATTCGAAATTGTTTCCGCACGACCCAAGGCAAGGTTTCCGGCATACAAAATTTTTAGCGGGTTATTGTGCAAAACGGGCTTTTCTTCACGCTTTGAAAAATCCGCGCCCTTTGTAATTACCTTACACTCCATTGAAAAAATCTTTTCGTAATCACGTTTTTGAATATCCGATATTACAAATAAATCCGACGCCAATGCCGCGGTTTTCCTCATCATTTTACGCCAAAAAAAGTGCACCGCACGTAAAAACGGAGATTTTGAATAAGGATAGCTGTAATTATCGTCCCAAGCATACAAAATCACTTTTGCACCCGAAACCTTAGCGGCATAAGCTATCATCTCGTTAACCGCGGAATTGCTGCTGAGGACGGAAAAAATCAAATCGGGATTTACTTCTTCTATGTAAGCTTTCAGATTTTTGTTTTTCCACGGCGCAAGCTTCCAAACCATATCCCTTGCAATATATTTAAGCGGCGACGGATTGAGTTTAATCGAGGTCTCTAATTTTTGAGCGCTCTTGTCCTCCGACGAAGTTTCTTCGTAATTCTCGACCTTTTTGCCGATTTTTTTGCTGTTAAATATGTTTTTAACAAGCTGAGTTTCGGCAATGCGAAAAGCGCTTTTGATTTTTTTGTCGGGATAACCGGTTCTGCTGTAAACACTGTAAAGCTCCGCGTCAAAGCCGTCAAATAAATTCAAAAACGTATTTCCGATACTTGTTTGCGTGTTAATAGGCGAAGACGAAACAAATAATACTCTCATCCTTGTTCCTCGTTACTTTGTATTTATATCGATAAGATTACCGAGTTTTGTCTCCCATTCCACGGGATAAAAACGGTTAAATCCTCCGCCGTGGAAAAATGTGAACTCGCTGAAATAAATTTTTCCGCCCAACTCAAACAAATCGATTCTGACAAATTTAATGCCTTCAGACAGTTTTTCCGCCAGCGCCTTCATTTCGTCGAATTTTTCCGGCTTCTCAATTACTTTTCCGGATTGAGGATGAATGTTTGTTATATCGAGGTGGTTGAAGTCCATATCGAAAAAGTCGAATTTCACATCCGTTGCGCGGTCTGTCGCAATAAACATTATTTCGGGCTTTCCGTTGAAGCAGAAAAACTTATAGTCTTTTATTCCGCCCTCGTCTCCGGACGGGTCTTTCATAAATTTCTCGGCAAAAACATATCTGTCGATACCCTTGTAGCAGGGTTCTCTGCCGTACCCATAAAAATCCTGTTTCAATCTTGAATTGTAGAACTTACGCAAGGACTCAATATCCTTGTCGGTAAGTGCGGACTTGTTACGAATTACCTTGACGCTGCCCGAATCGTGATTACATTTAAGCACAAATTCTTCGGGGAGAGAGTCGAAGTCTATTTCGTCAAAGCTTTTCCATTTACCGAGCATCGGGAACATATATCCGTCGCCGATTTTCTCTTCTATTATGTCGCGCACCTTTATCTTGTCCGCATAATCACGGTATTTTGTATAATCTTCATGTATTTTCATCCATTGAAGCTTCTCGTTAAAATACGTGGGGTGCTTTAAATCCGGCCACTTGCCCGTTGCAGCCCAATAGTATAAGCTTATATATATCGGTGTCGGAAAAAATCTCAATACTCTCATTATAAAATTACGAGTATCTCTTGACTTTACCACACTTTTTAATGTCGCCATTACAAATTCTCCTTATACCACTCGATAGCAAGTTTGATGCCGTCCTGGAAGCTGTAATCGGGATCGTAGCCGAGGAGTTTTCTCGCTTTTGAAATATCGGCGTTTGAGTGCTTTATGTCGCCCTTTCTGTCCGGGCCGAAATTCGGTTCGACGTCAACGCCGAGTGCCTTTGTAAGACCGTAATAAATGTCTATAAGGTACTCTCTGCCGCCGTAGGCGATATTAAACGCGTTGCCTGCCGCCTCGTGAGAAGCAAGACAAGCTTTGAGGTTCGCTTCAATAACATTGTCGATATAAGTAAAGTCTCGGCTCTGCTTACCGTCGCCGTTGATTGTCGGCACCTCGCCGTGCATAAGCTGTTTTAAAAATTTCGGAATTACCGCCGCATACGCGCCGTCCGGATCCTGACGTCTGCCGAATACGTTAAAATATCTCATTCCGTATGTATCAAGTCCGTAGTGCATGGTATAAAGCTTTGCCCATTCCTCGTCGCATCGCTTTGTAAGAGCGTAAGGAGACAGCAAATTGCCCTCTCTGCCCTCGGTTTTGGGTAGGTGCGGCTCGTCGCCGTATACGGACGAAGAAGATGCATATACAAACTTTTTAACACCGCATTGTCTTGCCGCTTCGAGCATATTGAGCGTTCCCTCAATATTGTTTTTGCAATAAAACAGCGGCATTTCAAGACTTCTCGGAACGCTTCCCCACGCCGCCTGATTAAGCACATAGTCCACGCCCTCGCATGCCTTCATACAGGTGTCAAGGTCTTTTATGTCGCCTTTTATAAACTCATAGTTCGGATTGCCGAGAAACATATCGACGTTTTCCTGCTTGCCGGTCGATAGGTCGTCAAGCGCTCTGACCTTATAGCCCATATTGAGTATCGCTTCACAAAGATTAGAGCCGACAAAGCCCGCCGCACCCGTTACAAGAAACAATGTATCCGACGGAAATTTTATTTCGGTAAACCCCATTTAGATTTTCTCCTTCTTTTCTATTTTTTTAAGAAAGTACGATACTTAAAGTAAATTTTTTCAAGCATTATCCTGCCCGAATGGAAATAATTATTGAGAATATGGATGTCAGCGTCGTATATTTCTTTGTTGGCATATTTAATAATGTCCTGATGCGCCTTGTCGCTTTTTCTATATTCCCTCGGAAGTGTGAGCATAAGCTCCACAAGCCGCCTGTTGTTAAAGGGAAATGTTATTCTGTGGCAAAGATCCAGACTTTGAGTTACCATCATACCCCAACCGCTCATTCTTACTTCCCAATAATACAAGTCAGTGTGCTCAAAGTTGAATTTTGGCTCTTCCAAGTCAAATTTTTTCATGTATTCGCCGTAGATTTTGTCAGATTTTCTAAGCAGAGACGGCGAAGCAAAATATCTTGTCTGAAGGATACTGAAATGCCTCGGCGTAAGCCTGTCAGGAAATTTCATACCGTATTTTCTCTCAAAAAAGACCCTTACTATCTCCGAAATCCACGACTTAATTTCTGTGTCAAAATAGTGCCATCTATACATACAAATATGCTTTCTTATCTCATTGTCAGCAAGTCCACGCACATATCCGTATGAATGTATAATTATTGCTTTAAGCTCATCGAAATCCTCAATCTCGCTGTTTTCTGCGGGAATGGGATAAACATTGTGCTTCAAGCCTAACTTTTCACAAATGGCATGAGCAGCTTCGGAATCCGTAATCTCGGTATCTTTGGACTGGAAGCTAAAAAATTGAAATCTGTCATAAAGTCCGTTCGCACAAGCAAGGGTTGTTTTGCTGTCCGTACCGCCGGAAAGAGAAATGGCACAGCTTTCCCATTTTTCAGAAGCAAGCTCTATGTTCTTATGTAAAATTTCATAAGCTTTTTTAATGCCAAGCTCGTATTCCTCCTGTGTTTTGCAAAGCTCCAAAGGCTTTACGGGATAAAAACGTTTTATTTCAAAATTATCTGCGAAGTATTCAAGATAAACATTTGCGCCTATCCTTTTAAGCTCGCTAAACGGCGACAAATCACCCGGCAAATAGCGATTTCCTATATTATAAAAGCGATTTGTTACCAGCTTTTTAACGAATGGATCCATTTTAAGCGAATAAATGTCTGCAACCAATTGAGGGTGAGAGGTAAAGCATACATTACCCTCGATATTACCGTAATAAAGAGCCTTTATGCCCGAACAGTCCTGTACTCCTATTACTCTGTCGCCATCAAAGACAAAAACAACAAAAATTCCTGTCCAATCATTTATACATTCAAAAAATTCATCCCTGCTTTTTTCATACGCCTCGGCTGCTTGCTTGAGCAGCTCCTTTTCGTCATAAACTCCGTTAAACGGATTGTACGCATGACCTATCAAAACAAGTTTTTCCTCTTTTTCGGAATAAACGGTATAATCCTGATCCTTATGTACAATTACATCGAAGCCGCAGACCTTTTCACTGTTCCAAAGCGAATAGAACGGATAATCAGAAAGACTTATATTCTCGTCTTTGGTTATTAAATATCCCCTCGAAAACAGACATTCACGGTATTGTGGCTTTTTTTCAAGTATATCTTTTATAACAGCAGCATTTTTGAATGACTCGTAATTCATTTTAACGTTTCCTTTTTTAGAAAAATAAGAGTTTTGATAAATAGCGGTAGCTTCAGCTAAATTATAGTCTCCAATAAATATATCCTGCGTTCTCATATTCCTTGCGGTCAAGCAGTCCTTTTATATCAACAAGGACATTCTTGTTTTCGTTATGCTTGAACATTGCTTCAAAGTCATTCATTGTTAATGACTTAAACTGCTCATGAGCAACGGCAAGTATTACGGCGTCGCAATTTTTTATATCG
>JALELS010000023.1 GCA_022768065.1 Ruminococcus sp. | reverse complement strand
TTATAAAGGCTAAGGCTTATTAAAGTGCGCCTGAAAGTCTGGTTATTCAACTTTTATCTTGGAATTTGTGCTTTGCACAAATTCTTCCTTGTTTGGATTCTAGATTGCGAACGAGCATCGCGAGTTTCGCAATTACCTATTTTGTATTTGTAGTATAACCTGTTTCGGAGGCGCTCTCCGTGATAAAATCACATTTTTCCAAGAAGGAATGATAGAAAAATCACGCAAATTGCAAGTGGAAGTTGCGTTAGCGCATACATAGATGGAAGTATTTTCCGGGTTTAGGCTTGACAAGTGAATTATAATAATAAGAAGAAAGAGATATTGACCTTGGCGCGTTGATATCTCTTTTTTCGTGAGCGAAAAGACTACTCTGCAATCCTCCATAAAATGAAGAGTAGTCTAATCCAATGCCCGGATGGAGGGTGATGCATCTCCTGTATTTAGGGGGTGCAATCGTTGCCGGTTGACTTTCAGGCAGAAGATGAATATAATAAATGTTAGTGGAGATTTGCCGGGTTTCATAGTTCGACTTACATCATTTACATCAAAACATACATCATTCGAGTGCCAAATTGCTGTAAACGAGTCCGAAAAAGTTGTTTTTAAGCCTATTCGAACGGCTTTAATGCCCGTTAGAACAACTTATTTCCGCAAATGAGAGAACCGAAACAAAAATCCCCACAATGAAGCCGTTGCCGAGCGATAAGTAAGAAATTGTATATTCGGTACATTAAATGGGCAATTCCGATCGGGATTGCCCATTTTTAAAACAAGGAAAGCTACAAGACTAAATGTAGGAAGGAGAAATGCAGATTATGGGGTTATTTAGCAAATTTAAAAAAGAGAAATCAGCGGTTGATTGGAGTAATGCATATGCTGCAACACCCAAATTTTATGCTAAACCGGATGGTAGTCCATTTGGAGCAATAGCATTAACAGAAGGTACAGAAACAATTCTACCTAAAATGCCACAAAACGAATATGCTGTAGATGGAAAGCGGGTGCCGGATTGGAAAATGGTACTTGTAAGTACAACAAAAGACAGTATTATTGGGGATTGTGATTATCAAAAAGCTTTAAAGAAACTAGAAAAACACACATTAGACTCTAATGAGAATACCATTTTAATTAAAGGCTTATCTTTAGACGAATTAGAAGCTATTGTGGAATAACGGTTATCGATTTGCCCTTTGAGAGAGGAGAAACCCTTTTCTCAAAGTTTTTTTGATTTTATTAATATTCGCAAAATGCAAGGAAATGACAAAAATTCGGGTGTTCTCGCTTACTTAAGGCATAAGGAGCCTCGTTTTTTTGTTGTAAAAAAGTTCGGCAACTGTGTGTTGCTTGTGCAATTGTTGATTTTACAATATAATTCAAATAAGGAGGCGTATGCTATGAATACAAAAGATGTTATTTTTGAGTTAAGAACAAAAAACGGCCTTTCTCAGGATGAATTGGCTCAAAAGGTGTTCGTAACAAGACAGGCGGTTTCTCGGTGGGAAAACGGCGATACAGTACCCAACACCGAAACGCTGAAACTGTTATCCAAACTTTTTAATGTGTCAATCAACACTTTACTCGGTTCACCCGATAAATTGATTTGCCAGTGCTGCGGTATGCCGCTTGAGGATGGAATTATAAGCAGAGAAAAAGACGGATTTTTAAACGAACGGTATTGTAAATGGTGTTATGCCGACGGCGAGTATATGTATAATAATATGGACGACCTTGTTGAAGTGTGCGTAAAAAATGCGGCAGACGCCAAACATTCGCCGGAGGAGGTGCGCGAGTATCTGTATAAAGTGCTTCCTACATTGGACTATTGGAAAAAATATAAAGAACTCGGCGGCAATACGGCAGTTGAGGAACTTAAAAAAATCTTGATTGATGAAATAAACGCTTTGAATATTGACGGGCTGCCCAAAATTACAAAGCTCAACCCTCTCGTCGGCAGTTATGTTAATTTGGAGTACAGACTGCCAAACGGTGACACGGTAAAATTTTTGGATGATAATGTCACATATTTCGGCAACCAACTCGACTGTGAGTTCGGCACAGACAGATGCTTCGGAGTCCTTGCAAATGCGGATTTTATTTTAGTATCAACCTATGAAGAAAACGGTAAAAATCCGGAGCTTGTCTTATATAAGAAAAGGTGATAAAGCCTGATTGCCTGCAGTTTGTAAGAAAAGCGAATTAAATAAGGCTCCCTTGCAAAGGGTGATTCCCCACAGTGTGGGGAAATGTCACGAAGTGACAAAGGGGACTTTCTCCCGTCAGGAGCTGGACGCGAGTTCACGAGCGGATTGAGGGATTATTCGGCTCCCTTGTAAAGGGAGCTGTCATCGAAGATGACTGAGGGATTAAAAGGTCAAGCACAATCTATTCAAATTCCATAAACTTCCACGAAATCCCTCCGGCTTGTCTTGCGTGTTGTCTCTGCTTTTTAGTGTTGCACTTCGCTTGATAATCTGCTATGTTCTCTCTCTCGCAAAATATCACTTAATTAAAAACGGAGTCGTAAAACGTCAATTTACGGCTCCGTTTAAGTTTGTATAATGATTTTACAGTATATCGATATGCTCGCCTGCGAGGGCTTTGTTCATACTGCGTACCGCACAGAATTTGCCGCACATAGAGCAGGTGTCTTCGTGCTCGGGTGAACGGTCATCGCGTATGGCTTTTGCGGTTTCGGGGTCAATGGCACATTTCCATTGAGCGTCCCAGTCGAGCGCACGGCGCGCGTCGCCCATTTTGTCGTCAATATCGCGGGCGCCGCGTACACCTTTTGCAATATCGGCGGCATGAGCCGCTATACGGCTTGCAATAATTCCCTGTTTAACATCGTCGAGGTTGGGGAGGGCAAGGTGCTCGGCGGGAGTGACATAGCAGAGGAATGCCGCGCCGTTCATGGCAGCCATTGCGCCGCCTATTGCAGCCGTTATGTGGTCATATCCCGGGGCTATATCCGTAACAAGCGGTCCGAGAACATAGAAAGGCGCACCCATACATATGGTCTGCTGAACTTTCATATTTGCCGCTATTTGGTCCATAGGTACGTGGCCGGGACCCTCTACCATAACCTGAACGTCCTTTTCCCATGCTCTCTTTGTAAGCTCGCCGAGGCGTACAAGCTCCTCTATCTGACATACGTCGGTGGCGTCGGCAAGACAGCCGGGGCGGCAGGCGTCTCCGAGAGATATGGTAACGTCGTATTCGCGGCATATGTCGAGTATTTCGTCATAGTATTCGTAAAACGGGTTTTCTTCGCCCGTCATACACATCCAAGCAAAAACGAGCGAGCCGCCGCGCGAAACTATGTTCATTTTCCTTTTGTGTTTGCGTATCTGGTCAATGGTCTTTCTTGTGATTCCGCAGTGGAGCGTTACAAAGTCAACACCGTCTTCTGCGTGAAGTCTTATAACATCGATGAAGTCTTTTGCCGTGAGTGTGTCAAGGTCTCTCTGATAGTGAATTACGCTGTCGTAGACAGGAACAGTGCCTATCATGGCAGGGCATTCGTGTGTGAGCTTTTGTCTGAACGGCTGTGTGTTGCCGTGACTTGAGAGATCCATTATAGCCTCTGCGCCCATATTAACGGCGGAGAGAACTTTTTTCATCTCAACGTCATAGTCCTTGCAGTCCCTTGAAACGCCGAGATTTACGTTTATTTTGGTGCGAAGCATTGAGCCTACGCCCTCGGGCGACAGACACTTGTGACGCTTGTTTGCCGGAATTACAACCTTGCCGCTTGCTACAAGGGGCAGCAGCTCGTCGGTTGTCATATGCTCTTTTTCGGCAACCGTTTTAAGCTCCTTTGTGACAATGCCTTTTCTTGCGGCGTCCATCTGTGTTGAATAAGCTTCTGTTTTCATCTTTGTTCTCCTTTGTATTAGGTTGATCATTGAACGGCAGAGCCGCTCATTACTTTGACTTTATTATTCCCCGTCGCTTTCCGCGGCATATTTGCCCGAAAGCGCAAAAGCGTGATTCATAGGGCCGTTTCCCTTGCCTAAATCGAGCATAAAAGCGAGCGCCTCCGAGATGTAATCCTTAGCGAGCTTTACGGATTTACTAAGCGTGAACCCCTTTGCGAGATTTGCGGCTATGGCGCTTGAGAGCGTACAGCCCGTGCCGTGGGTGTTGGGATTGGCTATGCGCTTTCCGTAGAACCAACGGTTCTCGTTTCCGTCGTACAGCAGGTCGCTTGCGTCCTCTATGCTGTGACCGCCCTTTAAAAGTACGGCGCAGCCGCATTCGGAATAAATTTTTGCGGCGGCTTTTTCCATATCGTTTTTATCCTTTATCTCTGTGCCGGCAAGAACCGCAGCTTCGGGAATGTTCGGCGTCACAAGCGCGGCAATGGGTAAAAGCTCTTTTTTCATTACCGCGACCGCCGGAGTTTCCATAAGCCGTGAGCCTGACGTGGCAACCATAACCGGGTCAACAACAATATTTTCGGCGCCGTAAAATCTGAGCCTTTCGGCTGTGGTGCTTATCAGCGCTCCCGTCGGAATCATACCCGTTTTAACTGCGTCGGGTCTTATGTCCGTAAATACTGCGTCTATCTGTTCTTTAAGAAAATTCGGTGTTACCTCCGATATGTCCGTTACGCCGGTGGTGTTTTGTGCCGTAAGAGCCGCAACGGCGCTCATGGCAAAAACTCCGTTCATAGTCATCGTTTTCAGATCAGCCTGAATACCGGCGCCTCCGCTGCAATCACTGCCAGCGATTGATAATGCTGTTTTCATATTTGCCTCCGTTTTGTAAATGTTATTTGTTTAGCATTATTTTTGTTGAGCGACAGAAGGTGGTGCCCCCAATCTGCCGCTGTTTTGTTATTTAATATTTTTTATATCTTTTATAAATTCATTTGGGTGCAGAAAGTCGTTTAAATAAATATCCGATATGAGCTTCATTTTTTCGGGAGATTTTTCGTGACTGTCATATACCGCTGCTACCGAAAAGCCTGCTTCCCTTGCCGTTTTTGCGGCGTGATAGGCGTCCTCAAAAATGAGTGTCTCGTCTTTTTCGGTGCCGAGAAACGAAAGTGCCTCACAATATATGTACGGGTCGTTTTTGTCGTGCCCGACTTCCTCACAGGTGAGTATTTTGTCGAAAAATCCGAAAAGACCGCATCTTTTAAGCGCGCCTTCGGTGAGCTTCCGTTCGGCGGCGGTCGTAATGCACATACGCACATTAAGGCGGCTTAATTCGGCGAGAAACTCACGTATGCCGCTCTTCGGCTGTGCCTTATAAAGATAAAAGTCACCTACCGTTTTGTTTACTCCGTCCACTATTTCGTTTACGGATAAGGGCAAATCGTAATTCTCTTTAAGGTACCGAGCCGCGCCCGAAAGACTCATGGCCTTTAGCGTCTCGCAGAGATTTTCTCTCGGCGTTTTGCCGCACAGCCTTAAATAATCTTCGCCTGCGGTATCCCATACCGACATTGTGTCAAAAAGTGTTCCGTCAAAATCAAATACGGCTCCGCTCAGTTTCATTTTGAATTCACCGTCTCTTCGGACAGTGCGCGAAGACTGCGGCAGGTGCTTTCAATGTCATTTGCCCCGAAGATTGCGCTGACGAGAGCCACACCGTCGATTCCGGTATGAGACAGTTCCTTAATGTTGCCGCCGTTAATGCCTCCGATAGCAACCACGGGAACACTTACGCAGTCGCAAATGCTTTTCAGCATATCTTTTGTGAGCACATCTGCATCGGGCTTTGTGGAGGTGCCGAATACCGCGCCTACCCCGAGGTAGTCCGCGCCGTTTTTAACCGCGTCAAGAGCCTCTTCCACGGTGTGCGCGGAAACGCCGATTATCATATCGTCACCGACTTTTTGACGTACACGGGCGGCTTTCATATCGTCCTGACCTACATGGACGCCCTCCGCATGGCATTTCACGGCAATGTCAACATTGTCGTTTACTATAAACGGAACACCGTAGCGTTGGCAAAGCTTATGAATTTTAATTGCTTCCTCAAGAAATTCCGGCTCCGAAAGTTCCTTTTCACGAAGCTGTACGCAGGTACACCCGCCCTTTAATGCGGATTCAACCTGCTCGCAGAGCGTTTGTTTGCCTGTCCAGGCGCGGTCTGTTACCGCATAGAGAAGCATATAATTTTTATCGCATTTCATATTTTGCACCCTCCGTAAGACTTTTCGGCGTCATATTGTAAACGGCATCGATGATGTAATTTCTGTATGAAGCGTTGCCGTCGAGAGGGGAGAGCCTCTCAAAAGCCTTTTCACCGGCAAGACCCATAGCCGAAACCGCAGCCGCAGCCGCTGTAAGAACGTCGTCCTTATTTGCCGTAACAAATGCGGCGGTCATTGCCGAGAGCTGGCAGCCCGTGCCTGTGACAGAGGACATCATATCGGTGCCGTTCCTTATTATAAAAGCTCTGTTTTTATCGGCTACTATGTCGATTTTTCCCGTAATTGCAATAACCGAGCCTGTTTTTTCGGCAAAGTCCTCGGCGAATTTAACCGCAGAGTCAAGATTTTCATCGGTAACTCTGTCGGCGATGTCGGCGTCAACGCCCTTTGTTGAGCTGGAGCCTGTTGCCAATGTCTTTATTTCGGAAATATTCCCGCGTATCACGGCAAAATGTATATTGCGAAGAAGGGAAAGCGCCGTCTCGGTTCTGAGCTGTGACGCGCCTGCGCCAACGGGGTCCAAAACAACGGGATGGCAAAGCTCGTTTGCCTTTTTACCTGCCGAAAGCATTGATGAAATCGTCCGTGAATTCAGCGTTCCTATATTTATGTTGAGTCCGCCGCATATCGAGGTGATTTCTTCCGCCTCTCTTTCGTCGTCCGCCATTATAGGCGAAGCTCCGCATGCCAACAGGATATTTGCGCAGTCGTTAACCGTAACATAGTTTGTTATGTTGTGCATTAACGGGCTTTTGATTTTTACGTTTTCAAAAATTTCTCCAAACATAATATCACAGCCTTTCGGATTTATTTGAGTCCGTTTTGCATTTTAGAGAGGACTCCGCATTTTTTAAGCGTGAAAACAAGTATTCCCGAAATTATCGCGCCTGCCGCGGTAGATATAAAGAACGGGAAAATGTATGCGTAAAACGCTATGTCGGAAGCGCTTTTGCCCATAAGCAGTACGGCTACGGGGTAAGCGCAAAGACCGCCGAGAACGGACGTTCCGCCGACTTCTCCGACAAGGGTTAAGGGGAGATTTTTTGTCTTTTTATAGACAAGACCGCACAAGAGCGCACCGAACATACTGCCTGGGAATGCCATAAGGCTTCCGAGCCCGAGCAGATTTCTGATAAGCGACGTCGCAAAGGCAACGCCGAGACCGTACCACGGACCGAGAAGTACGGCGCAGAGAATATTTACCATATGCTGTACCGGGGCGCATTTGCTGCCGAACACCGGGAAAGAGAATAAGCTGCCGACTACCGCTATTGCACAAAACATACCTGCAAGGGCAAGCTTTTTGACCTGATTTTTTTTCATATTAAAGTTACTCCTTTGAAAAATCTCTCGGTCGAGACTTTTTGGTCTCCTCTCACGCCGGAACACGGCTTCCCATCGCAACAGTGTTTTATGTAATTTGATTTGCAACACCGATATTACAGAACTACGGGCGCTCCCCCGGCGTTCTGCCGCGTCATTTTCCCCGCGGGGCATTTTCACATCCTCTGCTTTGTACAGTTGCCCTTTTATCTTCGTTTTCGGACATAACAAAAACGGAGCCCCTTTGCGAAGCTCCGTTTAAAAGTCTTTTTTTGGCGACTTCCTACGGCGGCATTATCCGCATCAGGTGAAAAGGGTCGAAGTTGATTACTTCCTCTCAGCCTGCTTTACAAGCTCCCCTGTACTTAAAGTGTATTCGGTTTTTTTACCTTTCATCATTATATACCGACAAGGCGTCGTTTGCAATAGCAAAGTGTCATATAATGCGATAAAACAGTTGCCCGCTGTTCGCTGAAAGCGCTTGACTACGGCACTTAATAAAGTTATAATTTTAGTGTTATTTTGGTAAAATTTTCACGGAGGGAATAATGAAAAAAACATCTCAAAAAATTCTGTCGGTAATATTGCTTCTTTCGGTACTGCTCGGTGCATTTTCAATTGCATCGTTTGCATCCGATAAGGATTCGCTGAAAAAAGAAGACGGCATATGGTTCTATATGCGCGACGGAGAAAAAGACGATACTTATACGGGCCTTGTTAAGTATTATGATACTTGGTATTACGTAAAAGACGGCGTTCTCGATTGGGATTATACCGGCCTTACCAAGTATTACAGCACATGGTATTACGTGAAAAACGGCATACTTGACTGGGATTATACCGGTCTTGCCAAATATTACGGTACTTGGTATTATGTCGAAAAGGGCATACTTAACTTTGACTATACGGGTCTTACTAAGTATTACGATACATGGTATTACGTTGAGAAAGGCATACTTAATTGGAACTATACCGGCCTTACCAAGTATTACGATACTTGGTACTATGTTGAAAAGGGCATACTTAATTGGGATTATACGGGTCTTACAAAGTATTACGATACATGGTATTACGTTGAGAAGGGTATACTTAACTGGGATTATATCGGCCTTACCAAATATTACGGCACCTGGTATTATGTGTGGAAGGGCATACTCGATTGGTCTGCCGAAACTATTACGGATTATTACGGCACTTGGTATTACGTGTACGGCGGCATATTGCGGTGGGACGCCAATACGCTTTATAAATACTACGGTAAATTGTATGTTGTTGCAAACGGTATAGTTGACTTTAATTATTACGGCGGATATGCTTTCGGAGATACGCTTTATGCGGTTAACGGCGGTATTGTGAACGAGAGCTACAGCGGTCCCATATATTATGAGGGAAGCGCCTATACACTTACAAACGGCAGCTTGTGGCGCTACTATTTTTATCCGCAGGCGGTAAATCACGACGTGCCGTATCTGCTTACGGTTGACCGTACAAACAACTGCGTTATTGTTTACGGCAAAGACCAAAGAGGCCTCTTTACCGTGCCCGAAAGAGCGTTTATATGCTCGGTAGGCTCGGAGGGCAGAACTCCGGTAGGCGTTTTCAATACGCCCGTCAAATATCGCTGGAGAGAGCTTATGGGCGGAGTTTACGGTCAGTATTCCACCAGAATAGTCGGCAAGGTGCTTTTCCACTCCGTACCGTACCTCAAGGAGGATAATTCAACGCTTGAGTATTGGAACTACAATAAGCTCGGCACTGCGGATTCTCACGGGTGCATAAGACTCACCACAGAGGACGCCAAGTGGATATATGACTGCTGTCCGCTTGAAACAACCGTAATTATATATGACGGCTGGGCGGGAACGGTTCTTCCGAGACCCACGGCAATTAAAATAAATCCTTCCGACGGTCGCCGCGGTTGGGATCCGACGGACCCCGATCCCGCTAATCCGTGGAGAAGATAATTAAAACATTTAAATAAAAATAAAATCCCGAACAACGGCTTGTAAACATTCAGCCTTTTGTTCGGGATTTACTTATGCTCCGATTATATTATATTTCGGAAATTTTTACGGGTCTGTGCTCCTCTACGGATTTCTTTGCGGCAAGACCTATTTTTACGGACTGAAGACCGGCGTGAATTCCGACCGGAACCTCCGTATCATTGATAACGGCGTCCGTAAATTGACGCATTTCCTCAGAGAAAGACTCCATATATCTTTCAAGGAAGAAAAACAGCGGCTTTTCGCCCGTAACTCCGTCTGCGTTTGAAATTACCGCGGAAGATACCGTGTCGTTGCTTGTGGCTACCATTCCCTTTGAGCCGAAAAGCTCTGCGCGTTGGTCATAGCCGTAAGCGGCCTTTCTGGAGTTATCTATAACCGCAAGAGCGCCGTTTGCCATTTTCATTGATATTATCGCAGTATCAACGTCTCCCTGCTCACCTATGGCAGGGTCAACGAGCACGGCGGAATTTACGTAAAGCTCGTCTACATCACTGTCGGTGAGGAAGCACGCCATATCAAAATCGTGTATCGTCATATCAAGGAAGATACCGCCCGATACCTTTATGTATGCGGGATTCGGCGGTTCGGGGTCGCGCGAGGTGATTTTCAGTATGTGCGCTTCACCGATTTTTCCCTCGTCGTAAGCTCTGCGTATAGCGGCAAAATTGTGGTCGAAACGGCGGTTAAAGCCCACCTGGAATTTTATTTCCGGATGCTCTTTTAAGGCATTTGCAACCGCTTCGATTTTTTCCACGGAATGGTCTACCGGTTTTTCACAGAATACGTGTTTGCCGGCGTTTATCGCTTCAATCGAAATTGCCGCGTGAGTATCCGTTGACGAGCATACAAGTACGGCGTCAATATCCTTGTCGTTCAGTATATCCTTATAGTCGCGCGTTACGGTCTCCACTCCGTAACTTCTTATGAGCTTTTCGGTCTCATCGTTCATAAAAGGATCTGCCATAGCCTTTACCGTAGCGTTTTTTACGTGATAGCTTATGGATTCAAGATGCACCTTGCCTATGCGGCCGGCGCCGATTATTCCTATATTAAGCATAAATTTCCTCCGTTTTTATTCTTTTAGATTGTGCCGTCCCAAGTGCTGACTTCCGTTGCGGTTTTTTCCTCTTCGTCAAACCAATGCGTTGTTACCGCCTTTGACTCGGTATAGAAACGGTAAGCGTCTTTGCCGAGGCAGTGAAGGTCGCCGAAAAACGACTGCTTATGACCGCTGAACGGGAAGAAGCCTACGGGAACGGGTATACCTACATTTATACCTACCTGACCGCCGTCGGTGTGACGTGCGAATTCACGTGCGAAATATCCGCTCTGGGTGTAAATTACCGAGCCGTTTGCGTAGGGGTTTGAATTCATTATTTTAAGTCCCTCGTTAAAGTCCTTGCATCTCTTAATGCAAAGCACGGGGCCGAACACTTCGTCTCTGCCTATGGTCATATCTTCGGTGACATGGTCAAAAATTGTGGGGCCTACAAAGTATCCGTTCTCGTAGCCGGGAACTACGCAGTTTCTGCCGTCAAGAACAAGCTCTGCGCCCTCTTTAACGCCCTTGTCTATATCGGCGAGAACTTCCTTGTAATGCTTCTCATATGTTATGGGGCCGAGCTTTGAATCTTTTTCCCAGGCAGGGCCTACCTTGATTTTTTCAGCCTGACGTTTTAACTCGGCAACGAATTTGTCGGCAATGCTCTCCTCGACAACGCAGCAGGAGAGAGCCATACAGCGCTGACCGGCACAGCCGTAAGCCGAATTTATAACACCTGCTACGGTTCTTTCAAGAGCGGCGTCCGCCATAACGAGCGCATGGTTCTTTGCCTGGCAAAGTGCCTGACAACGCTTGCCCGACGCTGCGGCACGCTGATATATCTTAAGTCCGACGGGAGTAGAGCCTACAAAGGTAATACCCTTTACATCGGGATGGTCGAGTATTGTGTTTATCTCGTTCCTTGAGCAGGTAACTATGTTGATAACACCGTCCGGAACGCCTGCTTCTTTGTAAAGAGCGGCAATTTTGAGAGCGGTTTTGGGGGTGAGCGACGCAGCCTTTAATACCATTGTATTACCGCAGGCTATGCAGGTCGGCGCCATCCAGCCGAACGGTATCATGGCAGGGAAGTTTACGGGTACTATACCGGCAAAAACGCCGATAGGCTCGCGGTATTTAACCGTGTCGTAGCCGCGTGACGCGTCCATAATGCTCTCACCCATCATAAGCGACGGAACCTGAGTTGCAAGCTCTGTGCCCTCTTTAGCCTTGAGAACGTCGCCCTCCGATTCCGACCATACTTTGCCGTTTTCGGTGGCTACCGATAAGGTCAGCTCATCCATATGTTCTATAATGAGGTCGCGGATTTTATACATAATCTGCGCTCTCTTTATAGCCGGAGTTGAGCTCCAACCGGGGAAAGCCGCTTTGGCTGCCGCTATTGCCTCAAGAACCTCATCATCTGTGCAGCACGGTGCCTGACCGGTGACTTCGCCCGTGCTCGGGTTGTGAAGGTCATACCATGTGTCGGTTTTGGATTCACGGAATTCACCGTTCACAAAGTATTTTAATTTTTCAACTGCCATATTTTTATCTCCTTAGAATCGGTATTGTATAAAAGATACAACACCTTATTTTTATTAAAGCCCTGATTTCTCTCTTATATAAGCTCTCGCTTTGAGCGCATATTCAAACGGATTTGCCTTGGCAGGGTCCTGCTCTGCCTCTACGAGAACATAACCCTCATAGCCGCTGTCCGCAAGAATGTCAAATATCGGCCCGAAGTCTATTGCTCCGTCGCCGGGAACCGTAAATGTTCCGAGCCTTACACCGTCGAGAAAGCTGAGGTTTTCTCTTTTTACCTTATCTATAACCTCGGGTCTTATATCCTTTAAGTGTACGTGTTTTACTCTGTTCGCGTATTTTTTCAGAACGCCGATGTAATCCTCGCCGCAGTATGCAAGATGACCCGAATCATATAAAAGACTGAAAAGCTCGGGGTCCGTATTTTCCATAAGACGGTCTATTTCGGCGGCAGTCTGAACAACCGTGCCCATATGGTGATGATATGTAAGGGCAATGCCCATATCCTTTGCGGTCTTACCGAGGCGGCAAACTCCGTCGCAAAGGCGCGCCCATTCGTCGTCTTTCATAACATATTTGTCTTTGAAAACAGCTTTGGTTGTGCCTTGTATCGAGTAGCTCTGCTCCGAAATACCAACAACCTTTGCGCCCATTTCTTTAAGGAACGAAATGTGGTCTATAAATTCCTTTTCCACTTCATCGTACGGCTTTGTAAGAAGAAACGAGGAAAACCATGCGTTGCATATCTGCATATTGCGAAGCGAAAGCGCCTTTTTAAGGGCGGGAATGTCGTCTCGCGGATATTTGTTGCCGACTTCGCAGCCGGTAAAGCCGGCGAGAGCCATTTCGGAGATGCACTGCTCAAAGGTGTTTTCCTTTCCGAGGTCGGGCATATCGTCGTTTGTCCAGGCGATGGGTGCAATACCTAATTTAACTTTGTTTTTGTCAAGCATATCAATATTTCCTCGCTTTACTTTCATTTTCTTTTTTATTTTTGTAAGCCTCTCTGACGGCTTCGTTCTCCGATGTTGAGGCTATGCCGACGTTCCACCATGCCCCGTAACCGTCGGTCATGGTTTTCGGCAGAACCTTTATGTCAATAAGCGTTGAAACCTCGGATTTAAGGCTGTCGCGAAGGGCTTCTTCCAGTTCGTCCAAAGTCCTTGCCGTGTATGTTTTTACACCGTAACCCGACGCGCTTTTTGCGAAGTCTATGGGTAAGAGCTCGCCGAGCAAATCGCCGTTTGAGTCGCGGAACCGAAATTCCGTTGCGAGATTGCCTATGCCGTTGGACATTTCAAGATTGTTGATGCAGCCGAATCCGCTGTTGTCAAACAACAGTACGTTTATCTTTTTATGCTCCTGAATTGAGGTGACAAGCTCCGAGTGCAGCATAAGGTAGCTGCCGTCGCCGCACATCGCGTAAACCTCTTTTTGGGGTTCCGCAAGCTTTGAGCCCAGTGCGCCGGCTATTTCATAACCCATACAGGAGTAGCCGTACTCCATATTGTACGAATACCTGCTGTCCGATGTCCACATTCTTTGAAGGTCACCGGGGAGCGAACCCGCAGAGCCCACGCACACAGCGTCGTGTGGTATGATTTCGCGTATTTTTTCAATTGCCGACACCTGCGTTACGGTGCCGAATTTTTCGGCGAATTCGGGGATAGAGCGCTTATCACGTGCCTTTATAAGCGGCGTGAAGCTTTCGTCGTATCTGTATTTTGAAAAACGCTCCATCTCGTCTTCCCAACGCTTTTTTGCGTCCTTGATTTCACACGTGTATTTTGTCTTGTATTCGTGAGCCGACAGCATTTTGCCGAGTGCGATTATCCCGAGCTTTGCGTCCGAGACGAGCTTTACGGCACCCAATTTGTACGCGTCAAACCGCGAGGTGTTTATCGTTATAAACTTTGCGTCGCTTCTGAAAAGAGCCTTTGAGCCTGTGGTGAAATCGGAAAAACGTGTGCCTATGCCGAGAATTACGTCGGCGCATTTCGCAATGTCGTTGCCGGCGGAATTACCCGTAACGCCGAGACCGCCGAGGTTCAGCGGATTGCTTGAAAGGCAGGCTGTTTTGCCGCTCTGCGTTTCGGCAAACGGAATGTTGAATTCGCCGCAGAACTTTTCGAGCGCTTCGCCGGCCTCCGAATATCTCACGCCGCCGCCGCAGATAACGAGAGGCTTTTCGGCTTGTAAAAGAATTTCGGCTATATCGTTTACTTCGTCCGGTGACGGTACGGTTCTTGTTATTTTATGAACTCTCTTTGCGAGAAATTCCTCGGGAAAATCATAGCTTTCGCCCTCAACGTCCTGCGGAAGAGATATACATACGGCGCCTGTTTCGGCGGTGTCGGTTAAAACGCGCATTGCATTTATCATAGCGGACATAAGCTGTTCGGGACGCGAAATTCTGTCCCAATATCTTGTGACCGCCTTGTAAGCGTCGTTTGTTGTGGTGGCAAGCGAATTTATCTGCTCAAACTGTTGAAGAACCGGGTCGGGTTGGCGTGACGCAAAAGAATCGGCAGGAAAAAGCAAAAGCGGAATGTGATTTACCGTAGCCGTTGCCGCCGCCGTTATCATATTTGCGGCACCGGGTCCTATCGAAGAGGAGCAGGCTATTATCTTTCTGCGGTTGTTTTGCTTTGCAAAGGCTGTGGCAACGTGCGCCATGCCCTGCTCGTTCTTTCCTTGGTAAACCGTAAGGCCGCCTCTGTCGCTGCAGAGCGCCTCGCCGAGACCGCATACTATTCCGTGACCGAATATTGTAAAAATACCGTCAACGAATTTGGTCTCTTTACCGTCAAACGATACATATTGATTGTCAAGAAATTTGACAAGTGCCTGAGCGGTGGTCATATAAGCCATAAAATATCCTCCGTTATTCCGCGTCGAGAAGCCATTTGTGCTCCGGTGCGTCTATTCTTGTCTTTTTCCACGGGTCGCCGTCGAGATGGCGTATCATCCAGACATAGCACATATTATATCCGGGAGCGGCAGCCTGCTGATGCGTGTGCATGGGGGTTATGCAAAGACAGCCCTTGTCGCCGACCTTGTAGCAGTCGTCTCCGACAAAACCCACGCCGAAGCCCTGCGGTTTGTCAAATTCGTAGTAGTAGACCTCGGGCTGCGGATGATAATGCGGCGGATAACTGGTCCAGCAGCCGGGCTTGTGAAATACCTCGCCCAAAACAAGATTTGAATACGGAGCGGATTCGTAATCAAAAACCGTGAGCACACGTCTGTCCGCGGTGCCGCCCCATTGATTGGCGCCGAAGTGCTGAACTGTCATATCATCGCCCTTATAGTAATGAATTCCGAAGTCGTTTTCGTTGTCGGTCTGCTCAATTACAAACCGCGAGTCGGAATTTGCCTTAACGGTTACTTTATTGTTCCGTGCAAAGTGTATTGCGGTCGCTTTGTCGAGAAAAGGCGAACGTCTTTTTGCATTTTCGGTTTTTCCGTCAAAGATAAAGTCGATGTCGCCCGCCATCAAAAGCAGAGCCGTTTCGTTTTCCGCTTCGCAGAAGGTCATTGTTTCGCCTGCTTTGAGTATTTTAACTCTAATATCCATCAGCATATCGGAGTTTTTGCCGTTCCTCTCACAGAGGATTTTTTCGTTGTTTTCGTTAAATTCAGGATTTTCGTACATTGTGTTGCCCTCGTTTATGTTAAATTCTTGTTTTACCGTATGCGGCAAATTTTTTATACTCTTGCTATCATTTCGCCGTATTCTTCTTTTTCCTTTTTGATGAATTCCCTTACCTCGTCTGCGGTGGGCATATCCTGCGAGCAGGCATGAGACGCCACGAGCATAGCCGCCGAAGCCGAGCCGAATTCGAGCGCATCGATTATGTCAAAGCCCTCAAACAGCCCGTAAAGGAATGCCGACGCGTATCCGTCGCCTCCGCCGAAGGATTTGAGAAGCTTTACCGGGAACGGCTTTATGTTGTAGCTCTCGCCGTCGTTCGTGTATGCCGTAGAGCCGTCCTTGCCGTGCTTAATTACCACGATTTTGGCGTTCTGCGAATGCCAATAAGCGGCGGTTTCGCGGTCGCTCATACCGGGCTTTATAAGCTTTTCGGTGAGGTCGTATTCCTCGCGTGAGCCGAGAATTATATCGGCTTCTTTCGCAACCGCGGAATAGTAAATCGAAATTTCGTCGCTGTTTTTCCAGTTGTAAGCTCTGTAATCTATATCGAATATTATCGGAACATCGTTCCTTTTTGCGAGCATTACGGTTTTAAGCGCCGCCTCTCTTGACGGGCTCTCGCACAGCGCCGTGCCCGAAATCAAAACCGCCTTTGTCTCTTTTATATAGCTTTCGTCTATGTCGGACGGCTCAAGCTTTAAATCCGCCGCCTCGTTGCGGTACATCACTATGGAACTTTCGGTTTCGGATTTAATTTCGGTAAAGGTAAGGCCTATCTTTTCGCCGTTTGTGCATCTTACAATATGCGAGGTATCTATGCCCTCATTTTTAAAGAAATCGGTGACGAATGTGCCGAATTGATCGTCGGAAACACGTGCCATAAATCCTACCTTTTTGCCGAGCCTTGCAAGACCGACGGCTATATTTGCGGGCGAGCCGCCGAGATAGCGTTTAAAGGTGGTGCTTTCGTTAAGCGGACAGTAGTAGTCCACGGGATTTAGGTCAACCGCTATTCTTCCAACGGGGATAAGGTCAAATTTTTTGCTTTGGTCGAATTCTATGTATTTCATATTTTTCTCCTTGCTTATTTCATATTGAATATCTCGATATGTCTTTTAACGTTTTTATATACCCCGTCGGCTTCGGCTCTTGATAGCTCAAAGTAGTTTGCTTTTTCCTGCCCGTCGCAATAATTTTTTGCGGACGATGCAAGACTGTCAAACGATGCCGTTGCGATATTTATTTTTCTTATGCCGAGTGAAATGGCTCTGCGGAACATTTCGGGGGTAATGCCCGTGCCGCCGTGCAATACGAGCGGTACGTTTGTAACATCGTTTATTTTTTCGAGAATGTCAAAACGCAGAGAGGGGAGTACGGGATAATTTCCGTGCGCGTTGCCTATTGCCACGGCAAGAGCGTCTATTCCGGTTTCCTCGCAAAACCGCTTTGCGTCGTCGGGATTCGTGCAGAGAATGTCGTGCTTTTTGCCCTCGCCCTCGTTTCCGCCGACTACGCCGAGCTCGGCTTCAACCGTAGCGGAGTATTTTTTAGCCTCCTTTACAACCTCTTTCACCGAAGCTGTGTTTTCGTCGAGCGGCAGAGCGGAGCCGTCAAACATAACGGAGGTAAAGCCCATTTTGAGCGCCTCGTTTACGGTTTCGATGTGCAGCCCGTGATCGAGGTGTACCGCAATCGGTACTGACGCGTTTTCGGCGGCGGATAGCATCATGGGTCCCATGAGCGAGAGAGGCGAATTTTTCAGCCTGACCTCTGCTATTTGTAATATTATGGGGGTTTCGGTTTCTTCGGCGGCTCTTACGGCGCCCATAACCATTTCCATATTTCCGACGGAAAACGCGCCTGCGGCAATGCCTTTTTCTTCGGCGCGCGCAAGTAGGTCTTTCATAGCTACAAGTGACAAAAACAACACGTACCTTTCAGAATATTCTATACAACATACTAAAAATATATGTATCATTATAACACGTTCAAGGTTTAATTCAATGTTTGGCCGGGTAAAAAAAGACCTGCAAAATCTGTGTAAAATAACGAGAAAAAGCGTCCCTTGCAAAAAGCAAAGAACGCTCTGTATATTATATGTATATAATTTTTATTATGCTCCGGCTTTTTTCTGCTTTTTGTCGGGCAAAACTATTTCGCCGGCTTTTACAAGCGAGAATTTGGCAACGCCGGGACCTATGATTGAGTAGATAAATGTTGAGCAGAGTATTACCGTGCGAAGCTGCGGAGCATAGTCGGGAACCATGGTAGAGGCAACGGCTATAAGTCCGAGCGCAACGCCCGCCTGCGGCATAAGCGTGGGGCCCAACCATTTGCATACCTTTTCGGGTTGATGTGTGATTTTGCCGCTTACATAAGAGCCGAGCATTTTGCCTATAACTCTTACCACTACATAGATTACTCCGATAAAGCCTATGGATTTGAGCGCCGATACGTCGAAGCCCGCACCCGAAATTACAAAGAACATCATATATATAGGCGGAGTAAATCCCTCCGAGACTTTTACAACGTCGTCGGAATCGTGGATTATGTTGGTGAGTACCGCGCCGAGGCACATACATGCGAGCAGACTCGAGCCCTTGAGCACAGTGGCAAGATAATATGTAAGCGCCACCATACCGAGTATAACGCAGATTCGGTTGGAATGTTTTTTAAACCACTTTAAAAGCAGCTTCATTACAAGAGCCAAAACAAAGCCGATAACCGCCGAAATCAGCACCTGATAAAACGGGTCAAGTATTGAGAGCACAAGGCTCTTGTCGCCTTTTCCGTTCATGGCGGTTACTATGGTGCTCGCAAAGCCGAAGCCTATAAGCGCTACGGCGTCGTCAAGTGCAACAACGCTTAAAAGGAGCGATGTCAAAGGCCCCTTAGCTTTGTATTGATTTATTACCATTATGGTTTGAGCAGGGGCGGTTGCCGCGGCAATTGCACCGAGCAGTATAGAGAGCTTTACGTCAACTTTGCATACTATAAGTGTTACCGTAAGCAGTATTACGGCGCCCATTGCTTCAAAAATGGCGACGATTATGGGTGCGCTGCCCACCTTTTTGAAATAGTCAAGGCTGAAATCGCAGCCGACGGAAAATGCTATAAACGAGAGTGCAATATCCGATATAACAGCGAATTCATTTATCATACTCTCGTCCACAATGTTAAACAGCGACGGACCGAAAACAAGCCCGGCTATAAGATACCCCGTTACGTTGGGTAGCTTTATGAATTTACACAGTCTGCCGAAGATAAGACCCGACAGCATCATCAGCGCTACTGTGGCAAGGGTCTTAATTTCCATCCTTATACAATCCTTTCACATAACTGATAGGGACGGTGAAAACCACTCCCGTGTCGGGCTTTGAGAGGTCGCCTATGACGTCCTCTATGGCTTTTACGGCATTGTCAACATGGTCGTCGTTTACCGCGGCGATTATAAGGTTGCTGTTTTCGCGTTCGGGTTTTAAAAATGCCCTCATAGCACCGAAAAACGGAACCTCTCCCTCGTCACTGTGAGACGCCAAAAGATGAACCATTCCCTTGCTGTCAAGTATTGTGGCGCCGTGTATGTCGTGATCCGCAAAGCTTGTCAGTACATCGTCAAGCATTTCGGAGCGGTTCAGTACAAAAAATAAAAGCTGCATAAATTTTCCTCCGTATTATTTTAATCCCTCGTGAGACAGCAGCGGCAGGCAAAACATAACGCCGGTATTGGGCTTTGAGAGACCGCCGGTTACTTCGTTTGCAATCTGCTTTGCGACTGCTACCTCCTCGTCCTTCATAGCGCAGAGAAGGAGCTTGTTCTTTGCGGCGCTTTCGGGGTTCAAATACTCGCGCAAAGAGCCGAAAACAGGCGGCGGATCCGAGGATACGCGTCCTATTGCCTGAAGAGCGCCCTCACATTCTATAAGCGAACCGCCCTTAATACCCGCCTCCATCATTTTTACGAGAATGGAATTCATGTGGTCGTTGTCGTGGATTATCATTATTACGAGCTGCATAGTATTCCTCCCTTTTAATTTTCGATATTATTTTACACCTTTATATGATATAATGCAATAAAACAGAATTTTAACGATGGTGGAATTATGGGTCGCAAAATCGAATTTTTTATTGACAATGACAACGGCAATGTCAAAATAAAAGATTATTTAAAGCACAAGGGCGTGTCGCACAGGATGCTCTGTGTTTTAAAGCGCACCGAAAACGGCATACTGAAAAACGGCGTTAACGCAAAAAGTATAGACATTTTAAATTCGGGCGATACGCTGACTTTGAATTTGCCGTCCGACGAGGGCACCGCCTCCGCTGTTCCTGCGGATATACCGCTTGACATAATTTATGAGGATGACGATATACTCGTAATAAACAAAAAGCCCGATATTGCCATGCACGAATCGCACAATCACCGTTGCGACGCGCTGTCAAACGCGGTGGCGTTTCATCTTATGAAAGAGGGGAAAGAGTGCGTATTTCGCTCTGTCGGCAGACTTGACAAGGGAACGTCGGGCATAGTGGTGTGCGCTCTCAATAAATTTTCGGCGGCAAAGCTTAGCGGTAAAATATATAAGGAGTATTTAGCGGTTGCCGGCGGCGAATTTTACAAAGAGGGCATTATAGATAAGCCTATTATAAGACCCGACCCCATGAAGACATTGCGCGACGTCGGCGAGGGCGGCGAAAGAGCCGTTACACATTGGAAGTCGTTAAAGGTAAAGGACGGCTGTACGCTTTTGAGAATACATCTCGAAACGGGCAGAACACATCAGATACGGGTCCATTTTAAAAGCCTCGGAGCGCCGCTTGTCGGCGACGATATGTACGGCAGTACCGATAAAAGGCTAAGCCATCAGGCTTTGCACTGCTGTCTTGTCCGCTTTGCCCACCCCGTTACCGAGAAAATTATGGAATTTACCGCACCCATGCCGGACGATATGAAAAAACTTACGGAATAAGCAAAAAAACACCCGATATACTGCATTTGTATATCGGGCGCTTTTTATATTCAGTCGAGTTTCTTATCGGTTGAGAGGATGAAGCGGAGAACGTTGTTTGCCGTCCTCTGCAGCTCTCCTAATGTTATGCCGTCCTTTTGACCGTATGTTTCAAGCAGTGAGCCGTCGTTTCCGCCGCTCTTGCTGACCGCGGTTTTAAATCCGGGCATAAGCACGTCAACCTGCGCTCTGACGCGGTATGCGTTGTCCCTCATCTGCGGAAATTCGGGAGACGGAGCATAACGCATCCACCAGTCTGTCATAACCATACCGCCGAAGTGCCATTCGTCACGCAAAACTGTGGTGCAAAGCTCGTAGTTGTAGTGGCTCCATACGCCGTTTATCTTGTTGTAGCTCGTCATAATGCAGTGCGGCGACGACTCTTTTACGCATATCTCAAAGCCCTTGAGATAGATTTCGCGAAGCGCTCTTTCCGACACTATGTCGTCGGTATTATTGCGGTTGTATTCCTGATTGTTGCCGGCAAAGTGCTTCGGGCACGCCGAAACGCCGTTCTTTTGAATTCCGCGTACCGTGGCGGCTGCGGTTTTACCCGTCAAATAAGGGTCCTCCGAATAGTATTCAAAGTTTCTGCCGCAGAGAACATTTCTGTGTATATTCATACCGGGTGCCAGCAGCACGTCGCTGCCTTTTTTTATCATCTCTTTGCCCATTTCCGTGAATAATTCCTCGGTGAGCTTTTCGTCCCATGAACACGCTATCGCCGTACCGCAGGGCATCAGCGAGCACGCGGAAAGCAGTCTTATTCCGGAGGGACCGTCCGTGGTAATTATCGGAGGTATGCCCTTTGCCCTGAGCGATTCCAGAACTCCGCCGAGAGCGCCCGCGTTACCCTTTGCGCCGAGAGAACTGTTCATAGGACCCTCGCCGCGTGAGATTGCTTCAAGCTCTTCGAGTGAAAGCTGTGCCGTAAAGTCTTGCAGCTTTACATTGCCCGATTTTACATCGGAGAGTTTATAGCCTTTGTCGCCGCTGATTTCTTTCCCGTCGGGCAGAGAAGAGAGTATGCGCTCTTTTAAGTCTGCGGTGCGTACAGGCACTTTTTCCTTTGACAGAGCGATTTTATCGCCGTCGCAAACGGCGGCAAAGCGTTCAAACGCGCGGCTTTCGCTGACCGCCATAACTTCGGATAGCTCGGCGGTTACAACCGTGCTTTCAAGTGTAAAGGAGTAAGCCTTTTCACACTTTCTTACGCTGTTGCCGACATAAATATCGTAAACGCCGCTCTCAAGTATGTATCGGCTTTTATGTCCTGTTTTTCCCGAGTCGTCATATGACGCAAAGCTTTCGTCCGAAATTACCGTTTCAAATGTTTCGCTTTCACCCACAGCTAAAAGCTCGGTCTTATGAAATGCAACGAGCGATTTCTTTGCCTTTCCGAGTTTGCCGTTCGGAGCTGAAACGTAAAACTGCACCGTCTCTTTTCCGGGGAGCTTGCCCGTATTTGTAACTTTCACCGTGAAGGTCGTTTTTTTGTCGGCTCTGTCGGCGCTTTCAACCTCTGCTTTGAAGGTTGTGTACGAGAGGCCGAAGCCGAATTCATACAGCACCTTTTCGGGGGCGAAAGTCTCAAAATAGCGGTAGCCTACAAAAATGTCCTCAACATAATTGTTGTGCTCCTTTGCGCCGAAGTTCCCGCTGCTCGGGTAGTCCTCATATCGTTTTGCAATGGTATCGCTGAGTTTTCCGCTCGGCGTGACTTCGCCCGAGAGTATATCCGAAAGCGCGTTTCCGCTCTCCATACCGCCCTGCCAAACTATCAGTATCGAGCCTATTTTATCTTTATATGACTCTATCTCTTCAAAGTCTATAAGACTTCCTATGTTCAGTATAAGAATTACATCGTCAAAATGAGCCGTGACAAGGTCAAGCATTTCTTTTTCTCTGTCCGTGAGGTAATAGCTGCCCTTTTTAAGGACGTTTTCGCGGTCCTCGCCGGCGCTTCTGCCTATGAATACCACGGCCTTGTTGCTCTTATCGGCTGCTCTTTTTACAACGTCGCGTTTAAGCGGCATTTCGGGGTAAAAACGCGGCCAATGTCCCCAAAATCCGGGGTCCGGTATGTTTTTGCTCTTGCGGCACCATTCGCCGTATATGCTTTTGAGCTCTTCGTTTATATGTATTTTACCGTTGTTTTCTATGCCGTCGGCAAAGCTCACCTTGTAGGGCGCGCACACGTCTCCGCCCGAGCCGTTGCCTACAAAAAAGCTGTCGTTTTGTACTCTGCCGAACAGCGCGACGTTGTCCTCGTCCTTTATGGGCAAAGCCCCGTTGTTTTTGAGCAATACGCAGCCGTCCGCCGCCATTCTGCGCAAAAGCGGTACTATTTCCTCGTTTGCTTTGCCGCCCTTTATTATGCTTTCGTTTTGCTGCTGTGCAAGCTCGCTGCCGCTGATTTTGCGAATCAGCTTATTTATAACCCTGCTCACTTTTCCGTCTCCTTTATACAATCTTTTTTTATAATATCATATACTTTTTGTTTTGTCATTACGAAGATAAAAATTTGAGTTTCCGAAGCAAATGTGTTACTATAATATTCTGATATTCCGTTGCCGTATGTGTCTCGCGATGTGTGGGGCAACGCAAATTCGGAGGTAAAAATGCCACAGGTAAGCGTTCTTTTAAAGCCGGCTTCTTCGGCGTGCAATATGAACTGTAAATACTGCTTTTATAAAGATGAGGCAAATTGCCGTGAGACGGCTTTTTGCGGTATGATGTCGCTTTCCGACGCGGAGGAAATCATAAAAAGCGCCGCGGAATACGCAAGCGGCAGCTGTACGTTTTTGTTCCAGGGCGGCGAGCCTACTCTTGCGGGGCTTGATTTTTATAAGGGCTTCGCGGAAATCGAAAAGAAATACGCAAAAAAGGGACTTAAATTTTATCACAGCATACAGACAAACGGGCTTCTGATAGACGACGATTGGGCGGAATTTTTTAAGAAAAACGATTATCTTGTAGGTTTGTCGTTGGACGGCCCCGCACAGCTTAACGACCTTAACCGCGTTGATGTAAACGGCAGAGGCACCTTTAACCGCGTTATAAAAGCCGCCGACATTTTGGATCGTCACAAGGCGGCGTACAACGTGCTTTCCGTTGTCACGGGCAAGAATGCGCGCTCCGCCGAGAAGATATATAATTTTTTAAAGAAGCAGGGCTTCAGATTTTTACAGTTTATACCGTGTCTTGAGCCTTTTTCGTCCGAGCGCGGCGAGAGCGCTTACAGCCTGTCGCCCAAGGACTATGCCGATTTCCTCGTAAAAATATTTAATCTTTGGCTCTCCGACCTTTTAAAGGGGAATTACATAAGCATACGCCATATAGACAATCAACTGTCCGTAATGCTCGGAAAACCGCCCGAAATGTGCAGCGCTTTCGGCTGCTGTAACATTCAGTATGTGGTCGAGGGCGATAAGAGCGTTTATCCGTGCGACTTTTATGTGCTTGACGGATATAAGATAGGCGAAATAGGCAAAAATACGTTTGAGGAAATGCGAAACAGCGAAACCGCGGTTAAATTTATAAAGGATTCGCAAAATGTCCCCGACGAATGTAAAGCGTGTCCGTTTTATTGCGTTTGCCGCAACGGCTGCCGCCGCGACAGAGTTTCCGAAAACGGCATTATAGGCAAAAATTACTACTGCGATTCTTATAAGTATTATTATGCGAAGTGCAACGCCGGATTTATAAAGGCGCTGTCATTTTTGGGGTAGACCGACAGGTGTAATGTTATGAATTTTTACGAAAACAATCAAAATCCCGAAAGAGCGCTTTTGATAGGCGTGGATACGGGCGAATATGACGCCGAAATATCTATGGAGGAGCTGTCTCTTCTCGCCGAGACCGCAGGCGCCGAGATAATCGGAACGGTTATACAAAAGCTTGAGGCTGTTTCCCCCGCGACATATATCGGCAGCGGCAGAATGGCTGAAGTTTCTGCGTTTTGCAAGAATAACGATATTGACATCATTATAGCCGACAGCGAGCTTACGCCGTCACAGATAAATAACATCGAAACAAAAACAGGTGCGCGTACGGTTGACAGAACAATGCTCATACTTGATATTTTTGCCGCACGGGCAAGGTCAAGCGAGGGCAAATTGCAGGTGGAGCTGGCACAGCTTAAATATTCGCTTCCGTTTTTGTCGGGCAGGGGCAAAAGTATGTCCCGTCTCGGCGGCGGCATCGGAACAAGGGGCCCGGGCGAGAGCAAGCTTGAAAGCGACAAACGCCATATAAGGCGCAGAATACATTCTCTCTCTCAGGAGCTTGAAAAGGTCGAAAAACGCCGCAATCTTATCCGCACAAGGCGCAAAAAGGACGGCATAATCACCGTTGCCATAGTCGGGTATACAAATGCCGGAAAGTCAACCCTTATGAATACGCTCACAAGCGCGGGAGTGCTGTCGGAGGATAAGCTTTTTGCAACGCTTGACCCAACGGCGAGACGGCTTACACTGCCGTCAAAGCGCGAGGTTATGCTCGTTGATACGGTAGGGCTTGTAAGGCGGCTTCCGCATCAGCTTGTTGACGCTTTCAAATCGACTCTTGAAGAGGCAAAAAACGCCGACCTTATACTGAACGTCTGCGACGCGTCGAGCGATGAATGTGCCGAACATCTGAGCGTTACCTCGTCTGTCTTAAAGGAGCTCGGAGCGGATAATATCCCCGTCATTTCCGTTATGAATAAGTGCGACAAACTCCAAAACGCATATGATATGCCGGTAATCGGCAAAACGGTAATGATAAGCGCCGCAAAAAATGAGGGGATAGACAGGCTGCTTGAGCTGATTGATGAGTCGCTCCCGAAAACCAAGGCGCGCGCAAAACTCTTGATTCCGTTTGACGAGGGCCATATACTCGGCGAGATACGGAAACGCGGAATTGTCTATACCGAGAGCTACAGCGAGGACGGAACGCAGATAGACGCCCTTGTCGATATTGATTATCTTGAAAAAATCAAGCGTTATATCGTGTCAATGTAAAAAACGGAATTTTACAAAAAAATAAAGCAGTAAATCAGGTCTTACCCGATTTGCTGCTTTTTTGTTTTTTCAGATTATTTAAACAATCCCGTTTTCGGCTCGCCCAACCACACTCCGTCGCTTTTTACAAGCTCAATGTGATCGCCCGAAACCAGATATGCGTTTTTGGCAAGATCCATCATCGGCTTGTCGCTCATAGAGTCGGTGTAAAAATTTTCTATCGGTGTGTCGCCGTAACCGTCTTTGTATGCTCCGATTTTATTTTCTTTGTAGCACACGCGCTCTATAATGCCGTTTTTGACGTCAACTATACTGCCGATGTAGTTTTTTATGCCGATTCTCTTGCATATTTCTTCAAGAAGAATTTCGGGGCTTGCCGAAACTATTACATCGTCGGGCGCCTGAATTTTGGCATAAAAGCTTTTGATTTTTTTCTCGTGCTCGTCCCAAAATTCGACAATGTCCTTGTGTATATCCTTGATTTTTACGCAGTAGTCGGTGAGCATATCCCCGTATTGATCTATGACCTCGTCTGCTTTTATAACGCCTCTTTTGTAACGTATAAAAGCCTCGCCGAAACGCGGAATTATTTTAGCTATCTCTTTGGGGTCTTTTTTGAGATAAAACATAAAAAGGTCAAATCCGCTCTCGCCGTCGTAGATGGTGTTGTCAAAATCATATACGTTCACAAAAATTCCCCTCTTTATACAATAATTTGATAGAATTTTATCATTACATGGTTAAAAAGTCAAGAAAGCCGAACCTGTAAGGGCCGGCTTTCTGATTTTGTCTATTCGCTTCGTTCGCATCCGCACGACGGTTTTACGCCTGTGCCGGACTGTAAATTTGCCTCGTTAGGCGGGAAGAATTCGTCCACGGGGAACTGTATCTTGCGGAAGGATTCGCACGGATCGTCCGTGTCGCAGCTGCATTCTTTGTCGGGTATGCAGAAGTCGTATGCCGGTATAAGCATCTGAACGTCGCGTTCAAGCTGTACTATTGTGAAAATACCTATTGTAACGGCAACCGCTTTTTCAACGGGGCGGTGACCGAAATCATCGGGAAATTCGTCGCCGAAAGCGCGTTTTACGCACGTCGGAACCGGTATGCACGAGTCGCCGAGACAGTCGCAGCAGTCGCACGGGCGGCAGAGCTTTGCCTCAAGGCATATGGGGTCTACCACCTGAACCTTAGCTCTCGGATTTGTGTTTTGCGGTATTATCTGGCGGTCGTCCGAGTCGGCGCGGAATTCCGAGGAATATACTCTTACCTTACCCTCGCTGCCGTAGAGTATGCATTTCTTTGAGAATGTCGTAAATCCGCTTATGGTCTCGGGCGGAGCGGTAGCTACCGAATATGCATCGAGAGTGACCTTGAAAAAGAACGTGATGTCCACGGAATAGAATCCGCGGTTAAAGGGAACTCTCTCTACGTCGATAAAGACGTTAAGTATGTCGCAGCCCCTGCACCTGACGTTTGTAGCTCTGTCTACTGTTTGCTGATACTGCGGCGGAAAATAAACTCTCAGGTCCGCAAGACAATCCTTATCCGCGCAGGAGTCGTAAACTCGGTTCGTGTCTATACACACGGCTTCACGAATTCTGCCGGGTACCTTGTCGTTACAGCACGATTTGGTTTCTGCCATAAAAAGCCCTCCTGTAATTATTTATGTGCCGTACCGTATTTGTCGCGCTCGGTACGGTACTGAGTTTGTAAACTTCAATAACATTTTATGACGCCTCCCCAAATGTGTGACACAACAAAAGTTTTACACGAATTTACGAAGATTTAACAGCCGTTTGATAGAGACGTTATATTTTCGGCGGCTATAATTTTTTCATAAAATCAAAAACAGGGTGAAGCTATGGAAAAATATATTTCAAAAAAAGAAAAAGCCTCTTATGGGTTTGCCGCGGTCGGCAGTTATATGGTCGCAGGCATAACGCAGTCATACCTTATGTATTTCTTTACGGACATACTTATAATTCCGTCGTCTTTCGTTATGATGCTGATGATAGTCGCGAGAATTTGGGACGCCGTAAACGACCCTATCATGGGAGTTATAGTAGACAGAACAAACACAAAATACGGAAAAATGAGACCGTATGTTTTGGCGGGCTCGTTTTTGATGCTTGCCACTACCGTGGTGCTGTTTATGCCATTGACGGGGGCGCCGAAAACATTTAAAATGATATTTGCCGCCGTATCATATATAATTTTCGGCATGGCTTATACGCTTACCGACGTGCCTGCAATGGGGCTTATGAGCGTGGCTACGCCGAACAGCGACGAAAGAGCGTCTCTTTTGTCGTTTTATGTGACGGTGGGTTCGGTAGGCAGTCTCTTACCCGTAGGACTGCTCACGGTATTTCAATCTTTTATTCCGGAAAAATATGTATACTTTGCAATGTCGATATTTGTCGGTATAATAACTTCGTCGGCATATCTTGCTCTGTTTAAAAATTCAAAAGAACGCTTTTCTACGCACACCGAAAAAATTGCCGTGCGCGATATGATAAAGGCAGCGTGCAAAAACAAGCCTATGATGATGGCGCTTCTTATGTCGATGGCGGCGTCGCCGCGTTATCTTATAATGCCGGCTGCGCTGTATATTGCAACGTATGTTATAAATATTCCGGGGTTAAATTCCGGAACGGTTTTGCTGCTTTTGTATCTCATTGTCGGCAGCGGTATGTTTGCAGGCATACTTTTGACCCCGATTGCGTATAAAAAGCTCGGCTATAAAACGACCTGCATAATAGCTGCCTTAACGGGCGGCGTAAGCCTTACGGCGGCGTTCTTTCTCGGTAAAATGAATATATATTTTGCATTGCCGTTTATGACAATAGGCGGTATAGCTCTCGGCTCTTATAATGTTCTTCCTTATCCTATGGTCGGCGACAGCCTCGATTATCTCGAATGGAAAACCGGCGAGAGAATGGAGGGCGTGTGCTTTTCGCTCAATTCATTTGTCACAAAATTTAATAATGCGGTGGGCTTTATCGGGCTTTCCGCGGCGCTCACGTTATTTGGTTTTGTCGAGCCGTCCGCGGCAGGAGTACCGTCCGTGCAGAGTGCTTCTACCGTTACGGGTCTTTTTTCGCTCGTCACGGTAATTCCGGGACTCGGATTTTTACTCTCGCTCATTCCGATTTGTTTTTATAATTTCAGCGGCAGAGAAAAAGAAACGATCTTGTCGGAACTTGCCGTAAAAAGAAAGGTAATCAGAAATGAAATTTAATTTTGAAAGGAAAACTTTTAATATCGGGGAAAAGCTGAAGGTCGGCGTAATTTCCGATTCGCAGCTCAGCCCCGCTCGCAGAAAAAACGAGACGACGTTCCGAAAGAACCTCGTCTTGTCGCTTTCATCCCTTAAAAATCAAGGCTGCAATATGATTATATTTGCAGGCGATATATGCAATATGGCAAGCGCCTATGCGTATGACACATATATGGATGCGTTTAAAAGTGTTTTCGGCGAAAAAATGCCCGTGGTTCAAAGCATAATGGGTAACCACGATTATTACGGTGCGCGTACCGCAAAAGGCTGCAGACGCCTCTTTTTGCATAAAACAGGGGACAGTGCCTTTACGCACTATACGGTAAACGGTTTTCATTTTATCGGTGCTTCGCCCGACTGTGCAAAAATGTCCGATGGGTACAGAAAAATTTTGCCGTACCTCAAAAACGAAATTGAAATTGCGAAAAAGAGTGCGGCGACAGACCTATTTTTGTTACGACGCACAATTCTCCCGAAAATACCGTATACGGCAGCGATGATTGGGGCGATAAATCGCTTTTTGACGCGTTTTCGCAATATCCGAATGTTGTGAATTTCGCCGGACATTCACACTACTCGCTTCTCGACGAGAGAAGCGTATGGCAGGGGGCGTTTACCGCATTCGGTACGCAGTCGGTATCGTACACGGAGCTTGAGCGCGGAAAGGTCAACGGCACCGTACCGCCCGACGCATATATGTTCCCCATGGGTTACATACTCGACTTCGGGAGCGAAAATATAACCGTCAGGCGTATGAATTTCCGCCTTGATAAAGAGGAAAAACCTAATATGAGCGTTAAAATACCGTATTCGGTGAAAAAGGCGGATTTTGTCCCGAAAAGAAACGGCAATTCTTTGCCTGTTATGCCGAACACATACGGCCATACCGAATATGATGAGAAAGGCACCGCATATCTTTGCTTTGATAAGGGTGAGAGTGAAGACGCGGTACACAGCTATGCCGTGCTCTACGACGACGGAACGCGCAGAGATTATTTCTCCGATTTCTATAAGGGCTGCGGCGCCGCAAATAGCGTGAAACTGCCTGTTTACTCTAAAGCTCCGGGAGTGTATAATATCAAAATATATGCTGTGGATTCTTTCGGAAATATGAGCGACAACTGCACAAAGATAGACGCCGCCGAGATTCGCCGAAACAAAATTTACCGCAGAAAATTTGCACCGGAGATTAAATACTGATGGATATATATTCTTTTGAAGGCTACATATTCGACCTTGACGGAACGCTTCTTGATTCCATGGGGCTTTGGAACGACATATATGTAAAGGTGCTCGGCGAATTTAACATCAAGGCGCCGAAAGACTATCTTTTTAATGTGAATCATATGAGCCTTGACGACGGAGCCGAATACACGGTTAAAACTTTTCATCTTGAAAATGTTGTGAAAAAAGACGATATAGTCGACATGTGGAATGCCATGTCAAAAGATAAATATGAAAATACGGTGCGGTTAAAGCCGGGGGCAAGGGAATTTTTGCAAAGCTTAAAGAACCGAGGCAAGCTTTTGGGCGTAGCCACGGCTCTTTCCGACGAGCTTTTTGTGCCGTGCCTTAAAAGACTCGAAATATCGGGGCTTTTTTCGGCGACGACTTCAATTGACGAGGTATCAAGGGGAAAGGAATTTCCGGATATATATTTAAGGGAATGTAAAAAGATAGGCACAAAGCCGCAAAATACTGTTGTGTTTGAAGACAGCCTCACGGGGATAAAATCCGCTTCTCTCGGCGGCTTTAAGACTGTCGGCGTATATGACCCGTCTGCCGCAGAGCAGACCGAGGAAATTAAAAATCGGGCTGATTTGTATATAAGTTCTTTTTCGGAGATGCTGTATGAAAAGTGAAACAAAGCGCACCCTTGCCGCAAAGCTTATGCTTTTTTCGAGTGCCGTTATATGGGGCAGTTCTTTCTTTATATTAAAAAATACACTGGATGAATTACCGGTGTATTTTTTGCTGTGTGTAAGATTTTTATTTTCGGCAATTCTTTTAAGCATAGTATTTTTTAAAAAATGGAAATTGTTTAATCTTAAGTATCTTTGGACCGGAGCGGTTACGGGCGTGTTTTTGGGGCTTGCTTACATATTCCAAACCATAGGACTTACTCACACAACCCCCGGGACCAATGCGTTTTTGACGACGGTCTATTGCGTTATAGTGCCGTTTTTAAGCTGGGCTGTAAGTAAAAAACGCCCGGACGCATATAATTTTGTTGCCGCGGCAATATGTATAACGGGCATAGGGCTTGTCTGCCTGGACGGAAAAATGTCATTTTCTTTTCTCGGCGAGGGCTTTACGCTGATATGCGGTATATTCTTCGCGCTTCAGATTGTGGCGGTCGAAAAATGGTGCGGCGATCTTGACGTTATACTGCATACGATTATACAGTTCTTCACGGCGTTTCTCATCTGCTTTATTTTCTTCGTTTCAAGCGAAAAAATGCCGAAACATATTTCTTCGGCCTCGGTATTATCGCTTGTATATGTTACCGTATTTGTAACAGCGCTTTGTTTTGTGTTTATGAACGTGGGTATAAAACATACAACTGCGGCAAGCTCGTCGCTTATACTCTGCTTGGAGTCGGTATTCGGAATACTTTTTTCAATGATTTTTTATCACGAGAGACCGACTTTGCAAACCGCTGTCGGGTTCTTAATCATCTTTGCGGGGATTGTTTTGAATGAGACTAAGCCGAAATTTGCAATAAAAAGGAACAAAAGCATCAAAAAACGGCAATAGTGTCTAAAAACTTTCTGAAAACGATTGATTTTTTGTAAAATATATTATAAAATGGGATTGCCAAATAATATAACAGGGGGCATTTTTATGATATGTAAAAATTGTGGAACAAATTTTGACGGGCAATATTGTCCTAATTGCGGAGCTAAGGCTGAGCCTGCTTCTGCTCCTCAACAGAGCGCACCGCAATACGGAGCACCGCAGAATTTCGGCAACGGGCAGAGCGCACCGCCGTATGGAGCGCCGCAGAACTTCGGCAACGGGCAGAGCGCACCGCCGTATGGAGTGCCGCAGAACTTCGGCGATCAGCAGAACGGTTACGTGTATAGGCCTACCCGAAAAATCGGTTTCGGTGAGGCAGTAAAGCTGTTTTTTAAAAACTACGTAAACTTTAACGGCAGAGCCACAAGAAGCGAATACTGGTGGGTTTATCTGTTTAATATTATAGTTTATACCGTTTTGAGCATATTGTTTTCGATTGCCGGCGGCGCTTCATTGGCAGGAGCCGTAATCGACGGCGACGTAAGCATAGCGTATATGGGCGCGGGTGCAATATTCTATGTCTTGATGATATTATATTGTATCGCCGTATTCCTTCCGTCTCTGTCTCTTATGGTACGCAGGCTTCACGATATAGGCAAGAGCGGCGGTTATATATTTATGGGACTTATACCCTTTGCCGGCCCTATCATTCTTCTTGTTTATATGCTCACCGACAGCACACCCGACAATAAGTACGGCCCGAAAAAAGTCTGAAGGCTCGACATATAATATATTTGAGCAAAATCTAAGCCGAACCTTTGATTCTTTGTCTTGACAATGTTAAAGAGTTTAGGCTTAACCGATAAAACCTTACAATAAACTAAAATCCCCCCGACACAGAATAATAATCGCGTCGGGGGGATTTATTATGAGCAAACAAAAATATCGAAATTAGCTTTTAGACATTTTTCTGCACATTATTTAATTGTCGTCTTCCGGGTCGGCGAAGCCTTGGTCTATCGACAATATATTTTCTGCCTCGGAGCGCTCTATATCTTCGACGCCGCGAAGTTTTTTCTGAATTATGGAATTGCGGTGCTGTGCGTCGTCAAGCGAACGTCCTGCGTCATCTATCTTTTTCTTTGCTTTTTGCAGCACGGTGCCGAAAATATCATACTGCGTTTTGCATGCGGCGAGCAGCTTTCTGACCTCGTTTGCCTTTTCGTTTATGGCTACGGTCTTAAAGCCCATTGACAGCGAATTCAAAAGCGCGGTTATGGTAATGGGTCCTGCTATCATAATGTTGTATTCATTTTGCAACTTTTCGGGAAGTCCCGAACGCGAAGACGCAATTTCGGCGTACAGCCCCTCGGTTGCGAGATACATAATGGCATACGGTGTGGTTTTGGGTACGTTTATATATTTGCGTATATCCTTTGCCTCGCTGAGAATCCTGTCCTCAAGCGCTTTTCTGGCGGCGGCTACGGCAGCGGCATCGGCGTTGTCGGCGGCGTCGCAAAGGCGTATGTAATCCTCCATCGGGAATTTTGAATCTATCGGGAGAAGCGCCGGCTCTGCGCCCTTTTCGCCGGACGGTATTTTTATTGCGAATTCAACGCGCTCGGTGGATTTTTCACCTGTTGCCACATTCTCTTCGTACATGGTAGGTATGGTCTGGTCGAGTATGCCTTTGAGCTGAACCTCTGCCCAAGTGCCGCGCGCTTTAACATTTGTAAGGACGCGGTTGAGAGTTGTGACATTGTTTGTAACGCCGTTTGAAAGCTCTTTCATCTCGCCGAGCGATTTATACAACTTTTCAAGCTGTTCGGAGACGGTTTTAAACGAACTGTCAAGGCGCGTTGTAAGAGTTGAGGTGAGCTTTTCGTCAACTGTCATACGCATTTGGTCAAGCTTCTTTTCATTGCTTTCCTGCATCTTTTGAATACTTGATTCTATTATTTTAGACTGACGCTCGTTTTGCTCAATGCTCTTATCGCGTATCATATTGAGCGACTGCGCTATGGTCTCGTTCATCTTTTCGCGGTTTTCGTAACTCAGCTTTGTCATTGCCTCAAGCTTTGCCGACATATTTTCAAGGCTTCGGTTAGTTTCTATTCTGCTGCGCTGAAATTCGTCCGATGTGTTTTTTGTAAGATCTGCTATTTTGGAGTTCAATACGGCAAAGTCTTCGGAGGAGCTTTGCTTTGCCGCTCTTTTAGAAAAAATCAAAGCTCCGAGCGCGCAAATAAGCGACAGAACGGAAATTACGGATAATATTATTTCAAACGTCTGCATAAATTCAGTCTCCTTTATTCTTTATAATATATTATAGGTGAGATAAAGACCTGAGTCAATATAACAAATGTGTGGATTTTAAGAGCCTTTTGTGCTAAAATGAATATAGTGCTATACCCTATGGGGCACAACACCATTACTTTATAGGGGTAATTTAAATTGACAAAGAAAATTATTTCAATTTTGATATTGCTGTGTGTAATTGTATCTGCCTTTACAGGCTGTTTCGGCAGAAAAAAGTCGGGTGAAGCCTTTTCAATGCCGATAATGGACGAGCCGACGAGCCTTGACCCGCAGATAGCGGATTCAAATTCCGAAAAGCTCGTTGCGGCAAACTGCTACGAGGGGCTTGTCCGCATAATGGCGGACGGCACCATAGGCAAGGGCGTTGCCACGGATTGGAATGTTTCCGACGACGGTCTTACATATACGTTTAAGCTTCGCAATAATTCGCATTGGGCTATGTTTTCGGGGCACAAGGCTGTGCTCGGCGAAAATTATGAGGATACATTTGATATAACCGTAAAGGCGGAAGACTTTAAATTCGGCATTGAGAGAACCCTCTCGGAACAAACCGGTTCCGCCGACGCTCCGCTGTTTTCGGCGGTGAAGAGCATAAGTACGCCGGATGATTTCACCGTAGTGTTCAATCTTTCGTATGCCGACGATAACTTCATGTATGCGCTGACAAGCCCCGGCGCTATGCCTTGCGACGAAGAATTTTTCAATCTCACAAACGGTAAGTACGGTCTTGACGCAAAATATCTGCTGTGCAACGGACCTTTTCATGTGTCCAAATGGACGGAAAAGACTTCCGTAAAGTTGGTTAAGAATAACGAGTACAACGGTGAGACCGCGGTTTCGCCGTCATCCGTGACGTTCTATATAAACAATGACGATTCCGAAGTTGCCGATAAGATGAATTCCGTTACATATGACGCGGCTTTCCTCTCATCGTCGCAGTTCTCGTCTGTTGAAAACAAAAAGGATTTGAATTCCGTTGCCGTTCAAAACGTGACGTACTCCTTCATATTCAATCAAAACGACAATAATTACCGCAATAAAAATATGCGGCTTGCATTTTGTCGCTCGTGCGATACTTCGTCGCTGTTTGATTCGCAAAGCGATATTTCAAAGGCCGACGGCATAGTGCCGCCGTCATGCAAAATAGGCGGCGAGGATTACCGAGGCGAAAACGGAGCGAACCTTTTGTCTTATGACGAGACGCTTGCAAAAAAGAACTTCAACGACGCGCTTTTGGAGCTCGGCACATCGTCGGTCGAAACTACAATACTTTGTACCGAGCAGTATGAGTCGTTTGTCAAGCAGATGGTGCAAAAGCTCCAGAAAACACTCGGCGTGAAATTTGTCTCCACGGTAAAGGCCGTTTCGGAATCCGACCTTGAGGCGGCGGTAAACGACGGCAATTACAGTGTGGCGTTTTATCCGTTTAAGGCAAAATCGGCTTTTGCCGGCGAGATTATAGAGGGATTTGACCAAAACAATATATTCGGATATGAGTCCGATGTTTTATCGCAGAAAATCCGTAATATCAAAAACAATTCGGGCAGCCTTGAGGGTGAGCGTTCCGCCGTTGCCGATGCGGAGAACTACCTTGTTTCCGAAGCGGTAATAATGCCCGTGTTCTACGAGAACAGTTATTTTGTAACTTCCAAAAAAACAAGCGGTATATATTTCTATTCGTCCGCGGATAACGTCTATTTTATAAACGCAAAAAAATCGTAAGAGACGGTATTTAAAATGAAAGAAAAATACGGCGTATCGCAAAAAATCTTTATAGCAATATCTTGGCTTCTGACGGCGGCGCTGATGGTGACGATATTTTACCTGTCTTCTCAGGTCTCGTCAAAATCATCGGGGCTCAGCTCCGGTGTTATCGCGCGCATAACAGAGCTTTTTCATATCACGCTTTCACAGCACACGGTCAGAAAAACCGCACACGCACTCGAATATACGGCGCTTTGCTTTTTGTTTTCTTTTAGCTGGCTGTCGGTGTTTTCGATTCCTCGGTATGCGCTCTCGTTTCTGTCCGCGGCGCTTTACGCTTCGTCGGACGAACTTCATCAGTATTTTGTTTCCGGCAGAGCGTGTCAGCCGCGAGACGTGTTTATAGATTGTCTCGGCGCGGCATTCGGGCTTTTGGTGTTTTTTATATTATATACTGTATACAGTCACATTCATAAAAATAAAGCGAGGTAATATTATGGCAGTTTTGAGAGCGTTCAGGGCACTTCGGCCGACTCCGGAATACGCTTCCAGAGTGGCGGCGTTGCCGTACGACGTTATGAATTCGGACGAGGCGCGAAGAATGGTTTTCGGCAATCCGTATTCTTTCCTGCATGTTGATAAGGCGGAAATCGACCTTCCCAAGACGGTTGATATTTATGACGACCGCGTGTATGAAAAAGCGCGCGAAAATTTATCAAAGCTCGTCTCGGCGGACGTTATGAAGCAGGATGAAACGCCGTGTCTGTATATCTACGAGCAGACCTGGCGCGGCAGAACGCAGACGGGTATAGTGGGCTGCACGGCTATTGACGATTATATAAACGACGTTATCAAAAAGCATGAAAAGACAAGAGCCGATAAAGAGGCAGACCGCATACGCCACGTCGATACTCTCGACGCAAATACCGGTCCTATTTTCCTGACATACAGAAAGAACGAGAAAATTTCATCGATTACGGCAGACATCAAGGCGAAAAACGAACCGGTTTATGACTTTGTGTCGGACGATGTTCGTGAAAGAGTTTGGGTTGTGTCGGAAAATGACACGATAGATTTTATAACCGAGCAGTTTGAAAATGTACCGTCCCTCTATATTGCGGACGGTCATCACAGAGCCGCGTCAGCGGTGAAGGTCGGGCTTCGCCGCCGTGAGCAAAATCCGAATTATACTGGCACGGAGGAATTTAATTTCTTCTTATCCGTAATTTTCCCGAGCGACGAGCTGCGCATACTCGATTATAACCGTATAATAAAAGATTTAAACGGGCTTTCGGACGAGGAATTTTTACTTAAACTCGGTAGTAAATTCGATATAGAAAAGCAGGGGAAAAATGAGTACCGTCCGCAAAAGGCACATTCTTTCGGAATGTATCTATCGGGCGAATGGTATGCTCTTTTTGCAAAGCCGGAAACAATAGACACGTCCGACGCGGTTGGCAGCCTTGATGTTTCGATTCTTCAAAACAACGTCATTTCTCCCATTCTCGGTATAGACGACCCGAGAACCGATAAAAGAATAGACTTTGTCGGCGGTATCAGGGGTCTTTCCGAACTTTCAAAGCGCGTCGATTCGGGTGAAGAAAAGCTCGCGTTTTCTATGTTCCCGACAACGCTTGACGAGCTTATGAACATAGCCGATAAGTCTATGACAATGCCCCCGAAGTCAACTTGGTTTGAGCCGAAACTCCTGAGCGGACTTTTTATACATTATCTTAAATGATATTTGCTTTTGCGGTGCTCAGGTTTCCGAGCTTTTCGGTACGCATAAATGTTACCTTAAAGCATAAATTCGGATATTATTTTGTGTGAATAAGTAACAACTTTCGTATGTTTTAAAAATTTTTTATATAATAAACAGTATAAAAGTACAGGTGAGGAGGTACTTATTATGCTGGGTGAAAAGATGAAACTTATTCGCAATTATAACGGATATTTACAGCGCCAGATAGCGGAAATATTAAAAATAGAAAGGTCTACCTACGCTTCATACGAAACCGGCAGAAATCGACCGGATGTTTTTGCGGTGCAGCGTTTTGCAAAAATTTTTAATGTCAGCGTGGATTATATTCTGGGGCTGGACGATAAAAATATTTACCGTCTGCGCGATCAAACGGCGGAATACGAAAGACGTCATAAAAAAGAGGGTATCGTTTCACAGCTTACCTCTGATGAAAAAATCCTGATAGGTCTTTACCGTCAGTGCGACGCCGAGAGGAAAAAGGCAATTCTTGAGAGCGTCCGCAAGGTAGAGCTTGAGACGGACGAATAAGGCAAAAACCATCGAAAATAAAATTATAAAAAGCTTAAAAAGGAACTGTAAAAGCGATTTTTACGGTTCTTTTTTATTATCGCTTGTTTATCCGGAGCTTATGCGGCATTTTTTTGCACTTTTTTTCATAGCCTTTAAAGAATTTGTGAGAAAAGGGGTGCAATAATTGACTTCGGCTGATATAATTATAATAGTTTGTATTATCGTGATGATTTTTGCCGTAGTTCTTTTTAAAAGGAAACGGAAAAAACGAGGCTGCGACGCTTCGTGCCGAAACTGTCCGTTCGGCAAAGAGAATTTTAAAAACAGGAGATGAATATATGCCTTCCGTTGCCGTAATAGGAGCCGGCGCTTCGGGTATGGCGTTTGCCGTAGCCTTAAAGCTTAAAAGACCCGACGCCGAGGTTACCGTATTTGAGAAAAATCCGAAAGCACTCAAAAAAATACTCGTGACCGGCAACGGCAGGTGTAACATACTTAATTTTGATGCGAGCGCGGACGACTATTTCGGTGCGCGTGATTTTGTGCGCCCCGCAACGGAAAAATATACTCCGCAGCGCATTACGGAATTTTTCCGCGGCATAGGGCTTGTCATTATGCGCGGCGACGAGGGCAGAGCGTACCCGATTTCACAGTCTGCCGCCTCGGTTGTATGCGTAATTTCGTCGGCTGCCGAAAGAGAGGGTGTAAAGGTTATTACCGATACACATATCAAAAGCATTAGGCAGGCAAAAGGCGGATTTATAATAAACAACGATAGGAAATTTGATTTTGTCGTTCTCGCCTGCGGCGGTGCCGCAGCCCCAAAGCAGGGGACAGACGGCACGTCCTTTGACCTTTTTAAGTCTCTAGGGATTCGCGTTACGGAGCTTTATCCTGCGCTCACCGGATTGAGTGTAAAGGATATGCCCTTTTCACTAAAGGGGCTCAGACAATACTGCAAATGCACCGTTTCTTTAGGTGAAAAAAAGTATTGTCAAGAGGGCGAAGTGCAGTTTAATGATTACGGACTTTCGGGCATACCTATAATGCAGCTCTCGCGCTTTATAGGCAAAGGCAAAGCTGCGGTTACGCTTGATTGCCTGCCGTCGCTTACAAAAAACGAGGTTACAAAATTTTTGCAATCCCACAAATACTGTGAGCCGTCGGGCGACGTCCTGTGCGGAATTTTGCCGCGAGCCCTTTCAAACTATATTCTTTTGAAATGCAATGTTAAAAAGGACGAGCCGTTTAGCAATCTGTCAAGCAACAAGACTTTACAGATTGCTTCTGCGATAAAATCGCTGGAGTTTTCCGTGACAGGCGTTCGCGGATTTGATTTTGCTCAGGTAACGCGCGGCGGAGCGGCTCTTTCGGAATTTGATAAAAATACTCTCGAATCAAAAAAAGTAAAACACCTGTATGCCGTGGGAGAGGCGCTTGATGTTGACGGTCCGTGCGGAGGATATAACCTCGGTTGGGCGTGGTCGTCGGCGCTTCTTGCGGCGGAGTCTGTTTTAAAGGAGCTTTAAATGATAAGAATAAACGAACTTAAATTACCTCTCGATGAGGACGAGAGAGAGCTTGGCCGCCTTGCCGCAAAGGCTCTTAAAATAAGCGAGAAGCATATAAAAGAGCTGACAATATGCAAAAAATCGGTGGATTGTCGTAAAAAGGACGATATTAAATTTATTTTCAGCGTCGATGTTTCACTTGACATCGACGAAAAAAAGGCAGTCTCAAGAGCCGGCAGCAAGGTATCGTTAAGCGAAAAAAATGTTTATACTTTACCGCCGGTAAAACGTAAAAGCGCTTTGCGACCCGTTATAGTCGGTTTCGGCCCTGCCGGTATGTTTGCGGCTCTGACCTTAACCGAAGCCGGGCTTTCGCCGATTATTATCGAGCGCGGCGAAACGGTGGATGAGCGAACGGCGTCCGTCAAAAGCTTCTGGCAGACGAGAGTTTTAAATCCCGAATCAAACGTCCAATTCGGCGAGGGCGGTGCAGGTACTTTTTCGGACGGCAAACTTACGACCGGTATAAAGGACAAACGTTGCCGTCATGTGTTTGAGATGTTCTGCGAGCACGGCGCACCTAAAGAGATTATGTATTCCGCAACGCCGCATATAGGCACAGACCGCCTTTCGGGAGTGGTAAAGGCAATCCGCAAAACGGTGGAAGAGCGCGGCGGAGAGTTTATGTTTAATACGAAGCTTTGCGACCTTATAATTTATAACGGGCATATTCAGGGCGTCACGGTTTGCCGCAGGGACGGCGACAGAGAGGATATCGAAACCGACACCGTTATTCTCTCGATAGGTCACTCGGCGCGCGACACGCTCGAAATGCTTCGCTCAAAGGGCGTCAATATGATGCAGAAGCCGTTTTCCGTCGGCGTCAGGATAGAGCATAAGCAGGAAATGATAAATAAGACCCAATACGGCAAGTTTGCTTCGCATCCCAAGCTTAATGCCGCAAATTATAAACTCGCCTGTCACCCGCAGGGCGGCAGAGGCGCATATACGTTTTGTATGTGCCCCGGCGGAACCGTGGTTTGCGCGTCAAGCGAAGAGGGCGGCGTTGTGGTAAACGGAATGAGCGAGTATGCGCGAGACGGGGAAAATGCCGATTCCGCATTGCTTGTCGGCATAGAGCCGGAGCTTTTTCCGAGCTCGGACGTGCTTTCGGGAATGTATATGCAGCGCGAAATAGAGCGTCACGCATTTAAAATGGGCGGCGGAGATTACACCGCACCTGCACAGAAGGTCGGCGATTTTATGAACAATCTCGCTTCTTCTTCGCTCGGCAGCGTAAAACCGAGCTGCCCCACGGGTGTAAGGCTCACAAATCTGCGCGACCTGCTTCCGCCTAAGGTTACCGAGACAATACTTGAGGCGTTGCCGAAAATGGACAGAATGCTTCCGGGCTTTGCTTCTGAAGATGCACTTTTTACAGCACCCGAAACGCGAAGTTCCTCTCCCGTTCGCATAATACGCGACGAGCTTTTGCAGTCAAATGTGCGCGGACTTTATCCCTGCGGCGAGGGCGCCGGGTATGCAGGCGGAATTGTGTCCGCCGGTGTGGACGGTATTCGCTGTGCCGAGGCGGTATTGCTCGATGAGGGCGAGGGCTGGTAAAGCCGAATAATAAAAAAATAAGGATGCCTGTCATTTTGCGATAGGCATCCTTTGGTTTTGTTCGTTTTTATTTACGTGCCGAGGAATGAGCTCTTCCGTTTTCGGCGCGCCGTTTGGCAACCTTTTTGCGGCGGAGCGTGTCAAACACGATTTCAAATATTATAAGAGCTGCTACAACAAGTACAACCGCCGTTATCCTGCCGGGAGTTACGGTCTTGCCGTTGTCATTTTCGGTGCGGTTTGCAAGCGCTTCCATTGCGAGCCTCAGCGAATAATCCGCTTCCATAAGCTCCGATTCCGACATCGATGATGAAAGCGTGCTCTTAGCTTCCGTAACGGTCTTTTTAAGTTTGTTTGCGGTTGAGGTACTGCAAAGGGTGGTGTCTATTGACTGGGCTTTTTCAAGATCCGATGTAAGACTCGATTTGTAGCTCTTAACCCTTGCGCGGTATGCGTTAAATCCAGCAATATCGTTTGTGATAATTACCGAGAATCCGCGTTTCGTTATATCGTTCCAACCGGTAGGATTATCTTCTCTGCCGCCGCAGACGTCACCGTTTGTCATATCGACAACGGCTCTTCCGGCGTCTTTGAATTTAGATTGAACTCCGTTTTTGAATACGGAGCTGTACGGGTTTTTGGCTGAGAGAAGCGTGCCGATGCAACCCGCCGAAAGTGTTTTTGAAACATAGCTTTTGGCATTACCGTTTTTGGCGTTTGACGATATTACGAGCGGCATGGCGGTTTTTGAGGCGAGCCATGAGGAAATCTCTTTTTTATCGCCCGTAGCTAAAATTATTGAATTTGAAAGCGCATTTTCGCTTGAGAGTATGTCGTAAATTTCATCTCTGTATTCCCAACCGTCCGAGATAAGCAGCATTGCGTTGCCGCCGAGATACTGTATGGCTTCGGCGAGAGTAGGTATTTTACATGAGGTTATCGGTTCGTGCAGACTGCCCGTGCCGGCTCTCAGGTGGTATGTCGAAAGCTCGTGATAGCCCACGTCGCCGATGTTTTTGTTTACGGTGTTGCCGAGCTCGTCAACGCACATTCTCGAGAGATCGCTGTCCGCCATAAGCACTATATATCCGTCGGAGGTCTTTTTTACGGAAACGCAAATTACGTCGGCGCCATCTTCCGCAGCCGCCGCAACGGCTTCCGCGGAATTTTCGGGGAACTTATCGGTGTCGCCGTATTTGGATACGCAAATAAGCTCGCCGTCGGCCTTTTTAAATTCGGTATAAACCGAATCGCTTTTCACTTCGCCGTTGTCTTGGGTACTTTCCGCGGCGAATGAAAGAGCCGGGAAAGAAAATGCGAAACCGACTGCCAAAATGAGACTTATCAGTTGTTTTGTAAAACTTTTCTTCATAATTATATCTCCGAAAAAGCTCAAAAATAATTTTTTTCTGTAATATTATAGCAAAAAATTTTTGCCAATACAATAGATATAATTCTTTATTTTGACCATAAAAAATTCCGTTATACAACATTTTGTGTCAAGCAAATTGTTGCACAAATTTGTTAGTTAAAATTTTACTTAAATTTTCTTGCCACAAAAAGTGGTTTATGCTAAAATAAATGCGTTTTTGAGTACGGAAGTACGATTTTTCGTTGAGGAGATGAATGTAAATGGCTTTTTGTGACAGACTGAGATTGCTGCGGCAGTCTAAGCTTCCGCCGCTGACGCAGACTGACCTTGCAAATGCCATAGGGGTCTCGCAACGTAAAATCTCTTTTATGGAGACGGGTGTTACCGAGCCCTCTTTAAAAGATCTCTCGGCCATCTGCCGTTATTTCAGTGTTTCCGCCGACTATTTGCTCGGCTTGCCCGATGATATGGAGTATTACCGTGAATAAAAAAGAACTTGCTTTAAAGTGCGTCGAGGCTCTTAAAAAAGAGTATCCCGACGCTATTTGTTCTCTTACGGCGAGAACGCCGCTTCAGCTTTTAATAGCCACCCGCCTTTCGGCGCAGTGTACCGACGCGAGAGTTAATTTGGTAACTCCCGCTTTATTTGAATCTTATCCCACTCTTGACGCCTTTTGCGAGGCGAAGCAGGAGGATGTGGAAAAGCTTATACATTCGTGCGGCTTCTATCACGGTAAAGCGCGTGATATAATAGGTATGTGCCGTATGATACGTTCGTCTTTTGAAGGCGAGGTGCCCGATAATATCGACGACCTCATAAAACTCCCCGGAGTCGGCAGAAAGACCGCCAATCTGATAGTCGGCGACGTATATAAAAAGCCGGCGGTAGTCACGGATACGCATCTTATCAGAATATCCAACCGCATAGGGCTTGTAAACACAAAGGATCCGAAAAAGGTTGAATTTGAGCTGAAAAAAATACTTCCGCCCGAGGAGAGCAATGATTTTTGCCACAGAGTTGTTTTGCACGGCAGAGAGGTCTGTACCGCGAGACGGGCAATGTGCGAAAAATGTTGTCTTTCCGAATTTTGCAAAAAGAAAATCTGATTTGAAGGCATAGATATGTTTAATGTAAACCCTGCGCTGTACGGCTCCGTTTTTGCGGTTCCGTCCGCGCTGACAGATAAATATTTAAAGCTTGCTTCGCCTGCCGCAATAAAGGTGTTGCTTTTAATATTGCGCGCCCCGGGCGAGGAGCTTTCCGTAGAAGAGCTTTCAAAAAGAATCGGCTACGGCAAGGCCGATACGCTTGACGCCGTTGAATATTGGATAAGCGAAAACGTGCTTATTAAAACCGGCGGCAGCTTTTCGGTTAAAACAGAAGAGCCGAAAAAGCCCGACGTCGGCGTTCCGACGCAACATAAACCGAACGCAAAAGCTGTGCCGGCTGTCGTTCCCGTAAAGAGGGAACTTCCGGATATTAAAATCTCCAAACCCACGCTCGAACAGCTCACAAAGCGTATGGAAGAGAGCGAAGACGTGCTTCGCCTTATGACCGAAGCACAGAGTATACTCGGCAGAACAATAGGCTTCGATATGCAGAGCACGCTTCTTATGCTTTACGATACATACGGTCTCAGTGTCGACGTTATATTTATGCTGCTTGAATTTTGCGTGCATCAGTCGCGCTCGTCAACGGCATATGTTGCAAAGCTCGGCAAGGTTTGGGCTGAAAAAGAGATAAACACGGTGGAGCTTGCCGCCGATTACATTGAAAAAAGCACCGAAGCCGAAAGAACCTTTTCCGTTCTGCGTGAGCTTACGGGTCTGTCAACTCCGCGGCCCACACAGAAACAGACGGAATATATTTTGTCGTGGCTCGCTCTCGGATTTGACGCTCCGATAATCGCAAGGGCGTATGACGAGACGGCGGAGCGCACCGGCAAAATCTCTTTTAACTATATGGATAAAGTCCTTCTGAATTGGCATAACGCCGGATACAAAACTCCTGAGGACGTGGAAAACGGCGAGAAGCTATTCCGCGAAAAGAAACAGGCGGGAAAGCAAAAGGGGACGTCGTTCAGCATTGACGAGGCGATATCAGACGCCGGTTCGGGCGTTGTAAAGTATAAGAAGAAAGGCGCTGAGTAATTTGACTTATTCAAAAGAAGTTTACGAAAAAACAAAATCGGTTCTCGACTCGCGCCGTATCAAAGCGGAAACGCAGGCGGAGCAAAGACACGCCGAGTTCGCGAAATCTCATCCCGAACTGCTCCTGATAGAAGAAGAGATGTCGAAGACCGCTCTTGACGCCGTAAAAACCGTTCTCGGCGGAAGCAGTGACGTAAAAAAGACGATTGACGCTCTCAGGGAGTCAAATTTACAACTCCAAAAGGACCGTGAAAATTTGCTTTTGAGCGCAGGGCTCGATAAGGACTATCTAAAGCCCCATTATACCTGCGAAAAATGCAAGGATACAGGTTATGTTGACGGTAAGATGTGTTCGTGCAGAACAGAGCTGCTCAAAAAATTCGCAAGCGAAGAGCTGTCATACAAAACTCCGCTCAGGCTTTCAAGATTTGAGGATTTTGACCTGTCTTATTATCCCACCGAGCCGTACAGCGGCGGAATTTCTCCGCGTAAGCGTATGAGCGCCGTCTATGATTTTTGCCGCGATTATGCCGCCGATTTCAGCAAGGATTCGCCGAACCTTTTTATGTACGGGGAAACGGGTCTCGGTAAGACCCATCTCTCGCTTGCCATAGCCAATGAGGTTATAAAAAAAGGCTTCAGCGTAGTGTATGATTCCGCGCAAAACCTGTTTACGCGGCTCGAAAAAGAGCGTTTCGGCAGGGAGGACGGCAATACCGAGGATACGGTGCTGTACTGCGATTTGCTTATTTTGGACGATCTCGGCGCCGAGTTTGATACAAAATATGTCCTCTCCGAGATATATAATATAATCAACAGCCGTATTTCTTACGGCAGACCCACCGTAATCAGTTCAAATGTGACTCTTGACGAGCTTACCGGGCTTTACGGTGCCAGAGTTACATCAAGAATTATCGGCAATTACGAACTGCTTTTGTTTGAAGGCAGAGATGTTCGCCAGATAAAAAAGCGCCTTTCAAAGTGACCCTTTAATACGTGTGAAATTTTCCGACGCCGCCGTGACTTCATCGTTTTCGGCGGCGCTTTCTTTTTCCCAGCCTCTGTTTCGGCTTTCGTCAAAAAGCGTGTGGTACATCGAGTGGTCCTCGCGCAGTATATTTAAAATGTCCTCGCGCAAAGGCTCGTCCGCGCATTTAAGGGAGCACTCGTTGTATTTTACCGAGAGTGACCTCTGAACCGATAAAAGGTTCAGGAATAAGAGCCTGTTTTGATTGCTTTGTTTTTCTTTATTCATATTTTCATTTCCCGTTTAAGATATTTAAAAGAGTATTGTAATGGTTTAAATGCTGTGCCGCAGCCTGCTCATAAAGTCCGCGAAGTATGGCGTCGTCGGTGTTTACGGCGCCCTCCTTGAATTTCATCACGGCTGTGGCCTCCATCGGCAGGCATTCTTTTAATATTTCGAGAGAGCTGTTTAAAAGCATTGTAAAAATTTCCCCGTTCGGTTTAATATAACAGTAATGTAAGATTAAAGTGATTCTCTGCGTTTTTTGGCGGAGAATCACTTTTTGTTTTTTAACGCAGCGTTTGTCCGAGTCCGAAGCTTACGGAAAGAGCCTTATTGACTTTGTTCATTTCATCCGTAGGTAAATTTCCCATACGTTCTTTAAGCCGTTTTTTGTCGAGCGTTCTGACCTGTTCAAGCAAAACAATAGAATCCTTTTGCAGCCCGCAGCCCACCGCGTCAACGCTTATGTGCGTCGGCAGCTTGGTTTTGTATTTTTGACTTGTTATTGCCGCCGCAATTACGGTAGGGCTGTATTTGTTGCCTACGTCGTTTTGAACTATAAGTACCGGCCTTATTCCGCCTTGCTCCGAACCTACTACGGGGCTTAAATCGGCGTAATAAATATCGCCGCGCTTAATATTCATTTTCTCACTCTCCTGTTTTAATTCCCTTAAGCAATCGAAAGCCGAATGTAATATGGAATATGGTTTTAAAATGCCTTTTAGGCATATCGGATTTGACTTTTTCCTGCTTAACTTAATTTTGCCCATAAAAGGAAACTATAAACATATAAATAAATTTTTGCGTCACATATTTTTAAGGCGGAGACCTGCTTACAGCACATAATATGACAAAAGGCGGCAAAATGTGTCGGGCGCGGCAGTCGGCATATCACTTTACAGAGATTTTACATACTGCATACAACGGATTTTACCGTTCGCGGATAAAATGAAATATACGGCGGCAGTCTTGCAACCGATACAAAAACAGATTATACTGATATTGTTAAAATAAAAAATTATGCCCATAGGAGAAAAATATGATTTATCTTGTTGAGGACGATAAGAGCATAAGAGAACTTCTGGTTTACACTCTTAATAATTCGGGACTTCCGGCAACCGGATTTGAAAGACCGAGTGAGTTTTATAAGGAATTTAAAGCGGACGACGCAAATCTTGTTATACTTGATATAATGCTTCCAGAATGCGACGGACTTACAATGCTTAAAAATTTGAGAGCCGACGAAAAAACAAAGCATATCCCCGTGATGATGCTGACCGCCAAAGGCTCCGAATACTATAAGGTCGTGGGGCTTGATACGGGCGCCGATGATTATATGACAAAACCGTTCGGAATGATGGAGCTGATAGCGAGAGTTAAAGCTCTTTTGCGCCGCACAAAGGAGCCGGAAAAAGATGACGGCAAGACCCTTAATATCGGCTGTCTCAGCGTTACGCCCTCCAAATATTCCGTCAAGGTGAGCGGCGAAAACGTGGTGCTGACTCTGAAGGAATTTGACCTTTTGTGTCTGCTTTTGCAAAATAAGGGTACTGTTTTCACGCGTGACACGCGTGATAAGCTTCTTAATAAAATTTGGGGCTATGACTTCGACGGCGAGAGCAGAACCGTGGATGTGCACGTCAGAACTCTTCGCCAAAAGCTCGGCGAAGCGGGGAAATACATAGAAACCGTCCGCGGTATAGGTTATAAAATAGGAGACTGAACCGAATGAAAAAACGAATCTCACGCTCGGTGTTTTTTGTGTCGCTTGCGGTAAATATCTGCTGTGCCACCTTGTCGCTTGCGGTTCTTTATAACCGTTTTAAGGCTGACGTAGGCGCTTTGGGAGCGGGAAAGCTGCCATCCGATTTTCTTTTGGCTGTGCTTGTTTCCGCAGTAATATCCTTTGTCGCCGCGCTTTTTACGGCACACGTAGTGTCAAAGCGGACTTTAAAAGAACTCAACGACATAAATTTAGACGACCCAAACGACAGTAATTTCGGCACCGAGCTCTCTTTGCTGTTCTATAAAATCCGCAGTCAAAATTCGCAAATACAGTCTCAGCTGCGCGAGCTTGAACGCAGTCAGCAGGAATTTAAAATGATAACCGAAAATATGTCGGAGGGCCTTATAATAATCGACCTTAAGCACAGCATACTTTCGTTTAACCGCAGCGCAAAGCAAATATTCGGTGTTGAAAATATCAAAAAGCACGAGAACGTTTTCACGGTAAATCAAAGCGACCGCTTTAAAAGCGCGGTAAACGACGCACTTTCGGGCAGGCACGGCGAAATGACGCTGAAAATGCACGACAGAATTTACAGCGTTTTTGCAAATCCCGTAGTCAACGGCGAAAAAATAGTGGGCGCGGTAATAGTTGTTCTCGACGTTACGGAGCGCGAAAAGGGCGAACAGCTGCGCCGCGAATTTACGGCAAATGTCTCGCATGAGTTAAAAACTCCGCTGACATCGATTTCGGGATTTGCCGAGATAATAATGAACGGTATAGCAAAGCCCGAAGATGTAAGGCATTTTGCGGAGAATATATATAATGAGAGCGCAAGACTTATAACGCTTGTCGGCGACATTATAAAAATATCACAACTTGACGAGGGGCTTGTCGGAGCGGAAAAAACCGATGTCGATTTGCTTGAGATAGCTCGAAAAACGGCAAAATCTTTGCAGAGCGTCGCGTCTAAAAATGACATCACGATAAATGTTGACGGCGAACCGTCGTGCGTCAGGGGAGTTTATGATATAATTGACGAGATGGTTTATAATCTCTGCGACAATGCCGTCAAATATAACCGCCCCCACGGCAGAGTGGATATTACGGTAAGAGATAAAACAATTACGGTTTCCGATACCGGAATAGGTATTCCGCTGTCGTCTCAACCGAGGGTGTTTGAGCGTTTTTACCGCGTTGATAAAAGCCATTCCAAGGAAATAGGCGGTACGGGTTTGGGGCTTTCGATAGTTAAGCACGCCGCCCTTTACCACGGCGCCAAAATCGACCTTGAGAGCGTCGAGAATGTCGGAACGAAAATTAAAATCAGCTTTTAGGCAAAAAAACACCCGCCCGGCTGAGTGTTTATAAGGCAGTTTTGCTTTAAAAACATTTTTTGCACAACAATAATTAACCCATCAGATGAGCCCGGGCTCATCTGATGGGTTAACTGTTTCCTGTATCAAAAATACATCATTTTGAAGTGTTTTGCAGTTTCATAGCTATAAAAATTTTTTATGCCGAAGTCAAGAAATGAAGCAAGGCTGTCGCCTTGCGAGGCTTTTTGACAAAAGCATAAGGGTTTTTCATGCGAGAAACCGATACTTCCTTATGAACACTCAAGCCCAAAGGCGGGTGTTTTTTTGTCATCAGTCTTCGTTTTCTTCCTTGACTTTGTCTATTATTTCCTGCGGTATAGCCTCGCCGTGCTTTACAACAAGTATGCAAAGTATCGAGAGAATAAACGCTATCGGGCAGTAATAGAACAGCGACAGATATGTGCCTGTAAACATACGAACTATACCGTAGATTATGGGCGTAGCTATCTGTGCGGAGAATGTGGCGGTGTAGTAGTAACCGGTATATGTGCCGACTTTATCAACGCCGCCGATTTCAAGTACAAGGGGAAGCGTATTAACGGTTATAAACATATTTGCCGCGCCGCCTACTATAAGAGCTACCCAAATAAGAGCGCCGCTCAAAGCGTCGATGCCGAGTATATGGGTTACAAGATAAGCCGCAAACGCAAGAACAAATATAAACAGACCTCCGAGTATGGTCTTTTTTCTGCCGATTTTTTTGCCGAGCCAGCCTGCCGGAAGAGCGGCAAGTGCGGAAGCGGCGGCAAAAGCGGTGGTCATTATGGTTGCCTGAGCCGTGGTTTTATGAAGTATCTCTGCGGCAAAGAGGGCAAAGAATGTCGATATTGCGTTTGTTCCGCAGAAGAGGAAGAACAGACCCATAAGCATAAATACAAGGCTTCTCTTTTCGCCGGGGTTTAATTTTTCCGCCTTCATTCTTTCTTTTTCTGCCTTTTTAGCCTCTTTTTCGGCTTTGCGTTTAGCCTCTTCGTCGGCAGCCTCAGCCATATCGGCTTTGATTTTTAATCGGCTGTCGGGCTCTTTAACAAAGAAGAGTATGACGAGCATACCGATTACCATAACTATTGCGCCGAGCAGGAAAACATAGGGGAAAGTATCGTATTCGTCAAATTCGGGAGACTTCGACGAAATGCCGGTAGCCGCACAGTAAATGGCGGTAACTATTGTTCCGGCAAAGAGTCCGAGAGCGCTGCCGAGACCGCCCATAAGGTTGATAACGGCGTTGCCTTCACTTCTGAGCTCATTCGGCGTTAAATCCGGCATAAGAGCAACTACCGGCGCTCTCCACAGGGACATTACAAATACAAACAGAATTATGAAAAGCATTGTGAAGCCGAGCGAATTGAATTTGACGGCGATAATGGGAATTATCGCAAACAACAATGCGGAGACCGGCGCGCCGTAAACAACAAACGGACGGCGTTTGCCCAAACGCGAATGAGTGTTGTCCGAGAGCTTGCCGAATGTCGGCTGAAAAATTACACCGAAGATGTTGTCAAAGGTCATTATTATACCGATGAACAACGGTACAAGAGTTATACCTCCGGCGGCTGTGCCTACGTCTTCGCCGTTAGCTTCCGCAAAGGACGCGAGAGCGGGAAATGCCGCGTTAAGCTTTGCGCTCCACGAAGTAATGACGGCGCTTTCGTTAAGGAGCCTGTTAAGTATCTTTGTTATGTATGGGTCGTATATGGCCCACGCTATGGATGAGGCCATAAAGCCAAATCCGGTGAGAATTGTGTGCCAATAGTTCAGTTTGCCGTTGCTTTTGGCACAGAAGTATTTACTTTCCATTTCTTTCTCCCTTTCAATCTTAATAGTGTTTTCCCCGTCGGATATAACACTATCTATAATAATAACAAATTATTGCGGCAATTGCAACAACCGATTGTAGAAATTACACATATAACAAAAATTTTACACATATTTTACGAATGTGTTTTTTTGCAAAATCAAATCCGATATTACTGCCCGTTTTCATATTTATTGTCCTTTGATTGTTAATAAGTATTGTATTGAGTCTGTTTTTATGATAAAACTATATGTATCGACGTCATTTTCGATAAAAGGGGAGAAAGGGTTTGGAAATAAGACCGATAGCGCACATGAGAACCGATTTCGATGAAAAATTCGGTATACCGCGTCAAAGCGGTCTATGTCCGCTTCTTGAGGGGAAAATAGAATTTGAGCCCGACTTTGCAAAGCGCGAGAGCGTAAGGGGGCTCGAAGAGTTTTCCCATATCTGGCTTATATGGCAGTTCTCCGAAAATCCTCCGACGTCGTCGCTCACGGTTCGTCCGCCGCGTCTCGGCGGTAATAAAAGGGTCGGTGTTTTTGCGTCGCGTTCTCCGTTTCGCCCGAACGGGCTGGGGCTTTCGTGCGTAAAAATCAAAAATATAGAATATTCTTCTTCCGGCGAGCCCACGATAACCGTCCTCGGAGCGGATATGCAGGATAAAACGCCGATATTTGACATAAAGCCGTATATTCCGCTGTCGGATTGTCGCACGGACGCTCTGGAGGGATACACCGAAACAACACGCAGACATATTCTTACGGTGAATATTCCGAGTGAGATAAAAAAGCTGTTTCCCGAAGATAAGCTGTCTGCGCTGAAAGAAATTTTGAGCCTTGACCCGCGTCCCGGATACGACGATTCGCCGGAAAAGATTTACGGGCTGAACTTTGCGGGATACAATATTAAAGTCTCTGTTGAAGGCGACGTGCTGTGCGTTTCCGATATAGAAAAAATCAAGAGGTAGAAAGATTTATGGCAAATCCCATAGGGCATTTAAAAACTATCAATAAACACCGCCATGCGGTAATCAAAAACTGTTTCAGAGCCGGCATACCGCTTCAGGGTCTTCGGCACGACCTTTCAAAGTATGCGCCGGTGGAGTTTTTAAACGGGGCTAAATATTACGACGGCTCGCGCAGTCCGAATGAACTTGAGCGTGCCGATAAGGGCTATTCAGAGGCATGGCTTCATCACAAGGGCAGAAACAAGCACCATTTTGAATATTGGACGGATTACAATCCCGTAAAAAAATGCGTAATGCCCATAAAAATGCCTCTTAAATATGTTATAGAAATGTTTTGCGACCGCGTTGCCGCGAGCAAAACGTATATGAAAGACAAATATACCGATGCTTATCCTCTCGAATATTTCGAGAGGGGTAAAAAGACAAGAAGCATTGATCCCGAAACCTCGGCGCTGCTTGAAAAATTGCTTATTATGCTGCGAGACGAGGGCGAGGAAAAGACCTTCCAATATATAAGAAAAGAATTAAAAAAGCACAAGGACTACTGATTCCTGCAGTCCCTGTGCTTTTATTACACCGTGATTTTGCACACGCTATGCGTTTTTTGCGTTTTTGCGGTTTAAAAAGAACATTGCCGCCGCCATGGCTATTATGATAACATAGCCGATAATGCTGAAAATATCCGGTACCTGACCGAAAACGAAAAGGCCGAGTAAGGAAGAAAAAATTATCTGAGAATAATCATAAACCGAAATGTCACGTGCCGGAGCAAAAATATAAGCCGCCGTTATGGTGTATTGACCGCCGGTTGCGGAAAGACCGGCAAGCAGTAAAAAGACGAGCTGCATTACGGTCATATGCTTATATTCGACTATCATAAACGGCAGGAAAACCAATGTTGAAAATGCCGAGAAGAAAAATACTATAAATGAACCCTTAACCTTTTCCTGACCGAGCTTGTGAACCATTGTGTATGCCATACCGGCACCGAAACCGCCGAGCAGACCGATAAGCGATGGGATAAGCTCCGCATTGCGAAACGTCGGTTTTATCACAAACAGACAGCCGATAAATGCGATTATTACTATTGCCGCTTTTTTCGGGCTTATCTTTTCTTTCAATATTACGAGGCTTCCGAGTATTGCAAAAAACGGCGACATCTTATTAAGTATCGATGCGTCCGCGAGTACAAGCTTGCCTATGGCGTAAAAATTGCACACTATGCCTATCGTTCCGAAAAATGCGCGCAAAAAAAGATATTTTACGGCGCTTTTCGGGAGCGTTATTTTTTCGTGTTCTTTTAAAAGAACCGCCAAAGAGAAAAACAGCGCGACTATATTTCTGAAAAAGCTTTTTTGCATTGCTGGCAAATCTCCGGCAAGGCGCACAAACATTCCCATCAGCGCAAAGCAAAATGCCGAAGCTATTATCAGGATAATTCCCTTATTTGTATTGTTTAACTTTAATTTTTTCATGCTTTATAGGGTATCACTTCTGAGATTTTATTCAAGATGTATTTATTACAAATTTCTTGCTTTTTCGCGTATGATATTTTACAATGAATTAAATAGGCCGGGCGTTGCCCGATATGGCTTTAAATAATATTTTTCTGTATATCGGGTAATGTTAAGCTGCTTATAAAATAAAGGAGGGCAATAAAATGTCAAAAATCAATTATAACGGACCGGATGTCTTTAAGCCGCTCAGCCCGTGGGCTTATTTCGGACTGTCAATTCTGTTTTCGCTCCCCGTGGTGGGATTTATTTTCCTCATCATCTTCAGCGTGAGCGACGCCAATATTAACCGCAGAAACTTTGCGCGTTCGTATTGGTGCGTCTATATTATAATAGCCGTAGCTGCGGTTATTATGATAGCTTCCGGCGTTACAATCGGTTCACTTGAAAACGTGCTGTCGGCAGTTCGCCCGATAGCCTGACGCACTGTGCCGATTCGGTGCAGCACCGAAAAAGCGATAATAAAAGCGACTGTAAGTTTTTACAGTCGCTTTTTTATACTGTTATTCAGCCGATGAAAGCATCAGTCTATATCCGCCGTAAAGTCAACATACCATTGGTGACCTATCTTAACGAGCGTTATCATTTCCGGGTGCTCCGCAAATTCGACGTTTTTCTGCGCTATTGCGTCCTGGTCTCCGACGCCCGAGAGCACTCTTACCGTTTTGACTTCGGCTACCGCGGAGATGTCGTTTTCGGAAATACCGAACTGCTCATAAGCGGCTTTCTGACTGCTTGTAAGCGATGATGTGTAAGCTTTGACCTCGTCGTCATCGTATTCGCGTACAAGAGAGGTAGTCGCCGTTATGGTATAACCTGCGCTGTATTTTTCATCATCGTCAGAGAGAACGGCCTTGTTTTTGCCGAGATAGTATTCGGCGTAATCTTTACCCTTGCCGTAAAGCACTTCGCAGTTATATGCGTACTCGTCCATATATGTGCTGAGGTTACCCTCAAATGCCGAGAACATATCGTCGGTTGTAAATGCCTTGTTGCCGTATATTTCCTCGTAGCAGGGGACATATTCCGCAAAATACTCCGAAAACAGCTTGTCGTAGTTTTCAAATCCGTAGAGATCCACAAGGTCTGTGAATACGGGATACATTCTGTCAAGAAGAAGGGTCAGCTTGTCGCCCTTTTCTTCGGCAGTCATTGCGGGAGCTACGGCGTTTTCGTCAATGTATTTGTCCATATAGTTCTCTGAGATGAAATTGCCGAACTTTGTGTTCTTTATAAGCACCGTGTATTTGAGTGCGTCATAACCGTCATTTTCGGCGGTGTTTTCAACATACTGCTCGGCAACCTTTTCGGGTGAGAACATTATGTAATTGTTTTTGTAATACACGGTAACGAGAACCGAGAACAAAACGATTATCGCTATTACCGAAATTATTGCATACGTCACATCAAATTTCTTTGTGGGACTTTCGGGCTGCTTTTCGTATTCCGCCTGCGGTTTTGTCTTTTTCTTTTTTTCTTTAACAGCCATCGTTATGCCTCCTCTCCCGTGGTCTTTAATGCTGCGGCTTTTTCGCGGCGTTCCTGAAGCTCTTTTGCTATCATATCGCGCTTTTTGCCGTTGAGGTCATAGAAGAATATCGGAATCATCTGACCCAAAACAAATATTGCCGGTATTATGGTGTATATCATAAGGAACCTGTCAAGAGTCGTCTGTGACTGAGTGGCATAAGCAACATTTGCGTTTGTCGAGGTAACATAGCCTGCCCATACAACAAGCGCAGGGCCGAAAGACTTTGTGAGCGCTGCGGCAACCTTTGAGAAGAACCCGAAACCTGCATAGCAAAGACCCTCTTGGCGTTTGCCTGTTTTCCATTCAATCTCGTCGACGCAGTCGGCAATCATTACGTTGGGCGTAAGGTTGGTGTTGCCGTGCTGGAGTCCGACAAAGAAGTTGATGATAAGGAACGGTATTGTAAGCTCCTTGGGAACAAAACCTATTGCCTTTGATACCACAAACAGTACCGTGAGCGAAAGCGCGCCGTAAAGACAGCAGACAATGTAAACCTTTTTGGTATCAAGCATTTTAAGGAGCTTTTTGACTATAAGCATACCTACCGCCGTGCCTATACCCATCGGCAAAAGAAGAGCTATTTTAAGGTCCTTTGAGCCGAGCAGATAAACGGCTATGTAAAGGCTTACGGTGCTGTATACGCCTCTTCCGAAGCCGGTGAATTTTGTAAGCGAAACCATAAGCAGGTTTTTGTTTGTAAATACAAACTTGAGGCTTTCTTTAAGGCTGACCTTTTCCTCGGTATAGGGTACTCTCTCTCTGTTGTTGGGGAAGAATATCATTGTGAAAAGAACACATCCGAGCGCGCAAACCGCCGTTGAAATCACAAGGTCAAGACCCTGTCCCTCGGCAGTTTTATATTGCTGCTTGCCCATTATAGCCTTCATTGCAAATCCTACGGCAGGAAGAACCGCCATACCACCGGACTGACCTATGGCTTTAAATATACTTGCTATTGAAATTGCGTCGCCGCGCTCTTCGGGGTTTGGTGTGCAGCACGCGCCGAAACATCCGGCAGGGCTTTCTACGGCACACGCCGCCGCTGTGTAAAGAGCGTATATTATAAACATCCAGGCTACGGCGAGCTTGTAATTGCCTGTTTTGGGAGCGATAAATACGAACATTGCAACTACCGCCATAGGGATAACGCCGAAGCCTATCCACGGGCGGATTTTGCCCCATTTGGTTCTCGTTCTGTCAACGAGATAACCGATAACAAGTTCGCAGACCGCACCGACTATTCCGGCAAAGCCGAATACATAGGCGAGCATTTTGGTTATGGAGGCGGGGTCTATGCCGCTTCCCTTAAACGCGAAATCGTTGAAAAAGGTATAGGTGTAATCCGGCATCCAACCGGTGAGAAGACTGACGCCGAAAAGACCTATGCCGAAAGTCCAAATTTCGGACTTCTTCATGTACCTTTTCATAAAAGACCTCCTTAATAAAAAAGGAAGGGTGCCGAAGTGCCAGCACCCTTCACAGACATAACAAGAATTATATCTTAAATAACAACACAATTCAACTGATATATTTTACAAAAACAGCAGTGAAAATTTTACATTTCTAAGGCGTTAAAGCGCTGCGGCAGGCTCTTTTTCGTCTTCTTCGGGAGATGGACGGCCTACATTTTCGTAAAAAGCGGAATTTACCGGAATTACAAAATTCAAAGCCGACGGCAAAATTTCAAACGTACTCTCCGTCACATATTCACATTCGCCGTCAACGTTTACCGCGGCGGGTTCTTTGCTCTCTATGTGCATCTTTTTGCCGCGCAGGAATGTAGTGAAATCCCAATCGAGATGTTCGCCGCGCTTGTAGGCGTTTATGAGCCCTGCAAGCTTTAATCTGCCCACGGTTTTGCGCACTATTATGAAATCGAGCAGACCGTCGTCGGGAATGGCTTTCGGCGCGCCCATATATCCTCCGCCGTACCAGCGCGAATTTCCGCAGAGCGCAAACAGCATTTTTCCCTCTATGACCTTGTCGTCGTCAATGGTTATTTTGAAGTCGCTGTTAAGGCGTTTTCCGAGGCAGTAGAGGAGTGACGCCGTGTAGGCGGCTTCGCCGGTGAGCGCCGGAATTTTTTTGAAATATGCCTGCTTTGCACAGACCTCTGCGTCAATGCCCATGGAGCATTGGTTAACCGCTACCTTGTCGCCGCACTTAATGAGATCGAGCTTATGTACCGTGCCGTTTACCTGAGAATCAAGGTCTGTAAGGTCTTTTGCTTTGCCGAAAAGTCTCGCAAAATCGTTGCCGGAGCCTAACGGCAGTGAGGCGACTTCTGCGTTCGGGTATTTGTAAGCTCCGTTTATGACCTCATACAGGGTGCCGTCGCCGCCGCAGGAATAAAATCTTACCGGATCTCCTCGTTTTGCGATTTTTTCAACGTATTTCATTCCGTCGCCGCTGAATTTGGTGACGTAAAGCTGTGATTCCAGCTTGTGTGTTTTACAGTAACTGTTGATAACGGGAATTATTTTCTTTGCGGCTCTCCCTTTACCGGCAGTCGGATTGATTATAAATATATGTTTCATAATGACTTCCTTTATTGCACCGTACCGCGTCTGAAAAACGGCACAGCACTTATAACTATTATTTAAAGTAAAAATACAGTTGGCATTTAATCATGCCGTTGTAAAGTTTACGGCGTTTATCCGCTTTCCTGCCGAAGGACTCTTCAAAAGTCTCCGACGGGCTTATTATGCTGTACGACCAACCGTGCTTTCTCGGAAAAACTCTTCCCATTGACCGTATTAAATCGTCTACCTCCTTTTGTGACAGCATTCTTTCACCGTAAGGCGGATTAGTTATCACCGTGCCTTTTTCGGATCTCGGCGCAAAATCTCTTATGTCTGCGCGCGCAAACTCGATTTTGTCGGCAACTCCCGCGCGAATCGCGTTCTCCCTTGCCGTTTCAAGAGTTTGCCTGTTTATATCAAAGCCGTATGCTTTAAAGTCGCTTTCGGTTATAATTTCGCTCTCGGCTTTTTCACGTTCGCTCTCCCAGATTTCATACTGGATAAACGGAAATCTCTCCGATGCGAAATGGCGTTTGAGCCCCGGCGCTATATTGTGTACAAGCATTGCGCCCTCTATAAGAATCGTGCCGGAACCGCACATCGGGTCGTAGAGGGTATGGTACGGGCGCAGATGCGACAGGGCACACATTGCCGCCGCAAGAGTCTCTTTGATAGGCGCTTCGTTTGCAACCGGGCGATATCCGCGCTTGTGCAGCCCCGTACCGGTAGTGTCTATCATCAGGTGAACCTTGTTTTTCATTATGGAAAAATCTATCTGGAATTTTACGCCGGTTTCCTCAAACCATTGTACGTTGTATTTTGTTTTAAGTCTCTCGACTATTGCTTTCTTAATTATCGATTGGCAGTCGCTGACGCTGAAAAGGTCTGAATTTACGCTGTGGCCTTTAACGGGGAATTCGTCAAATTCTCCTATGAAATTTTCCCACGGGAGTGCCTTTGTGGCCTCAAAAAGCTCTTCAAACGAATGAGCTTCAAAAGAGCCTACCACTATCATTATGCGTTCGGAAAATCTTGAACGCAGATTTGCGCGTGCAGCTAAATATTCGTCCCCCGAAAAGAACACTCTTCCGTTTTCGGCGGCGACGTTTTCCGCCCCCATCTTTTTAAGTTCGTCCGAAACAAGGCTTTCAAGCCCGAATATGCACGGAGCGGTAAAATTCATATTCATAATCAGTCCTTCGCAGTATCGAAAATAATCTTATTGTAGTATAAATGTTTCATTTTGAAAAATCAATACCCATATATTGCGTATTATGTATATAACTGCTTCTTACGGGCACTTGTAACGGGTAACAAAAAAAGGCAGGTAAACCTGCCTTTTTTATAACTTTTAAAAATTACTGCTCAACTTCGTAAACGCTGACCTTTTTGCGGTCTTTGCCGAGTCTCTCAAACTTAACGGTACCGTCAACCTTAGCGAAAAGGGTATCGTCAGAGCCCTTGCCTACGTTTGTACCGGGATGAATGTGAGTTCCGCGCTGTTTAACAAGGATGTTGCCTGCGAGAACGAACTGACCGTCCGCACGCTTAACGCCGAGTCTCTTGGATTCAGAATCACGGCCGTTCTTTGTAGAACCCATACCTTTTTTATGAGCGAACAACTGGATGTTTATTTTAAGCATTATTCAGCACCTCTTTCAATTTTGATGTAATTCGGATAAATCTCGGAAAGCTCTTTTAAATGCAGCTCAAAGCCCCGTAAAAGGTCATTTGCCGCCGCAGCCTCTTTTTGTGTAAGGCGAATTCCGAGAAAACCGTCTTTTTCGGTTATTTCGGGATTTAACAGCATTATTTCGGTCAGCGTATTGACCGTCATATAAGCTGCCGACGAAACCGCCGAGCAAATTATATCTTTGCCTCTTTCGGCGCTGCCGGAATGGCCCGATACGGAAAACCCCGTGATAACGTCGCCCGAATAAACGAATTTTGCGGTTATCATTTTACTTACGCTTTGATGTCGGCTATTTCAACCTTGGTGTACGGCTGACGATGACCCATCTTGCGTTTCTCGTTCTTTTTGGGTTTGTAGGTGAAAACAACGACCTTTTTGCTCTTGCCGTTTTTAAGCACTTTAGCGCTTACCGAAGCACCGTCAACATAGGGTGCACCGACTTTGAGACCGTCGTCGCCGCCGACTGCGATTACTTTGTCAAAAGTAATATCGGCATTTTCGTCTGCTGCAAGCTTTTCAACAAATATAACGTCGCCTTTTTCGACTTTATACTGCTTGCCGCCTGTTTCGATTATTGCGTACATTTTTTTACCTGCCTTAATATAGACTCGCTATCGGAGGCGGAAACTTCGCTTAGTAGTATGCGGACATACTGCCCCCTAATATGCGGCTATGATATTCTAACAGAACGGTATAGCTTTGTCAAGACTTTATTACATTCTTTTGCCTCCGTAGAACACCGTGTTGAAAAGAATACAATATTATGCTACAATACTATTTAAATATAACGTGAGGGAGCTTTTAAAATGCCCGAGAAGAAAAAGTCAAACAGCAAAAATAAAAGCGGCATTAAACCGGGAAGCTGCCCTCTGTATAAAAAATGCGGCGGGTGCCAGCTCCAGAATTTAACATATGAGCAGCAGCTGCGATATAAGCAGGTAAAGTGCATAAGGCTGCTCGGAAAATTCTGCCGCGTCGGCGAGATTATAGGAATGGAAAATCCTTATCACTATCGCAATAAGGTTCAGGCGGCTTTCGCTCTTGACAGGCACAGCAATATAATTTCGGGCGTATATCAGTCGTCGTCGCACAAGATAGTTCCCGTTACAACCTGTATGACAGAGGACGAAAAAGCGGACGAGATAATAGGCACGGTGCGCCGCCTTTTGAAAAACTTTAAGCTGCGCCCTTACAATGAGGATACGGGCAAGGGATTTTTGCGCCATGTGCTTGTAAAGCGCGGCTTCAGAAGCGGTCAGGTAATGGTGGTGCTCGTTACCGGGACAAGGGATTTCCCGAAGAAAAAGGATTTTATAGCAACCCTTTTGAAAATTCGCCCGGAAATTACCACCATAGTGCAAAACGTAAACAATCAAAAAACAAGTATGGTTCTCGGCGACAGGAGCGAGGTCCTTTTCGGCGACGGCTGTATAACCGAAAATCTCGGTGATTTCGTTTTCAGAATTTCGCCGAAAGCGTTTTATCAGATAAACCCCGTACAGACCGAGGTTCTGTATAATACGGCGCTCGAATTTGCCGGGCTTACGGGCAAAGAAAAGGTTATAGACGCCTACTGCGGCACGGGAACAATAGGAATTTTTGCCTCCCCGAAAGCCGCGAGGGTAGTGGGCGTGGAGCTTAATCCCGACGCCGTAAAAGACGCGCGCGTAAATGCAAAGCTCAATTCCGCCGAAAATACGGAGTTTTACAATGCGGACGCCGGCGAGTTTTTGGCGGACGCCGCTTCTTCAAACGAGAAATACGATGTTGTTATAATGGATCCTCCGCGCAGCGGCAGTACGGTAAAGTTTTTGAAATCGGTTGTAAAGCTCGCGCCGAAAACCGTTGTGTATGTGTCGTGCAATCCCGAAACGCTGGCAAGAGATCTTATGTTTCTTGTCAGAAACGGATATAAGGTCAAAAAAATACAGCCGGTCGATATGTTTCCGCACACAAATCACGTTGAATGTGTGGCTCAAATAATAAGAAAAAACGAAAAAAGATAAGATTCCGCTGAAACCGCGGTTTTATCGTTCGGGAGGTAAAATATGAGAAGAAAAGACAGGCAGATAAGCGAAAACGAAGCTTATGATATACTCAAAAACGGTGAATACGGCTTTGTCGCGACCGTATGCGAGGACGGCTACCCTTATGCGGTGCCGGTAAATTATGCCGTCGAAGGCGATAAAATCTACTTTCACGGTACTCCCGAGGGCGGTCTGAAAGCCGAAAATATCCGAAGAAATCCCAAGGTGTGTTTTACGTCTGTCGGTAAAACGCATCTTTTGCCCGAAAAATTCAGCACCGAATACGAGAGTGCGGTAGTGTTCGGAACGGCAAAACAGGAAGAGAAAAATAAAGCGCATGCTCTTTTACTGCTCGTGGAAAAATACAGCCCCGATTTTATAAAAGAGGGCGAAAAGTACATAAGCGAATGGGGCGGCAGAACAGCCGTTTGGGCTGTCACCATAGAGAGGATAACCGGCAAGGCAAGACGTAAAAAACCGAACGCATAACAAACTCCGAAAAAGGAGATACGGCGATGAGAATAACAGATATTACAAATGAAATTTTGTCGGCAGAGGTTTACGAGGGCGATCCCGTTCCGGAGCTTACAAGTCTGGCTTCCATGAAAAACGGGGACAGATACAATCTCAATGCCATCAGTATGGGGCTTCACAACGGAACTCATATGGACGCACCGCTGCATTTTCTCGACGGTGCCGACGGAATCGACAGGGTAAAGGCCGACGCCTTTATAGGGCCTTGCACCGTGCTTGAGGTTTCGCCGGGAATCATAACCGGTTCCGTGGTTGAGGAGTATTTTCCGCGCAAGACCGAGCGGTTACTTTTAAAGTCCGGGGGCAGGGCGTTTATACATCGCAGCGCCGCCGACGCCATGGCATACCTCGGATACAAGCTTGTCGGCACCGACGGGCTTGACGTCGAGCCGCCGCAGAGCGAAAATTATGAGACTCATAAGGCTCTTCTCGGGCAAAATATAGTTATTCTCGAGGGACTCGATTTATCAAATGTCAAAAACGGAGAGTATTTTCTGATAGCGCCGCCGTTAAAAATAGAGTCGGCAGAGGCGTCTCCCGTAAGGGCACTGCTCATAACCGATTATGTATTTTGGAGCGGCAAGCCGGAAGCGTAAATTCCGGGAAAGGTTTTAATTTGAAAAAAGTTGTAATTATAGGAGCGGGGCCTGCCGGCATAACGGCGGCTCTTGAGCTTCTTCGCAGAGGTAAAAACGAATACGACGTGACGGTACTCGAAGAGAGCGACTCGATAGGCGGAATTTCGCGCACGGTAAATATCGACGGCAACCGTATGGATATAGGCGGTCATCGTTTCTTTTCAAAAGAGCCGCGTGTAAACGAGTGGTGGCAAAGCATTTTGCCGCTTCAGGGTGCGCCGTCAAAGGACGATAAGCTCCTAAAGCGCGAGGCGCATCTCGTAAAAGGCGGCGCCGACCCCGAAAAGACCGATAAGGTTATGCTTTATCGCCGCAGGGTGTCGCGCATATATTATCTGAATAAGTTTTTTGATTACCCCGTGACCATGAAAATCGGAACGCTCATAAATCTCGGATTTTTCAGAACGCTTGAGGCAGGTTTCAGCTATCTTTTTGCGATGATGTTCAAAAAGCCCGAAACATCTCTCGAAAACTTTTATATAAACCGCTTCGGCAAAAAACTCTATTCGATGTTCTTTGAGGATTACACCGAAAAGCTCTGGGGCAGGCACCCGCGCGACATCTCAGCCGATTGGGGTTCTCAGAGGGTCAAGGGACTTTCCGTAAAAGAGGTCTTGTCGTCGGTTTTACATAAAGGCAAAAGCAACGAGACATCTCTGATAGAGGAATTTAAATATCCTAAGTTCGGCCCCGGCGAGCTGTGGGAGGCTGCGGCATGTGAATTTACAAAGCGCGGCGGCAAAATACTGAAAAACACCTCGGTGAAAAAGATAAATGTTTCGGGAGACAGGGTTCTTAGCGTAACCGCCGACACTTCCGACGGCGAAAAGGAGTTTACGGGCGATATTTTCTTTTCGTCTATGCCGTTAAAGGATTTGGTCGGCGGAATTTCGGGGGAAAAAGTTCCCGATAAGGTGAAGGACGCAGCAGAGCATCTGCCGTACCGTGATTTCGTTACGGTAGGGCTTCTTGTTGACCGTATGCTTCTTAAAAACAAGACCCATATAAAAACGGTAAACGGCATTGTACCGGACTGTTGGATATACGTTCAGGATAAAAACGTAAAGCTCGGCAGAATTCAGATATTCAACAACTGGTCGCCCTATATGGTAAAAGACCCCGAAAATACCATTTCTCTGGGGCTTGAATATTTCTGCAACGAGGGCGACGACTTCTGGAATATGCCTGAGGAAGAGTGCATAGCGCTGGCGTCGGACGAGCTTGTCAGAATAGGCGTTATCGACTGCGGAGCGGTTTTGAGCGCGCATCGCGAGAGGGTGAAAAAAGCGTATCCGGCATATTTTGATTCTTACGCCGAACTGCCGGAAATTATAAAATATTTGAGCAAGCTTGATAATCTCTACTGCGTAGGCAGAAACGGTCAGCACCGTTATAACAATATGGACCATTCCATGATGACGTCGCTTTTGGCTGTGGATAATATACTTTCGGGTAAAAATGACAAAACCGAGGTCTGGAATGTAAACACCGACGAAGAATATCACGAGAAAGGCGATAAAGATGAATAAGCAAAAAAGAGCGTCCTGCTGCGAACAGTGCTCATATTACGATTATGACGAATATTCGGAGGAGTATGTTTGCTCCGCAAATATGGATGAGGACGAGTTTATGCGCTTTATAAGCGGACCGGGTTCATACTGCCCGTATTTTGACCCGTATGACGAATATAAAATAGTAAGCAGACAAAACTGATGTTTCGCTCTTGCAAATCGAAAAAAATGTGTTATACTAACAAATAAGATAAAAGATAATTCCGAAAACGCTGTGACAAAGACAGTAGGTATATATGCTGCCGCAAAAGAGAGCCCGCGCCGTCGGCTGAGAGCGCGTCCTGCGGTTTATATGCCGAAATTTCACTTTCGAGCGGTGCGGCTGAAAAACGCAGTAGGCTGCAACGGTTTCGCCCCCGTTACGGGCGAGGGGAGTATAGGCTCCTTTGAAATCGGGTGGTTAAACGGTGTATAAATCTCCGTCCCTTTTTCGGGACGGAGATTTTTTTCGGAATTTGCAATTTAAAGTTTAAATTGAAAGGAAGATCGCATTGAAAGAAAAGCTTATGGAAATACGCGAGCGTGCCGAAAAAGAACTTTCCGAGCTTCGCGACGCGTCGGAGCTTGAAAACTTCAGAGTGCAGGTGCTCGGTAAAAAGGGCGAGCTCACCGGTATTTTAAAACAGATGGGTACGCTTTCCGCCGAAGAGAGACCGAAAATGGGTCAGCTTGCCAACGAGGTGCGCGCGAGCATCGAAGCAATGCTCAAAGAAAAAACCGCCGAGCTTAAAGGCAGAGAGCAGGAGGCAAAGCTCAAAAAAGAGACAATAGACGTCACGCTCCCCGGTCACAAGCATGAGATAGGTCATAAACATCCGCTCTCAATAGTGCTTGACGAGGTTAAGGATATATTTGTCGGTATGGGCTTTCAGATAGCGACAGGTCCCGAGGTTGAGTGGGATTACTATAACTTTGAGGCACTTAATCTTCCGCCAGATCATCCGGCAAGAGATACGCAGGATACCTTTTATATTACCGAAAAAATGCTTCTTCGCACTCAGACTTCTCCCGTGCAGATTCGTGTAATGGAAAAACAGGAGCCGCCGATAAGAATTATTGCCCCCGGCAGAGTTTACCGTTCGGATGCGGTTGACGCTACACATTCGCCGTTCTTCCATCAGATAGAGGGCTTGGTTGTCGATAAGGGCATTACCATGGGCGACCTCAAAGGCAGTCTTATGCAGTTCGCAAAAAGACTTTACGGCGAGGATACCGAGATAAGACTTCGTCCGCACCATTTCCCGTTCACCGAACCGTCATGCGAAATGGATGTTACCTGCTTTAAGTGCGGCGGCAAGGGCTGCCCGATGTGCAAGGGCGAAGGCTGGGTAGAGATACTCGGCGGCGGTATGGTTCACCCGAAGGTGCTTAAAAACGGCGGCGTTGACCCCGAAGTATATTCGGGCTATGCTTTCGGCGTAGGTCTTGAGAGACTCACCATGTTCCGCTTCAATATCGACGACATGCGTCTCCTTTTTGAAAATGACGCTCGTTTCTTAAATCAGTTTTAAGGGGAGGAGTATAAAATGAATTTATCTAAAAGATGGCTTCACGACTATGTAAACTTAGATGTGTCGGACAAACAGTTCGCAGACAATATGACTCTTTCCGGCTCTAAGGTCGAGTCGTTTAAGACCGAGGGCGCCGACATTAAAAATGTAATTGTCGGCAAGGTTGTATCTCTTAAAAAGCATCCTAATTCCGACCATCTGTGGATTTGTCAAATTGATGTCGGAGCAAAGGACACTATACAAATAGTTACCGGCGCACAGAACTTAAAGGAAAACGATGTTGTTCCCGTGGCAATGGACGATAGCTTTGTCAGCGGCGGTCATCATATTAAAAAAGGCAAGCTTCGCGGCGAAGAGTCAAACGGTATGCTCTGTTCACTCGGCGAGCTCGGCCTTACAATTCACGATTTTCCGTATGCCGTTGAGGACGGAATTTTTGTTCTCGGCGATGACTGCGACAAAACTCTCGGCAAGGATATACACGAGGCAATAGGTCTTGACGACGTTATCACCGAATTTGAAATAACGTCAAACAGAGCCGACTGCCTTTCGATAACCGGCCTTGCAAGAGAGGCCGCGGCAACCTTCGACTCAAAGCTCGTTATTCCCGAGCCGACGGTTAAAAAGACTCACGGCGATGTAAACGACTTTTTGTCGGTAGAAATCAAGGAGCCGTCGCTTTGTTACAGATATGCCGGCGCGGTAGTCGAAAATGTCCGCGTTAAGCCCTCGCCCCGTTGGATGCGCGAGAGACTTCGCGCCTGCGGCGTAAGACCCATAAACAATATAGTTGACATTACAAACTTTGTAATGCTCGAATACGGTCAGCCGATGCACGCTTTTGACCTTCGCTATCTCGACGGTCACAAGGTAATTGTAAGAAGGGCGCTCGACGGCGAAAAAATCACAACTCTCGACGGTATAGAGAGAGATTTGAAACCCGAAATGCTTGTTATAGCCGACGAAAATAAGCCGGTTGCCGTAGCAGGCGTAATGGGCGGCGAGTATTCGGGAATTATGGATGACACAACCACCATAGTTTTTGAGTCCGCAATGTTCAACGGCGTTTCCGTAAGAAGAACCGCAAAGGCTCTCGGTATGAGAACCGAGGCTTCGGCAAGATACGAAAAAGAGCTTGACGCCACCGGCTGCCTTCGTTCGCTCACAAGAGCGCTGCAGCTTGTTGAAGAGCTTGACGCCGGCGATATAGTGGGCGGTGTGGTTGACTGCGACCACAGCGATAAAACACCCGTCACTCTTCCGTTTGAACCGGAATGGGTAAATAACTTCATAGGAATTGACGTATCGGCCGAGGAGCAGAAAAAGATTCTTGAAAAAATAGACTTCAAGGTAGAAAACGGCGTAATTACCGCCCCCTCGTTCAGAAACGATATTGAACATCAGGCGGATATTTCCGAAGAGATTGCAAGATTTTACGGATATGACAAAATACCCGACAGAGCGCTTTCCGGCGTAGCCGACGGAAGATACACCGACAGACAGAAGCTTGAAAAGCTCGTTACCGACGTTATGCTTTCGGAGGGTCTTTCCGAAGTATGCACATATACTTTCATCAGCCCCAAAGAATACGATAAACTTCGTCTGCCTGCGGATTCTCCGAGAAGAGACAGCGTAAAAATAATGAATCCTCTCGGCGAAGACACAAGCATTATGAGAACCACCGCTATCCCCTCGATGCTTGAGGTGCTTTCGCGCAACTACAATAACCGCAATCCCAAGGCGGCTCTGTTTGAAATAGCCGTATCGTTTAAGCCGCGCGGCACGGAGGAGCTTCCCGAAGAGCCCAAAAATATTGTTATGGGTCTTTACGGCGAAGAATACGATTACTTCACGTTAAAGGGCGTTATAGAGGAACTCCTTTATAAAACCGGAATTGCCGATTACGATATTGAACGCGTTACGGACGACCCGATACTTCACCCCGGCAGAGCGGCGCGCATCACGGTAGGCGGCAAAACCCTTGCGTTGCTCGGCGAAGTTCACCCCGAGACCGCAAAGAATTTCTCAATAGGTACACGCAGTTACGTTGCGGAAGTATCAATGGATGTTCTCTTTGAAAACAGAGGTACCGAAAAGGTATACACTCCGCTCCCGAAATTCCCGGCTGTTACACGTGACCTTGCCGTTGTTTGCGACAAGGCAATGCCGGTGCTCAGCCTCGAAAAAGAAATCCAGACGGCGGTAGGCAAAAATCTTGAAAACATCTCGCTGTTTGACGTCTATGAGGGCAATCAGATAGAAAACGGCAAAAAGAGCGTTGCATTCAGCCTTAAACTCCGTTCAAAGGATAAGACATTGACCGATGATGACGCGGATTCCGCTATGAAAAAAGCCGTAAAGGCTATCGAAAAACTCGGCGCAACTCTCAGAAGCTGAGTAAATTAAGTCTTGAAAAAACAGAACCCGAACTTTTAAAAAGTTCGGGTTCGTTTTTTTGTTATTCGTTTTTCTTGCTTAATCAGAAAAAGAGAAATTTCTTTCTTCTTTTTCCGCCCGAGAGGTTGTGCCTGTCGTCGATACGTACCGTGGTTTTCAAACTGCACTCAAGCTCCAATACAACTATTTCGTTTTCGTCTTTCAGTATCGTTCCGGGGATATAAAGCGATTCCTGCGGCCCTATGTCCCAATAACGGCCGAGACAAAATCCGTTTATAAAAATATATCCCTTTTTAAGCCCGGCCGTGTGCACAAAGCAGTCGGCACGGCTCGTTGCTTTGAATGTTCCTCTCATAAACGTCGGGGTGTCAAGACCCTTTGAATCGGTGTAATTAACCTTGTCGATATTGTCAAGCGGAAGAGTGTATATGTCCCAATGCGAGAGAATTTGATAATTTATCCTTATCTGCTCTACGCCTTTTCTGTCCAAAAGGTGCGGACCGTAGTTTACTCTGCCCATGGCTTCTACCAAAATGTCTATGTCGTTTTCACCCGACAGACCGTGAAGATCCATACATTGTTTTTTGTCGTTTCTGTCAATAACGCCCTTGTACTCCTTGTTGACAAATACATATGCCCTGTCCGCAAGACCGTCAAGGTAGAGCTTGCCGCCGTATTTTCCGACAAGGTGGTGATGGTAGCAGATGAAGCCGAAATTCTGACCGAATTGCTCCATGCTCTCGGGGCTTACGCTCTCATGCTTTTCGCCGAGCGCTTCAATATTGTCGATAAATGCGGCATATTTTGTGAGCTTAACGTCGCCGATTGTCTGGCGGAGCGGCTCCTGCGGAAGCTCGGTTTCAGGGAGTGACTGAGCGCTCAAAAGCTCTTTGCGAACGGCGTAATATTTGTCGGTGTATCCGCCCCACTCGTTTAAAAGTGCGTTGTCATCGTAGCTTGTTATTGTGGGCTGGTAGTATTTATCGTAGTTTGCGCCGGCGGTAAAGCCGAAGTTTGTGCCGCCGTGGAACATATAAAAGTTAAAGCTTGCGCCGCTTCTGAGCATGGTTTTAAGCTCCGATATAACGGGGGCGGCAGCTCTGTGGTGGTGCTTTTCACCGAAGTGGTCAAACCAACCGTTCCAAAATTCACCGCACATACTCGGAGCTTTAAAGCCCTGATATTCTTTGAGCTTTCTGAATGAATACGATGTTCTTGAGCCGAAGTTTGCAACCTTGAGTATGTCGGGCAGAGTTCCGCCGCTGAGCATATCGTCCTGAGCGCCGTCAGATGTAAAGAGCAGTTCCTTTACACCACAGTCTCTCATAAGGTCAACTATAAATCTGAGATATTCCTTATCGTTGCCGTAACTGCCGTATTCGTTTTCAACCTGCATGGCTATTATATTGCCGCCGTTTTCGTGGCAGAGCGGCAAAAGGCGCGGCAAAAGCTCGTGGTAGTAATTTGAAACCGCGTCAAGATACGGCTTGTACATACAGCGAACGCGCATGCTTTTGTCTTTTAACAGCCACGCCGGAAGTCCGCCGAAATCCCATTCGGCACATATGTAGGGGCCGGGTCTTACAATAGCGTAGAGCCCGATTTTTTTTGCCGTTTCAAGGAACTTTACTATGTCGAGTATTCCGTCAAAGTCAAATTCGCCGGGCTTTTTTTCGTGCAGATTCCAACAGGTGTATGTCTCTACCGTGTTAAATCCGGCTGCCTTTAATTTCAGAAGCCTGTCCTCCCAATATTCGGGAACGGTTCTGAAATAGTGGATTGCACCGGAATAAATTTTCAGCTTTTCGCCGTCCAGATAAAAGTCTTTTCCTTTGTAAGTCAGCATAATATCCTCCGCTTTTAAGTAAAGATAAATTACTTTACATAGTTATATTGTGAAACTCAGCACCTATAAGCTCCGACAGCTCCTTCGGTGACAGTTCAACCTGAGTGCCTATTTTGCCGCCGCTGACAACCATCTTGTCAAGCGCCTCGGCGGACGAATCTATTACGGTTTTAAACTGCTTTTTCATTCCTATCGGGCTGCAGCCGCCGCGTATATATCCGGTTATTTTGTTAATATCTTTAACGTGTATCATCTCAACCGATTTCTCGCTTACCGATGACGCCGCCTCTTTTAGATTGAGTTCCTGTGCGACGGGGATTACAAAAACATAATGCTCTTTTGATTTGCCCTCTGTTACAAGCGTTTTGTAAACAAGCGCCGGATCCTGACCCAATTTCTTTGCGACGCCGACTCCGTCAAACGGTTCGTTGTCGTTGTGCTCATAGTAATGAGCCGTATAGGGTATTTTGGCCTTGTCGAGTATTCTCATTACGTTTGTTTTCTGTTCCTTTGCCAAAGCTATGACTTCCTTTTGCTGTTTTGTCGGGTACAAGCCCGTATGCTGTATTTATCAATTATATATTGTACTAAAAAAACGGGACGATGTAAACATCGCCCCGAAAAAAGTTTAAATTTGTTTATTTATAAAGGTATACCCTCGCTTCATACGGACGTAAAGCGCATATGTCTTTTTTTGCGGGAGCGTCGTGGTAGTTTGAAATAAGCACTTCGCCTTTTGTAAGGTCAAAGCCCTTCGGTGCGCGGAATGTTACGGTGTGGTCGGCAAACGAGCACACTATAAGGGCTTTTTGACCGTTAAAGTTGCGTTCGTAGCAGTAAATCTCATTACTTTCGTGGTAATGCTCCTCATAATCGCCGTAAATGATTATCGGATTTTCCTTTCTTACCTTTAAAAGCTTTCTGTAATAGTTGAGAATGGAATCGGGGTCCTTTTCCTGCTGCGCCACGTTTATTTCGGTATAATTGGGATTTACGCCGAACCACGGCTCTGCCGTAGAGAATCCGCCGTATTCGCTTGAATCCCACTGAACGGGCGTGCGTGCGTTTTCACGGCTTGTTTTATTTGCGATTTCGAGATATTTTTTGTCCGAGAAGCCGAACTTCTTAAAGAGCCTTTGATTGTTAAAGGTGACGACGTCTTTGAATTTGTCGATGCTGTCAAGGTGGTTGTTGAGCATACCTATTTCCTGACCCTGATAAATAAACGGCGTGCCGCTCTGCATATAACACATTGTGGCGAGCATCTTGCCGCTCTCGTTGCGGAATTTCTCGCTGCCGTAACGGCTTATTATTCTCGGGTGGTCGTGGTTTTCAAGGTAAAGCGCGTTCCAAGCTCTGCCGTAGAGCTTTTTCTGCCAGCGTGTAAACGCCGCTTTCATCTTTTTAAGGTTAAAGGGCGTTGCAATTGTGTCGGTCATAAAGCAGTCTGCCTGCATATGGTCAAAGCTTATCATCATATCAAGCTCTTTATCCTGACCCTCTGTGAAGCTGAGTGCGTCGTCTGCTCCGGTCATCGGCGATTCACCGACGACAAAGCAGTCGTAATGGTTGAGTACGTCGTGGCGGAACTCCTTGAGGTACTCGTGGATATGCGGACCCTTGTTGTAATTTTCTATACCGGTAGCTATCGGCAGCGGGAAACCGTTGGGCAGTCCCTCTTTTTTCGATATAAATGTAATAACGTCCTCGCGGAAACCGTCAACGCCCATGTCGAGCCAAAAACGCATAATGCTCTTAACTTCCTCGCGAACCTTGGGATTATCCATATTGAGGTCGGGCTGTTTTTTCGCGAATACGTGCAGGTAGTATTCGTCGAGGTCTTTGTCGTATTCCCAAGCGCCGCCCTCAAATGTGGAGAGCCAGTTGTTGGGCGGACGTTTGCCGTCTTTGCCTTTGCCTTTGCGCCAAAAATAGTAGTCGTGATAAGGGTTGTCGTCGCCCTTTTTGCTCTCTTTGAACCATTCGTGCTCATCCGAGGTGTGGTTCACGACAAGGTCCATAAGAACTTTGAGCCCTCTTTTGTGCGCCTCGTCAAGAACCTTTTTGAATAAATCAAGGTCGCCGTAGTCGGGCGATATGTTTTTGTAGTCGGAAATGTCATATCCGTAGTCCGCATTCGGGGACGGATATATGGGCGAGAACCAGATGCCGTCTACGCCGAGGCTCTTTATGTAATCGAGCTTGTCAAGAACACCGTAAAGGTCGCCTATACCATCGCCGTTTCCGTCTTTAAAAGAACGGCACCATATCTGATAAAAGGCGTCCTCTTTATACCAAGTATTATCCACTTTTAATACACCTCTCTGAATACAAATTTAATATTTGCATTATATCACATATATATGGCAAAAACAATTGTGTATTTTTTATGAACAATGACGAGATAAAATGTACTAATTTATTGTCAAAACTATCTTTTTGTTTGCACAAATTGACGTTGAATTTTCTACGTTTAGTGGTATAATACACAGATGTAAATAAAGATGTAAATAAAGGTCTTTGAAGACAAAAAGGAGGCTTTTTTGTGGAAAATACATTAAGACGTATTGTAGACGCAGACAGGGCATCAAGGCTCAGCGTCGAAAAGGCAAGAGAGCGCCGTGAAAATCTCACCGAGGAGCTTTCCCGCCGCAAAACGGAAATAGACGCCGCTCATAAAAAGAACGCCGAGGACGCCGTAAAAAAGGCGCGTGAAAAGGCGGAGCTCAAAGTAAACCGTGCGTCGCTTGAGCTTGAGGGTCAGACCAAACAAAGGTCCGACACGCTCAAAAAAATCTATGATGAAAACTGCGACAAGTGGGTCGAAGACATCGTTAAAGCCGTCATAGGCTGAAAAAGAAACAAATTAACGAAAGGAGCGGCAGAAAATGAGCTTTTCCGATCTGTCACAAAACGCCATTCTCGCCAAGGCGAGGGCAATGTACGCCGGCACGCTGACAAATGAAAATTATGTTGATCTTGCAAACTGCCGCACCATCAACGAGGCTGCCAATTATCTCAAGAGCAGGACTTCATACAGCGAAGCGTTTGTTTCGGTGCCCAATGTCAAAATACACCGTGCCCGCCTCGAGGCTGTTTTAAAACGCTATATGCTCTCGCGTATAGCGTCGCTTTGTTCTTTTGAAAAGGCAATAGGTCAGAATCTTTATGAGATACTGCTCCTTAAAAACGACGTTGACTGCATAATAACCTGCGCCGATTATCTTGACAGCGACAATATAGGCGAATACCTTTTGTTTATTCCGGATTTCTTTAAAGAACATTCGGAGCTTACCATGCTCCCCTTAGAAAGAGCGCGTAATTTTGATGAGCTGCTTTCCGGGCTTCACGGCACCAGGTATGAGAGCATAATAAAAAAGGCGATGAACGGCAAAACGGATTTTTCCGTTCAGCTTCTTGAAAACGTGCTTTACAATTATCTGTACACAGAGGCTTCGTCGATAATATGCGAAAAGTACAAAAAAGGCAAAAAACGCGAGGAACTGCTTGATTTCTTCCGTATGAGGTCAGATATGAAGACTATCGAGAGCATTTACAGGCTCAAAAAATATTACGGCAGCGGTTCCGATATACATACAGGTAATTTCTTTAACTCGGGGGTTACCTCATTCAGCGAAAAAGAGCTTGTGGGTCTTTTGGCGGCGTCGTCTCCGGACGAGGTTTTGGAACTGCTTAAAAAGACGCGCTACGGCAAATATCTTCCCGACGGCGATATGGTAATTGAGCGCAAGACCGCAATTATGCAGCTTCGCATAAACGAAAAGCAGCTTCGCTATTCAACACATCCCGAAACGGTATTTTTAAGCTATGTAGGGATAATGGAAAACGAAATGCGAAACGTAACCCATATAATAGAGGGCATAAGATATTCGCTTCCGCCCGAGGAAATAATGAAATATCTGATAAAGTCGGATGATAAGTAATGAAGAAAGAGAAGTTTAAAAAAGTCCGTGTGCTTTGCGGCGAAGACAGTCTCCGCGATGTTTTGGCGGTTCTGCTGTCGGGTAATTTCAAAAGCGAAGCTCCCGCGACCAAAAATGAGGCTGCGCTTGATTTCAGGCGCGTCGAGGGCGACGACCCTTACGAAAAACCGATAAAGCGGCTTACTTCTGTGGCTAAATATGCCGGCTGGAAATACACCTTGCCGGGAAAAAAGCAGGATTTGCCGCAGGACTTTGACGCAAAGACCGAAGAGATATACAATAAATACAAGAAGTTTAAACGTGATAAGCAGCTCCTGCTTGAGCAAAAGGAGGAGTGCGAGGAGGGCAAGAAACGAATCCGCCTGTTCAGCGGTCTCCCCGTAGACATTCAGACTCTCACCGAGTGTGAATTTGTTAAGGCGCGGTTCGGTCATATGCCGAAGGATTGTCTTAAAAGACTTCTTGAAATACATAAAAACGACCCGTATATAGAATTTTTTAAATCATATGAGAGCGATACGGATTGCTGGGGCATTTATCTTGTGCCGAGGTCGGATTTTGAACGCGTCGATTCCGTTTTTGCGTCGATGCTGTTTGAGCCGATAAATATTCCGTCGGCGTCGGGCGAAGCCGAAAAGGTTGAGGAACAGATAGATAAAAATATCGAAATTCTCAACCGACAGATACTTGAAGCCGAGGCAATGGAAGAGTATTACTTTAAACTGCATTTCGAGCTTTGCAATTCACTTTACTATACGCTCGTGAACGAGTCCGAAAAATTTGAAATATTAAGGAACGGACTTTTAAACAATAACTCGTATATCCTGTGCGGTTTGCTTCCGCTGTCAACAAAGGACGAGACGGAGCAAAAGCTCAAAGAGATAGACGGTGCATTTTATACAGAATCGGAAACAGTCAAGATTAAGGTATCCTGACTGACCTTATAAAAACCGAAAGGAGACGGTAGGGGCTATGGCTATCGAAAAGATGAAGCTTGTCAAAATAAGCGGCAGCCTTACAAAGCTTTATGACTTGAGTGCAAGGCTTTGCGAGAGCGAGTGTTTTCATCCGGATTCCGCGGCGAAATACATATCTTCGTCAATGGGATTCGTACCGTTTGTTGATGACAATCCGTATGCCGGTGAGCTGTCGGAGCTTCGTGATATAGCGAAAGCTGCAAAATTTGATCTCGAATTTAAAAGCATAGAAGAAAGCGATTCGGACGTTGACGAAAAGGACGCGTCTTATCTTAAGGACGTTGAAAAAAAGGTTATAGGACTTTATGAGCAGCGAAGCTCGTTGCTCGACCAAAAGGCGGTATGCGAGGGCGGTATTGAAAAATATTCGCACTTTAAGGGCCTTGGTATTGACCTTGACCAGGTATCGCAATGCGAATTCGTCAAAATACGTTTCGGTCATATGCCGAAGGAGAGCTACGAAAAGCTGAAGACGGTGTTCAAAGATAATCCGTACGTTATGTTTTATCCTTGCTCCGAGGATAAAACGGATTATTGGGGCGCATATTTTGCACCGAGTGACAAGGTGAACGAGATTGACGGTATATTTGCTTTCCTCTTGTTTGAACCGTTTGAGGTTCCCGGAGCGGCAGGCACCGTTGAGGAAGTAATCGAGCAGATTAAAAAGAGCATTGAGATAATCAAGTCTCAGATAAAAGAGACGGACGATAAAATCCGAGAGCTTTGGCAGACAGAGCACGACCATTGCAACAAGATTTATTCAAATCTTGTATATCAGAATTCGCTTTATGAGCTCCGCTCTTACGCGCTGCACAATGACAAGTACTTTATGTTTACCGGGTTTATTCCGGAGGGCAGCGAAAAGAAGTTTAAAAAGGAGCTTAAAAATATCGATGAAATATCAGTCGAGATAAGCGAGCCTCCGCATGACGGCAAGACCGTGGTTCCGGTTAAACTCAAAAAGACGCCGAAGCTGTTTAAAGCTTTTGTTGATCCATACAGATTTTATGTCGATATGTACGGCACACCGTCGTATGACGATATAGATATTACCGGGTTCGTGGCTATAACATATACAATACTTTTCGGTATGATGTTCGGCGATCTCGGTCAGGGCTTCGTCTTAATGCTCATAGGCATATTTATGTGGGCAAAGAAAAAGATAAAGCTCGGCAAAATACTTATTCCGTGCGGAATTTCGTCGATGTTCTTCGGCTTTATGTTCGGCAGCGTGTTCGGATATGAGCATATGCTCGATCCCGTTTACCATGCTCTCGGCTGGAAGGGCAAGCCGATGACCGTAATGGAAAGCGTAAATACGGTTCTTTTGATAGCTATCGGTATAGGCATAGGGCTTATGGTAGTTGCAATGCTGCTTAATATTTACGCATGCATAAAGCGTAAACAGTTCGGCGAAGCGCTGTTTAGTCAAAACGGACTTACGGGACTTTTGATGTATCTGTCCGGCGTAAATCTCGCTTCCGGCTTTATGGGCGGTCCGTCTCCCGTACCGAATAAGGTATGCGCCGTAACGCTTGCGGTAACGGCGGTTCTGCTTATGATAAAGGATATCCCGATAGGTCTTATCGAAAGGAAGCCTGATTGGAAGCCGGAGAGCATCGGGGACTTCATACTTCAAAATGTGTTTGAGCTTCTCGAATATGTGCTTTCGTATTTGAGCAACACGGTATCCTTCCTTCGTGTCGGCGCATTCGTACTTGTCCATGCAGGTATGATGATGGTTGTATTCTCACTCGCCGGTGCACACGAGAACATCTTTGTTATCATCCTCGGCAATATTCTTGTCATTGCGCTTGAAGGTCTTTTGACCGGCATACAGGCACTTCGTCTTGAATATTACGAGATGTTCAGCCGCTTCTATGAGGGCGGAGGAACGGCTTTCAAGCCGATAAAATTAAACGCGCAAAATTAAAAGTTGGAGGAATAAAATTATGTCAACTCTTTTCTATGTACTTCTCATCCTTGCACCCGCAGCAATACTTGCAACAGCGTATGCAATAATCAAAAAAAGAAATCAGGGCAGAAGCATTAAACGCTCCGTTGCGGTAAATCTCGCAACCTTCGCTGTACTTACTGTTCTTATTGCCGCTCTTTCGGTAAGCGTTTTCGCTGCAGACGATAACAATGCTTCGGCTGCCGACGCCTCTGCTGCAACCACAGCTACCGAGACTGTTGATAATTCAAAGGGTATGGGACTTTTGGCTGCAGGCCTTGTAACAGGTCTCGCAGGTATCGGCGGCGGTATTGCCGTTGCCGCAGGCGCACCCGCAGCAATAGCCGCTACCGCAGAGGACCCCAAGTCATTCGGTAAGTCAATTATATTCGTTGCACTCGGTGAGTCCATAGCACTTTACGGTGTTGTTATTTCAATTCTTATTCTCCAGAAGGTCTAAAACGATTTGCGGCGGCACCGTTCTTTCAAAGGCCGCCTTATGACCGAAAAAAGACAGACTGTGAGCTGTTTTGGTTGCCGAAGGGCACATTGGGGGCTCCCCAAAAAGATTACGGATACAAAGGGTAATTGTTATGAAATTCTTCTTGATAAGCGACAATACCGACGCTATGATCGGTATGCGTCTTGCCGGAATTGAAGCAAAGCGGGTGACTTCGCGCGATGAAGCCGAAAAGGCTTTCAAAAAGGCTTTGTCTGCGGAAGACATCGGCATACTGCTTATAACCGCAGGCGTTGCCGAGCTTTGCCCCGAAACGGTGAAAAAATTAAAGCAGGGCAACAGGCCGCTGCTTGTTACAATTCCCGACGGCGACGGAAACGGCAGAAACCGTGATTCCATTACCGAATATATCCGCGACGCCATCGGTATTAAGATTTAAAGAACAGTGAGGTGAGATCATGGAAGAAATTAACAGCAAAAAGACAGAAGCGTTCTTATCTGCCATAAAGGCTCTTGCGGACGAAGAGTGCAAAAATATAGATGAAGAAACAGACCGTCTGCGCGTTGAGCGTTTGCGCGCTCTCCAAAAAGAGGCTGAGGATCGCTATAAGGCATATACCGAATACGAAACCGCACGCATAAAGGCAGAGTGTAACAGCGCTGTTTCCGAATGTGAAGAAAAGTCAAGAAAAGAACTTACCGATCTTCGCGCAGAGCTTTGCAAAAAGGTATTTGACGCGGCAGGCGAAAAAATAAAAGAGTATACAAAAACCGATTCTTACCGTGAAAAGCTTGTCTCATCGGCAAAAGAGGTTGCCGAGGCTTTTGACGGCGGAGACGTTGAGTTGTTTTTACGCAAAGAGGATCTCGTATTTTCCGACGATCTCAAGGCGGTATTTAAAAACGGTTGCGTCGTCACCGAAAGCGACGATATAGTTTACGGCGGTTTGAGAGCGGCGGATCGTAAAACGCACTGCCTTGCCGACGATACTCTTGATACAAAGCTCAAAGAGCAAAAAGAATGGTTCCTTGAACATTCGGGACTTTCCATCGAGGAGTGATATATTTGTCAGAGAATGTAATATTCGGTATCAACGGCCCTGTCGTTACCATAAAAGGCGAGACTGATTTGAGTATGATGGAAATGGTCTACGTCGGCAAAGAAAAGCTGATAGGCGAGGTAATAGGCCTTGATAAAAAGATGACCACCATTCAGGTATACGAGGAGACCACGGGACTTAAACCCGGTGAACCGGTATATTCAACGGGACTTCCCATGAGTGTTACCTTAGGCCCCGGAATAATCGGCAACATATTCGACGGTATCGAAAGACCCCTCCCCGCAATCGAAAAGAAATTCGGCGCTTTTATAGGCAAGGGCGCCCAGTTCTCTCCGCTTGACACCGAAAAGAAATATAAAGTAACCTTAAAGGTTAAAGTCGGCGACACCCTTTCCGGCGGCGATATTTACGCCGAGTGCCCGGAAACGCCGGTAATAACTCATAAAATAATGTTAAGTCCTCTGCTTTCGGGTACCGTTACCGAGGTAATGCCCGACGGCGAATACACCGTAAACGATACGGTTGCAAAAATTAAGGACGAAAAGGGCAATATAACAGAGCTTACGCTTTTGCAGAAGTGGCCCATAAGAAATCCGAGACCCATTAAAAAAAGGCTTCCCGCCACTAAACCGCTTGTCACGGGTCAGCGTGTAATCGACACCGTTTTCCCGATAGCCAAGGGCGGTGCGGCTGCAATCCCCGGCGGTTTCGGTACAGGTAAAACAATGACTCAGCATCAGCTTGCCAAATGGTGCGACGCCGATATCATAATTTATGTCGGCTGCGGCGAGCGCGGCAATGAGATGACTCAGGTACTTACCGAGTTTTCGGATATTACCGACCCCAAGACCGGCAGACCGCTTCTTGACAGAACAATGCTTATAGCCAATACCTCAAATATGCCCGTTGCGGCACGTGAGGCTTCAATTTACACAGGCATTACAATAGCGGAGTATTACCGCGATATGGGCTATGATACGGCACTTATGGCAGACTCAACTTCACGTTGGGCTGAGGCACTCAGAGAAATTTCCGGACGACTTGAGGAAATGCCCGCCGACGAAGGCTTCCCGGCATATCTTCCGTCGAGACTTTCCGAATTCTATGAGCGTTCGGGTTATACCGAAAACCTTAACGGCACCGAGGGTTCAATAACGCTTATCGGTGCGGTATCGCCCCAGGGCTCCGACTTTTCCGAGCCTGTAACTCAGAATACAAAGCGTTTTACAAGATGCTTCTGGGCGCTTGATAAATCGCTCGCTTATGCGAGACACTATCCGGCAATAAACTGGACCCTCTCTTACAGCGAATACACGGGCGACCTTGCAAACTGGTACAGAGATAATGTTTCGCCCGACTTTATGAAATACCGCGAAGAGCTTTGCTCGCTTTTACTTGAGGAAAATTCCCTTATGGAGATAGTAAAGCTGATAGGTGCGGACGTGCTTCCCGACGATCAGAAGCTCGTAATCGAAACGGCGCGTGTTATAAGAGTCGGATTCCTTCAGCAAAACGCATTCCACGCCGACGATACTTTCGTTCCGCTTGAAAAGCAGTTTAAGATGATGCACGTTATACTCCATTTGTACCACAGAGCAAAGGAAGTAGTCGCAAGGCAGATACCTCTTTCAAAGATAACAGCCACGGGACTGTTTGATAAGTTTACAAAGATGAAATACGATGTACCGAACAGCAATATAGGAATGCTCGACGATTACATCAAAGAAACCGACGCCGTTATGGACGGAATACTGAAGTAAGGTAGGTGAGCACAATGATAATTCAACATTTAAGACTTGATGCTATCAACGGCTCACTTGTTGAGCTTGACGGCGTAAAGGACGCCTCGTTTGACGAAATAGTCAACTTTACACTTGAGGACGGTACAAAGCGCACCGGCAGAATAGTTAAGATAGACGGCGAGCATATCACGGTTCAGGTGTTTGAGGGAACACGCGGCATTTCTCTTCAGAATGCTTCCACAAGCCTTACCGGTAAACCTATGGAAATATCCCTTTCGCCCGAAATCCTCGGCAGAGTGTTCGACGGACTCGGCAGACCCATAGACGGGCTCGGAGAGGTTTATCCCGAAGAGAAGCGCGATGTTAACGGCGCTCCCATAAACCCCGTATCGCGTGAATATCCGCGTAACTTTATCCAGACGGGTATATCGTCGATAGACGCTCTCGCAACGCTTATACGCGGTCAGAAATTGCCTATATTCTCGGGCTCCGGTATGAAGCACAACGAGCTTGCCGTTCAGATAGTGCGTCAGTCCACAATTTCCGATACCGAGGACTTCGCAATAGTTTTCGCGGCAATGGGCGTCAAAAACGACGTTGCAAATTACTTCCGCACTTCATTTGAAGAGGCGAATGTAATGAACAGGGTTGTTATGTTCTTAAACCTTTCAAACGACCCTATAATCGAGAGAATTATGACTCCGCGCTGCGCTCTTACCGCGGCGGAATATCTCGCATTTACTCTTCATAAACACATACTTGTAATTTTGACCGATATGACGTCATACGCAGAGGCTCTTCGTGAATTCAGCTCGTCAAAGGGCGAAATTCCGAGCCGTAAAGGTTTCCCCGGCTACCTTTATTCGGACCTTGCCTCACTTTATGAGCGCGCGGGTATGATAGAGGGCGTTGAGGGCTCTGTTACGCAGATACCCATTCTTACAATGCCCAACGACGATATTACGCACCCCATTCCCGACCTTACGGGTTATATTACCGAGGGTCAGATAGTTCTTGACCGCGACCTTGACTATAAAGGCATTTATCCGCCGGTCAACGTACTTTCGTCTCTGTCGCGTCTTATGAAGGACGGTATAGGCGAGGGCTTTACAAGAGAGGATCATTCGGCTCTTTCAAACCAGCTTCTCGCAACATACGCCAAGGTTCAGGACGCAAAATCCCTTGCATCGGTAATAGGCGAAGACGAGCTGTCGCCGGACGATAAGCTTCTTATGAAGTTCGGCAAGGAATTTGACAACAGGTTCTTGAATCAGAGCTTTACCGAAAACCGTACCATTGACGAGACTCTCGACCTCGGCTGGGAGCTTCTTTCAATGCTTCCGCGCCGTATGCTCGACCGTGTTGATGATAAGACTCTTGATAAGTACTATAAAGGCAAAAACTGAGCCTTTTAAAATTCGGAAAAGGAGGAAAAGCCGATGGCACAGGTGTTCCCGACAAAAGCCAATTTGATGGCGACGCAGAAATCTCTCGATTTAGCCAAGCTCGGCTATGAGCTGATGGACAGAAAACGTAACATTCTTGTTCGTGAGATGATGCAGCTTATAAGCGAAGCAAAGGAAGTCGAGGCAAATATAAACGCAGTATACGACAAGGCTTATTCGTCCTTGAAGCTTGCCAATATTACGCTTGGCGTTTGCGGTAATTTTGCAAGAACCATACCCGTTGATAACGGGCTTTCCCTTGATTTTCGCAGCGTAATGGGTGTTGAGATACCGAAAATATCGCTTGAAAGCAGCAAGCTGATGCCGTATTTCGGCTTTAATTCGACAAACTCCCACCTTGACGAGGCTTACATAAACTTCAACGAGGCAAAAAAAATGACCGTAAAGCTTGCCGAAACCGAGGCTTCGATTTACCGGCTTGCGGATGCAGTCAAAAAAACGCAAAAGCGTGCCAACGCGTTAAACAACATAATGATACCTCAGTTTACGGGTACGATTAAGTACATCTCCGAAGCACTCGAGGAAAAAGAGCGTGAAGATTTTACAAGGCTTAAAGCCGTTAAAAATCAAAAAGAGGAGAAAAAACGCGAGGCAAAATAAAATTTGAGGACTGTAAAAGCTCGTCTTTTACAGTCCTTTTTATGTGCTTTTTTGCGGATTATGCTTTTGCGGTTGTTTTTTCTTATCCTTATTGAGGATTATATTCAGTGACCGAATCTTGAGCAAACATAAAAAATGCTGTGAAACGTATGTTCCACAGCATTTTTTGTATTTGTATAAGCTTATTTAATTTCAACTATCCAGCCTTCGGGAGCTTCAATTCTGCCCATCTGAATTCCGGTGAGAGTATCGTAAAGCTTCTTGATGGTCGGCCCCATCTCATCCATACCCGACGGGAAGCAAATTTCCTTGCCGTGGTCGTATACCTTACCTATGGGCGATATAACGGCAGCGGTTCCGCAAAGACCCATCTCTGCAAAATCGGAAAGCTCGCTGAGGTAAACTTCTCTTTCCTCAACATTTAGGCCGAGGTAATCTTTTGCAACGGTTACAAGCGAACGTCTGGTTATAGACGGAAGAATTGACGGGCTCTTCGGAACGACTACGGTGCCGTTCTTATCAACAAAGATGCAGTTAGCGCCGCCGGTTTCTTCAACCTTTGTTCTTGTAGCAGGATCAACATAGAGGTTTTCATCAAAGCCGTTCTCATGAGCGTCAACTATGTTGTAGAGCGACATTGCGTAGTTAAGACCTGCTTTGATATGACCGGTTCCTCTGGGGGCTGCACGGTCAAGGTCGGTTACACGAATGGTAATGGGCTTTGCGCCGCCCTTAAAGTAAGGACCTACCGGAGTTACAAATATACGGAACTGATATTCGTCGGCAGGCTTAACGCCGATAACCGGATTTGAGCCGAACATATACGGTCTTATGTAAAGTGTTGCGCCCGAACCGTAGGGGGGTACATAGTCGATATTTGCTTTGACTACTTCTTTGACAGCCTCTACGAATTTATCTTCGGGGAATACGGGCATTTTAAGGCGCTCGCATGATGATTTCATTCTTGCGGCGTTAAGGTCGGGGCGGAAGCATACCGTTCTGCCGTCTTCCGTTGTGTACGCTTTAAGACCCTCAAAGCAAGACTGCGAGTACTGAAGAACGCCTGCACACTCATTGATAACGACGTTGGGGTCGGAGGTAAGTCCGCCCTCCCATTTGCCGTCTTTAAAGTTGGCAACATATCTTTTGTCTGTGGGGATATAGCTGAAGCCTATTGAACCCCAGTCAATATTTTTCTTCGCCATAGTATTACTTCTTTCGTAATTTGTATTTTTATTAATTATACACACATTTTCGATTTTGTGCAATAGATTATGTGAGCTTTAACGCGGCGTTTTGACGAAAAATCGGCGGATTTTTGCCCTCGGTTTATAAAATATGTTGTTTATAAAGACTGTTTATGTTAAAATAATATAAATTGTGTATAAAACTTTTATCGGTGTTACCGCGTGGCTGTAACACTCGGTTTAATGCGACGAAACTAAAGATTGGGTGATGATTTATGTCTGTTTATACAGAGCGTGCCGCGGAGCTTTTCGGTAAAGGGTTTAACTGCTCGCAAGCTGTTTTTGCGGCGTTTTGCGACAAATTCGGAATGGATGAAAAAACGGCTCTCAAGGTTGCGTCGGGTCTCGGCGGCGGCGTCGGCAGAATGAGGGAGGTCTGCGGAGCTATGTGCGGAGCGGCTATGGTTGCAGGTATGGTATACGGCGACGATACGGGCGAAAACAGAGAGGCAAAATCCTATACGTATAAAAAGGTTCAGGAAATTGCCGCAGAATTTAAAAAGACAAATCCGTCCATAATCTGCCGCGAACTTTTGGGTCTTTCAAAAGGCACTGCCGTTTCCCCCGAAGCGGAAAAACGCACGGCGGCATATTATAAAAAGCGCCCGTGCGCCAAAATAGTTGAGGACGCCGTCAGAGCTACGGAAAAAGTGATTTTTTCGGAATAGTCAAGCAACGGTACAACACAAAAAACGAAAGAGAGTTCTTTTATGAATAAAAATACGGCTTTTGTCTCTTCTGAGGAAGAGACAGTATACATAGGAAACGAAAATACGGTGCGTGAAATATCTACATCGGGTAAAACTCTGCGTACCGTTCGCATAGTCAACAGGCGAATGACCGAAACTTCATTTGCTCCGTCGGGCGGCTCCGAGGAATTCATAATATCCTATAAAAAGGGCATATTCGGCAAGGGCAAAATATTGTCCTCCGAATGTAAGCTGAAAAGCACGGAACTGAAAGAGGAGGGGGCGGTTAAAAAAGCCGTATTTTGCTTTGAGCCGTACCGTATTCACTCTTCTGACGTATTTGTGCAGGTGATATTTGAGGCGAGGGACTCGGATCCCGTCATCAGAAAATATGTTACCGTATCGTCAAGCAATCCCGACAATTTGTTTATCGATTATATTGACCTTGAATATCTCGCGCTCGGCGACGATGTGAAAATGCGCTTTTCAAGACCCGATATGGAAAAGGCGTATCTGTCGGAGTTTCAGACCGCTCTCGGTCAACCTATTTATATAAACGGTATGTATTTCGGCTGTGAATTTCCGACTACCGACAATAATATAGAAGATGAAACGGCGCACATAAGGTATTATGCCGGCAAAAATCTGCACGAGCTGTCAAAAGGCAAGGAAGTTTACGTTTCGCACCCTGCTGTGAGCGGTGCGGCGCGCAGCTTTGATATGGAGGTTGTCAGAGCGGACTTTCTCGAATATATCAAGGGCATCGCAAAACCGATTTATCTTCGCACTCAGTATAATTCCTGGTACGACCATATGCTTGATATAACAAGCGAAAATATCCGCGACTCGTTTTTTGAAATAGAAAAGGGGCTTTCGAGCGCCGGCGTACCGCCTCTCAATTCTTATGTCGTGGACGACGGCTGGGTTGATTACGATAAGGATTTTTGGTGTTTCAACGATAAATTCCCCAATGAACTCTATGAGAGCTCTGCGCTCAGCAAAAAGTTTTCGTCGGAGTTCGGGCTTTGGCTCGGACCTCGCGGCGGTTATAACCTGAAAACCGACAGGTTCGGCAGAAGAATGGAGCGCTCCGGCAAGGGCGGTTATAACAGGCAGAGCCGCGATGTGTGCGTGGCTGATCACCGATACACAAAAAATGTACTCGATTTCTTCACCGATTGCATGGAAAAATTCGACATCAATTACTGGAAACTCGACGGATTTCTCCTGAAGTCGTGTAAAAATAAGCATCACGGTCACCCCGTAGGCGGAAACCACGGTATGTACTGCTTTACGGACTGCTGGGAAAACTGGACGGATATATTTGAAAAAATGCACCTTCTCCGCGAAAAAGAGGGCAAGGACCTTTGGATTAACCAGACAAGCTATTGCAACGCAAGTCCGTGGCATCTTATGTACAGCGAGAGCTTTTGGATGCAAAACAGCGGCGACATAGGTTTTATAGATAAAACAACCGACGGCGAAAAGCTCTGCGGAAGTGATATCGATAAAATGCTTACATACCGCGATTCAAAATATTTTGACTTCCACAGAAAAAGACAATATCAGTTCCCGCTGTCAAATATGTATAACCACGAGCCTATTTACGGAAATTCCGCAAAGATTCATATGACGGACGAGGAATTCCGCAAATATATGTATATGATATCAACGCGCGGAACCGCATTTTGGGAGCTTTATTACAGCTTTAACCTGTTTACGCCCGATATGTGGCTTATCAATGCCGATGTTTTGTCGTTTATCAGGGAAAATTTCAATATATTGCGAAATTCAAAGCTGATAGGCGAGTCCCCCGATACGGGCAGCGTTTACGGCTACTCCGCATGGGAAAACGCAAACGGTATAGTTTCGGTACGAAATCCGGCGAATAAAAAGCAGAGATTCTCGTTTGTCCTTGACAGAATTATAGGAGTTGCCGAGGGCGCCGAAAATATGACGTGCGTCACGGTTTTACCGTATACGGAAAAACCCGATGAAAGAAAATACTCATACGGCGATACCGTTTCGTTGGATTTAGAGCCGCATGAAATACGAATTTTTAAATTTACAAACGAAAATACAGCCCCGGTAAAGCTTACAGAGGCAAAGTTCATCGACGAAAAGACCGTTGAATTCAGATTTAACAGTCACATAGCTGTAAATATGAGTACCTTTACACTTGACGGCGCGGCTCTTAAAAAAGAGCTTCGGGCTAATTACAGCGATGTCAGAGTATATTTGCCTGCCGAGTGCAAAAATTTACAGAAGCTTGATATAGATATAGATGTTAAAGATATTTACGGCAACGCTCTTTCCGAAAAAGTACCGGTAACATATTTCAAAAACGGCTGTATACCTGTAACCTACGGCGTTTCGGGGCGCGGTGACTTTGCTCTTAGGCTGACGCTTTCGGGTGTTCCCACAGACGGTATGATACTTCTCGGCGGCAGAGATATGAGCCTTTTTGCCGCAAACGGCAAGCTTGTATTCGACGTTAAGGGAATTAAGGCAAAATCCGATACCGTAATCGCAGGCAGAGACAATGTAAAGGTATACGCCTTGCGCGAAAGAAACGGTATGATTAAGCTCTATACGGACGGCAAACTCGACTGTTCGGGCTACGACGCAAGACTTGCGGGCTCCGATATTGCCACGGGAGAAATCAAATGCGGTGCAAGCGTTAAAAATATCGAGATTTTTAACCGCGCATTCGGTTTTGATGAAATAAAGGACTGATATTATGGAAGAGAAAAAACTTCACGAATGCCTTGTTGCAAAGACGGACGGCAAAGCCGAGCCCGATAACATCCTCATAGCGGGCGGCATAAGGATAACGGTCATATTTCCGAATCTTATAAGGGTTGAGTGCGGAAACGAAAAATCGTTTTGCGACGACGCAACACAGAGCGTATGGTTCCGCAATCACGGCAAGGTCGATTTTACATTTGAAATAACAAAAACCAAAATCATAATAAAAACCGAAAAAGCCGAATTTTGCATAAACAAGAAAAACGGCACGGCGGTGTACGCCAAAATCGGCGATATGGTATCAAGTTGCGATAACGGCGAGAATTTAAAGGGCACGGCGCGCACGCTTGATCAGTCACGCGGTGCGGTTCCGCTCAAGGACGGAGTTATCTCGCGTGACGGAGCGGCTGTATTTGACGACAGCAAATCGCTTATAATGTGCGATGACGGCGAAGTGAGACCGCGCAAGGCAAAAGAACGCGATATATATGTGTTTGCCTACGGCACCGATTATATAGGAGCGGTAAACGCTCTTTACAAAATCACGGGCGAAGTGCCGTTGGTGCCGCGTTTTGCGCTCGGCAACTGGTGGAGCCGCTATAAGGCATATACGCAGAGCGAATATCAAAACCTGATGCTTGAATTTAAAAAACGAGATATTCCGCTTACCGTTGCCACAGTTGATATGGACTGGCATTGGGTAGACATAAAAAGGCAGTTTCCACAGTCGGGCTACGGTAAAAACCGCCCGGCGTTCTGGTCGGACGGCTGGACGGGATACAGCTGGAATACCGAGCTTTTCCCGGATTACAGGGGATTTTTGAAATTCCTGCACGAGCAGGGGCTTAAAGTTACGCTGAATCTGCATCCTGCTCTCGGTATACGTTCATTTGAAAATTGTTACAACGAAGCGGCAAAGGCTATGGGGCTTGACCCTGCCGAGAAAAAGCCCGTTAATTTCGATATAACCGATCCGCAGTTTGTAAATACGTATTTTAATACGGCACATCATCCGTATGAAGATGAGGGAGTCGATTTTTGGTGGATAGATTGGCAGCAGGGCACAAAGAGCAAGCTGCCGGGGCTGGACCCGTTGTGGGCGCTCAATCACTATCATTACCTTGACAGACAGCGTTCCGGTAAACGGCCGCTCATTCTCTCGCGTTATGCCGGCATAGGCTCGCACAGGTATCCTCTCGGTTTTTCCGGTGATACCGTTATGACCTGGCGCGCACTTGATTTTCAGCCGTATTTTACTTCTACCGCGTCCAATTGCGGATATACTTGGTGGAGTCACGATATAGGCGGCCATTGCTTCGGCAAACACGATGATGAAATGTATGTCCGTTGGGTGCAGTTCGGAACATTTTCACCGATTATGCGCCTGCATTCAAATCAGGATCCGCTCTCGGGCAAGGAACCGTGGAATTACGGTTGGGACGCCGAAATGACGGCAGAACGCTATTTAAGGCTTCGCCACGAGCTGATACCGTATCTCTACTCTATGAATTACCGCACGCATAAGTTCGGAAGAGCGCTCTGTGAGCCGCTCTATTACAATAATCCCGAGTGTGAGGGCGCCTACAAATGCCGCAACGGATATATGTTCGGCAGCGAGCTTTTGGTTTGCCCCGTCACATCAAAGATAAACAAAAAAACGCGCCGCGCCGAAACTCACGTTTGGCTGCCTAAGGGGCGCTGGACAGACATCTTTACGGGCAAAATATATCGCGGTTCAAAGACAGTCAGAATACACAGCGAACTTAACACAATGCCGGTTTTCGCGCGTGAGGGAGCTGTAATTCCGCTGTCTCTCGACGGAGGAAACAGTTGCCTTAACCCCACCGTATTGAAATTTAAAGTGTATCGCGGCAACGGCAGTTTTTCGCTCTATGAGGACGACGGCGAGACAAATAATTTTAAAAACGGCGACTTTTCAATAACCGAGGTCACCGTCGGCGAAACCGAAAACGGCATTAAGCTGTATCTCTGCGGCGGAAAAGAAAAGGCTTATCTTCCGCTTAAAAGACAGTATGTGTTTGAATTCGCGGATATTGTGTCCGCCGAGAGCGTAAAGGTTATGTCAGGCGAAGAAAAGCTCGATTTTTCGCTTACGGATACGGGCGGCAGGGTTACGGTTTCACTTCCCCCGACGGAAATTTCCGCACCTGTTGAAGTTGAGCTTTGCGGCATTACAGTGCTTAAAAACAAGCCGAAACGCGAAGCCGTGCGCGAGGTTATGACAAAATTCAACGGTATCAACAACTTAAAAAGCCTTCGCTATATAAGTTTTGAAAAGGCTAAAGACGACGCGGCGCTTCTTTCCAATGCGCGGCTCTGCGGCAATGCGGCGTTGCGCTCCGAGCTGCTTGAGGTCTTAGAGGATCTTGACTACACTCTGTAAAACGCTCGTATGTCGAAAAATGTTGACTTACCGTTCATTAAATAATATAATAAAATAACTTTACTAAAAAGCAATTTCGGAAAGGCGTGTTTAATTTGTCTGCATTACCTTTTGATATTGACAGTATTACCGCTAACTTTTCAATTAACGGAGATTTTAAAGAATATACCGCTCTTAATGACGGGCATATAAATTCCACTTACGTTATATCGTTTGACGATAACGGCAATACAGTAAAATATACGCTTCAAAAAATAAATACCGGTATATTTAAAGACCCCGACGCGCTTATGAGCAATATCGTCGGAGTTACAACGCATATCCGCTCCGCTCTTTTAAAAACGGGCAAAGACGCAGACCGCGGAACATTGACGTTTCTTAAAGCGGCGGACGGCAAATATTATTTCCGCGATGAAAACGGCGATTGCTGGCGCGTATACAAATATATAGATAAGGTTTATACCTGCAATATAATCGACTCCGCCGAGGTGTTCAAAAATGCCGGCAGAGCATTCGGCGAATTCCAACGCCAGCTCTCCGATTATCCTATCGACAGCCTTTTTGAGACCATTCCGAAGTTCCACGATACATACTCGAGATTTCTTGACTTTCAGTCCGCGGTAAAAGAAAACAGAGCAGGCAGAGCCGATAATGTACGCGAGCTTATTGAGTTTGCTGTTGAAAGAGAAAATGATACGCACGTTCTTTTGGACCTTATAGACCGCGGCAGTCTGCCGCTGCGCGTCACTCATAACGACACAAAGCTTAACAATATCCTTTTTGATAAAGATTCAAACGACGGAATTTGTATAATCGACCTTGATACGGTAATGCCGGGGCTTTCGCTTTACGATTTCGGCGACAGCATACGTTTCGGCGCGAATACGGCTGCGGAGGACGAAAAAGATGTCTCCAAGGTTTCACTCAGCCTGCCGCTGTACGAGGCATACACAATGGGATATTTAAGCTCCGCTAAAGACAGCCTTACCGAAACCGAGACAGAGTATATGGCGTTTTCGGCCAAACTTATGACGTATGAATGCGGTATACGCTTCCTCGGCGACTATTTAAACGGAGACGTCTATTTCAAAACCGATTATCCCGAGCACAACCTCGTAAGGGCAAAAACTCAGTTTGCCCTTGTAGCCGATATGGAAAAGAAGATGGACGAAATGCGCCGCATAACAGAAAACGCATTGAAATAAACCGTTTTAAAAATCAAATAAATAAAAAACAGCGAAGCTCTCCGTTTTTGTCGGAGGGCTTCGCCTTTGCTGTCTGTGACAAAGTAAACCCCCTGCTATGCAGGGGGGAAAGAAATAGCTTACAGCGAGGAGTGGAGTAGACAAGGAAAAAGCTCCTTGGTATATTAGAAGTGGTTTGCCGACCACACGACTAAAAATATCAAGGAGGT
>JALELS010000004.1 GCA_022768065.1 Ruminococcus sp. | reverse complement strand
GTATTGAACACGGTTTTGAACATTTTTACGGTATTTTCGGGTAAAAACAGAGGGCTTTTAGGCTCCCTTGTGAATGGTGATTCCCCACGGTGTGGGGAAATGTCACGAAGTGACAAAGGGGACTCTCTCCGGTTAGGAGCTATCTGCGAACGAAGTGAGTAGACTGAGGGATTATTTAGGCTCCCTTGTAAAGGGAGCTGGACGCGAGTTCACGAGCGGACTGAGGGATTGTTCAGGCTCCCTTGTAAAGGGTGATTCCCCACGGTGTGGGGAAATGTCACGAAGTGACAAAGAGGACGGGCTCCCGTCAGGAGCTGTCACCGCAGGTGACTGAGGGATTAAAAGGTCAAGCACGCTCCATTAAAATTCCATAATCCCCCACGAAATCCCTCCGAGTTGCCTTGTCGAGGCCCTCCTCACTTTTCAATGGAGGCTATGGCAACAAAACTTAGCAAGTTAATATGATTGGCCTTACAAAACAAAGCAAAAGTGAGTGAAACATCAAAATACGACAGTCGGAGATAATTGTTTTTTCACCGCCTTTATTGTATAATATTTCAAAACAGAATTTTAAGAACCAAGGTGTTAATATGTCTGATTGGAGCGCGGCGCAGTACAGTAAATTTAAGAGAGAACGAACAATTCCGGCCATTGATTTGGCAAATTCGCTAAACTGCGAAAATGTAAATTCCGTACTGGATATTGGGTGCGGAATAGGAAACAGTACCGCCGTTTTAGCGAAGAAATTTCCGTGCGCTGAGATAACAGGTGTCGATAATTCGGAAGATATGCTTGAAACCGCAAGGAAAGAAAATCCGGGCATTGAGTTTATAAAACTTGATGCGGAAAACGAAATCGGCAATATAAAAAATCGGTATGATATTGTATTTTCAAATGCTTGTATTCAATGGATTCCGAATCACCGCAAACTACTTAAAGAATTATTTTCTTTGCTGCATAACGGCGGAACGCTTGCTGTTCAGATACCGCAGCAATCCAAGCACCCCGTTCATAACATTATGAAATCGCTGTCAGAATCCGAGAAGTGGAACAGTAAGCTGCATGTCGAAAGGATGTATAATAATCTCTCGGAAAACGAGTATTATGATGTTTTATCGGAACTCACGGACAATTTCAGGATTTGGGAAACAACATACTTCCACTCTATGCCCTCGTATGAAAGCATTATAGAATGGTACAAGGGAACAGGGCTGAGACCGTATTTGGAGCAATTGTCGAGCGACGACCGAAAGGATTATTTATGCGATCTTTTGCAATGCTTGAAAGACACCTATCCTGTGCAGAAAAACGGCGAAATAATATTCAAATTCCCAAGGCTGTTCTTTATTGCACAAAAATAAATTTCCAAAGGCAATCCAGACGGATTGCCTTTTTCGTATAAAGTGTTATTCATTTCATGGAGTTCGAGTCTCTCTGCTTTTTTGCAATATACAGAGAAAAGGTACCGGGGAAAATCCTCGATACCTTTTCCGGCGCAGAAGGAGAGACTCGACAGGGCTTCGCCCTGTCGAGTTCGCTTCGCGAACTGTTTATTTTATGTCCCTTTTTGCTCCGCAAAAAGACGGACGAAGAGTTCGAGTCTCTCCAAACAAATTTATATATACAAAAAGAAAAAGCACAAAGAAAAAATCCTTGTGCTTTTTCTGGCGCAGAAGGAGAGACTCGAACTCTCGCGCCGGTTACCCGACCTACGCCCTTAGCAGGGGCGCCTCGTCACCAACTTGAGTACTTCTGCATTGGTAGCGTCTTTTGACACTATTCTATTGTTAAAAGGGAAAGCAGTAGAACCGCTTTCTCTTTTAAGTGGCGGAGAGAGTGGGATTCGAACCCACGGTACGTTGCCGTACGACGGTTTTCAAGACCGTTCCGTTATAACCACTTCGGTATCTCTCCGTATTAGGCGAAAACTATAATATCACAGTTTTCGCTCTGTGTCAATGTTTTTTTACTTTTGAAAAGGCGGCGCAGAAAAAAATTGCGCGGTAAAATCACAAATTCAAAAGTATTTCCGAAATGAGTTTTTGCATTTCGCGCGCTTTGAGCTTACCGGTAGTGAGTACCTCTTCCTCACTTAACGGCTGTTTTAAAACTCCTGCCGCCATATTTGTAATAAGTGAAAAAGCGAGCACTTTAAATCCGCAATGGTTGGCCGCTATTACCTCAGGAACGGTGGACATACCTACCGCGTCCGCCCCGAGCATACGGAACGCCCGAATTTCCGCCGGTGTTTCATATGACGGCCCGAGACATCCGAGATATACGCCTTTTTTAAGGTCGGTACCTGTTTTTGCGGCGCACGCTTCGGCTATTTCACAAAGTGACGGATTATATGCAAACGACATATCGGGAAAACGCGGACCGATACTGTCGTCATTTTTCCCCACCAGCGGATTTCTGCCCATAAAATTGATATGGTCGGTTATGAGCATAATATCCCCCGGTTTAAAGTCAAGATTAACTCCGCCGGCGGCGTTGGTAAGTATCAGATTTTCCGCTCCGAGGGCGCGCATAACTCTTATCGGCAATACGATTTTATCAAGCTCCCAGCCCTCATAGTAGTGAAGCCTGCCCTGCATACAAATAACGGGTTTCCCCGAAAGCTTACCTACGATAAATCTGCCCTTGTGCCCGGGAGCGGTTGATACGGCAAAGCCTTCAAGCTCGCCGTAATCTATATACACGGGGTTTTCGATTTTTTCGCCCATATCGCCGAGCCCCGAGCCCAAAACTATGGCTGTTTTCGGTATCTCGGTTATTTTTGACCTTATATATTCGGCATTTCGCTCTATAATATCAGCCATTTTTCTTTACCTCGCTTATAATTCTGGCCGCTGCGGCATTTACGGTGCTTTTTACCTTTTCGATATCAATCGTTGTGAATTCGCCGTCCTTATAAAGCACCTTTCCGTCCGCCATAGTCAGCACAACATCGGCGCCGTCTGCTGCATATACAAGGTTATTTATCATATCGGTTTGCGGATACATATGCTCGCTCTCAAGGTTTAAAACGCAAAGGTCGGCTTTGTATCCCGCTTTTATTGCGCCGCTGTCCTCTCTGCCCTGTGCCCTGTAACCGTTTACGGTAGCCATTTTTAAAATATCGCGTTCGGAAACCACCGAGGCGTCGTTATGAAGTCCTTTCGGCAAAAGCGCGCAGAGGAACATTTCCTTTATCATATTAAGGTTGTTGTTTGAGGCAACGCTGTCGGTGCCTATGGCTACATTGACGCCGCTTTTTAAAAGCTTGTAGACATCGCATATGCCGCTGCCGAGCTTCAGGTTACTCGCCGGGCACGTGGCTGCCGTCACGCCCTTATCGCGTAAAATCTCAATATCTCCGTCCTCAACCCAAACACAGTGAGCCGCAGTTGTAGGCACGTCAAAAACTCCGCATTCACAAAAGAGCTGCGTCGGAGTTAACGAGTACTTAGCCTTACATTCTTCGTGTTCTTTCTTCGTTTCCGACAGGTGTATGTGCGCCCTAAGCCCTCTCTCGCGGACTTTTTCGGCGAACTGCTCAATTATTGTTCTTCTGTTTGTATATTCGGCGTGCAAGCTCATATCTATTTTAAGTCTGCCGTCTGCGGCATTGTGAAACCGCTTTACTATATCTTCGCTTTCACGGAAGCTTTGCAGATTTTCAATATCGGTATCTTCAAAACTCGTTATTGCGCGGCTGAAATTGCATTTAATACCGCTGTCCGTTACGGCTTTTGCGACGTTTTCGGAAAAGAAATACATATCCGAAAAAGATACGGTTCCGTATCGCAGCATTTCGGCTATCGCAAGCATTGACGAATAATAGGCATCCTCGCCCTTTATTCTGTCCTCAAACGGAAAAACCTTTTCATTAAGCCATCGCTGAAGCGGCAAATTTTCGGCATAGCCGCGCAAAAGCGTCATAGGCGAATGCGAATGTGCGTTTACAAAGCCGGGCATCAGCACCTTGCCCCTGCCGTCGTATTCCTCGCCTTTATAATTTTCGGGACGGACGCTGCCCACATATACTATTCTGTCGTCCTTTGTTTCCACGAACATTGATTTTACATAATCAAAGTTTTCATCAACAATGCCGATATTTTTAAATAACATAAAAGCTCCTCTTTGCATATTACGAAAAAAGGGCGTTTTGCGCCCTTAATTTTCGATTATTTCTATTGTATGTATTTTTACATCCTCTAACGGCTTGTTCTGGAAAAAATCCACCTTGACATTTGCTATGTCGTCAACGACGTCCATTCCCTCAAACACTTGGCCGAATACCGTGTGATGATAATCGAGCCACGGCGTGCCGCCGTTGTTCTCGTATTCGCGTACAGCCTCAAGCGGAAACAGCTTTTCGGAAGCGGTTTCAAGCTGATCGACAAGATCGTCGGAAACAGAATCCGCCTGAACTATAAAGAACTGGCTGCCGTTTGTATTGGGGCCTGCATTGGCCATTGAAAGCGCGCCTCTGAAATTGTGCAGCTCACTTGAAAATTCATCGGCAAACGGTTTGCCCCAAATGCTCTCGCCGCCTGTTCCGGTGCCTTTGGGATCGCCGCCCTGAATCATAAAATCTTTTATTACTCTGTGGAAGATAAGACCGTCATAGTACCCGTTTTCGGCATGCGTAACAAAGTTTTCAACTGCTTTGGGTGCTTCCTCCGGGAAAAGTCTCACCTTAATATCACCTTTATCGGTCTTGATAACAGCTATTTTTTCACCGACAGCCGGCAATTCTTTTTGTTTTAACATTTGCTCCAACTCCCATAATACGCTTATACTGTCAGATAGCGTCCGATCGGTACTGCGACAAATCGGATACGATATCAAAATAATAATATCACACAAAATCGCAAACGGCAATGAACAATTCCCTGAAAAGTGATAACCGCAAATTCGGTGCTGTATGCAAAACAGACAAATAACCCGTTGACAAACGCAAAATACAATAATATAATGATTTAAAGCAAAGAAGCGAGATATATAACTCGCTTCTTTTTTTATTTAGGAGTGAAAAATATGAAAGTTTATCACGGAAACATACTGACTGTGGACAAAAACGACACCGTCGCAAAATATCTTGTAGAGAACTGCGGCAGGATAGTTTATGTAGGAGACAGTCTGCCCAAAACATTTAAAGACATAAAAACAGTCGAGCTTCACGAAAAAGCGTTGGTACCGTCGTTTGCCGATACTCACATTCATTTTGCGAGTTTTGCCACATTTTATGCCGGTCTTAATGTTATGGATGCTAAAAGCAACTCCGAAATACTTGAAATGTTGCGCTCTCATGCCGAAAAAACCGAGGAAAAGATTATTATCGGCTTCGGCGCCTCTCCGTATTCCGTATCCGACGGGCATCTTGTCCGGCGTGCCGAGCTTGACAGAGTCTGCCCCGACAAGCCGGTATTTATGGTTAAGTATGACGGACACGCCTGCGTTGTAAATACCGCGCTTTTAAATAAAGTCCGCGATAAAATAAAGAGTCTTCGCGGCTTTCACGAAGATACCGGCGAAATGAATCAAGAAGCGTTTTTTGCCGTTTCGGATTATGTTACCAATTCCATTTCACCCTTGCATCTGATAAAAAATATGCAAAAGGCAGCCGACTATATGGCTTCGGTAGGCATAGGAATGATACACAGCGTCAGCGGCGTCGGATTTTCTCACGATCTGGACGTCGATATGGAACGCTATTTCGGTGCGGGACTGAAAAACGGTATGCAATATCGTGTGTTTTTCCAAACAATGGATACCGAAAAGGTAACTAAACGAGGTCTTAACAGGATAGGCGGCTGTTTTGAGACAGCTCTTGACGGTTGTTTCGGTTCAAAGGACGCCTCTGTGCTGTCACCGTATGAAAACAGCGATGATTGCGGTGTTTTATACTATTCGGATGAGAAAGTAACGGAATTCTGCAAAAAAGCAAATCGCGCAGGCTTGCAGATAGAAATGCACGCCATAGGCGACAGAGCCTTTAATCAGGCTGCAAAAGCCCTGAAGACGGCTCTTGACGATTATCCGAGAGAAAATCACCATCACACAATAATCCACGCTTGCCTACCCACAAAAGAGGGCATTGAAATATGCAAACAGTATAACATTGCATTATCGGTACAAACCGCATTTATCAACTGGCGTCAGGAACCGGACGCATATCTTGAAAAGATACTCGGTACACGTGCAAAAAGGCTTAATCCGATTAAGACTTTCTCCGAAAACGGTATAAAGCTTTCGGCAGGCTCGGATGCACCCTGCACTTCTCCCGACCCGATTAACTGGATATACAAAGCGTGCAATCACTCTTGCGCCGAAGAGTCCATATCCGTAAAAGAAGCCTTGCGGATGTGCACCTATAACGGATACCTTGCCACATTTGACGACAAGGAACGCGGTTCTTTGGAAACGGGAAAAATCGCCGATATGGCAATACTTTCCGCAAACCCCTATACCGTACCGAAGGAGAAGCTCGGCGAAATAAAGGTGTCGGAGCTTCTGCTCGGCGGAAAACCTTACGAGAGTGCAGTATCGCCGATACTTACGCATATGCTGCGCGGCATAAAAAACAAGGGCAATTGCTGAACAGCGCAAGAGAGAAATGTGCCGTTAAAATGTTTTTAAGTTCATAAGGCCGAAAGCAACGTTTTTTAAGATGTAAATCGGGTTTGACAGGCAGTCTGACAGAGTATTACTGCCGCCAAGCCACGGTTTCGTCTACCGTTGTAACGCCGTTTGAATCAATGCTTGTAACGCCTATACCGTAGGAGGTTATTTTCAGCATCGACGCAACATATGTACCTTTTCCGTTGGCATCTATTCCGCCGTCAATCAGCACGGGATACGGTGCCGTATTTTTAAATTCGGTTTTATGAGCGTGACCGCTTGCAAGAAAGCTGACCCCGAGTTCATCGAGTTTGTTATGCGCCTCTGCCGACAGATTATCCTCAATACATATTCCGTTGTCATGTGAAAGGGCAACGGTTTTATTATTATCATTGTTTTCAAGAGTATTTAACCACTCTACCATTTCGGTTCTGTTTTGCTCGTAAGCATCCATACCGCCGTATTCGGGGTGAGAATCCTTTTTATCCTCGCCGCTGTCGAGCACAATTAAGCTGTAATCACCGAGTTTTGTCTCGTAATACAGTTTGTCGAATTTAAGCAATTCGGGAAGCTTCGCCGCCATTCTGCCGCGCGTCTCGTGATTTCCTCTTACAAAAATTACCGGCATGGTACCGTGAGTTAAATCGGAGGCGAACGCCAAGAGAAAATTCGATATATCATCCTCAAACATAACCCCCGGGGCACAGTCGCCGAGAAGAATAACAGCGTTGTAGTCTCCGAGGTAGGAAACTGCCTTTTCCGCCTTTTTATTATGTGTGTGCCAATCGGAGACTGTAAGGACATTTATATTATCATCAAATTTATCGTTAAAAGTTATTGTGTCGCTTTCAATCGTTTTGCCGGTTCTTCCGCCGTAGCTGAGCTCATCAATAACACGGGTAGCGCCGACCTTATAGCTGTTTTGCGACAAATGCTCATACGGTACGCTTACGGAATGTATTTTGCTGTTGCCGAATTTTCTGCCGTTATTTTCATCGTATTTCTTTATATGTTCACCGTTATAGTCGTATTCGATATATCCCGTGGCATTGTCGTTGGTCGCAAATACAACCGAATATCCGCTGCCGTTGTCAAAAACGCCGGGAAGCGCCGTAAACGCAAACGGTGAAATCGGGAACAGCGACGCATATACCGCAAACGCGGCTATTAAGGCTGTAACCGCCGTCAAGGCTGTTCTCGGCTTTTTGCTGAGATTCGGTATCACAAACAGCGTCGATACAATGCACACCGTGCCGAGCCATATCGGAAACGCATCTTTAAAAAGTCCGAGTGCGGCACAAAAGCTCTCTCTGCCGCCGACCGCGACATTCACTAAATCGTATATCACCATCACCGCAAGGAATATTTCGGCTATGTACTGAAAAGAAATCAGGACTTTATTTTCCGCCGCCTTTGAGCCCTTTAAATTCAGCGATGAAACGACTGCGAGGAATGCCGTGCACACTATCGACAATATAAACAATATAAACGTAAAATATTTAAACACCGAGGAGTCAACAAAAACATATCCGAAACGATATGAATAATTTAAAAGTATACCCACCGCCGAAATTAAAGCAAATATCAACGCCGAATATTTACCGCGTAAAACGGTTTTTAATATTTTTTTCATCTTGATCTCCCCCAATTAAAGCATTATTATAAATATTTTGTTACATCTTCAATCTTTCGCTTCGGTACAACGTAATCACCGTTATCATCAATATAATATTTTACGTCGCCGTCTTTTATATCCGTTATTTTGCTCTTGTGGGTAGGGTAACCGAATGCCACTACGGTATGCAGCACCCGGTTCTCGGTAAGTCCGAATAACACGGACAGCTTCGGTTTGTTGCAGGCAGCTATAATGCAGCTTCCGACGCCTTTATCCCATGCAGCCAAGGTCATATTGCTTATTGCAAGCCCTGCGTCCGTATCGCCGTTTTTGCTTATATCAAGATTTTCTACAATTCCGATAAAAAGCGTCGGTTCCTCGCCCTCTTTGGGCTGACTGTAAACGCTAATATAAAAGTGAGCCACTTAGTCGAGAAACGCTCATGAATAATTGAGCCACCGGAAATAGTCCTCTATAATAGTCTCAGACTATATAGGGGGCGAACAAAGGTGGTTATTACAGTGGAAATTTACAAACA
>JALELS010000003.1 GCA_022768065.1 Ruminococcus sp. | reverse complement strand
AGCTGAGTATGGAGCCTGTCGTCTGTGCTAAGGACGATCCATCGGCACTGACCGAGGAAGATTTGCCGATTGTTTTCGATCAGTACGAAAAACTCGGTGAGCTGATGATCGAAAGAAGCCGTGAAGGACGCCCCTTTACGTTTTACCATTACATGATCGATCTTACGGGCGGCCCTTGCATTTATAAGCGGATTTCCGGCTGCGGTTCGGGAACGGAATATATGGCTGTAACGCCGTGGGGCGATTTGTATCCGTGCCACCAGTTTGTAGGCGAAGAGAAATTCCTGCTCGGCAACATTTGGGACGGAGTGACAAACACCGAAATTCAGGATGAATTCAGGCGCTGCAACGTGTATGCGCGAAAAGAGTGCGCCGACTGCTGGGCAAAGCTCTGGTGCTCCGGCGGCTGCGCGGCAAACGCATACCATGCCACGGGTAAAATCGAGGGCGTTTACGAATACGGCTGCGACCTCTTCCGCAAAAGAATAGAGTGCGCAATTATGCTCAAGGTGGCAGAGGACGCCGAAAACCTTAAATAAGCGGGTGATGCTGTGAAAACGCCGATTTACGATTTTATTTCGGCTTATATTGCAAAAAACGGTGCGCGGCTTCATATGCCGGGGCATAAGGGCAGTATGTTTTTGGGCGCTGAACCGCGCGATATAACGGAAATATGCGGCGCCGACTCGCTTTTTGACGCGGACGGCGTTATCTCGGAGAGCGAAAATAACGCATCAAATCTGTTCGGTACAAAAAGGACGGTTTATTCGTGCGAGGGCTCAACGCTCTCGATTAAGGCAATGCTGTATCTCGCCGCGATAAACCGTGAAAATAAAAACGAAAGACCGATTTTTGTAGCCGCACGCAATGTTCACAGAGCGTTTGTTTACGCTTCGGCGGAGCTTGACGCCGACGTCGTCTGGCTCACATCAAAAGAGAATATGTCGCTTTGCAGCTGCAAAATTTCGGCGGAGGATTTAAAAGAAACGCTGTCGAAGCTGAAAACAAAGCCTGCCGCAGTATACATTACAAGTCCCGATTATCTCGGCAACACGGCGGATATCGCCGCGCTCTCACAAATTGCACATTCCTTCGGCGTGCCGCTGTTATGCGACAATGCCCACGGTGCGTACCTTCACTTTTTACGTGAGAAATGTCACCCTATGGATCTCGGAGCGGATATGTGCTGTGATTCGGCACATAAAACCCTGCCCGTTTTAACGGGAGGGGCATATTTGCACTTTTCAAAGAACGAAATCAAGAATTTTTCTTCGGGCGCCAAGACGGCAATGGCTGTTTTCGGCTCTACAAGCCCGTCGTATCTCATATTGCAGTCGCTTGACCTCGCGAACCGATACCTTGAAAACGGCTACCGCGAAAGGCTCTCGGACGCCGTAAAAAAAGTGTGCGACGTAAAAAATTTCTTGGCGGAAAACGGTCAAAACGTTTTATTCGGCGAGCCGCTCAAAATAACCGTCAATACATCGGCTTTTGGAAAAAGCGGATTTGAGCTTGCCGAAAGCCTCAGAAAAAACAACGCCGAATGTGAGTTTTGCGACAGAGACTTCGTCGTTATGATGATAACCCCGGAAAATTCCGACAGGGATTTTGAAATTATCAAAAGAACCTTCGTCTCTCACGAAAAAACGGACGGCAAATCGATTGCGCCGAAAACGGCATTACCTGTGTTTGAACTCCCGAAAGAAAGACTTTCGATAAGACAGGCGGTATTTTGCGAGAGCGAATCAATACCTGTTGAAAACAGCGTCGGCAGGGTTGCCGCATCGCCTGCCGTTGCCTGCCCACCGGCTATCCCCGTAGTTGTAAGCGGCGAAACGATAAACAACAGCGCCGTCGAAATTATGGAGTATTACGGCATAAAAAGCGTTCGGGTTGTAAAGGATTGAGAAAATGAGCATTACGGTAAATTTATACTATACAGGAAAAAACGGCAGCGCTCGCTGCTTTGCCGAAGAGATGGAAAGAAGCGGAACTGCCGACGAAATAAGGCGTGAAAAAGGCAATCTCCGCTATGAATACTTTTTTCCGATGAACCACAAAGAGACTGTGCTTTTGATAGACAGCTGGGAAAATCAGGAGAGTATCGACAATCACCATTCGTCGCATATGATGGAGAAAATCGCGTATCTCAGAGAAAAATATGATCTGCATGTGCGTGCCGAACGGTTTGTCTCGGAGGAGTTGCCGCAAAAGGACAAGGGATTTTTGCGCTGAAAGGGCGGATATTCGCTTTTGCCGCAATTCGTATCGGCAATTTAATAAAACAAAACACCTGCTTACGGTTTTTTCAACCCTCGGCAGGTGTTTTTTATAAGTTTTTCGGTCGTGGTTTTTGTGATTGTGCTTTGCGGTCGGCACTTTGCAGTTGAACTTTGCGGTCGTGTTTCAGCCCCTCTTTTCACTCCTTCCATTTTGCTCCAAACAGCCTCTTTTGCAAAGCAAATCAGCCGCCTTTGTAAAGTTTGATGGACTGCCGTTAAGGCAACTCGGAATTTTGCCTCCCTTGAAAAGGGAGGTGGGTTGCCGTAAGGCAACTCGGAGGGATTTCTTTGAGGTTATATGGAATTTGAATAGAAAGTGCGTGACTTTTTAGTCTGCTTTTTGCCTCCCTTGTAAAGGGAGGTGGGTTGCCGTTAAGGCAACTCGGAGGGATTTCTTTGAGGTATATGGAATTTGAATAGAAAGCGTGTGACTTTTAAATCCGCTTTTTGCCTCCCTTGAAAAGGGAGGTGGGTTGCCGTTAAGGCAAGCTGGAGGGATTTCGTGAAGTTGTATGCAATTTGAATAGAGCGCACTTAACTTTTAATCCTTCAGTCACCTGCGGTGACAGCTCACTTTACAAGGGAGCCTGATAAAACCCTCAGGTAGTTCGCTACGCTCACAGCCGGCTCCTAACCGGAGCCCGTCCCCTTTGTCACTTCGTGACATTTCCCCATACCGTGGGGAATCGCCCTTTACAAGGGAGCCTACTAAACAATCCCTCAGTCACCTACGGTGACAGCTCCCTTTACAAGGGAGCCTGATAAAACTGCTTCAGAAGGTCGGTATTACAAAAAACAAAACAAAAAACACCACAACTCGGAAAAACAAAAACGACACAAAAAACAGGGCACCCATAAAGGTGCCCTGTAAATCGGTTCTTTTAACGCTCTTTAACGCGTTTTTGCTGTGTCCTTGCCCGTTCTCTCAACGCTCATTACTGCGTTTTATCGTGCATTTGCCGTGTTTTCAACGCCCTTTACTGCGTTTTACCGTGCATTTGCTGTGTTTTTTCAGCGCTCTTTACTGCCTTTTTCGCCGTGTCTTTGCTATTTTTTCTCTTGTCGGCGTTTTCGGCATTTCAGCTGCGGTTTTCTGCATTTTCCCGCGCTTTTTCGGGCGAAGTGTCAAAGCGCATTTCACAGCACTTCATCGGTGCTTTTCAAAGCCTATCGGGGCTTTATCAGAGCTTTGAAACAAGCTCCTTTAAATACGCCTTGAAATCGTCCTTGAGCTCGGGGTGACGCAAGCCCATTTCGCAATTTGCCTTGAGTATGCCGAGCTTGTTGCCCATATCAAAGCGATTTCCCACAAAGTCAACGGCGTTGAGTCTGCCCTGCTTCGCAAGCGTATTCATAGCCGCCGTAAAGCCGACCTCACCGTTCACCGGCGGCGTGTTTTCGATTATTCCGAATATTTCCGGCGGCATTACAACTCTGCCGAGAATCGAATAACACGACATAATCTCGGAAAGCGACGGCTTTTCAAGCATATCGTGAACCTGCATAACATTCTTTTCAAGCGGTGTTACGTCGAGTGTGCAGTATTTGGGAACGTCCTCACGCGGAACCTCCTGCACACCGACCACGCCGTTGCCGAACTTTTCGTAGACGTCGGTAAGCTGTTTTGTAACGGGATACTCTGCGTCGATAACATCATCGCCGTAAAGAATTGCAAACGGCTCGTCGCCGACAAAGCTCTTGGCGCGGTAAATTGCATCCGCAAGACCCTTTGTCTCTTTCTGGCGTTTAAAATAAATATCGGCGATGTCGGAGCACGCAAGCACGCTCTCGTAGAGGTCGCGCTTTGCCGCGTTGCCCTCAAGATTTTTTTCAAGCTCAAACGAGTGGTCGAAATGGTCCTCGATTGCGCCCTTGCCGCGGTTTGTAATTATAAGAATATCGGTGATTCCTGCCGCAGCCGCCTCTTCAACGATATACTGTATCGCGGGCTTGTCAACAATGTTGAGCATTTCTTTCGGTACCGACTTTGACGCCGGCAAAACCCTTGTGCCGAGACCTGCCGCGGGAATTACGGCTTTTGTTATCTTTTTCATAATATCTCATCTCCTGATTTAATTGGATATGTGATTGTTTTTACATTAAAAACCGCGCAAGAACTACGGACAGCGCGTTTGTGCAGGCGATATAAAGAAGCACGGACGCCATAAGCCACATAAACGAAACTCCGCCGCTCCTGAAGAGCGAAATACGGTACTGCTCGGGATTTTGGCTGAGCTTTCGTATTTCATAGACGCTTTTTTCCGCCTTTTTGGCGTAAAGATAATTGGCACAAAGTCCCGCCGCCGCGTGAACGAGCAGTACAAGGACATTTGAAACAATGTTGGCAGGGAGCTTTTCGTACTCCTCATACGCCGCCATCATATCCTCCGCAGAGGCTTTGCCGTTTGTGTAATTCTCATAGACCTGCATAACATTGCTGCTTGCCGCCATAACCGACTTTGTGGTGCACGCACCCGATATAACGAGTAAAACCGCAATAAATATGCAGCCGATATTTTGCATTTTGCGGTAGAAAAACCAATACGGCGCAAAGAAGAACGCCGCCCAGTTCCACGACAGCTTCTTTTTTTCCTGCTGCATTTTGTAGAATTTGGGGATATAAGACTGCGCGTTCACGCCTATAAATTCGGCTGTGTCGCCTACGGTATTTCTGCCGAGCATATCCATGGGCGAAATATTAACTACCTTGCCGAACGGCTGAATATCCATATTCGGAAGCTCAACAGGCGGTATAAACGCCTTGCCGCCGTTCTGATTGTTGTAGAGCCTTGCTCCGCAATTAAGGCAGTTCGGCTCCTCCGCCGGATTTTCTCTGCCGCACACAGGGCAAAAAACAACCTTGTGACCGTCATCGTTTACATTTTGACCGACATTCGGTTTCTTCTCTTCTGCACGTGCCGCTTCCTCCGGCTTCCACTCAAAGTTTTCGCCGTGTCGGCTTTCGTTTACACAGTGCCCTGCGGTCTTATAGCATTCTCTGTGGTACGGTGTTCCGCACTCCGGGCAAACAACTATATCGTCGCCGTCACAAAACTCCTTGCCGCATATGGGGCAATGCTGTCCTCTGTAATCCATTTACATTCACCTTTGCGAAAGTATTTTACTTTCTCCCACTTTTTTCAGACCCTTATTTCAACCTGAATTCCCAAAAGGTCCTTGTATTTGTCGAGAACCGGCTTTACGTCGTTCTCTATAAATTCCGTAACCTGCTGCGGCGCTCTGCCGATGAAGTTTTCGGGCTTTAACTGCGCCTTGATTTCATCAAGCGTAAGCGAAAAGACGGGGTCGGCGGCTATTCTTTCAGCTAAATCGTTAGGCTTGCCCTCGGTTTTTACCACTGCGCCTGCCGCCATGGAGTGACGGCGTATTTCCTCGTGAAGAGTCTGGCGGTTGCCGCCCTTTTTGACCGCTTCCATAAGGATATTTTCCGTAGCCATAAACGGGAGCTCGTCGTTTAAATGTTTTTCTATCATCTTGGGGTACACAACAAGTCCGCTGACTATGTTGATGTAAAGTTCCAAAATCGCGTCGGTCGCGAGGAATCCCTCGGCTATGCTTATGCGCCTGTTTGCCGAATCGTCAAGAGTTCTCTCAAGCCACTGCGTACCCGCGGTAATCGACGGGTTTATGACGTTTGCCATAACGTAGCGCGAAAGGGACGTAATTCTCTCGCTGCGCATGGGGTTGCGCTTATAAGCCATTGCCGATGAGCCTATCTGATTTTTTTCAAACGGCTCTTCTATTTCTTTCATATGCTGTAAAAGTCTCAAATCGTTTGAGAATTTCGACGCCGACTGAGCTATTCCGCTGAGCACAAAGAGCACCTGCGAATCAAGCTTTCTCGAATAGGTCTGACCCGAAACGCTGAAGCAGGACGAAAATCCCATCTTCTCGGCTATCTTTTTGTCGAGAGCCTTGATTTTTTCATCGTCGCCGTCAAACAGGTCAACAAAGCTTGCCTGAGTTCCAGTAGTGCCCTTGGAACCGAGGAGCTTCATCTGCGAAAGCTGAAATTCGAGCACCGTCAGATCCATTAAAATATCCTGCGCCCAAAGGGTTGCGCGTTTTCCCACCGTGGTGGGCTGTGCCGGCTGGAAATGCGTAAACGCAAGGCACGGCATATTTTTGTATTCGTCGGCAAAGGACGAAAGCTTCGCTATCAAATTGACAAGCTTTTTTCTGAGCAGCTTTAAGCCCTCGGTCATAACTATTACGTCCGTATTGTCGCCGACATAGCAGGAGGTTGCGCCGAGGTGAATTATTCCCTCCGCCTTGGGGCACTGCGCGCCGTATGCGTGAACGTGCGCCATAACGTCGTGGCGAACCTTTTTCTCCTCCGCTTCGGCAAAGTCATAATTTATATCGTCCGCATGGGACTTCATCTCGTCTATCTGCTCGTCGGTAATGTTAAGACCGAGCTCCTTTTCGCTCTCGGCGAGAGCTATCCAGAGCCGCCTCCACGTTTTGAACTTATAATCAGGAGAGAAAAGGTATTTCATCTCTTTGCTCGCATAGCGCGAATTAAGGGGACTTTCGTAAACATCCTTCATAGTAATTCCCATAGCCTTTCGATATGCATATATTTTGACGGTTTCCCGAAAAACCCCGCTCCGGGCAAAAGAGGTGCGCGGCATTTTCGGAGTTTTACGGAACAGAGCGAATTTAATTACTTCGCAAAATAATTTTTAATTCTGGCAACCGCCTTTTCGGTGTTTTCGGTGGTTCCGAACGCGGTAAGACGGAAATATCCCTCGCCCGCGGGGCCGAAGCCCTCGCCGGGGGTGCCGACTACCTGCAGCTTTTCAAGAAGAAGATCAAAGAAATCCCAGCTCTTCATATTATCGGGAGTTTTGAGCCATACATACGGAGAATCCACGGCGCCGTAAACGGTAAAGCCGCAGTCGCGAAGTCCGTTATATATAATCTTTGCATTTTTACGGTAATATGCGAGTATCTCTTGAATTTGCTTTTTGCCCTCGTCCGAATAAACAGCCTCTGCGGCTCTTTGGGTAATGTATGAAACGCCGTTGAACTTTGTTGCCTGACGGCGCGCCCACATACCGTTGAGCTCCGTTCCGCCGAATTTGAGGTCGTGGGGAACTACGGTGTATCCGCAGCGCACGCCCGTAAAGCCCGCGGTCTTTGAAAAACTCTTGAATTCAATGGCGCAGGTCTTTGCACCCTCTATTTCATAAATCGAATGGGGAACGTCGTCCTCGGTTATAAACGCTTCGTATGCCGCGTCGTAGAGGATAACCGCACCCTCGCGGTTTGCATAATCCACCCACTTTTTGAGCTCTTCCTTTTTAATGGGCATACCCGTGGGATTGTTGGGGAAGCAAAGGTATATAATATCTACGTGCTGCGTCGGGATAAGCGGCAGGAAGTTGTTTTCGGCGGTGCAGGGCATATAGTAGATGTTTGACCACTTGCCCTCGGCATTTTTCTCGCCCGAACGACCCGACATTACGTTTGTGTCAACATATACGGGGTAAACCGGGTCGCATATCGCAACCTTGTTGTCAAGCGAAAAGATGTCGCCTATGTTGCCCGTGTCGCTCTTTGCGCCGTCGGATACGAATATTTCGGAATTGTCAAGCTCGATGCCGCGCGCTTTGTAGTCGTTTTCGTTTATCGCGTTCAAAAGGAAGTCGTAGCCGTACTCCGGCGGATAGCCGCGGAACGTCTTTTCGTCAGCCATTTCGTCAACAGCCTTGTGCATAGCCTCAATGCAGGCAGGTGCAAGCGGTCTTGTGACGTCGCCGATACCGAGTCTTATTATCTCCTTATCGGGATTGGCTTTTGTATAAGCCTTTACCTTTTTTGCGATATTTGAAAAGAGGTAACTGCTTTCGATTTTAAGGAAGTTTTCGTTAATATTCATTTTGTCCTCCGTAACAAATTAAATTACACGTCTATTTCGCCCGTGCAGACTTCGGCGGCGGGGCCGGTCATCAGCACATTGCCGTCGTTTGTCCAATTGATATAGAGCGTACCGCCTATAAGGTTTACCTTTATGTCGGTGTTTCTGAGGCAGTAGCCGTTAAGCACGCTTGCCACGGCGGCAGCGCAGGCGCCCGTACCGCAGGCGAGTGTTTCGCCCGAACCGCGCTCCCATACGCGCATATCAAATTCGGTTTCGCTTATTATATGTATAAATTCGGTGTTCACCCTGTCGGGGAACATCTCGTTGTTTTCAAAAACAGGACCTATTTTGGTGAGGTCAAGCGTTTTTACGTCGTCCACATAGGTTATACAGTGCGGATTGCCCATTGAAACGCACGTAACGGTTTTGTCTCCCAATTCGCCGCCGAGGTGCAGTGTTTTGCCCACAACCTTGTCACCCTCAAACAGCGTGGGGATTTCCTTGCCGGCGAGAACGGGCGCGCCCATATCGACTCTGGCGCTTTTTACCTTGCCGTCGTCACCCTTGAAAATCTTTATATATTTGATTCCGCTTAGCGTTTCAAGCGAAATTTCTTCCTTATTTGTAAGGCCGCGGTCATAAACGTATTTTGCAACGCATCTGGTTGCGTTGCCGCACATTTTCGCCCTTGAACCGTCGGCGTTGTAAATATCCATTTTAAAATCGGCCGTGTCGCTCGGCTCTATTAAAACAAGCCCGTCCGAGCCTATTCCGAAATGCCTGTCGCTGACCTTTATTGCCACGCTCTCTGGGTCGGAAACCTTTTCTTCAAAACAATTTACGTATATGTAATCGTTTCCTGCGCCCTGCATCTTTGTAAACTTCAAAGAAACCACCTCGTTCTGTACTAATCTTCTTCGAGAATTTTTCTCGCGACGTCCATAAGGCGGACGCCCTGTTCCATACTCATTTTCTGAATTTTTTTGTGCGCCTCACGCTCCGAAATTCCGTAATTTTCACAAAGGCGCTGTTTTGCCAATGTCAAAAGGTCGTTTTCCTCGGCGGAGCGCGTTTTTTTGCGCGTTGTTATTTCGCTCGATATCTGAACAAGATTTCGGACCGCGGAAATAAATTCAAGCCTGTCGAGCGGCATTGTGAGCTCCACCATATTGCTGACGAAGCCCTGATATGCGTCCGACGACGAGACCAAATGCACAACGTCGAAGCCCGGGGGCAGCGTTTCCGCAAGCGAGACAGCCGGCATATTATCCGACAATTTGCCGCACACCACTACCGCGTCCGGTCTGATGCTCGCATAAGAGAGCACCTCTGCGCCGGACTGATACACCGCCGAAACAAAGAGTAATTCGCGCTGCAAAATACTCTTTATATGCTCTGCGGATTTGCGGTTTGCACTTGCAATTATGATGTCTCTCATTGCTCGGCGGCTGATGCCTCCCCCCCGTTCTTCGCTTTAGTTAAAAATCATCTGTAAAGGGGATGGCGCGCGCAAATGTCGTTTACGCCCTCCCTGATATAGTCTGCCTTGCTTTCAAAATCGGTGGCGCAAAGAGAGATATATTCGGCGATTTTTTCCATATCGGCTTCATCAAGGCCGCGTGTGGTGACCGCCGGAGTTCCGACTCTGATACCGCTCGTAACAAACGGCTTTTCGGGGTCGTTGGGAATTGCGTTTTTGTTGGCGGTGATGTAAACTTCGTCAAGTCTGTGCTCAAGCTCTTTGCCTGTTATGTGAAGCGAGCGAAGGTCAAGAAGCAAAAGGTGATTGTCGCTGCCGCCCGAAACCATGTCGACGCCGTATTTTGTAAGTCCCTTTGCGAGAGCCTTGCAGTTATCGAGAACCTTTTGCTGATACTCTTTGAATTCGGGCTTTAAAGCCTCGCCGAAGCAAACCGCCTTGCCTGCGATTATATGCATAAGCGGGCCGCCCTGAGTGCCGGGGAATATAGCCTTGTTTACAGCCTTTGCTATATCTTCGTCGTTGCAGAGTATCATACCGCCGCGCGGTCCGCGGAGAGTTTTGTGGGTTGTTGTTGTGACAACGTCCGCATACGGAACGGGTGACGGGTGAAGTCCGGCAGCCACAAGACCCGCTATATGCGCCATATCTACCATAAGGTATGCGCCGACTTTTTTTGCTATTTCGGATATTCTCTTAAAGTCGATAATACGCGGATAAGCCGAGGCTCCCGCAACAATCATCTTGGGCTTGCAGGAGATTGCCTTCTGCTCAAATTCGTCGTAGTCTATATATCCTTCGGAGTTTACGCCGTAGGGTACAAAATTAAAATATTTGCCCGACATATTTACGGGTGAACCGTGGGTAAGGTGACCGCCCTCGGCAAGATTCATACCCATTACGGTGTCGCCGGGAGTAAGAAGCGCAAAGTAGACCGCCATATTTGCCTGAGCGCCCGAATGAGGCTGAACATTTGCGAATTTTGCACCGAAAAGCTCTTTGGCTCTGTCGCGCGCTATGTTTTCGACAATGTCGACATATTCACAGCCGCCGTAGTAACGCTTTCCGGGATAGCCCTCGGCATATTTATTTGTGAGGACGCTGCCCATAGCCGCCATAACTGCCGGTGAAACAATGTTTTCGCTCGCGATAAGCTCAATGTTTCTCTGCTGACGGGCAAGCTCCAAAGCCATTGCCTTGCCTACTTCTTCGTCGTATTTTGATACGAAACCTATCGTATCCATCATATCTGCGTACATTTCTTACTCCTTATTTTTTATTTTCACGCCGATTCCGAATTATAAATTAACGGAATAGTTGGGCGCCTCTTTTGTGATAAATACATCGTGCGGATGGCTCTCTTTAAGACCTGCGTTGGTTATTCTTATAAACTTCGTCTTGGTCTGAAGCTCGGCTATGTTTTTGCAGCCGCAATAGCCCATACCGGATTTAAGTCCGCCCATCATCTGGAAGATCGTGTCGGAGAGTGTTCCCTTATAAGGAACTCTGCCCTCAATTCCCTCGGGAACAAGCTTTTTGTTGTCCTCCTGGAAATATCTGTCCTTAGAGCCGTTGTTCATGGCGGCTATACTGCCCATTCCGCGGTAAACCTTGAAGCGTCTGCCCTGATAAATTTCGCTGTCTCCGGGTGACTCCTCGCAGCCTGCGACAAGCGAGCCTACCATGACCGCCGAAGCGCCTGCGGCGATAGCCTTGACTATTTCGCCCGAATATTTAATGCCGCCGTCGGCAATTATCGAAACGCCGTGCTTTGAAGCCTCGTTTGCACTATCGTATATGGCGGTTATCTGCGGAACGCCTATACCTGCGACTACGCGCGTGGTGCAGATAGAGCCGGGGCCTATACCTACCTTTACGCAATCCGCGCCGGCGTCGATAAGCGCCTTTGTGCCCTCTGCCGTAGCAACATTGCCGGCTATAAGGGTGATGTTCGGGAACGCCGCCTTTACTTTTGCAACGGATTTCAATATATTGTGGCTGTGGCCGTGAGCCGAGTCGAGCGTGAGAACGTCAACGCCTGCTTCTGCGAGAGCCGCCGCGCGGTCGAGAACGTCGCTTGTGGCGCCGAGAGCCGCGCCGCAGAGAAGTCTGCCGCGTGAATCCCTTGCGGAATTCGGGTACTGAACGCTCTTTTCAATATCCTTTATTGTGATAAGTCCCTTTAAGTAGCCGTTTTCATCGACAAGCGGGAGCTTTTCTATCTTGTGGCGCATAAGGATTTGCTTTGCCTCGTCAAGCGTTGTTCCTATGTGGGAGGTGACGAGATGGTCTTTCGTCATAACGCCTGCAATCTCCACATTGTAATCCGACATAAAGCGCATATCGCGGTTTGTAAGTATACCTACAAGCTTGCCGTCGTCATCGCAGATGGGAACGCCCGAAATTCTGTAACGGTGCATAAGCTCGTCCGCTTCTTTGACCGTATTTTTGGGATGCAGGAAAAACGGATTTACTATAACTCCGTTTTCACTTCTTTTTACCTTGTCCACTTCGCTCTTCTGAGCCTCTATGGACATATTCTTGTGAATTATACCTATGCCGCCCTCGCGCGCTATGGCTATTGCCATTCTCGTTTCGGTTACGGTATCCATAGCAGCCGTCAGCACCGGTGTGTTAAGCGTGATGTCTTTTGAAAGGCGTGTTGAAACGTCAATATCCTTGGGGAGCACGTCGCTCTCGGCAGGGATAAGCAAAACGTCGTCAAAGGTCAAGCCCTCTTTTGCAAATTTATCATCTTTTGCCATACTGATATTACCTCCCATTATAGTTAGTATTATTATAACATCCGAGTCGGTCATAGTTCAATACTTAATATTGAAAAAACACCTGCCGAGAGGGTAGGTGTTTTTGTAGATGTTGTCTCAAGGACACGGTTATTTAATTTATTTCGGCAGCTTGTCTATTATGGGGGCAATTTTTTCAGTGTCGCAGAGCTCCACAGCGCCCTTATCAACAAGAGAAGCGGTTTTGGGGTCTATCGGCAGACGTGCGAGCACCGGAACGCCGAGCTCCTTTGCTACCTCGTCTATCTTGCTCTCGCCGAATATATTGTATTTCTTTTTACAGTCGGGGCACTCAAAATAGCTCATATTTTCGACAAGTCCGATTATCGGAACATTCATCATCTTTGCCATATTGTACGCCTTTTTGACTATCATGGTGACAAGGTCCTGCGGAGTTGTGACAATTATAATGCCGTCAACGGGCAGGCTCTGAAATACCGTCAGCGGAACGTCGCCCGTGCCGGGGGGCATATCCACAAACATATAGTCCACGTCGCCCCAGAGAACCTCTTGCCAGAACTGATTTATTACGCCCGAAATAACGGGTCCGCGCCAAACTACGGGTGCGTCCTCTTTTTCGAGCAGTAAATTTATGCTCATTACCTTGATTCCGCTCTTGCTCTCAACCGGGAACATACCCTCGTCGCTGCCCATGGCGCGTTCGTGAATGCCGAATGCCTTGGGGATTGACGGACCCGTAACGTCGGCGTCCATAACCGCCGTCTCATATCCGCGCGCCTGTGAAGCCGAAGCAAGAAGCGATGTGACAAGGCTTTTTCCTACGCCGCCCTTGCCGCTGACTACCGCTATAACCTTTTTTATATTGCTGTAATCGTTTTGACGAAGCTTCATATCCTCCGCTTTTCTCTCGCTGCAGCTTTCGCCGCAGGTTGAGCAGTCATGTGTGCAACCTTCGCTCATTGTTTTTCCTCTTTTCTTTTTTCACGGAGCTTCGCAAAGAAGTCCGAGAGAATTCTCCTGCAATCTTCCTCCATTACGCCGCCCTCGTATTCGGGACGGAACGTAAACGGAACATCAAATAAATTTATTTTTGAACCTGCCGCGCCGTTTTTTTCGTCGTATGCGCCGAACGTGACCTTTTCGAGCCTTGCATTTATAATCGCCCCGGCGCACATGGGGCAGGGTTCAAGCGTTACGTACATTTCGCACCTCGGAAGCCGCCAGCCCGAAAGCGCGCGGCAAGCGCCGTCAATAGCTTCGATTTCGGCATGGCACAGGGCGTTTTTGCCTTTTTCACGGCGGTTTCTGCCTGTTGAAATAACCTCACCGTCTCTCACTATTACGGCTCCCACGGGCACTTCACCGTCAAGAAAAGCCTTTTCGGCTTCGAGTAAAGCCAGGCGCATAAAATCATTTTTGTCCATATCAGAACTTAATATACATAGCCGTTTCCCACAAAAGCAGGCAAATTGCTATTATCATGGGGGCGGTTACTATAAACGCTCTCGCTTTTTCGTTCCGTGTAAGGACTTTACACTCACCCCCGGCGAGAGGGTAAGCGTGCGAATAATTTTTAAAATATATCGCGGCGCAAACAATACCGCTTATCATTATCGCAAAAACTATGGCCATTGTGATTACGGCAGCCGTGCTTTCCGAAAAGTTATCTATGCCTATCTGCATGGCTATCGACGCGAGATTGTTGAGAAAATGTATTAAAACGCCGGTCCACATACTGCCCGTTACCGTAACGGCATAGCCTATGGCGATACCGGCTATGAATGCAAACGGTATTTGAACCATATTGCCGTGCAGAAGGGCAAAGACCAATGTCGACATAATAATCGCAAACCAGTCGCCGTATTTACGCAGTGACTGCATAACCACGCCGCGCATCGCAAACTCCTCTATGAGAGCAGGCAAAACGGCGGTTTTAACGATATACGGCAAAATTACCGACGCCGTTGTCAGCTTTATGCCGTCATCCGCCATGGTAAATTCTATGCCGAAGAGATTTTTAAAAATATTTCCGAAAATGCTCGACGCATAACTGCCTGCTATGCACGCCATAAGTCCGGCAAAAACAAGCAGGAAAAATACGGACGTGTTTTTGGCTGTTCCGAGCGGCAAAACCTCCGGCAAATCGTGCTTGGATTTTAAATACGCATAAGCCGAGAAAAACGGCACGCATATTATAACCGCGGAATAAATCATGTCAAAATATATGCTGAATACCGCGTTGCCCTTGTATTCGGTCATAAAGCCGGGTATTGCCCGTAAGATCACGCCGATTATCATGCTCAAAAGCGTAAAGCCGATAACCGCAAGACCCACGGCAATGCTTACGCGTGAGATATTTTTCTTTTCTCTTTTTTTCTCCTGTGCGAGAGGGTCATACTGCCAATTATACGGTGGGGGCGGCGGATAGTTTCCGCCGGGCGGAGGGTAATTGCCGCCGTAATATCCGTTGTTGTTATAGTTCATAATTTTGCTTTTCCCTTCATAAGCAGGCGTTATGGGTTTTTAACCGTATTGTGTTCTGTTTTTCCTGCTTCAGTAAAGTTTTCGGCAGCGGACAGTAGTCCCCTGCCGAATTACTTTATAATTATATATTGCAAAAGTAAATGAAATGTTAATAAAGTTATAACTTTTTGCGGAATTACCCGATTTCTGTCGGATTTTCGTCGCTTTCGTCCGAGCCGTCCGTATTTTCGGCTTCGGTGTTTTCCGCCACGGAGCCGATACCGTCATTTTCCGCCGCCGAATCGGTGTTTTCTTCACCGCTTTCCGCAGGGGCTTCTTCTGCCTCGTGCTCGGTTATCGAGAGGGTTACAACCTTTTCGCCCTCGTTTGTTTTCATAACGCGGACGCCCTTTGACGGACGGGCAAAAACGCTGATGTCCTTAGCCGGGATTCTTATTATAATTCCGTCGGACGAAATCATAATTACGTCTTCGTCGTCGCCGACCATTGCAACAGCCGCAACATCGCCGTAGGTTTCGGTATGATAGTTGATAAGGCCCTTGCCGCCGCGCGACTGAACGCGGTAATTGTCAAAGTCGGAACGTCTGCCGAAGCCCGTTTCGGAAACGGTGAGCACCTTTTTGTTTTCTTCGGGAACGCACATGCCCGCAATTTCGTCGCCCTCGGAGAGCGTAATCGCCTTAACTCCGCGTGCGGTTCTGCCGATGCAGCGTGCGTCCTTTTCGTCAAAGCTTATGCACATACCCTTTTTGGTTGCGATGAGTATCTGCTTTTCACCGTCGGTGAGCTTTACAAAGCGGAGACTGTCGCCCTCGTCGAGATTTATTGCGAATATGCCGTTTTTGCGGACATTCTTATATGCGTCAAGCTCGGTACGCTTTATGATACCGTTTTTGGTGAGCATGCAAAGATAGAGCTTTTCGGTGCCGAATTCGGGAACTCTTATCATGGCGGTGACCTTTTCGTCCGCGCCGAGCGGCAGAATATTGACAATATTCATACCCTTTGAATTACGGCTTCCCTCGGGGATTTCGTAGCCCTTTAATCTGTAAACCTTGCCCTCCGACGTAAAGAACATTATATAGTCGTGCGTGGAGCAGGTGAACATTGTCTCGGCAACGTCCTCCTCGCGCCTTGTCATACCCTTTACGCCTCTGCCGCCGCGGTGCTGAGTCTGATAGGTGTCAACACTCTGGCGCTTGATATAACCGAGAGTTGTGAGGGTAAATACGCTGTTTTCGTTGGGGATAAGATCCTCTATATCAACTTCGCCGCTGACATTTACTATTTCGGTTCTTCTGTCGTCGCCGAATTTGTTGCCGATTGCCGACAATTCGTCTTTTACAATCGAGAGCACTTTTTCGTCGGAGGAGAGTATTTCATTGAAATAGTTAATTTTTGACTGAAGCTCCTCCATCTCGTTGTGAATCTTCTGAATTTCGAGTCCGGCGAGCTGTCCGAGTCTGAAAGCGACAATGGCGGCTGCCTGAACGTCATCAAAACCGAATTTTTCCATTATTGCGGTCTTTGCCTCTGCCTGACCGCCCTTGCAAGCTCGAATGGTTGCTATAATCTCGTCAACTATATCTATGGCGCGTGCAAGACCCTCTAAAATATGTTCTCTTTCGAGCGCTTTTTTGAGGTCGAATTTGGTTCTTCTTATGATGACTTCTTTCTGGAAGTCTATATATTTTTCGAGAATCTGCTTTAATGTGAGGATTTTCGGCTCGCCGTCAACTATGGCAAGCTGAATTATGCCGTAGGATATCTGAAGCTGAGTATACGAATAGAGCTGATTTAAAATGACCTGAGGATTTGCGTCCCTTTTAAGGTCTATTTCCATTCTCATACCTGCGCGGTCGGAGGAATAGTCGTTGATGTCGGAAATGCCCTCTATTCTCTTATCCTTGACAAGCTCTGCTATGCTCTCGATAAGTCTTGCCTTGTTTACCTGATACGGCAGCTCCGTAACTACAATTTTAAATCTGCCGTTCTTTTCGTTTTCGACAATTTCGGCGCGCGCTCTGAGAGTTACCTTGCCTCTGCCGGTTGCATAGGCGGCGCGTATGCCGGCTCTGCCCATTATAATGCCCGCGGTCGGGAAATCGGGGCCTTTTATGTGCTCCATAATTTCCTCAAGAGTGGCGTCGGGATTATCTATAAGACAGCAGATGCCGTCGATTACCTCGCGCATATTATGCGGCGGAATATTTGTTGCCATACCTACGGCGATACCGGTTGAACCGTTTACGAGAAGGTTCGGGAAACGTGACGGCAAAACTACCGGCTCGTTTAAACGGTCGTCGTAGTTTCTCATCATATCTACGGTATCTTTGTCGAGATTTGTGAGCATTTCCATAGAAATTTTGCTCATTCTCGACTCTGTATAACGGTAAGCGGCAGGCGGGTCACCGTCCACCGAACCGAAGTTTCCGTGGCCGTCCACAAGGGGGTATCTCATTGAGAAATCCTGTGCGAGACGAACCATTGCGTCGTATACCGACGCATCGCCGTGCGGATGGTAACGACCGAGCACGGAACCTACCGTGTCGGCGCACTTTCTGTATGCCTTTTCGGGATACAGACCGTTTTCATACATAGTATATAAAATTCTTCTGTGAACGGGCTTTAAGCCGTCGCGTACATCGGGGAGCGCACGCGACACTATGACCGACATCGAGTAGTCGAGGAAGGATTTTCTCATTTCCTTGTTTATCTCGACGTTTATGATTTTTTGGTCCTCAAGCGGCACGTATTCCGAATGATGCCCGGTATCTTTGTTTGTGCTCATATTCTACCTCTTTTATATATCAAGATTCTGAACGAATTTCGCGTTTTTCTCAATGAATTCACGTCTCGGCTCAACCTTGTCGCCCATTAAAACGGAGAATGTTTCGTCCGCCTCCATGGCGTCCTCAAGATTTACCCTGAGCATAGTCCTGTATTTCGGGTCCATTGTGGTCTCCCAAAGCTGCTGCGAATCCATTTCGCCGAGACCCTTATAGCGCTGAACGTCACAGCTGCCGCCGAGCTCCGCTATTTTTTCGTCACGCTCTTCGTCGGAAAAAGCGTAGAAGTGCTTTTTGCCCTTTGATACCTTAAAGAGCGGCGGCTGAGCTATATAGACATAGCCGTGCTCTATAAGCGGACGCATATATCTGAAAAAGAATGTCAAAAGAAGAGTTCTGATGTGCGCGCCGTCAACATCGGCATCCGCCATTAAAACTATCTTGTGATAACGCAGCTTTGTAATATCAAAGTCGTCGCCTATGCCGGTGCCGAGAGCCAAAATTACGGGCGTTAATTTTTCGTTGCCTATTACCTTGTCGACTCTTGCCTTTTCAACATTGAGCATCTTGCCCCAAAGTGGAAGAATTGCCTGGGTGTTTCTGTCTCTGCCGCCCTTTGCGGAGCCGCCTGCGGAATCACCCTCGACGATATAAAGCTCGGTATTTTCGGGATTTTTATCTGTGCAGTCCGCAAGTTTGCCGGGTAGAGAGTTGCTCTCAAGCGCGGATTTTCTGCGCGCATTGTCCCTCGCTTTTCTTGCCGCCTCGCGCGCCCTTGAGGCGTCGAGTGATTTATTGAGTATTGTTCTTGCCGTGGAGGGATTTTCTTCAAGATAAGTCATAAGCTTATCATAGAGCATTTTTGAAACAAGACCCGTTATCTCGGTATTGCCGAGCTTGCCCTTGGTCTGACCCTCAAACTGCGCCTCGGTAAGCTTTACGCTTATAACCGCGGTAAGACCCTCTCTTACGTCGTCGCCGGAGAGCTTTTTATCGCTGTCCTTTATGAGATTGAATTTTTTTCCGTAATCGTTGAACACTCTTGTAAGAGCGGTTTTAAAGCCCAGCTCGTGAGTACCGCCGTCTATTGTGCGGACGTCGTTTGCAAAGCTCAATATTATCTCGTTGTAGCCGTCGTTATAAGACATTGCCACTTCCGCGCTGCGGTCGCCGTCAACAACCGAAAAGTGTATTATATCTTCGTGAAGAGGCGTAAGTCCGCGGCTTTTGTTGATGTAATCCACAAAGCTTCTGATACCGCCCTCATAGCAGTATACTTCGCTTACTATATTATCTTCGTCACGCTTGTCCGTAAGAGAAATGGAAAGTCCGGCATTCAAAAACGCCTGCTCTCTGAGTCTCTTTTGAAGCGTCTCAAAATCATATACCGTAGTTTCGGTAAATATTTCGGGGTCGGCTTTAAATTTAATAAACGTGCCCGTCTCGTTTGTGTCGCCGATTATTTCAAGGTCGCTCTTTACGTCGCCGCGCTCAAAACGCTGGTGATATATGTGACCCTGCCTGCTGACCTCTATTTCAAACCATTCGGAAAGAGCGTTAACTACCGACGAACCTACGCCGTGCAGACCGCCCGAAACCTTGTAGCCGCTGCCGCCGAATTTACCGCCGGCGTGGAGTACCGTTAAAACCACCGTTACGGCAGGCAGACCCTCTTCTTCGTTGATGTCAACGGGGATACCGCGTCCGTTATCTCTGACGGTAATTACGTCTCCGGGCAAAATTTCAACCTCGATATGAGTGCAGTAGCCCGCAAGAGCCTCGTCTATGGAGTTATCGACAATCTCATATACAAGGTGGTGAAGACCTCTCGGTCCCGTCGAGCCGATATACATACCGGGTCTTTTTCTTACAGCCTCAAGTCCTTTTAAAACCTGAATCTGCTCGGCGCCGTATTCCTCGGTAACGACGGTGTCCATTACCTCGTCGTTTTTTTCCTCGTTTATGTTTTCGTTGTTTTCGCTGAACATACAAAACCTCCGTCAGTTATACAAAATCCGAATAAATTTTACAGAATTTTCTATTTTAATCTCTTGAATATCGTACTCGTTGAAAACGGTGATATATATACTTTTCTCCGTCCGTCTTTTACCTTTACTATAAAGGATTTCGGCAAATCGTATGACACCGTTTCGCACTCCTTGCTTTTTTCCGCGTAATTTATATATTCGCGCGAAGCCTTGCTCACGGTTGTGTTGTCAAGGTCAAATATACCGAGTATTCCGTCCGTTGTGATTGTCTTTTCCTGGCTTATCAAAATATACATTATATTTCTCCGCCGTCTTTGATGTGGAAGGTTTTACCCTCGCACAGTCTCAAAACGGTATTCGGGTCGCAGCAGGTTATAAAAACCTGCCTGCCGCTTATATTGTTCAGGATATAATCCTGCCTTTTTAAATCAAGCTCGCTCATAACGTCGTCAAGAAGTATTACCGGCTCTTCGCCCGTGATTTCTTTTATAATTTCCGATTCGCTGAGCTTTAAAGAGAGCGCCGAGGAGCGCTGCTGCCCCTGCGAGCCGAAGCTGCGCGCCGACAAGCCGTCGATTTTAATATCAAGGTCGTCTCTGTGAGGACCTATCGACGTTATCTTATTGTAAATATCGTCGCGCCGTGTTTCTCTGAGTCTGTTTAAGAGAAAATCCTTTATTTCGTACGGGTCGTCGGAATATACCTTTGCGTTGTCGGTATATTCTACGCTCATTTTTTCTTTGCCGCCCGACAGTCCGTCATATATTTTTGCGGAAAATTCGCTTAAAAGAGAGGTATATTTTATTCGCTCCGATATTACCGCCGCACCGTATGACGAAAGCTTTTCGTCCCAGGCGTCAAGCGTGTCGTAAAGCTCGCTGTGAAACTGAATGTCTTTTAAAAGAGCGTTTCTCTGAAAAAGGGTATGTGTGTATTTTGCGAGCGCCTTTGCGTAATACGGCTTTATTTCGCACAAAGCCGTATCCAGAAATTTTCTTCTGAAAACCGGCCCGTCCTTTACAAGCGACAGATGCGACGGAGAAAATATAACCGCGTAAAATTCGCCTATCAGCTCCGCAGGGGAACGAAGAGTTACTCCGTTTTTCATGGCGGTACGCTTTTTATCTATATATATTACCGCCGATTGCTCGCGCCCTTTTGCAAAAAATTTCATCTCGTTTTTCGCGAACGACGCGCCGAATTTTACAAGCTCCTTATCTCTTTTTGAGCGGAAGCTCTTACAGCCGGTAAAAAGCCATATGCTCTCAAGCAGATTGGTTTTTCCCTGAGCGTTTTCTCCGTAAATGACGTTTACGCTCTCGGAGGGGGTAATATTCATTTTTTCAATGTTTCTGTAATCCGCGACCGAAAGCTCTTTTACCGTCATTTTTTTATGACCTCGTAATATTTTCCGTCAAAGCTGAATTCATCTCCGTCACGGAGCTTTTTGCCCCTTTGAACGCAGACTTCACCGTTTACTCTGACTTCGCCGTCCTGTATTATCATTTTTGCGATACCTCCCGAGCCCACGGCGTCACAAAGCTTGAGCGCCGCGTCAAGGCGTATAAAGTCGGTATCTATAAATATCTGTTTTACTTTTTTTTCGGCAACCTTTGCCTTAATTTTAATTACGTTTTTCATTCTGTTTTAAGCCTTACCGGTAAAATTAAGAATAAGAAGCTGTCGCCGTCCGTCGGTACGATTATTATGGGGTGAACGGGGCTTGAAAGCTTTATTATCACTTCGTCGGTGTCGCAAACTCTGAGAGCGCCAAGCAAAAACTTGTTGTTAAAGCCCATTTCAAGCTTTTCGCCGTTCATTTCGGCGGGAACTCTGTCGTTTGCCGAGCCGAGAACGGTAACGCTGGAAATTTTTATCATATCCTTATCAAAAATACATCTGATAGGGCTTTTTGCTCTGTCGGTTATAATAAGAGACGTTCTCTCGATACTGTTTATGAAGTTTCTGACGTTTACCTTTACCGTTCCCGTCGTGTTGCCCGAAATTGCGGCTTTGTAATTTAAAAATTCGCCGTCGAGAAGACGTGAAACTATATCGTAATCGCCTATTTTAAAGGTTATGTGCCTCTTGCCTATGCTCATGGATATTTTTCCGTCCTCGCCGGCAGAGAGTTTTAATACCTCGTTAAGGGTTTTTTTAGGAACCACAAATATCTTTTCGTCGCCCGCATAGTCGATTTTTTCGTTTCTTATCGCAAGGCGGAAACCGTCAACCGCAACAAGGCGGATATTGTTGTCTCCTATCTCGAATCTGACGCCGGTATGTACTATCTTTGCGTCGTTTTCGGCTGTCGCAAAAATGGTTTTTCTTATCATATCCTTTAAAAGCTCGCTGTCGATAACAACGGGGAAACCGCCGTTTACCGAGGGCAATTCGGGATATTCCGCGGAGCTTGTGCCCACAAGCGTAAATTCCGCCTCACCGCTCTTTATTTTGCAGGAAAGTCTTTCGTCGGCTTCAAATGAAACTCTGTCCTCGGGAAGATTTCTCAGAATGTCGCAGAGAATTTTGGCGTTTAATATAATGCTGCCGTTTTCTCTGACGTCGGCGTCCGCCGAAGTTATCATTCCGACTTCAAGATCGTATCCCGTGAGAGTTACCGTGTTTCCCTCCGCCTTAATCATAATGCCCTCAAGAGACGGTATTGATGTTTTTTGAGAAACGGCTCTCTGAACATTTGAACATATATCGGAGAGGATATGTGTGCTGCATTCAAATTTCATAAAGATTTCCTTTCAAAATAAAATAAATAAAATATATAAATAGTATTATTATTAGTGCGCGGCGAAATGTCTAAAACTCCCGAAACCGTTTATACAAAAGAAAAAAACAAGGCTTTGCGATTGTTATTTCGATGTTTAAAAGTTGTTCAATTAACAGACAAAATTTAACTGTTCAAAACCGGTATGTCGAAAATCAAAACTTGTTTAAAACTCCTGTGTGTTTTTAATAATATCCTCCACCGTTTTTTTGAATACGGGATTTTCATTCATCCTGTCTTCAATTACTTCTATAGAGTGATTGACGGTGGAATGTGTTTTGCCGTTAAAAACGTTTCCTATATCGACAAGCTTCATTCCGGTGATTTCGCGGATTATGTACATTGAAACCTGCCTTGCGTCCTTAATGTTTTTATCGCGCTTGTCGGACATTATGTTTTCGGGGGATATTCCGAAAGTGTTTCCGACGTTGTTTATAATGTTGCTTATGGTGACCGAGATAGGCTGATTGAAGTTGAGAACCTCTTTTATGGCGTCCCGTGCCAAATCTATTGTGGGTTCTTTTCCGGCGAGCTTTGTAAGAGCGTTTATTTTGTTTACCGCTCCCTCAAGCTGACGGACGTTGTATTTTACCTGCTCGGCTATAAATTCGACTATGTTGTTGGGTAGTGTAAGGCCGAGGCCGTCCGCCTTGCTTTTTACGATAGCCATTCTTGTTTCGAGGTCGGGGGGAGTAATATCCGCCATCATTCCCCAGGTGAAACGGGTTTTGAGCCTGTCCTGAAGAGTGGGTATTTCGTCGGGCGGATTATCCGACGTCAAAACAATTTGCTTGTTGACTTCGGTTAAAGCATTGAAGGTGTGGAAAAATTCCTCTTCGGTGCTCTTTTTATTTGCTATAAACTGAATATCGTCTATTAAAAGCGCGTCGACGTTTCTGTACTTGTCGTGAAATTCGCCCATATTTTTTTTGCCGAGATAATAAATAAGGTCGTTTGTAAAATTTTCACTTGTGGTATAAAGAACGTTTGCCGACGGATTTTTTTCGAGCATTCGGTTTTTAATGGCTTTTAAAAGATGCGTTTTGCCGAGTCCGCTCTTGCCGTAAATAAACAGGGGATTGTATTCCTCACCCGGATTTTCGGCTGCGTTGAGAGCCGTGGCATAGGCAAATTTGTTTGTCGAGCCGACTATGAAATTTTCAAACGTGCTTGAGCTGTCACGCGAAGAAAGATGATTTTTTTCGGTATTTTGCTCTTTTTCGTCGTCGTCGGTTTTTTCGGGTTTATAAAGGTAAATTACCTCTATATCGTCAAAGCCCATAACAGCCGTCAAAGCCTCTTTGATTGTGGCATCGTATCTTGCGGTAATTATCTGTATTTTATATGCCGTGGGGCAGGTAAATTTTGCGGTCTGCCCGTCAAAGCTCTCGGGAACAAGCGGCGAAATCCACAAATTAAACGCAACTTCGCTGACATTAAGCGCGTTTTTCATATAATCGCACGCCGCAGACCATATCTCGGAAAACGAGTCCATATTTTCACACTCCGAAAACAAAATAAAAAAATATCAAATTTACTGTTACAGCGGTATAATCGGATTATTTTAACATTTTAGGTGCTTTTAAAGTATTGACACATAAAAACCGTAAAATTAAATAACGGCGCTTACAGGCAATAATTCGCACAATATGTATATTAGCACATTTTTAATATTTTTTCAATAATTTATTAAAATAAATGCTATATTTATAAATGTATATATATAAGGGCGGCAAAAGGGCCTTATAATATTAAAAAAAAGTTGACAACAAGCCGGATTTTAGTATATAATAACTTCTCGCAGATTATTTCAGAGTAAAGGAGCGAAAAAAATAATGCTTAGAACTTATCAGCCTAAGAAACGCCATCGCAAGATGGAACACGGTTTCAGAAAAAGAATGGCCACCAAAAACGGCAGAAAAGTGCTTGCAAGACGCCGCGCTAAGGGCAGAAAGCAGTTATCTTATTAAAAGGTAAGCATTTTGAAAAATACGGTAACACTTAATCGTAACTGTGATTTCCGACGCCTCTACGGCAGAGGAAAAGTTTATACGGATCCTGCACTGGTTGTTTATTTATTAAAAAACCGTGCGGGAATTTGTCGTATAGGTATAACCGTAAGCAAAAAGACCGGCAACGCCGTACAGAGAAACCGCTCAAAAAGAATTATAAGGGCGGCGTATGCGGCTGTTGAAGAAAGTATTTGCGGAAACTGGGATTTTGTTTTTGTTGCGCGAGGCAAAACAAAATACCTGAAGAGTACCGATATTCAAAAGGTCTTGACAGAACAACTCCTAAAAGCGGGAGCCATAAAGAAATGAAAGAACTTGCCATTAAAATGATAAAATTTTATCAGCGTAAGATCTCCCCGCTTTTTCCGCCGAGATGCAGATATTACCCTACCTGCTCGCAATATGCCGTTACGGCTATTGAGCGATTCGGAATTATCCGCGGCGGTTTACTCGCAGTATGGCGTCTTTTAAGGTGCAATCCTCTGTTTCCGGGAGGAATTGACCCTGTTCCGGAAAAACGAAATAAGAAAAAGGGCTAAGTTTAATTAAGCTTTTACTCCCTTCGGAGGAATTTAATGAACACAAGTAAAATATACGAAATTCTCGGAATTCCTTTCGGCTTTGTAATTTCCCTGTTTTACGCGCTCACCGACAACTATCTTCTCTCGATAGTTTGCCTTATGATTATCGTAAAACTGTGCCTTCTTCCGTCGTCGATAAAGCAGCAGAAGGCTCAGGCAAAGCAGGCAAGGCTTCAGCCGAAGCTCAGACGTATTCAGAAAAAATACGAGGGCAATCAGCAGAAAATTCAGGAGGAAACGCAAAACCTCTATAGCCGCGAGGGCTTCAGCGCCATGGGCGGCGGCTGTATGCCGATGATTATACAGCTTATAGTTATGACCGGTCTTTTCCAGGTCAACTACCACCCCTTCTCAATGGTTTTAAACATAAGGGGCGATGTGCTCACTTCCATTAAAGAGGCAGTTATGCCTCTGCTTACCGAGACCGAGGCTAAGGGCGCTTCGTTCAGAATAGAACTCTATGCCCTTCAGCATTGGAACGATATCCGCAATTCCGTAGCCGGTCTTACTCCCGAGATGATATCAAAGGTTGATTTATTCTTACAGAGATTTACGGTTTTCGGTCTTGACCTTTCGCACACCCCGAGCGTCAAGGTTTTTGACGTATATTGGGCAATACCCATTATAACCGGCGTTTTATCGCTCGCCATGAGCATTTATTCGCTTATCCGTCAGAAAAAATTGAACCCCGAAATGTCAAAAAATCCGACAATGGGCTGTATGATGCTCTTTACGCCCGCCATGCAGATTTATTTTGCATTTCTTTTCCCGACAGTTGTCGGCATTTACGTAATTCTTTCTACCATCGTTTCATTTGCTCAGATGGTAGTTCTCAACCAGACTCACAGTCCGCAGAAGGTTCTTGCAAGACTTATGGTCGAAGAAACCGTTGAACGCCGCTCTAAAGAGGCGAATATCAAAAAAATGGTTGAGATGAAATCTTAAAAAAGAATGGTGTATATATATGATTAAAGAATCGGTTAAATCCGCGTCCACCATAGAGGACGCTAAAGCCGCCGCCCTTTTGGAGCTCGGTCTTACAGAGGACGACGAATACAATATAGAAGTTTTGCAGATGCCGCAGAAAAAGACTTTCGGCATTTTCGGCGGTAAACCTGCCGAAGTAAAGGTTTGGGTTGACGTTCCCGAGAAAAAGGAAAAACCCGTTTCCGAAAAGAAACCGTACAAAAAAACCGCTTCGGCTCCCAAAAAGGCCGATGACAGAAAAAAGGAAGCCAAAAAGGAAGATACCCGTAAGGTCGAAAAGGCAGAAAAAGCCGAAAAGACCGAAGAGGAGAAAAAGGCTTCTTTAAAAGAGACAAACGAATACGAAAAAACCGCTTCTTATATAGCGGAAATCGTAAAGGGTCTCGGGCTTCCCGAATGCAACGTAAAAACCTTTGCAGACGACGAAGAGATTGTTTTTGAGCTTGACTGCGGCGATGATTACGGTATAGTAATCGGCAGACGCGGCGAGACTCTCGACGCTATACAGTACCTTGCAAGAATGGTTGCAAACCGCGGTGTTTCGGGCTATAAGCGCGTTTCGATAAATGTCGGCAATTACCGCGAAAAGCGCAAGGGTGCTCTTATTTCTCTTGCTAAAAAGGACGCTGCAAGAGCCGTTCGTACAGGCAGAAACATAACTCTTGAGCCGATGAATCCTTATGAGCGCAGAATTATTCACACTGCCGTTCAAGAGGTTGAGGGTGCTACTTCGTTCTCGGTAGGTCAGGACCTTGACCGCAGAGTTGTTATTGCTCCCGAAAACGGCGGCAAGGGCAGCTACGGCGACAGAAATTATCGCAGAGGCCGCGGCGGCAGAAATGACCGCAGACCCAAGCGCGAGCCGTATGTTCCGCAGGTAGCTCCGGACCGTGAACAGAAGAACGACGTTGCAGGCGTTTCGGTTTACGGAAAAATCGAAATTAAGAAAAATACCGAGGAATAATCCCGACTTTTCTTCATTATCGAAAGAGTTTTAGACATTTGAACCGCATTTTTGTCGAAAACTTCGCTAACGAAACAAAAAATCAGATTTAAAGGGCACCGGATATGCGGACAGCATGTTTCGGTGCTTTTGTTTTACAAAATATAAAAGCTGTGTTTAAAAATAATATTTCGTATTTTAGGGTCATAATTCGGATTTTACTCTCGCTTTAAGCGGTAATTTAAGCTGTAAAATACGGAACAAAACGGGTAAAAGTGGTGATTTTATGAGTACAATCGCGGCTATTTCAACAGGTCTTGCCGCAGGTGGCATAGGAATAGTCAGAATTTCGGGTGAAAACGCCCTGAATGTAGCCGATAGCATCTTCAAAACCGTACAAGGTATCGAATTAAAAAAACTGAGCGGCTACAGAGCGGCGTTCGGAAAGGTATTTTCGGACGGAAAACCCATTGACGAGGCGGTTGCGCTTGTATTCAGAGCGCCCAAGAGCTACACGGGCGAGGACGTTGTGGAAATTTCCTGTCACGGCGGACTTTATATAACAAAACAGGTTTTAAGAGCGGCACTCAAAAACGGTGCGATTCCGGCAGAACCGGGCGAGTTTACAAAGCGTGCGTTTTTAAACGGAAAGACCGACCTTACCAAAGCCGAGGCTGTTATGGGCATTATTTCGGCTCACGGCAAAGAGGCGGGTGAAGCCGCTTTTTCGGCGCTTGAGGGTGCCCTTTACAAAGAAATTCACAAAATTACCGACGTTCTTTTAAAGATAAACGCGGCTCTTGCGGCGTGGGTGGATTACCCCGATGACGACATTGAGGACCTCACGGACGAGAGCATTTCAAATGCGGTTACCTCATCAAAGGCTTCTCTTAAAGAACTTTTAAACCGCTTTGACGCGGGTCAGGCGATAACCGAGGGAACCGAAACGGCGATAGTCGGCAGACCGAACGTCGGCAAATCAACCCTTATGAATATGCTTACGGGAACCGAAAAATCCATAGTCACGTCGGTTGCCGGTACAACTCGCGATATAGTTGAGGAAACCGTTACGATAGGCAACGTGACTTTGCGCCTTGCCGACACGGCGGGACTTCGCGAAACCGACGACGCCGTAGAGAGCATAGGCGTTGAGCGCGCAAAAAAAAAGATTGCCGCGGCAAAGCTTATTATCGCCGTGTTTGACTCGTCCTGTGAGCTCTCCGATGAGGACAGGGAGATTTTCGACCTGTGCTCCGATAAAAACCGGCTTGCCGTTATAAACAAGACGGATTTGGAGCCGAAAATCGACGAAGATGAAATAAAACGCAACTTCGAAAATGTAGTTTATATATCCGCAAAGGAAAATTCGGGGCTTGATTCTCTTCGCGAGAAAATCGAAAAAATACTCGGAACGGCAGATTTCGACACAACCGCGGCTCTTTTGATGAACGAAAGACAGCTGTCCTGCTGCGAAAAAGCGTATTCGGCGCTCTGCGAGGCGGAAGATGCCGTAAATACAGGCGTCACAAGGGACGCAATTCAGGTCTGCATAGACTCCGCAATAGAAAATCTTATGATTCTGACGGGCGAAAAAGCCACGGAAAGCGTTGTAAACGAGATTTTTTCACAGTTCTGTGTAGGTAAATAATGGAGATAAAAGATGGAATATTTTGCAAAAGAATATGATGTTGCCGTTATAGGCGCCGGTCACGCCGGTATTGAGGCAGGTCTTGCCTCGGCTCGGCTCGGCTCAAAAACAATAGTTTTTACCATAAACCTCGATTGGATAGGCAATATGCCGTGCAATCCGTCGATAGGCGGCACTTCAAAAGGTCATCTTGTAAGAGAAATAGACGCTCTCGGTGGCGAAATGGGCAAGGCTGCCGACAAAAACGAGATACAGTCGCGTATGCTCAATCGCGGAAAAGGTCCGGCTGTTCATTCTCTGCGCGCGCAGATTGACCGCAGAGAGTATTCAAAATATATGAAGCACGTGTTGGAGCTTCAGGAAAACCTTGACGTCAAGCAGGCGGAAATAGTCGATCTCGCACGCGGCAAGGACGGTCTTTGGAGATTAAAGACAAGACTTGAGGCAATTTACAGCGCAAAATGCGTTGTTCTTGCCACCGGTACTTTTTTGGGCGGCAGAGTTTACATAGGCGACGTCTCTTACGAGAGCGGCCCCGACGGAATGTTCCCGGCAAACGAGCTTTCAAAGGCGCTTTATAATATGAAAATTCCGCTCAGACGGTTTAAAACGGGCACTCCCTCGCGCGTAAATCGCCGCAGCGTGGATTTTTCGGTGCTTGAAAAGCAGGAGGGCGACGAAACAACTACTCCGTTTTCATTTGACACCGACACTCCGCCCGTAAACAAAGCCGCGTGTTATATAGCGTATACAAATGACGAAACAAAAAAGGTTATCCTCGATAACATACAGTATTCGCCGCTTTACAGCGGAAAAATTCACGGCGTAGGGCCGCGCTACTGCCCGAGCTTTGAAGACAAAATTATGCATTTCCCCGATAAAAAACGCCATCAGCTGTTTGTTGAGCCGTGCGGACTCGACACGGAGGAATTATATTTGCAGGGTATGTCGTCATCGCTCCCCGAGGCGGTTCAGTTAAAATTTTTGAGAACGATAAAGGGTCTCGAACACGTTGAGGTTATGAGAACCGCTTATGCTATTGAATATGACTGTGTGGATCCGCTCGCGCTCAAACCGTCGCTCGAATTTCTCGACCTTGACGGACTTTTCGGCGCAGGGCAGTTCAACGGCTCTTCCGGCTACGAGGAGGCGGCGGCGCAGGGACTTATAGCCGGCATAAACGCCGCGCGAAAGGCTCAGGGAAAAGAACCTTTTATACTTGACCGCGCTTCATCGTATATAGGCACGCTGATAGACGACCTTGTTACAAAGGGCTGCTCCGACCCGTACAGAATGATGACCTCGCGTTCGGAATACAGACTTTTGCTGAGGCAGGATAACGCCGATATGCGCCTGACGCCTCTCGGCTACGAAATCGGACTTGTCTCCGAAGAAAAATACCAAAGGCTCCTTAAAAAGCAGGAAATGATAAAGGAGGAGCGCAAAAGGATAGAAGATACTTCTATTCCTCTGACCGATGAGCTTCAACAGATGCTTGTTTCACGTGGAACATCTCCCTTGCCGCGCGGTGTTAAAGAGGTGGAGCTTTTAAAGCGTCCGCAGATAACATATGACGATTTGACCCCGTTCGACGTAAATCGACCCGATATTCCGCGTGAAATATTCGAGCAGGTTGAAATTGAGCTTAAATATGAGGGCTATATTGTGCGGCAGACGGCGCAGATAAACGAAATGCGCCGACTTGAGGTAAAGGTTATTCCGCCCGAAACCGATTATAATAAGATAGACGGACTGCGGCTTGAGGCGAGAGAAAAGCTTTCTGAAATACGGCCTATGAATGTGGGTCAGGCTTCAAGAATAAGCGGTGTTTCGCCTGCCGACATATCGGTTTTGCTTATTTACCTTGCCAAGGAGGGCAAATAATGTTAAACAGAGATTTGCTTTACAAGATCACCGAAAATATGGGCGTTAAAATCACCGACGACGCCTTTAAAAGATTTGATACCTACGCCGAACTGCTTTTTGAAACCAACAAACAGTTTAATCTGACGGCGATAACCGAACCGGACGATATGACGGTAAAACACTTTGCCGACTGCCTTTCCGTATTTAAATATGCCGATTTCAAAGAGGGCGCAAGGCTGATTGACGTCGGCACGGGCGCAGGCTTTCCGGGACTTGTGATACTTCTTGCAAGACCCGACCTTGACGTCACCTTTCTTGACGGAACGGGCAAAAAGCTTGCCTTTATCGAAAGCGTCCTCTCGGAGGTCGGCTTAAACGGGCACATTTTGCACCGCCGCGCGGAAGAGGCGGGAAATGACCCCCTGTACCGCGAAAAATTTGACTTCGCAACGGCAAGGGCAGTGGCGTCTCTCCCCGTCCTTTGCGAATACTGCATACCTTTTATTAAAAATGGCGGCTCTTTCATCTCTATGAAATCGGCATTTTCCGATGATGAAATTTCTTCGTCTTCGGGCGCTCTCCGCACTCTCGGCGGCAAAATCGAGTCGGACAATGTGTTTGATTTGGTCGAAAACACAAAGAGAAGAATAATAATTATTAAAAAAATATCGCAAACTCCGCCAAAATATCCTCGCCCTTCGGCAAAAATTTCTAAAAATCCTTTGGGATAATGAATTTTAACCGCGCCGATACGCGATTTTCGGCGAACGAATTTTCTTTACAAAAACGCCTTCGCGGTGCTATTCTTTAAGCAAGGACAAGCACTGCGGAGGTGATTTTTTTGAAGTCAAAAGACAAAATCAAAACTACGGCACAGGTATTATTGCTGCCGCAGGACAGCATTTTGCCGAACCCGAATCAACCGAGAAAACGGTTCGATTACGACGAGCTTGAGGGTCTTGCGCAAAGCATACGGCAAAACGGTATACTTCAACCCGTGACGGTTCGCAGAAGAACGGACGGTAAAAACGTGAAGTTTGAACTGGTTGCCGGCGAGCGCAGGCTCCGTGCGGCAAGGCTCGTCGGACTTACAAAAATTCCGGCTATCGAGATAGACGCCGACTCTAAAAGCTCAGCCGTGTTATCTCTGATAGAAAATCTGCAGCGGCGCGACCTTGACTTCTTTGAAGAGGCGGAGGCCATAGAAAGACTGATTGACGAATATTCAATGAGTCAGGAGGAGGTGGCCAAAAAGCTCGGCAGGGCGCAGTCAACGCTTTCAAATAAGCTCAGACTTTTGCGGCTCCCCGAAGAAATGCGATACGAAATTGAAAAAGCCGGGCTTACGGAACGCCACGCGAGAGCATTGCTGTCTCTCGAAAACGACGTTCAGCGCGAGAGGGCGCTCGGCATTATCACAGACCGGCACTTAAATGTGCAGGAGAGCGAGCGCCTGATTGAGCAAATGCTGAATCGCAAAAAGAAGCAAAATCCGATAAAAGGCATACGCGATATAAGAGTGTTTATAAACACTCTCAATCATGCGGTGGAGGCGATACGCAGGGCAGGTATCGACGCGGACGCCGCCAAGAGCGAAACCGAGGAATACGTAGAGTACACCGTGCGTATTCCGAAAATAGAGCAAATAAGAATTTCTCTGCCCGGAGACGGCTAAGCCGTCTGACAACCTTTGTAAAATGCGCCGAACGGTGCTACCCCTGCCGTTCCGCATTTTAAATACCCATATCCTTCTCTTTCACACCCCACATCCACAAGCAGAGCGGCGGCCTTCGGGTCGCCGTTTTGCTTTGTCTTTTTTGCCCGAACACGGAAAACCCGCTGTGTTTTGCGGAGAATTCGGCAGCTTACTTATATAACGTATTTCGATTTGCTTGTCATAAATCAATCGGGCGGCGTTTCGCACGTAAATTCACGCTTTTTCCGCTGTTTCACGTGAAACATCAAAACCGAGCTTTCACAAAGCAAGCAATGTTCCACGTGAAACAATTGGTGCCGCAAAAAAATCAATGAATTTTGAGCCGGATAATAAATTTGTTCTTTGAATTGGGCGATGTTTGTGTTATACTTTTAATAGTATTCCAAAAGGGGCCGAAACAGCCTCTGAAACAGGAGTGATAAATAAGGTATGGCAAAGACCATTTCCGTGATAAACCAAAAGGGCGGCGTAGGCAAAACCACCACGGCCGTCAACCTCTCTGCCGCGGTCGGCGCTCTCGGCAAACGCGTTTTGCTCGCCGATATTGATCCGCAGGGCAACTCCACGAGCGGCTACGGCATAAGCAAGAGAAACATTGAAAATTCAACATACGATATGCTTATAAACGGCGTAAAGGCTTCGGATGTCGTAGTTAAAACAAAGTTCCGAAACGTCGATTTGCTGCCGTCCGATATGAACCTTGCAGGCGCCGAGGTCGAAATGATAGGTATGGACTCGCGCGAGAGCCTCCTAAAAAAAGCCCTCACCGATGTCTGGGAGAATTACGATTACATTTTTCTCGATTGTCCGCCGTCACTCGGCATAATAACAATAAACGCGCTCTGCGCAAGCGACACATTTTTGGTGCCGATACAGTGCGAATACTATGCGCTTGAGGGACTTGCGCAGCTTATGTCCACAGTCCGCCAGATAAAAAGACTTTATAACCCGTCGATAGAGCTTGAGGGCGTTTTGCTCACAATGTACGACGGCAGACTGAATTTGACGTCTCAGGTAGTTGCGGAAGTCAAAAAGTTCTTTCCGCAGAAGGTGTATAAATCCACCATACCGCGAAACGTCAGGCTTTCCGAGGCTCCGAGCTTCGGCGAACCGGTGATGTATTACGACAGGAACTCAAAGGGAGCGGCGGCGTATGCGGATTTTGCGGAGGAATTTCTTAAAAAGCAAGCGAGGGAAAACTGATGAGGAAAACTATCGCATTTATATCGGCTCTCATACTTGTGGCGTCGCTCTTTTTGACTTCGTGCGGAAAAACGCGTACCTTTGAACCGTCCGGCGTGACGGGCGAAAAGGCGTCCGTTACTCAGGCTCAAAAAGAAGAAATAACTCTTTCGCCCGATAAATTCACTTTCGTCGGCGTGCAGATGGGTATGACGACCGATCAGGTTCAGCTTGCCATAGGCAAGGCGGCTCAGGTATACGCCAGAAACGATAAGATGTTTTTGACCGAGAACGTAAAGGTGCAGGAGTTCAAAAACGGACTTGACAGGGTGGTTTACTACATCTTTAATACGAGCAATCAGCTTGTCGAAATGCAGTATGTGGTATCTTCGTCCGACGGAATTTCATATCAGAACGCCGTCACGATTTTCCGCGGCATCTACGGTCCCGACGGAATTGAGATACAGAGCGAAATAGGCAAGCGCGAAACCATTTGGGAATATATGGACGTTTACGTAATAGTCGCGAGAAACGATGAAAAGGACGTCGTAATTTCATATATGCAGAAGGGTCTCTTTGAGACCGAAAATCAAAAGGACGTTGAAAAATACAACGCCTCAAAACAGGGGAGGAAATAAAATGGCAGCCAGAAAAGGCGGGCTCGGCAAGGGCTTTGAGGCTCTTATGCAGTCAAATACCATGGACGACGAGCTCGGAGATAAGGCGACGCTTTCGATAAACGATATTGAGCCGAACCGCGGTCAGCCGAGAAAGACCTTCGATGAAGAATCTCTTTCGGAGCTTGCGGACAGCATAAGGGAACACGGAGTTTTACAGCCGCTTTTGGTAAGACCTATGCCCGACGGCAGCTACCGTCTTGTTGCGGGTGAACGTCGTTTCCGCGCGGCAAGGCTTGCGGGGCTCACCGAAGTTCCCGTAACGGTCAGGGAAATGACCGACGAAGAAGAGAGCATATTTGCTCTTATCGAAAATTTACAGCGTGAAAATCTCAATGCGGTTGAAGAGGCCGAGGGGCTTAAAACTCTTATCGACACATTCGGTTTTACTCAGGAGCAGGCGGCTCAGCGCATAGGCAAGTCACGCACGGCGGTTACAAATTCACTCAGGCTTTTACATTTGCCCGACAGCGTCAGCGCCCTTTTAAAGGACGGTAAAATTTCAATGGGTCACGCGAGAGCGCTGCTGTCCGTCGAAAACGAAGCCGATATGAAAAATATCGCCGATATGATAGTTAAAAACGGCATATCCGTCCGCGAGACGGAGCGCCTTGCCAAAAAAGCCGGCAAAACCGGCACGGCGGCGGTAAAGAGAAAGAAAAAACGCGACACCTTTTACGACGAGGCAGAGCTTGCGCTGTCGGGAGTTCTGGCACGCAAGGTCAGAATATACAACGGTAAGGGTTCGGGCGGCAGCATAGAGATAGAGTTCTTCGGCAAAGAGGATCTCAAAAAGCTCGCAAAGCAGCTCGAAGCGCTTGAATAATTTGAATTTTAATTTTTCGGAGGAAGAAAAATGCTTGATATTAAGCTCGTAAGAGAAAATCCGGATCTCGTAAAAGAGAACATCAAAAAGAAATTCCAGGAGGAAAAGCTCGTACTTGTAGACGAAGTAATAGAGCTTGACAAAAAGTTCCGTGAGTCAAAACAGAGGGCGGACGAGCTTCGCGCCTCAAGGAACAAAATAAGCAAGGAAATAGGCGGCCTTATGGCAAAGGGTCTGCGCGAAGAGGCGGAAAAGACCAAGCAAAAGGTATCGCTTCTTGCAAAAGAGCTTGAAAAGCTCGAAGGTGATGAGGAGTCGCTCTCTGCCGAAATCAAAAAGAGAATGATGGTTATACCCAACATCATCGGCGACGACGTTCCGATAGGCAAGGACGACAGCGAAAACGTAGAGCTTCAGCGCTTCGGCGAGCCGTATGTTCCGCCGTTTGAAATTCCCTATCACGTAGACATTATGGAAAAGCTCCACGGCATAGACCTTGATTCCGCAAGAAAGACGAGCGGCAACGGCTTCTATTATCTCTGCGGAGACATTGCAAGACTTCATTCCGCGGTGCTCTCATATGCCCGCGACTTTATGATAGACCGCGGATTTACCTACTACGTTCCGCCGTTTATGATAAGGGGAAATGTTGTCAACGGCGTTATGAGCTTCTCCGAAATGGAAAATATGATGTATAAAATAGAGGGCGAGGATCTCTACCTTATAGGTACATCGGAGCACTCCATGATAGGTAAGTTTATAGACACGATAACTCCCGAATCGGAGCTTCCCAAGACCCTCACAAGCTATTCGCCCTGCTTCCGCAAAGAGGTCGGCGCACACGGCATAGAGGAGAGAGGCGTTTACCGCATACACCAGTTTGAAAAGCAGGAAATGGTAGTAGTCTGCAAGCCCGAGGACAGCGATATGTGGTACGATAAGCTCTGGAACAACACGGTTGATTTCTTCCGCTCGCTCGACATTCCGGTACGTACTCTTGAGTGCTGCTCCGGCGACCTTGCCGACTTAAAGGTCAGAAGCCTTGACGTAGAAGCATGGTCACCGCGTCAGAAGAAGTATTTTGAAGTCGGCTCATGCTCAAACCTCGGCGACGCTCAGGCGAGAAGACTCGGCATAAGAATAAAGGGCGAAAACGGCAATTATTTTGCACATACTCTTAATAACACCGTCGTTGCTCCGCCGAGAATGCTCATAGCCTTCCTTGAAAACAATCTGAATGAGGACGGCTCGGTGCGCATACCCGAACCGCTCAGAATGTATATGGGCGGCAAGGACGTCATAAAATAATTCGGTTATTTTGCCGTGAAAAGGCGCTATTGACAAAACGCCGCATACGGTATATAATACTCTCGCTGTTTCGACGGCACGGTCTTTGGCGTAAACCGAGTTTTTCCGGTGTTCACCTGTCCTCTGACTGTGACGGCCGAAGCGAAATATCATAATGAGGTGAAAAAAATGACTAAAGAAGAAAAGCAGGCTATAATGAAAGAGTATGCCACTCACGAGGGCGACACCGGTTCACCGGAGGTTCAAATCGCTGTTCTCACCAAGAGAATCAACGACCTCACCGAGCATCTCAAGGAGCATCACAAGGACCATCATTCAAGAAGAGGTCTTCTTAAAATGGTAGGTCACAGACGTAACCTCCTCGCATACCTTCAGAAAACCGATATCGAAAGATACCGTGCAATCGTTCAGAAGCTCGGTCTTCGTAAATAATTTCGCACTTAAGGCAAGCGGTTTTTTACCGCTTGCCTTGAATTGCTTTTTACGGCAGGCGTAAAAGGCGTATAAAAAACAATCCGACGGGGCGTTTATCCGATGCTTTAGCGGTAAATGGAATCTTTAATTTTTCCGTGTTAAAGGTCGCATTTATTGCTAAAACCGGAAGTGCCTCTCGGAAATTCAAGAAAAAGAGGTAAAAAGATGTTTTTCAAAAACTTCAAGGTTTGGGAAACCGAATTTGCCGGCAGAAAACTCTCTGTTGAGACCGGCAAAATGGCAGGACTTGCAAATGCGTCGGTAATGGTTCGTTACGGCGACACAAACGTGCTTTGCACCGTTACGGCTTCGGCAAAGCCGAGAGAGGGAGTTGATTTCTTCCCGCTCTCAGTCGATTATGAGGAAAAAATGTATTCCGTCGGCAGAATTCCCGGCTCATTCCAGCGCCGCGAGGGCAGAGCAAGCGAAAAGGCGATTCTCACATCAAGATGTATAGACCGCCCCATTCGTCCGCTTTTCCCGAAGGATCTCCGCAATGACTGCTCGGTAGTTGCAACCGTTATGTCGGTTGACCCCGACTGCAGCCCCGAAATTGCCGCAATGATAGGCGTTTCAACCGCTATCGCAATTTCCGATATACCGTGGGACGGCCCCATTTCGGGCGTAAACGTCGGTCTTGTTGACGGCGAAATAGTTTTGAACCCCACTCTTGAGCAGAGAGCAAAGACCGACCTTAATCTTACCGTTGCTTCAACAGCCGACCTTGTGGCTATGATTGAAGCCGGCGGCAACGAGATTTCCGACGACCTTATGTTTGACTGCATTATGGCAGGCCATGAGGAAAATAAAAAGATTGTAAAATTCATTCAGGGCATAGTAGACGAAATAGGCAAGCCGAAATTCGCTTACGAATCCTCCGACCCCGATCCCGAAATAATGAAAGAGATTGAGGACTTCTGCATAGAGGACGTTAAAAAGGCTCTTGATACCGACGATAAACTCGTTCGCGACGAGGCTCTTTTACCGATATATGAGGCTGTTCACGAGAAATTCGACGAGAAGTTTGAGGGCAACGAGGGCAAGATTGAAGAAATTATGTATCTTGTTCAGAAGCACGTTGTTCGCTCATGGCTCAAGGATGAGCACAAGAGAGTCGACGGCAGAGGCATAGACGAGATTCGTCCGCTCAACGCCGAAATCGACCTCCTCGCAAGAGCACACGGCTCGGGACTTTTCACCAGAGGTCAGACTCAGGTTCTCTCGGTTGCCACACTCGGCTCCATGAGCGACTGCCAGCAGCTTGACGGACTTGACGAGCAGAAGGAAAAGAGATATATCCATCACTACAACTTCCCGTCATATTCCGTAGGCGAAACAAAGCCCTCAAGAGGTCCCGGCAGACGTGAAATCGGTCACGGCGCACTTGCCGAAAAGGCTCTTCTTCCCGTTATACCGTCGGTTGAGGAATTCCCCTATGCAATCCGCGTAGTATCCGAGGTTCTCTCATCAAACGGCTCTACTTCACAGGGCTCTGTCTGCGGCAGCACACTTGCACTTATGGCGGCAGGCGTTCCGATAAAGGCTCCCGTAGCAGGTATTTCCTGCGGACTTATCACAGGTGACGAGGGCGTTTACGGCGACTTTATGACCATGGTTGATATTCAGGGTCTTGAGGACTTCTACGGCGATATGGACTTTAAGGTTGCAGGTACCAAAAAGGGTATAACCGCAATTCAGATGGACCTTAAGGTTCACGGCCTTACTCCCGCAATAATCAAAGAGGCGTTTGCAAAGACGCATAAAGCAAGAAATTATATACTTGACGAAATAATGCTTCCCGTTATAAGCGAGCCGCGCAAGGAGCTTTCAAAGTGGGCGCCCAAGATGCTCACCACAAAGATTGACCCCGACAGAATAGGCGACGTAATAGGCAAGCAGGGCAAGGTAATTCAGAAGATCTGCGCCGAGTGCGACTGCAAGGTTGACGTCAGCGAAGAGGGTCAGGTATTTGTTTCCGCTCTTGACCTTGACAATGCAAAGAAAGCAATCTTCATTGTCGATACAATAGCAAACGGCCCCGAGGTCGGCGCGATTTACAAGGGAATTGTTACCCGTCTTATGAGCTTCGGCGCATTTGTTGAAATAGTACCCGGCGTTGAGGGCATGGTTCACATCAGCCAGCTTGACGTTAAGCGCACCGAAAAGGTTGAGGACGTTGTAAATGTCGGCGACGAAATAATCGTCAAGGTTCTCCCGAAGGACGAGCAGGGCAGACTTAATCTCTCCCGTCGCGAAGCGCTTATCGAGGTTGAGGGTCTTACCCCCGAAAACGACCTCTCCGAAGAGAATCAGCACAGAGGCGGCAGACGCGACTTCGGCAGAAGACCGCACCGCTCGGATCGTCACTGATAACGAAAAGCTGATTTAACATCGCACGAAAATTTTAAAGAGCTGTAAAACATCGGTTGATAAGTTTGACCTTTGTTTTACGGCTCTTTTTTTGCCGCTCGGTGCTTGGTATTTCGGCGGCTTTGTTAGGCGGCGGATTTATCCTATGTCGGCTTCGCCCTGCATCGGCTTTGCCATGCGGCGACATTGCCACGCGGTTGATTTATTCTGCGGCGGCTTTGCCGTTCCCCCTGTTTGTGCGGCTGTCCGCAAATGTTAAGAAATTATTAAATATCACAAAGTATATTGCATTGCAAGGTAGTGGGTGTTATAATGCAATCGAAAAGACGAGAAAGCCGTCCCGAAAAAGCATGTTTTTGTATTTCGGGTTTTGCGGCAAAATATCGGCGTTTCACAACTCCGTCGGAAAGGAGAGTATAATGAACACACAATTTAAAAAGGGTGTTTTGGAGCTTTGCGTTCTGTCGCTTTTAAAGCAGGGCGACAAGTACGGCTACGAGCTTGCGGACACCGTCGGTAAACAGATAGACATTTCAGAGGGCACTATATATCCTCTTCTTAAAAGGCTCAGAGCCGAGGGGTATTTTGAAGTGTATCTTCGCGAATCCACCTCGGGCCCTGCGCGAAAATACTACCGTCTGACTCAAAAGGGCTATGACACACAACGCCTTTTGGAAAACGAATGGAAAGATTTTACAAAGAGTGTGTCTACTTTATTAGGAGGTGAAAACGGTGACTAAGACCGAATTTTTACAACAGCTTTATAACCTGCTCGGCGTTTTACCCGCAGATGAGCGCGACGATATAATAGCCGACTTTGAAGAGCACTTTTCCGTCGGCGCGAGCGAGGGCAAAAGCGAAGAGCAGATTTGCTCGGAGCTCGGCGACCCCAAGAGCTGTGCCGCGCAGTATCTCAGAGACGAGCCGAAAAATGCCGACGTGTCATTTGGCGCGGGTCAAAACGGCAACCCGAGGTACGAAACAAAATATTCCGATGTAATCGGCGCCTCCCGGGGCGCTACAAACACTCGTGACGGCGGTTATTACGGCACGGAAAAGGGCGACCCCCGGCGAAATCACGTGCTGTGGTCGATTCTGTTTTTCGTCGGAGTTTTTGCGGCGATAGGCGCATATCCGTCAAGCATAGCCATGATGATAAGCTTTTTTGTGTGCGTTATTTTTGCCGGGGTTACAGGTGCAATAGCGGCATCGCCTGCGGCGTTCGGATTCATATTTTCCGTAGGACTTATGCTCTTTGCGGCAGGACTTTTCCTGTTCCTTTTTATGACGTGGTTTTTAAAGCTGTCGTGGCGCAAAGCCGATTTGTAAGGGGGCAAAAAATATGAAGAAAAAGAAAGACGGGCTTATAAAAGGTATGATAGCCGCGGCGATAATTTTTATCGTCGGATTTATACTTGCGGTCTGCTTCGGCGCTTATCTCGGCGCGGACGCGGTAAGGCGCATAGCCTCGGGCGATACGTTTGAAGAGTTTGTCGAAGAGCGTTTCCCGAATATAGATTTTGACGAGGGACAAACGGTAAACGAGTCGCAAACAGAAAAGTCAATGATTCCGTCGGGGTCGGCGCTTGAAATTTCCGCGGTGTACGGCGATATTAAAATTAAGGCTTCCGACAGCGCAGAGTTAAGATGCGTTTTGAAACAAGCGAAAGGCGGCGGTGCGAAACTCGATTTGTCAGACGATAAAATCATATTGGACAGTGACGGCAGTACGTACGGAACAGCCGAGCTTACGGTTTACCTGCCGAAGACCGTTTCGCTTTTAACGGTTTCAAATAACGACGGCGATATCAATGTAGACGGAGTAAATCTCGGTATGCTTACGATAAATTCAATTTCGGGAGATATAGAGTTATCCGACTTCACAGCCGAAACGGGAAAAATCAAAAGTTCGGCAGGCGACACAAAAATATCGGAAACCGCCGTTTTTACAAAACTGCTCGATGTGAACCAAAGTTTCGGCGATATAGAGCTTGATGTTCCGAGCGACCCCGATAAAATCAAATTTGTAATTAAGTCCGATACCTCCCTAAATGAACAATCAATGTGCGACAGCTACCTTATGTCGCTTGCGCGAAGCACCGGCGACAAGGCGGAATACACCGTAAACGTAAAGAACGGCGAATTATCGGTAAAAAATTCCGACGATTGATTTAAACCGTGCAAAATGATAATATAATATTAAAGTGTAATAATAAAAGGAGTGTTTATTATGAAAAAGAAACTTTACAGAAGCAATACCGACAAAATGATTTGCGGAGTTTTAGCGGGTTTTGCCGAGTATATAAACGTAGACCCCACAATAGTCCGCCTCGTGTATGCGGCGCTGACTTTGTTCACCGCAGGCTTTCCGGGAATACTGTTTTACGTTATCTGCGCCATTGTAATTCCGCAGAAGCCGTTTGACGTCGAGCCGTAATTCGAGCGACTGTTACAGAAAAACATATTTAAACCGAATAAAAAAATATTTTCGCTCCCATTTAGCGACGGTTATTTCACCGCGCCTCGGATATAATCTCTTAAAGTGCGTATTTTAAACAGATTATAACAAGGCGTGGTGATTTTTTTGAGAAATTCCGATTTTACCGGACAAGCAGTTTTGCGAAAGAATTTTGTTTTGCCCGAACCCGTAAAAGCCGTACTTATGCACATAGCGTATTTTGTATGCGGTATGCTGTTTTCCTCGGCGAGCAATTTGTCGGCGGTGGCGCCGTTCGGCGTCGCGTTTTGCGCGGCGGCTGAAAATAAGTACATACTCTCGTCGGGTCTCGGCGCGGCGGCAGGCTATATTTTAACTCAGGACAGCGTTTCGTCGCTTCGGCTTATTGCGGCGAGCGTGTGCGCCGGAGTTCTCTCGCGCGTTATGAGAGAATTTGAAAAAGTGCGAAAGAAAAGACTTTTGCCGTCGTGCATAGCGTTTCTCTCGTGTTTTTTGTCGGGAATGGCGGTACTGCTTGCAAACGGACTTACCGCGGAGACATTTCTTTTATATCTCGGCGAGGGCGTAACCGCGTTTGCCGCTGCGTATTTCTTTTCGACGGCACAATATATTTTTGAAAACGGCAAACCCGTGCGCGGTGTATCTCTTAAAGACGCGGCGGCTGTTTCGGGCGTAGGCTTTCTTCTGCTGTGTTCGCTGTCGGGGGTGACGATATTTGAGGTTTCCCCTGCGAGAATGATAATTGCTTTCGGCGTGCTGTTTTGTGCCGCGGTTTATAAAGAGTCGGGCGGCGCCGTCAGCGGAATGCTTGCGTTTTTGCTCGTCGCGATAAGCTCCGACGTGGGAGCCGTTTCGGCTTCGTTTGCCGTCGGCGGACTTCTTGCAGGCGCTTTTTCGGGGCTCGGCAGAAGAGCCGTGCCGCCTGCGTTCTTTGTGTCGTTCCTCACCGCGTATATGTTTTCGGGCGGCGGCAGCGAAAAGCTCTTTTTGCTTATCGAGGTTCTCTTGCCGTGCGCGGTGTTTATGTTTTTGCCGAACAGTCTGTTTATGAAGGCGGAGAATTTTCTCTTGCCCGAAGAGCCTGCGGCGGATATTTCAGCCGAAAACGATGAAGTAAGGCGCAGAATACGCGCAGCAAGAAACGCCGTGGACGATATTGAACGCTCCGTGAGCGCCGTTTCAAAAAGACTCTCCGAAATGGAAAATTGCGGCAGCGAAAAGCTTATGATAGAAATTCAGAATTCCGTTTGCTGCGGCTGCGGCAGATATGATTTTTGCTGGGAACAGAATTTCAGAGACACAAAGAACGCACTCGACGAGATGTACGATACGCTGAAAAAGAGCGGTGCGATGTCGCGCGATAAGCTCCCGTCGCCGTTTTCAAACAGATGTATACGGCAGACATCTTTTGCCGAAACATATTCAAAGCTGTTTTTCGGCGTCGCCTTTTCCGAGGCGGCGGATAAAAAAATCGACGAGGTGCGCCTTGTCACGGCAGACCAATTCGGCGGCATAAGCGATATGCTGCGCGACCTCGAAAACGAGTTTAACGGCGACATCAGCTTTGACGCAAAAACGGCGGAGCGGATAAGGGAAAATACCGAGGACAGGTTTTCGGTAAAGGTTGAATTTGTCTCGTGCTTCAGAGATAAAAACGGCAGAATGTTCTGCGAAATGACCTTCTCTGCGGCGCCGTCTTCCCTTAATATAGGCGAACTGCGCGACGCGGTCGGCGAGACGTGCGACAGGGAATTTGAACTTCCCGTTATTAAAGGCGACAGATGCATAAAACTGTGCGAAAAGACCGCCTATTCGGTTGAAAGCGCGTTTTCGCAGATTCCCGCGGACAATGAAAAGCTCTGCGGCGATACCTTTGAGAGCTTTTACGACGGCAGGGGGAATTATGTTGTAATTCTCTCGGACGGTATGGGTACGGGTCCGCGTGCGGCTCTCGATTCGGCTATGGCGTCGGGACTTATGGCAAGGCTTGTTAAGGCGGGATTCGGGTTTCAGAGCGCGTTAAGGCTTGTAAATTCCTCTCTGCTTTTAAAATCACGCGAGGAGTCTCTCGCAACGCTCGATATAGTAAAAATAGACCTCTATACGGGCAAGGCGGCGTTTTACAAAGCCGGAGCCGCACCGTCCGTCATTCGTCGGCAAAACGGCAAACTGCTTGAAATCAAAAAAGCGGCTCTGCCTGCCGGAATACTGCGCGACGCGGTATTTTCGTCGTGCGAGGGACAGCTTGAAAACGGCGACACGGTGATTATAGCGTCCGACGGCGCATACGAATACGCCCACAACGCGGTAAAAGAGGAGCTGCAAAAAGGCGGCGCAAAAAGGGCGAGCGCGGAGGCGAAAAATATCAGCCGCCGCGCAAAAAAAGCAAAAGGCAATGTCCGCTGCGACGATATAACGGTGATTGCGCTGAATATAAAGAAAAAGGCGGGGTAGTCCGGGCTTCGGCGGACCGTTTTTACGGTTTTTGCCCGATAAGCTCCCTTACAATATAACCCTGCCGCAAAAAACGAACGAATCGGCACAGCAGTCGAACCGTTCGTTTTTTTGAGCGCTTTTAAGCTTTACGAAAGCGAAAATCAAAACAAACCGGTATTTGACCTGAATTAAATGCCGCCCGTTTCGGCGCGCGGCGCTCGCGGACCGAAACCCGAAAAAACACGGCGATAAAAAACAAAACGCGTGAAATTGTCTTAATACGGCAAAACTTACGCCGCAAAGAGCGTCTTATATAACTTTTTTGTGAAATTGTGAGTAAAAAATTAAATATTTCATTGACATTTAAGTATTTTTACGGTAAATTATTAGGTGTATTTGACTATCTTAGTACGGATGGTCTCGTTACAGTCAGAAAGGGGATTAGAAATAATGGCTAAAAAAGAAAAAGTCACGTTAACTCCCGAAGAGATCGAAGCTAAAAAAGCTCGCAAAAAGGAAAAGAGAAAAATATTCGGCAAAACCTTTGAAAGAGCGATAGCATGGATGCTTGCAGTAGTACTTGTTTATTGCGTAACCTATATGGCATTAAGCAACAAAACTTTAGGCGCGGCGTCGGCGGCTCCTGCACAGAGCAGCGCTCAGACAACCAAACCCGCAACTAAATCCGATTGGGATACAAGCGCAAACGGCAACGGTTCTTCGCAGTCCGGCTCTCAGAGCAGCGCCTCGGGTGACAACGCTTCCGGCGGAAATACCGCACAGGGCGCAGACGCAGCATCGCCCGCAGCAGCTTCGGATGTAGCGGCCGTTGTAGAGAAGTTCAAATCCGCGGCTCTCAATTCTGAGGATGTTCCGAAGTATCAGAACATGACTCTCCGCGATTACAACTTCAGCAGCAACCTTGTAAACAGCCTTATGGGCATTGCCGAGGGGCTCATCAGCAAAAACAGCGGTAAAGAAAACACCGCTTCAACAGGCCTTTCGGGCGGAATTGAGCAGCTCACGGCAGACGACGTAAAGAGCGCTACAATGTCCACAAACGGCGGCAAGACCACCGTACATATCGAGCTTAAAGAGCAGACCGACGGTGCAGACGGTCAGGCGCATGAGGGTCCCGTAGGTCACGGTATCGGCGTTCTCGGCGGTATCGACGACGTAGTTTCAAACTTCCCCGGCGTTACCGTTAACGACATCGAGCTCGTTTACCAGAATCCGAAGATTGACGTAGTTATAGACGACGCGTCAAACAAGGTTGAGTCGGGTAAAGAATCCTATACGGTATTCATTAACCTCAAGTCGGCTAAGGTCGCTATCTCAACACTTTCAGGTACGGCTTACATTGATTATGAATACATAATCGGTGAGTAATAAATCAAAAAATAAAATCACTTCTTTATAAATGAAAGGGAGAGACATCAATGGCTAAAAAACAAAAAGTTGAACTTACCCCCGAAGAGAAAGCAGCTAAAAAGCTCAGACATTCAAACGGCTGGGTACGTTTCTGGGCAATAGTAGTAGCTCTTGCTCTTACGGCAGGTGTTTACGGACTTGCAAGCAAAACCGCAGGTAAAGAGACCGCATCAACCGGAACAGCAGCTTCCTCGGGTTCTTCCACAGGCTCGTCAAGCTCATCATCGGGTTCGTCCTCGGGCTCATCATCAAGCTCGTCTTCGGGTTCTTCCGCTTCCGCTTCTTCTTCGAGCAGCGCATCGGCTTCGACCGGCGACAGCAGCAGCGGCGCAGCAGCTTCAACAGGCGTAGATGCAGCAGCGGCAGCTGAGGCTATAAACGCAGCTACGGCTAAGGCAGTTGCAGCAGGCTATCATTGGACGAGAACTGCCGAGTATACACAGCCCGTTGACGTTGGTAACGTTACCAGCGCTCTTAACAAAATCATTCAGGGTATCGATTCCAATTCCGACCTTAACTCCGTTGTTGGCGGATTCATCGGTATCGGCGACAAAGAAATGGATATAACCAAGGGCGGCAGCGCAGCCGAGCAGATTGACTACCACGGCGAGAACTATGCTCTTCAGGCTACTTCTCTTCAGGCGGGCGACCTTAAAAACCTCAAGGTTGACGGCAACACCTACACCTTTGAAGTTGAAAACGCAAACTCTCCGCAGCAGGATAAGAGCACGGCTATGTCAAGACTTACAAACGACATTCTTACTCAGGATCAGGTTTCTACCGAGATTAAGAACTATGTAAGCGCTGCAAGCGTAAACTCCGCTACAATCGAGTACACCAATATCAAAGCTACCGTTGTTATCGAAGACGGCAACCTCAAGGAATTCAAATATTCCTATGACGGCAACGTAACAGACCTTAACATCAAGGTTATAGTAAGCGTTAACGGTAAGGGCGCAATGCACGTTGAAGGTGCTTACACCAACTTCGTTTATTGATAAACGCACTTACATAAGCGAATAAAAACAAAGAGCTGTAAAAACGAAAGTTTTTACGGCTCTTTTTAATTGATAAGTAAAAGGATAAGTAAAAAGAAAATGTTTAAAACGGATTAAAGGGCTTTGCGCTCCGATTTTTATAAAAGTTCCCTTTGACGGTGCGTTTTGCGGGGAAAATGCGAATTTATGCAGGGTGTGTTTTTCCGTTACATATTTACTACGTTAATCGGATTGCCCTCGATAAATGCCTCAATGTTGCTCTTGAATATGCCCATAAGTCTTTCGCGGGTTTCAAAAGCCGCCCACGCTATATGCGGAGTTATAAAGCAGTTTTTCGCCGTGAGCAACGGGTTGTCTTTTTTCGGCGGCTCGGTCGAGAGCACGTCAACTCCGGCGCCTGCTATTTCGCCCGAATTCAGCGCGTCGGCAAGAGCCTGCTCGTCAACAACCGGTCCGCGAGAGGTGTTTATTATAAACGCGGTCTTTTTGCACTTTTTCAAAAATTCGGCGTTTACGGTTTTCTCCGTCTCTTTTGTAAGGGGGCAATGGAACGTAATAATGTCGGAATTTTCCGCAAGATAGTCAAGGTCCTTTGCCCATCTGAAATTCTTACGCGCGCTCTGGTCGGTAACGTGACCCGACAGCGCTATAATGTTCATTTTGTAAGCCTCGGCTATGTCGGCTACGGCTCCGCCGATTTTTCCGAATCCGACTATGCCTATCGTTTTGCCGGAAAGCTCGGTGAGCGGTTTTTTCCAAAAACAAAAGTCGGGGCACGCCGACCATTCGCCGCTCTTTACCGCGTCAGAGTGCATGGCAACGCCCACGGCAAGCTCCGAAATAAATGCAAATACGAGCTGCGCCACGCCCATGGTCGAATATGCCGGTATATTTGAAACCGGTATGCCCTTTTCTTTGAGATATGCGCAGTCAACCACGTTGTAGCCCGTCGATAAAAGAGCGACGAATTTCACGTTTTGCATTTTGTCTATCTCCTCTTTGCCGAGCGGAGTTTTGTTGGTTACAACTATGTCCGCGTCAAAGGTGCGCTCTGCAATTTTTTCGTGCGGCGTGCGGTCAAAAACCTTGACCTCGCCGTATTTCTTTAAAAAATCCCAACTCAAATCACCGGGATTAGTCGTTTTACCGTCAAGAATGACTATCTTCATATAAAAACCGCCTTTCGGTAAAGTTTAATTTCCCGTGCCGAACTATAAGTCCCTGCTTGGTGCGGCACTATTGTGATTGTAGCACAAATTCGCACCTTTGAACACAAAAACGGCAAAAATTACCTCGTATTTTCATATTTTGTTTGACCTTACAAATAATATGTTATAAAATTATATATAATCTATCCCTATGCCCCGCGATAATAAATTTTTGGGTGGAACCGATTTGACCGACAGAGAACTCACGCGAAGAAAGCTACTGAATATTTTAGCCTGTGTGCTGCTGATTTTGGCGGTCGCACTTTTAGTGCTGACCTTTCTTATGCAGATAAACGATGTCTCGTCGGCATACGAAGAGGTTTTGTCGCGCCTTGCGGAGTTTGAGGCGGCGGTTGCGTCCATTCCGAGCAAGTGGCTTGTAATACTTGTAATATTCCTTATATATATAGGAAAAGTGATGATACCCCTGCCCATAACCGCGGTATGCGTCATAGCAGGTATGGTTTTTCCGACGCCCGTTGCCGTGGCTGTGAATTTTGTGGGAATGGCTATACTTTTGACCATAAAATTCTATTGGGGCAGGCACCTCGGCGGCGGAACCATTCACAAGATACTCACGAGATACGATAACGTCCGCCGTATGATGGAGTCGGGCAAAAGGAGTACCGACTGGATCTTGGTGCTGTTCAGATTGGTGCCGTATTTCCCGATAAATTCCATAAGTCAGCTCTACGGAGCGCTCGAATACGACTATTGGAAATTCCTTTTGCTGTCGCTTTTGGGCTTCACACCCAAAATTATTTCTTACAGCATGATAGGTCGCCATGTCTACAATCCGTTTTCACTCGCGTTTATGCTGCCGATAGTTATTATATTTACAATATCCGGCGTTTCCATACTCGCGGTAAATAAATTTATAGACATTGTCGCCAACAACAAAAACAAAAAGACTGCCGAAGCTGTTTCGGCGGGAAAGGATGAAAAATAAAAATGGCAACTCCCGAAACCCTTAAAAAAGAAATTCTCTCTTCTTCTCTTGATGAAAGGCTGAAAAAGGCTTACGTCACCGAGGAGGCGGTAAAACAGCAGTACGACAGATACATAAACCTTTTAAACGAGTTTGAGGCGCTTTTCGGCAAAGACAGGCAGGTGCGCCTTTTCTCGGCCCCCGGCAGAACCGAGGTCGGCGGCAACCATACCGACCACAACCACGGCAGAGTTCTCGCGGCGGGCATTAACCTCGACGCCATAGCGGCGGCGTCAAAAAATGACGAAAACATAGTAAGAGTTAAATCCGAGGGCTATTCCATGGATGTGGTTGACGCTTCGGACCTCTCCGTAAATCATAACGAAACGGGTCATTCACCGGCGCTTGTGCGCGGCGTTCTCGCAGGCTTTAAAAAGCTCGGCTACAAGATAGGCGGCTTTGACGCGACTACCGCCTCCAAGGTTATAGCGGGCTCGGGGCTCTCGTCCTCCGCCGCATATGAAGTTCTTGTAGGCACCATGGTAAATTACCTTTACAACGACGGAAAAGTCGACGCGGTTACAATAGCCAAAATCGCGCAGTTCGCCGAGAACGAATACTTCGGAAAGCCCTGCGGACTTATGGACCAGATGGCGTGCTCCGTCGGCGGATTTGTCACAATAGATTTCAACGACCCGAAAAATCCCGAAATTGAAGAGGTCAATTTCGATTTTGAAAAATGCGGACATTCCCTCTGCATTGTCGATACAAAGGGCAGTCATTCCGACCTCACCGACGAATATGCGGCGATACGAACCGAGATGGAGAGCGTAGCCGAATTTTTCGGCAAAAAAGTTCTTCGCGAGGTAAGCGAAGATGAGTTCAAATCCAAAATAAGAGAGCTGCGCCCCGCGGTCGGCGACAGAGCCATACTCCGCGCCATGCATTTTTACGCCGACAATGCGAGAGTGTTGAAAGAGGTTGACGCTTTACGCAGCGGAGATTTCGAGACATTCAAGAAGTATATTTTGGAGAGCGGCGCATCATCATATAAATACAATCAAAATGTATTCTCGGTGAAACAGCCGTCAGTTCAGCCCGTTTCCCTTGCGCTTGCGGTTTCCGAGAGTATCTTAAAGGGCCGCGGAGCTTGGCGCGTTCACGGCGGCGGATTTGCCGGCACAATTCAGGCTTTCGTCCCGAACGACCTTTTAAAGGATTACAAGAGCATAATGGAGAGCATTTTCGGCGAGGGAACGTGCTACGTACTCTACATTCGCCCCGTCGGCGGCACGGAAATCTGATTTTCGCCTGTTCCTCTTAATATGTTCACCTTAATAGGCTCCCTAAAAAGGTAATAACCCTAAAAAGGCTTCATTGTAAAGGGTGATTCCCCACGGTGTGGGGAAATGTCACAAAGTGACAAAGGGGACACTCTCCGGTTAGGAGCCGGCTGTGAGCATAGCGAACAGACTGAGGGTTTTATTAGGCTCCCTTGAAAAGGGAGCTGGACGCGAGTTCACGAGCGGACTGAGGGATTAAAAAGTAATGCGCTTTCTATTCAAATTCCATATACTCCCAAGAAATCCCTCCGGCTTGCCTTGACGGCAACCCACCTCCCTTTACAAGGGAGGCTGATTTGCTTTGCAAAAGAGGCTGTTTGGAGCAAAATGAGAAGAGTGAAAAAAGCGGCTGAAGCGAAACAAAAGCAGAGGTGTTTTTAGGCTCCATTGAAAAGGGAGGCTGAGACACGGTAATTTAAAATTACATCATATTCCACCTATAAAGAGAGGCAATTATAATTTTAAATTTCAAAGAGAGACAATTATAATTCAAAATTTCCGATAGGATTATCACATTTGCATTTAGCATTTTACGTGCAGACAAATTGTCAGAAAGGCTATGAAAAATGGATATTAAAAATACATTAAAGGAGCTGACATCGGCAGTCGGCGTATCCGGAAAGGAATCCGACGCGGTAAAGACAGCCGAAAAGTTTTTGTCAGAGTTCGGTAAAACGCACGAGGACGTTCTTCATTCCGCCGTATGCGAAATCGAGGGGTCGCTCCCCGGGCACATTCTCCTTGACGCCCATATCGACCGCATAGGTCTTATTGTTACCTCCGTCACCGACGAGGGGTTTTTGCACGTTGCCCCCTGCGGCGGCGTTGACCGTCGTACATTAAACGGCCAGGAGGTAACCGTCTACGGAGAGAAAGAGGTTTTCGGCGTTATAGCGAGCACTCCACCGCACCTCGCGAGCGGAGACAATGAGCGCAAGGCGACGGAGTTTGACGATATACTGATTGATATAGGCGCAAGAAACAGGCAGTCCGCGGAAAAGCTCGTCTCCCCTGGCGACAGGGCGGTTGTTAATTCCTCTTTCCTCTCGCTCTGCGGCGACAAGGTCTCCTGCGGCGCACTTGACGACAGAGCAGGCGTTGCCGTACTGCTTTGTGCGCTTGAACTCATAAAGGGCAAACCGCACAAAAAAGTTACAACCGTATTTTCTTCACGCGAAGAAACAAGCGAGGGCGGAGCCAAAGCGGCGGTATTTAATTCCGACGCCGACGAGCTGATTGCCGTTGACGTGAGCTTTGCAAAAACTCCGGACAGCAAGGCGGAGGAATGCGGAATAATGGGTAACGGGCCTATGATAGGCGTTTCGCCGTCGCTTTCATACGAATTCAGCGAAGAGCTTGTGCGCGTTGCCGAGAAAAACGACATTCCGTACCAGCTTGAAGTTATGGGCGGCAGAACCGGCACGAATTTGGACGTTATGACCACGGAGCGCGGCGGAATTAAGAGCGCGCTCATATCAATACCCCAAAAATATATGCACACCGGAATAGAGGTTGTGTCCGTTACGGATATTGAGCTTTGCGCAAAGCTCATTGCCGCGTATATTCTCGGAGGTGATTTAAATGCTTAACGAGCTTTGTAATTTAAACGGCATTTCCGGCAGGGAGCACGCCGTAAGAGATTATATAATTTCGCATTTGCCGTCGGACGCGGAATATCACATCGATCCGCTCGGCAGTCTTATAGTTTATAAAAAGGGCAAAGTCGAACCGAAAAATAAAGTTATGCTCGACGCGCATATGGACGAAGTCGGATTCATAATAACTTATATAACGGATGACGGATACCTGAAGTTCACCACGGTCGGCGGAATTGACGAGCGCGTTATTTTCGGCAGAGCGGTAAAGGTGGGCAAGGAGCTTATCCCCGGCGTTATAGGCGGCAAGGCCATACACCAGACCACGGCGGAGGAAAAGGGCAAATTGCCGTCGGTTGAAAATATGTATATCGACATCGGCGCGAGTTCAAAAGAAGAGGCCTTGTCTCACGTTTCGCTCGGCGACGCGGTGTATTTTGACTCGTGTTACCGCGAATTCGGCGACGGCTTTATCAAGGCGAAGGCCATTGACGACCGCGTCGGCTGTGAAATTTTATTAAGACTTATAAATTCCGATTTGCCGTATTCGGCGACTTTCTGCTTTTCGGTTCAAGAGGAGATAGGCACTCGCGGAGCGGCGGCTGCGGCTTATTCGGTTGCGCCCGATTTCGCAATTGTTACAGAGGGCACAACGGCGGCCGACATTTCGGGCGTTCCCGATGAAAAAAAGGTCTGCCGTTTGGGCGGCGGCGCCGTAGTCAGCTTTATGGACAGGGGAACCGTCTATGACAGCGAGCTTTATAAAAAGGCGTTTGAAATTGCCGAAAAGAACGGCATCAAGTGTCAGACCAAAACCGTTGTGGCGGGCGGCAACAATGCCTCTGCCATACACAAGGCGGCAGGCGGCATAAAAACTCTTGCCGTGTCGGTTCCGTGCAGATACATTCATTCGGGCAGCTCGGTTGCCGAAAAGGAAGATATTGAAAGCACATTTGAGCTTGTAAAGGCGCTTCTTGCGGAGTTTTCGCAGTGCTGAAGCTTTTAGAGAAAAAAACGGATTCAGACGCAGTTTTGTCGGGCAAAAGGGAAATAAGCCTTGCGGCAAAATACATTGAATTTATGATGTCCGGCGAAAATCATATCGGGGTTTGGGCGCAGACGAACGAAAATGCAGATGCTTCGGCGCTCGTTTTAAAAAAGAAAAATGGCGATGTGCTTGTGTGCCGTTTTGAGGGCTGCGACGAAGAAGAATTATCGGAGTTTACGGGATTTCTCGGCGGAGACGTATATATCTGTTCCGAAAACGACGACTGCGCCGAGTGGATTTTTATGGTTCTCTCGGATTTGCCGCAGACGCCGACCTCTTCCGAATCGCTTTTTGATATTACTTCTTCGGAATATGCCGTTCTGACGGGCGTAAAGCCGAAAGAAAACGACCGAGCCTTTCTCGAATGGCTGTCAAAAACGAGCCGCGGAGTGTTCGGCGGCGGCACAAAAATAAAGTGCGTCAGGGAAAACGGCAAAACGGTTTCACTTGCCATAGGCGATATAATCGGGAAAGACGCGTATATACGCGACGTTGCGACAAGCGAAAATTATCGCGGCAGAGGGTTTGCCGCGGACTGTGTAATATCGCTCTCGCGCGAGCTTAAAAAAACGGCGGACTGCATTTTTTTGATGTGTAAGCCCGAAAATGCAAAACTGTATGAAAAATGCGGATTTCGCAAAAAAGAATACATAATAAGAAAGAACGTAAAATGAAAGATTTTTTTGAATTCACGGAAAGAACCGAGAAAGCGTCAAAAGAGGCGCTGACTCTCGCCGAAAAAAAGTTTTCGGAAATAGACGAAATAACCGAATACAATCAGCGAAAGGTGCTTGCGGCATTTATAAAAAACCGTGTTGACGAGACGGATTTTAACTCCACAACCGGTTACGGCTACAACGATAAGGGCAGGGAAAAGCTCGACCGCCTTACCGCCGACATTTTCGGCGCCGAGGACGGTCTCATACGCGCTACGACATTGACGTGCGGAACCCACACCATAGCGACGGCGCTCTACGGCATATTAAGACCCGGCGACACCATGCTGAGCGTTACCGGAATTCCCTACGACACCATACACCCCGTAATAGGGCTGGACAAAAAAAGCAAGGGTCACGGTTCGCTCGCCGATTTCGGCGTGAAATTCGAATATATCGAGCTTACCGAAAATGACGAGATCGATTACGACGCAATAGAAAAAAGAGTCGGCTGCGGAGACATTAAGATGGTCTATATCCAGCGCTCGCGCGGGTATTCTCTGCGCCATTCGATTTCGGTTGACGAAATAGAAAAAATCGCGACTCTTACACACCGTTTAAGCCCCGATACGGTTGTTATGACAGACAACTGCTACGGCGAATTTACGGAGAAAAAAGAACCGTGCGACGTCGGAGCGGATTTGGCGGCAGGCTCGCTTATCAAAAATCCGGGCGGCGCCATAGCTCCCTGCGGCGGATATATAGTAGGCAGGCATGACCTTGTTGAGGATTGCGCATACAGAATGACCACTCCCGGACTCGGCAGAGAGGTCGGCGCAACACTCGGAACAACGAGAAGTCTTTATATGGGGCTTTTTTCTTCGCCGCACGTAACCGGCGAGGCACTCAAGACCGCGGTATTTGCGGCGGCACTTTTCGATTTGCTCGGCTTTAGGGTGACTCCGCGTCCCGACGAGACGCGACACGATATTATAGAGGCGATTTGCCTTGGGAATGCCGACAGACTGATAGCCTTTTGTCAGGGTATGCAGAAGGGCGCGCCGGTGGATTCGTACGTTTCGCCCGTGCCGTGGGATATGCCGGGCTACGACAGTCAGGTTATAATGTCCGCAGGAGCGTTTACGTCCGGCTCATCCATAGAGCTGTCGTCGGACGCGCCGCTTCGCGAGCCGTATGCGGTTTGGATGCAGGGCGGAATCAACTTCCACAGCGGAAAGCTCGGCGTTATGCTGGCGGCAGATGAGATAATCAAAAGAGGTCTTTTGGAATAACTTACGGAATTACTTACGGAAAGGTTGATTTTATGGAACTCAGACATCTTAAAAGCGGAACCGACGTCAGAGGCACGGCGGTAAATCCCGACGATCCGAAAAAAATCGATTTGACCGATGAGGCGGTAAAGAGAATTTCCGCAGCGTTTGTCGTATTTCTCGCCGGAAAGCTCGGTAAGAAAGAGGAAGAACTCGTAATTTCGGTCGGGCATGATTCGAGAATTTCGGCGGAGCGGATAAAGGCAGACGTAATCGACGCGCTGGCTTCCTTCGGACTTGAAATCAAGGACTGTGCGCTCGCGTCAACCCCGGCTATGTTTATGACAACTAAAATGCTCGGCTGTGACGGAGCGGTTCAGATAACCGCGAGTCATCATCCGTGGGACAGAAACGGCCTCAAGTTTTTCACTCCCGACGGAGGACTTTCGGGCGACGAAATAAAGAGCATACTCGAATACGCCGAAGAGCACGAAATCAAAAGTAAAACCGAAAAGCAGAATTTGCAGGAGGTCGATTTTATGTCGGTCTACTGCGAGCACCTTTGCGAAATGATACGCGAGGGCGTAAAGGCGGAGGATTACGAAAGACCGTTAAAGGGACTTAAAATAGTTGTTGACGCAGGTAACGGAGTAGGCGGATTTTACGCCGAAAAGGTACTCTCGCCCCTCGGAGCGGATACAACCGGCAGCCGCTATTTGGAGCCGGACGGTATGTTCCCGAATCATATTCCGAATCCCGAAAACGAGACGGCAATGAACTCCGTGCGTGAGGCAACTCTCGGTGCAAATGCCGACCTCGGCGTAATATTTGACACGGACGTTGACCGCGGAGGCTGCGTCAGCTCCGACGGCAAAGAGATAAACAGAAACGCGCTTGTCGCTCTGACGTCGGTCATCGCGCTCGAAAACAATCCGGGCGGCACCGTGGTTACCGACTCCGTAACTTCGGCAGGGCTTACCGAGTTTATAGAAAAAACGCTCGGCGGACATCATCTGCGCTTTAAACGCGGCTATAAAAACGTCATTGACGAGGCGGTAAGGCTTGAGAAAAACGGTATAAACGCTCCGCTCGCCATAGAAACTTCGGGTCACGCGGCATTCAGGGATAACTACTATCTCGACGACGGCGCATACCTCGTAACAAAAATCATAATCAAAGCCGCCGCGATGAAAAAACAGGGCAAGGACCTTTCCGACCTCATAAAGGATTTGAAAGAACCCGCCGAGGAAAAAGAGGTTCGCCTCAAAATAACCGAGGACGATTTCCGCGCTGTGGGAAACGAGCTTATAAGCAGGCTCTCCGATTTTGCCGCAAAGCGCGATGATTGGACAATAGCACCCGACAGCCACGAGGGAATCAAAATAATTTTCCCGAAGACCGAGAGCTTCTTTATTTTAAGGCAGAGCGTTCACGACCCGGTAATTCCCATAAATTTCGAGAGCGCCGAAAAAGGCGGAGTGAAAAAAGCCGCAAATTCGCTCTATGAATTTATAAAGGATTTCGACGGCGTTGACATTTCTCCCCTCAAACAGATTTTATAACCGCGTCAAATATGTTCGGAGGTGCTTTTTACGTTATACGATACGATATGTGAAATATTGAGCGAACAGCTCGAAATTCCGCTTGATGAAATAACCGCCGAGTCAAAACTGCGTGACGATTTGTCGGCAGACAGTCTCGACCTTATCGACCTCGCAATGACCTTGGAGGACGAATTCAGAAAAGAAGTGCCGGACGAGGCGCTTGAAAAAATGAAAACGGTGGGCGACGTAGTCGCATTTATAGAGGAAGAGTAAGCGGTATATTTTCGGGGAATGTTTTGCGATCCGGACATTTTTACACCCTCTTTTCGGGGGATAGGAAAAAATGTTCGGAGTGGATTAACCGAACCTTAGCCGACGCGGTTGCGGCGGTTAAGGCTTGCCCGAAGGCGTACAAATGTACTCCGAGGGTGAGGTTGATTCGGAGCAAAAGGTAAGCTCTGCCAAATAAAAACAACTGTTTATACAAAGATTTGTTTCCGAGTTGTCTTTTGTTTTTTTGCGATCCGGACATTTTTAACATCCCCCGTTGACATTCCGCGTTAAAAAATTTATAATCTGTTTATGTATAAAACGGAGGAATTAAAATGGATAAGAAAATAATCGCAGTTATCTGCGCTTCCTTAATCGTAATATCGGCTGTTTTCGCCTCATGCGGAAAAAAGAAGCCGACCATAAACGCCAAAGACGCCACATACGAGGTTGTTACCGATAAAGAGGGCAATACGGTTCTCAATGACGACGGCGAGATTGAAATATATGTCACCGATGAGGACGGCAAAAAGGTTACCGATGAAAACGGCGAAATAAAAACGGGTGCCGTTCCGTTCCCCAGCCAGATAACCGACGGCGCACTTCACGAGACAAAGAACTTTAAAATGGTTTATCCCGACGGCTGGACCGTGGGCAATTCCGGTATAGCCACCTCAAAGAAATATAAGGGGCTCGACGCGCAGGTTATGTATTCGGGCGAAGCCGAGGACGACAGCGCCGCCGAAAAGGAAGCAAACAATACCGCCGCTCAGTGGAATCAGGTTTTGTCGCAGGCAGGCGATACTGCAACGGGCATAACCGTTGAGCAGCGCACCGTAACTCTCGAAAAATGCGGCGCTACCGCATATGTGGTAGAGGTTAAAAAAGCCGACGATAAAAACCCGAAAACATATTCCGCTTATCAGCTCACCATGGATTTTGTCTGCAACGGCGGTCTTTACCACGTACAGTGCTTTACCGAGGACGGAAACACGTTTGACGGCACCCTTGATTTAGCCGCCATGTACGGGGCAAATCTCACAATTAAATAAGAGCCGAATAAATAACATCGCAAGTTGCAAAGCGGTTCACGGGGCAAACGCCCCGGGAGCCGCTTTTTTGCGTTTTTTTGCCGCAATTTATGCCCAAGGCGAGTTTTCACGTCCCTTGATTTTATGTGGGAAGTCCGACCGCTATTTTGCGAAAAATAAAGACAAAGCCCTCCGGTCTTTTGTGCGTATTCCGTTTTATGTATCTCATTTTGTTTTTGTATCTTATTCTGATTTATGAGTCTCATTTTGTTTTTGTGCCATAATCATCCTCCTTGCAAAGCCAATCCGCCGTGGGTTGCCGCAAGGCAATCCGGAGGGATTTCGCGGGAGTATATGGAATTTGAATAGAAAGCGCATTACCTTTTAATCCCTCAGTCTACTCACTTCGTTCGCAGCCAGCTCCCTTTACAAGGGAGCCTATATAATTCCCTCAGTCTGTTCGCTATGCTCACAGCCAGCTCCCTTCACAAGGGAGCCTAAAAGCACCTCTGCTTTTGTTTCGCTTCAGCCGCTTTGTTCACTCTTCTCCTTTTGCCCCAAACAGCCTCTTTTGCAAAGCAAATCAGCCTCCCTTGAAAAGGGAGGGGGGTTGCCGTAAGGCAATCCGGAGGGATTTCGCGGGAGTATATGGAATTTGAATAGAAAGCGCGTGACTTTCTAATCCGCTTTTTGCCTCCCTTGAAAAGGGAGGTGGGTTGCCGTAAGGCAATCCGGAGGGATTTCTTGGGGGTTTATGGAATTTGAATAGAAAGCGCGTAATTGTTTAATCCCTCAGTCTACTCACTTCGTTCGTAGCCAGCTCCCTTTACAAGGGAGCCTAAATAATCCCTCAGTCTACTCACTTCGTTCGCAGACAGCTCCCTTTTCAAGGGAGCCTGAACAATCCCTCAGTCACCTGCGGTGACAGCTCCCTTTACAAGGGAGCCTAAATAATCCCTCAGTCACCTGCGGTGACAGCTCCTAACCGGAGAGAGTCCCCTTTGTCACTTCGTGACATTTCCCCACACCGTGGGGAATCACCATTCACAAGGGAGCCTAAAAGCCCTCTGTTTTTACCCGAAAATACCGTAAAAATGTTCAAAACCGTGTTCAATAC